>JBGSPH010000014.1:0-275436 GCA_041738675.1 Ignavibacteriaceae bacterium
AACTGAATTGCTGCTACACTTTGGACAATGTTTTTTTTCATCATTCTCAACTACCATTGAGTTTTGTTCCTGTAAATTTATATAATGTAATTACTTATATAAATTCCAGCAACACTTTTTGACTATTATGCCCATTCCGAAGAAGTCCTTGACTGAGGAATCTGCATGATTATCAGACTTCTCCCTTTGGTCGAAGTGACAGCCACAATTTTAGCACAGAACTTCTATCATGCACTACAACTGTTTTTCAAGTTCTTCGCGAACTGATTTTCTTTGTCTTTCAAGTTCGTGTTTTTCCTTCATCAGTTCCAGCAATCTTTCTTCGCTCTCTGCATTTTCCTGAGCATTTACATTTGCAGTTATCCGCAAATCAATATGCATCTGTTTGTATTTAACTAACAAATCAATTGCATATTTTTTTGTTATCATTTCTTGAGTAATAGATGGATTTAGATCTTCCCAGTTATTACTCAAAGAATATTTTTCAATTGTAAGCTCGCGCAAATAAGATTGAACATCATCATCATACAAAGTAATTAAATCAGCAGGATTTAAACTCCCGCGATTTTCATATTCAAAATAAACCTTCTCAAAAACATTTCGGTGGATATCAACAAGTATATCTTCTTCGTGAACGTTATAGGTTATCAGTCCAATTATTTCTTCATTATTCTCAAACAATAATCTAATAATCTCACGTTCGGTGTTATAAAAGTGCGGCGGAATAGTTTTCTTCTCACTGGGAATTAAACTTTCCTGCTGTGCTTCTTCTTTTTTAAATATTCTCTGAGATTGCAATCTGTTTTGCTTCTTCTGAAAATCAAACGCTTTATCTAACTCTGCTTCAATTAATTTTTCGCGCAGATTAAATTTTCTACCAATGTTTCTTATCAAAAGATTTCTTTTCAACTCATCACTAACTAATGCAATTGGTTTTACAAGATCGCGAATTGCTTCAGCCATTTTTGTTGGATCATCAAACATTCCTTGTTTTTCATAGTATTCTGTTTGATACTCAAGAAAATTTTCTGCGCGTTTAATAATTTCATCAAAAGAATCTTTACCAAACTTTGTAACATAAGAATCAGGATCTTCACCCTTAGGAAGCGTGGAAATCTTTACATCAAAATCTCTCTTTAATAAAATCTCAATACTTCGCATAGATGCTTTAATGCCTGCTGCATCAGCATCAAACAGAAGAACAACATTTTTCGTATAACGGGAAAGTAATTGTGCTTGATCATCAGTTAATGCTGTTCCGGAAACCGCTACTACATTTTTAACTCCCGCTTGATAAAGTGAAATCAAATCCATATAACCTTCAACGATGATAGCTTTATCAAGTTTTCTTATATCGTCTTTTGCGTGCGAAAGTCCATATAGAATTCTGCCTTTAACGTAAATAATCGATTCCGGAGAGTTAATATATTTTCCACCTGAATCATCTTCGCGAAGCTTTCTTCCTGCAAATGCAACAACTCTTCCATTTGGGGAAAAAATCGGAAAGATTATTCTTCCGGCAAGTTTATCATAAACTCTTCCATCATTGTTCCTTCCGATCAAACCAAGCTGTAATGCTTTTTCTAAATCAATCTTTTTTTCTTTAAGAAAGTTTACAAGATTTTCATATCCATTATGCGCATAACCCAATCCAAACGATCGCATCGTTTGAACTTTAAGATTTCGTTTTTGAAAATAGTTTCTTGCAATCTCACCTTCGGCATCATGTAAAAGATTATTTGAAAAATATCTCGCAACCTCAGTGTTAATATCGTAAAGTATTTCCTGCTCGGATTGTTTTTCGTTGTAACCTTCATCATCGTAGCTTATTTCAATTCCCTGCTGCTCGGCAATTTCCTGTATTGATTCAACAAAAGATATTTTTTTGTAATCCATTAAAAACTTAAAAACATTTCCGCCAGCGTGGCAACCAAAGCAGTGGAAAATTTGCTTTTCTTCTGTTACTGTAAACGATGGGGTTTTCTCGGAATGGAACGGACACAAGCCAATAAAGTTTTTTCCGCGCTTTCGCAATTGCACATATTCGGAAATTACATCAACAATACTGATTGAATTGCGTATTTCTTCTATTTTTGATTCAGGGATTCGCATATCCGAAATATAATAAGATTAAGATTCAGTAATTTAAGTCTTTCGGTGTGGAATGAATTATTTTTATATTTGATAAAAGATACTGAACTAAATTAGTGGCTTTTAGTGTTTTAGAGATTTGGTGGCAGATTTTTTTGCCACTAAAACACAAAAGTATAAAATAAACACAAAGAGAAAATGCAGGAATCAATAAATCAAATAAAAAAATACTGTAACAGTTTAACGCAATTCTCACGATATAAAACCCGTGAAGTTAAAATTGGCGATATTCCTCTCGGAGGGAACAATCCAATCCGCATCCAATCGATGACAACAACAGATACTATGAACACAATTGCAACAGTTGAACAGACAATTAGAATGGTTGAAGCAGGCTGTGAGTATGTTAGAATAACTGCACCAAGTATTAATGAAGCAAAAAATCTTGAGGAGATAAAAAAAGAATTAAAACTACGCGGATATAATGTTCCGCTAATCGCAGATATTCACTTTACCCCAAATGCTGCAGAAATGGCAGCACGAATTGTTGAGAAGGTACGTGTTAATCCGGGCAACTATGTTGATAAGAAAAAATTTGATTTAATTGAATACAGTGATGCTGAATATCAAGAGGAACTGGATAGAATTAGAGAAAGATTCACTCCACTTGTAAAGATTTGCAAAGAGTACGGTACTGCAATGCGAATCGGAACAAATCATGGTTCGTTATCAGATAGAATTATGAGTCGATATGGCGATACTCCCCTTGGAATGGTTGAATCGGCTTTAGAGTTTTTAAGAATTTGTGAAGATGAAAATTATCACAACATTGTATTATCGATGAAGGCAAGTAATCCACAAGTTATGGTGCAGGCTTACAGATTATTGATTAATAAAATGGAAGCTGAGAAAATGAATTATCCTCTTCATCTTGGAGTAACTGAAGCGGGCGGTGGTGAAGATGGAAGGATAAAATCAGCACTTGGAATTGGTGCGCTGCTTGAAGATGGAATTGGAGATACGATTCGTGTTTCACTAACAGAAGATCCGGAATTTGAGGCACCTGTTGCAATAGCTATTGCTAATCGATACAAAGGAAGAGAAGATCATAAGGCTATAAAAGGAATTAAAGAATCACCAATCGATCCTTTTGTTTATAACAGAAGAAAATCTTTTGAAGTATTATCAATCGGTGGTAGCAATGTTCCAAGAGTTGTTGCTGATTATTCGAATAGAAAAATTACATCACCAAAAGATTTGATTGATATTGGATACACATACGATGAACCAAGCGATAAATGGAATATTTCTGATATTGCTGCTGATTTGATTTATCTCGGGAAAAATGTTTTACCGTTTGATTGCCCAAATGGTTTAAATGCAATTTATGATTTTGAAACCTGGATAGATTTAGTAAACAATTACAACAGTTGTCCAATTGTTACGGTAAAAGAATTATTCAATTCAAACAAGAAGTCCAATGAATTAAACTTTGTTAAGATTAGTATTGATGATTTGTCGAATGAGTTTATCAATAAAATAAAAATTGATAAATCTGTTGTGCTGGTTTTAGAAACTAATAATCTTCATGGAATGGCTGAACAGCGAAGAGTGTTTTTTGAATTACTTGAAAAAGGAGTAACAAATCCCGTAATTCTAAAAAGAGATTATCCTACCATAGCTTTTGAAGATTTACAGCTTCATTCATCCACAGATTTGGGCTCATTGTTAATTGATGGTTTTGGTGATGGAGTTTGGTTATCTGTTAATAATTTGAAAAGTGAAAATGAAAAATCAGGATCTTATGTAAAAAGCTTTATCAAAAAATTTGAAACTAAGGAAAAAATTGTAAACCGACTTTTATTCAACATCTTACAAGCAGCACGACAAAGAATATCAAAAACAGAATATATCGCCTGTCCATCTTGCGGAAGAACTTTGTTTGATTTGCAGGAAACCACAGAAATGATCCGCAAACGGACAGAACATCTTAAAGGGGTAAAGATTGCGATTATGGGTTGTATTGTAAATGGACCCGGCGAAATGGCAGATGCTGATTATGGTTATGTTGGATCTGGTGTTGATAAAATTACTTTATATCGTGAAAAAAATATAGTTCGGCGTAATATTCCAGCAAAAAATGCAGTGGATGAGCTAATCGATTTAATCCGTGAAGATGGTAATTGGGTTGAGCTTTGATTTACAGCAAATGAAAATTGTTTATTTTATTGAATAGAATTATATTTAGCCACTAAATATGAGAAGAATAAACCCGAAAAAATTAAAGTTTCTTGCAGAAAAAGACCTTAACGGTCAAAATGCGAAAACCAGAAGTTTATAAGAATGCATCCTAACTAAAAAAGGGTGCATTTTTTTTTGCTATTATGAGATGTGACAAGATCATTAAAATAATTGAAGACTGGGCACCGAAATCAATCGCCTGGGAAAAAGACAACGTAGGTTTGCAAATTGGATCGTTGCGCCGAGAAGTTAAAAACATTTTACTTTGTTTAGATGTTGATGAAAAAGTTGTTAGTGAAGCAATCCGTAGAAAATGTAACTTGATAGTCAGTCATCATCCTCTTCTCTTTCGATCGTTAAAAAAGCTTGATGTTGTAACTGACAAGAAATCAAGAATAATAGAAAAACTTATTAAAAAAGATATTACACTCTACTCAGCCCATACCAATTTAGACTTTACGAAAGACGGCGTAAGTTTTAAACTCGCAGATAGACTAAAACTAATAAATCAAAAATTCCTGTTAACCCTTTCATCAAATCAAAATAAACTTGTTGTATTTGTTCCGCTTGCTAATGCAGATAAAGTTGCAGATGCAATGCATAATGCAGGGGCAGGAAAGATTGGCGAATATTCTAATTGTAGTTTCAGAACTTTAGGAACGGGAGTGTTTAAGGGATTAGAAAATTCAAATCCAAGAGTTGGAGTAAAAGGGAAAGTTGAAAGTGTTGAAGAAGTTAAAATAGAAGTTCTAGTTAATTCTTTTGATGTTAGTAAAGTTGTTGCGGCGATGAAGCAAGCACATCCGTATGAAGAAGTTGCATATGATGTTTATCCGCTAACGAATGAAAATGTTAATTATGGAATGGGTGTAATTGGTGAACTGAAAAATGAGCTATCACAAAAAGAATTTTTAATTTTTGTAACTAAATCATTAAAGACAAAAAATTTAAGATTCACACAAGGATCAAAATCCAAAATAAAAAAAGTAGCGGTTTGCGGTGGATCAGGAAGTGATTTACTTGATACTGCAATCCAAAGCAATGCTGATGCATTTGTAACCGCTGATGTGAAATACCACACTTTTCAAGATGCAGAGAATGAAATTCTTTTAATTGATGCAGGGCATTTTGAAACTGAAATTCCGGTTTTGGATGAAGTAAAAAATAGATTAGAAAAATTCTTAACGGATAAAACAAAAGTTTATAAGTATTCGGGCTCAACCAACCCGATAGTTTTTTATAATAATTAAGGAGCCAGAAAAAATTGTATAACAGATTAAAAGTGCTTTACCAATTACAACTTGTTGATGATCAACTTGATAAACTTGAAGAACTACGCGGAGATTTACCAAATATGGTAAGTTCTTTAGAGAACAGTATCAATGCACTAAAAACCGAAATTTCTGAAAAAGAAACTGCTCAAAAAGACTCAGTTGAAAAAAGAGCTCAGAATGAAGAAGAAGTTGAAAAATTAAAAGAGAGTCAGAAAAAGTTTAAAGCTCAGCTTTATCAGGTAAGAAACAATAAAGAATATGACGCCCTAACAAAAGAAATTGATCATTCGGATGCACAGATAGCAAAATTAGAAGCTGAAAATAATGCCCTTGCGGATTCCAGTAAAAGTTTATCCGAACAAATTGAAGAAATAAAACCAAAATTAGATGAACTTGAAAGTGAATTAAATGAAAGACAGGCTGATCTTAAAGAAATAATAAAAGCAAATGAAAAAGAAGAAGCCCTTCTTCAGGCAGATAGAAAAAAAATTGAAGATCAGATAAAAAAACCTGATGTTTCTGTATATATGCGAATTCGAAAAGCTAAAAAAGGGCAAGCGGTTGCTACAATTAGAAGATCGGCTTGCTCAGGCTGTCATAACATTGTGCCTTCTCAAAGACAATTGGAAATCAGAAGAAACGCCAGAATTTTTACATGTGAGTATTGTGGAAGGATCCTTATTTCTCAAGAAATCGCTGATGAGGTTAAAGCATCTTAAATTTGTTTAGGATGTTTACTGAATTCAAAGACTAAATTTTGTATATTCCGCCTCACTGATTTACTCAGTGTTTATACCTATTATACTTAAAATTATTAAAGTAATTGGCAGGGTTGATACAGTGTATCAACTCATTATTAAAGACATAATCTAATAACTTAATCCGGGCAATTGCTCTCCGATTTATCGGTGGGAGGAAAGTCCGAACTTCACAGAACAAGGTGCCGGGTAACACCCGGGAGCTAATGGAGTAATCTATTATCGACTGACAGTGCCACAGAAAATAGACTACCTTGAATTTATTTTCAGGGAAAAGGTGAAAAGGCGAGGTAAGAGCTCACCGTCTCGATAGTAATATCGGATGCATGGCAAACCACACCTGAAGCAAGGTCAAGTAAGAAAGTCTCCCCGACTCGTTGGGGCAAAGTTGTTCGCTTTGAATTAATGCTTAATTGCAGATTGGATTTTCGGGTAGATCGCTTAAGTCTGTTGGTAACAACAGAACAAGATAAATAATTGCCGTCCCGGCTTTGTCGGGGTTACAGAATTCGGCTTACAGGATTGAGTTATTAGATTTGTTCTTAGAAAATATAATTAATTCTCTTATGTTACATAAACGTTGGAAAATCAGAGAAGTTGAAGATACTTATTCTTTAAAAACACTTGCTGAATCGCTGAATATTTCTGATATTTTAGCAAAACTCCTTTTGTTAAGGGATATTAAATCCTTCACAGAAGCAAAATTTTTCTTCAGACCATCTTTAGAATCCTTACACGATCCCTATCTAATGCACGGCATGGAGGCTGCCTCCAAAAGAGTTATACATGCACTTACAGAAAATCAGCCAATCTGCATTTATGGTGATTATGATGTTGATGGTACTTGTTCCACTGCCCTTTTATATATGTTCTTAAAAGAACTTGGTGCAAATGTTGATTTCTACATTCCGCAAAGATTAACCGAAGGTTACGGTCTCTCAAATGAAAGTATCGAGGTTATCAAATCCACAACAAATGCCAAACTTTTAATTACTGTTGATTGCGGTATTACTGCGATTGAAGAGACTGCTTATGCAAACCAATTGGGAATGGATGTAATTATTTGCGATCATCACCAACCAAAAGATGAACTACCGCCGGCACTTGCAGTATTAGATCCTTTAAAACCAGGATGCAAATATCCATTCAAATATCTTTCTGGTGCAGGTGTTGCTTTTAAACTTGCACAGGGTGTTGCAGAAAAAATTGGCAGACGTGATATGCCATTAAAGTATCTTGATTTGGTTGCTCTTGCCGGTGCAGCAGATATTGTTGCCCTTGTTGATGAAAATAGAGTGTTAGTTAGAGAAGGTTTGGACAGTATAAATAACAATCCAAGACCGGGCATTCTTGCATTGATTGAAAGTAGCAGTCTTCAGCCTGGTAATTTAAATTCGGGTCAGATTGTGTTTACGATCGCACCAAGAATAAATGCGGTTGGTAGATTAGGGGATGCTAAACGAGCTGTTGAATTATTAATAACTAACAGCAAAAATGAAGCTCTAACACTTGCAAAGGTTCTTGAAACAGAAAATTATGAACGCAGAAAAATAGATGTTGATACTTTTGATAATGCCCTTCAGCTTGTAGAAAGTTCAATTGATCTTGAAAATGACCTTGCTATAGTTCTTCACCAGGAAGAATGGCATCCGGGCGTGATTGGAATTGTAGCCTCACGTTTAGTTGAAAAATATTATCGCCCTACAATTATGTTAACTACTATTGATGGAATTGCAAAGGGATCTGCAAGAAGCATAACTAATTTTAATATCTATGAAGCATTAGAAAAATGTCAAGATATGTTAATTCATTTTGGTGGACATCAGGCTGCAGCGGGTTTGGCTGTAGAGCTTGACAAGTTTCAGGATTTTAAAGACAAGTTCAATCAGATAGTTAAAGAAACAATTACGGGTGATGATCTTTTCCCTGAGATTATTATTGATTCTAAAATTAAACTTTCGGAAATCACACCAAAATTTTTAAGAATACTCGATCAGTTTGCTCCGTTTGGTCCGCAAAATATGCGCCCGGTATTTCTTTCAGAAGGAGTTGAAATTTTTAACACTCCAAGATTGGTAGGCAATAAACATCTTATAGCTTGTTTTAAACAAAATGGAAACGATAAGATTTTTGATACCATTGGCTTTAATATGCGTGAATATTTAGATTTGCTGTCAGATAAAAAATTAAAAGTGGATATTGTATTTACCATTGATAAAACTGTTAGAGATGGCAGAACATATCCGCAACTTAGATTAAAAGATTTAAGGATAAACCAAAAAGAAATTCAGGAGAATTAGTAATGTCCGGTCACTCAAAGTGGGCTACGATTAAAAGAAAAAAAGCTGTACTCGATTCAAAAAGAGGAAAGATATTTACAAAGCTTATTAAAGAAATTACAATTGCTGCCCGCGCTGGCGGTGATATAAACGGAAATCCAAGATTACGTTTAGCCGTTGATAATGCTAAAGCTCAAAATATGCCGATGGATAATATTGAACGTGCAATCAAAAAAGCAACCGGCGAACTTGAAGGCGTGATCTATCACGAATTAACTTATGAAGGTTACGGACCAGCAGGAATTGCGGTTGTAGTTGAAGTTGCTACTGATAATAAAAACAGAACTGTTGCTGAAGTAAGACATCTGTTTAGTAAATATGGCGCTGGTATGGGAGAAACAGGCTCTGTTGCATGGATGTTTGATAGAAAAGGCATTATTACATTGCCCGCAGAAGGTAAAAAAGAAGATGATGTAATGGAAATCGTTTTAGATGCTGGTGCTGATGATCTTACAACAGAAGAAGATTTTTTTGAAGTACAGACTACGATTGAGTCTTTTGAAACAGTTAGAAGAACTTTAGTTGATAAAAAATTCACAGTAGAAAATGCTTCACTTCAATGGATTGCAAAAAATTTGATTGAAGTCAAAGGTGAGGATGCTGAAAAAGTTGTTAAACTAATTGAATCAATTGAAGATCTTGATGATGTTCAAAACGTTTTTTCAAATGCTGATATTGTTGAATAAATTCTAATATTTTATTCCTAACATTTTTATTGTCATTCCCTCACAAGAGAATGTGTTATAATTTTAAAAACGTCACACCGAGCGAAGACGAGGTGGGAATTTATTTCAAAATTTCAGTCTTCGACTCCGCTCAGACTGACGAACAATAAATTTTACATAAGCTCGTAAGTGGGAATCTATTTTTAAAACAACTTAAAATATTTCTATGATCATTTTAGGTATAGATCCCGGGACAAGAATTACTGGCTACGGAGTTATTAAATGTTTGAATAATAACTTCATAAGGGTTGCTGGTGGATCCATTAACCTACCTGTTAAGGAACCAATTCCACAACGACTTGAAATTATCTACAGTGAAATAAGCAAAATCATAAAAAAATATAAGCCGGATGAATTTGCAATTGAAACAGCTTTCTATGGAAAAAATGTTCAATCTGCAATGAAGATTGGTTATGCACGCGGGGTTTCAATTCTATGCGCACTGCACAATAGTGTTCCTGCAAGCGAGTATTCGCCGAGAGAAGTTAAAAAATCAGTTGTGGGCAAAGGCGCAGCGAGTAAAGAACAAGTTTCATTTATGATTAAGACTTTACTTAACATCAAATCAGAAAAAATTAAAGTTGATGAAAGTGATGCACTGGCAATTGCACTTTGCCATGCTTTCAGAATGAAAACTCCAGTAAAGAAAACAAAGGATTGGAAATCTTTTATTGAAGCTTATCCGGAAAGAGTAATACAGAATTAAAAGATTTGAAAGATTAAAAGAATTAAATCTTAAGTCATTCCGAACTTGTTTCGGAATCTTTAGATTTGCAATTAAATTATTAGAAGCTGAAACAAGTTCAGCTTGACAAAAGAAAAATTATGATCGGTTTTTTAACAGGAAAATTAATCTCATCCAAACCAACGCAAATTATTCTCGATGTAAATGGAGTTGGTTACTTAGTAAATATTTCTATCAGCACATTTGAAAAGATTTCTGATAAAGATATTGTTTCGCTTTTTATTCATACAAGTGTTAAAGAAGATTCAATAACTTTGTTTGGATTTTTTACTCAATCTGAAAAAGAAATGTTTGAGTTGTTAATCTCAATTAGTGGAATTGGTCCCAAAGTAAGTCTGGGAATATTATCCGGAATTTCTGTTGATGATTTAAAGGATGCGATTGCAAATGGAAATGTTTCCCGTTTAATTGCTATTCCGGGAATTGGAAGGAAAACAGCTGAGCGAGTTGTCCTCGAGTTAAGAAATAAGGTCGATGCAATTAAAGCTGATGGATCAGTTAAAATAACATCTGCAAAAGATGAAGCAATTTCTGCATTGGCAACACTTGGTTACCAAAGACAACTTGCAGAAAAAGTTGTGCGCGATTTACTTTCTGAAAATACTAACTATTCTTTGGAAGAACTTATAAGAAAAGCTTTGGCGGGGTTGAATAAATAAGCATCGGACGTCATTGCGAATCCCGATTAGGGTGAAGCAATCTTAACTATCATTTCAAATTTGTAGATTGCTTTGTCGAAGACTCCTCGCAATGACTATCAAGCTAACGAACACTACACTCAAGTTTTAATATCCCCTCAAGCTCTGCAACTAACTTATCGCCGCTAACAACTTTACTTACACCTTTGGGTGTGCCTGTAAAAATCAAATCGCCGATTTCAAGTTTCATTAATGAAGAAATGTATTGAACAACCTCTGCCGGCTTATGTAGCATTTTATTTAATTGGTCCTTTTGTTTGTACTCGCCATTAATCTTTAATGAAATTGTTTCATCAAGAGTTAGTTTGAGTGAGGATTTTTCAACAAATTCAGAAAGCACGGTAGAAGTATCAAAACATTTTGCTATTGTCCAGGGATGTCCTTTCTTTTTAAGATCTGATTGAACATCTCGCAGTGTCATATCCAAACCAATTCCATATCCCGCAATTGCTCGTTCTGCAGTTTCAGAATCAGCATCTTTTATGTTCTCACAAATCAGCAATACTAATTCAGTTTCGTGGTGCATATCATTCGAGAATGATGGATAAACAATTTCATCACCTGAATAGATCACTGATGAAACTGTTTTTAAAAACACAACCGGTTTTTCGTGAATTACATTCCCAAGCTCGTGTACATGCTCATCATAATTTCTGCCGACACAAACTATTTTACCAATTGTAATTTCTTTATTGCTGTTTTTGATTTTTATTGTTTTCATAAATTCCTTTGTGTTTTTACTACAAACTACTCTCTACCAACAACAAACTGTATTACGTTTTTTGTTTTTTCTTTGTTGCTGCTGGAAACAATATGTTGTTTAAAATTAATCTGTATCCCGGAGAATTTTTATGCAAACTTAATTCTGTTGGCGGATCACCAACTGCATGCTGGTAATCTTCAGGATCGTGACCGCCATAAAAAGTAAACGTGCCTCTTCCAAAATTTCCGTGAATATATCTAACCTGATCCGTTCCCTGTCTTTCTGCCAAAACAATCACAGAATTTTTTATGAGATTTTTTCTAAACATCGTTGTCTGTCCCATAAACCCTTCAATTACATTAACATGATTCTGTGTTAACATTGTTGGAACCGGATCGTACTTTGCTGAGAAATCAAAAAGAATAAAGTAATCGTTCTGCTGTAAACCAATTTCCATTGGCTGAATATCAATATCACTGTATTCATAAATGTAAGGATTCATATCAATCTTAAAATCCTTAAACGCAAATGTTCTTGAGAAATCCAATTTACTTTGTGCGTCAGGATCGGCAGCATCGCCATCAAAAACCGGTGCGCAGATATCAACATCTTCTGCTGCAAGTGATATGTCATAAGAATCAGTTGCACTGCACATTGCAAACAGAAATCCGCCTTGTCCAACAAAGTTTTTTATTGTCAGCGAAACTGCTTTCATCATATCAGAAACTTTATTGAATCCGTTTTTCTTTGCATTGTTCTCGTACATAATCTGTTGATCGATATACCATTGCGCATTACTAAAGCTTGCGAAGAACTTTCCATACTGTCCTGTAAAATCTTCGTGATGCAAATGAATCCAATCATACTTTTCCAAGTCGCCGCGAAGAATTTCATCATTCCAGATTTTTTCATACTTAACTTTAGCATACTCAAGAGCCAAAGTTACAGCATCATCCCATGGTGCAAATCCCGGCGGAACATAAACCGCAATCTTAGGCGCCTTCTCTAATCGAACAACATCCATATTGTTATCTTCGCTTTGAACTTCCGCATAAATCTGTGCTGCCTGACCAAGAGTTATCTGCTCAAAGAAAACCTCTTCAAGTAAACACTCAGAAACAATTTTATCAGATTTGTCTATTAGGAAAGAACCGCCGCGATAGTTTAAGAGCCAATCAGCTTTTAATCCATCTTCTAAAGCGTGAAAAGTAATTCCATAAGCTTTTAAATGATCTGTTTGTGTTAGATCCATTGGGATTAGGATTTTATTTTGAGCAAGATTTTGTACAGAAAGCAAAATTAAGAGCAAGAATATTTTTTTGTGTTTGTTTATCATAAAAATAGATGCCGGATCAAGTCCGGCATGACAAAAATGTTAATTACTAAATAAATGAATCTTAAGCAGACTTAACATCACTCTTTATAAAAATTGGCTCGGAGTTTTTATCAACTGCATCTTTGGTGATAATACATTTATCAATATCTTTTTTGTTTGGAAGATCATACATAATATCAATCATAAAATCTTCAACAATACTGCGCAAAGCACGCGCACCCGTTTTTCTTTCCATTGATTTTTTTACAATTGCGTCTAATGCAAAAGGATCGAACTCTAATTCTATTCCTTCCATTAAGAAAAGCTTTTTGTATTGTTTGATAATTGCATTCTTTGGTTCAGTTAAAATATTACGCATTGCTTCTTCAGTGAGTTGATGAAGCGGAGCTGCAACAGGAAGTCTTCCTATCAATTCCGGAATCAATCCAAATCTTAAAAGATCTTCCGGCTGAATGTGAGATATTAAATCATCTTCTTTTGTCTTTGCTTTTAGGTCTGATGCGAATCCCATTCTGTTTTCATTAAGTCTTTTTGCAATTATTCTATCAATTCCATCAAATGCGCCGCCAACAATAAAGAGAATATTTTTTGTATTAAGATTAATCAAACTTTGTTCAGGATGTTTTCTTCCGCCTTTGGGTGGAATGCCCGCAATTGTTCCTTCCAATATTTTTAACAAAGCCTGCTGTACACCTTCACCGGAAACATCCCGTGTAATTGAAGTGCTTTCACTTTTGCGTGCAACCTTATCAATCTCATCAATGTAAACAATTCCTTTTTGCGCGCGTTCAAGATTGTAATCAGCAGCTTGAAGCAAATGAACAAGAACCGATTCAACATCATCACCAACATAACCGGCTTCTGTTAATGTTGTAGCATCTGCAATTGCAAAAGGAACATCTAAAGTTTTTGCAAGTGTTTGAGCAAGCAATGTTTTTCCAACTCCGGTTGGACCAATAAGAAGAATGTTACTCTTTTCAATCTCTACATCATCAAGTTCAAAAAATGTTGTACGGGAACCAATTCTTTTATAGTGATTATAAACTGCAACAGCCAAAACTTTTTTTGCTCTATCCTGTCCAATTACATATTCATCAAGTGCTTTTTTAATTGTTTCGGGTGTGTGCTGATTCCATTTGCCCTGTTTCTGATTGCTGTACGCGGCAAGATTATTTTTCAAAATATCAACACTGCTTCCGATGCAAATATCGCAAATGTAAACATCGGGTCCGGCAATCATACTTCCGACTTCATTTCCATCTCTTCCGCAGAAAGAGCACTTTACAATTTTTTGTCCGGGTTTTTTAGACATCGATTATCCTAACTTAATTTTTTCTTTAACTCAATTATATTTTGTCTTGCCTCATCCAGAAATAATGACTTCGGAAATTTAGCAAGCAGACTCTCGTAAGATTCAACAGCTTTTACAGAATCTTTCAAACCATACTGATAAATCTGACCCTGCAAATATAAGGCTTTATCGGCATAAATGTTTTTCTCGGCTTCTTCAACGATCAGCGAAAGATCTGCAATTGCGGCCGAAAATGCATCGGTTGCAATTAACATTTCCGCAGCTCTTAGCTTAGCAATCGAATGAAAAACAAATGCCTGTGGATTTTGCGAAAGCTGCAGATATAAATCTTTTGCTTCGCTAAATCTTTTCTGTTCATTTAAAAATTCTGCTGAACAATAAAGCGAAAGGTTAGACGAATCATTCTTTGCGGTGTTCAATAGGATTGATAACTCAATTGCATCGTTGGCAATGTTGTCTTTTAGATTGCCCATAATGGACATTAGATATTTACGGGCAGATTCAAAATCATTTTTAAAAGAAAATATTCTTGCAAGTTGATAGTTTGCATAACTTTTATCTTCTACATTTGAGCGTGGAAGTTTGATTACTGATTGAAAAAGTTTTTCAGCATCATCAAGTTTAGCTTGCAGCATTTTAATATTGCCCAACTCTACAAAAGAGAGTGAAGCATATTTTGACATTGGGTAATCATAAGCAATAATAGCAAAATAATTTTGTGCTACATCGAGATCATTAATATAATAAGCATATAAAATTCCCATTCTCAGATTTGCTTCAATGGCAACTTCGGAGTGTTGATACACTTTTACAATTTCCTGATAAGCATTTATAACAGGTTCAATTTCATTCTCTTCAACTTTAGCAGGAATGAAAAATGTTTTCCATTCGGGATTTGCCGCATTGTATTTTTGAATAAACAAAGCTTCCTGTGTTTTTGCATATCCTAACTTTGCAAGCGGAATGTTTTGCTGATCACTGTAATTATCTACAAGAAACTTAAATACCTCAGAGGCGGTTCTATATTCACCATCACGATAAACATAATCACCGAATGAAAAAAGATCTGCACCGCGGGTGTTTTGCTTTTTATCTATCTCTTTGAAAAGATCAAAAGCTTCTTCGTAATTCTTTTTTTCGATATACAATCTTGCAAGCAGATAAGAAAAACTTATGTCATCAGATTTATGTTTTTCAACAACTTCAATCGTTTCATCCAGTGCATTTGGTTTGTTCGAGTATGAGAGAATTTTATTTTCTATTTGCTGATACTGCGACGGATTTGCTTTTATCAAATCACAATATTCACCGGCGGCTTCGCGATAACGCATTGTTATCTGGTAAAGTTCAGCGAGATCATAAGAATATAAAAACGGATCTTTAGAAATTTCCTTTCCACGATTCAAATACTTAATAGCTTTTTCAAAATCTCTTTTTTCAATTGCATAATTAGAAATTATTCTAAGAGTCATTGGATTTGTTTTAAACTTTTCAGCAGTATCATCCCAAACCTGGTAAGCTTTTGTACGATCTCCGGCAGTGTAATAAGTTGAGCCAAGCAATCCATATAAACTAATGTCCTGCGGAGTGATGTTTATTCTTGAGTTTATAAGTGCAGCGGATTCATCATACTTTTTTAACTGAAGGTAAAGCGAATTAAGTTTGTTGAAGTATTGAATATTTGCTGGATCTTTTTTGTTTAGAGTTTCAATTATCTCAACAGCTTTAGCAAAATCCCCTCTTTGCTCATAACTTTCTGCAAGCATAAATTGGTTTTGATCCATTGGACTTTGCTGTGCAAACAGCGAAAAAGCAAAAAGAATTATAGGAAGAATTTTCTTTATCATAGCATAAAAATAGCAATTAAATACGGGCATTCAAGGGGAGAAATTTGGGAAAGATAGTTGGAAATGAGCTTTTTGCCTGCCATTAGGCAGACAGCTCATTCCGTACCAATATAATGTTTTTGCTTTTTTTACTTATTAAAAACTTTTAATAAGGTCTCTTTTAATTTACTCCCCCTAAGATCCATTCCGGTTGCGACTATAGTTCCTTCCTTATTAATCAAAACGGGTTTTGGGATCGTGACTAGTTCAAAGTCCTTAACAATTTGATTATTAGGGTCATACTTTAGGAAACTATTAAACCAAGGCATTGGCCACTTTTCTTTTCTAAATTTTAACATATCCGCAATATTAAAGTCCATAGAAACGCTAATTATATTTAAACCTTTAGATTTATATATTTCATAAGCTTCGTGTAATTCTTCCATCTCTTCAATGCAAGGGCCACACCAAGTTGCCCAAAAATCCAATAAAAAAACTTTGTCTTTTATTTTTGCATTATCAATAATTACAGAAGAATCATCCACGGAAATGAAATCAAATATTGGAACTTTTTTCCCCACCTGAATTTTTCTATCAGGTGAATATTCGTTCTTAACCATTGAAGCTAGTTGATCATCTGGATATTTGGTAATAAACAGTTCGTAATATTTCTGTATTAAATCATTTCGGTTTAATTCTTGAGCAAGCTGAAGTGTTTCAATTATAATGAAGGGCTTTATAGTTTCGTCCAGATTATAATTGTAAATATTTTCGAAATAATTTAGTTGATCTTTTTTAGGTAATAATGAAGTAATCTTTTTTATAAGTTGAGGAGATATTGACCAGATTGGTGAACTTTCTGAAAAGCTATTTAATATATTTTCACAGTAAGTTGAATCGACTGTTCCAGTCAGTTTAATTAAGGCAAAATAATAATAAGCCAAAAATTCTTTGGGTGAATTATTAGCTAACATTTCTAACTCCTTTATATCATTGCTCCAATCGTAATTAAATTTATTTCTATCACCACCTTCTTTTACGTATTGATTAAATGAATCGTTCTTTTTCGCATTTCTTTTATTAACGTCTTCAATTAAAGTATAAACTAATTTCGAAATGTTTTCAATTTCAAATATTGCTTCCTGATCTTGTTCTTTCTTAACAAAATCATTTGGATTTAAAACTATTTCTATTTGGGAATCTTTTTTTGTTTTTAGAACTGATATATAATCACCACCATCGTCTAAAATTAAATAATCCGCTTGGGAATGATTTACAGAACTGTTCCTAGAAGATAATCCAATAACCTGATAAGCAAGAGTATCTGCAGTTGCAGTAATTTCCGCAACATAATTACCTTCAATATTTTTTTCCATTTTCACCGCACTTTTTCCGAACGAAAATTTATTAAAGTCTCCAATAATTTTTAGTTCTTTTTTATCATCAAATTTATTTGGCTCTAAATATATTTTTACGTTTATATTTTCAGGAGTGTTTAGATAAAATGGTACCTCAAAGGGCTTATGACCAGCACCACAAAACCTGAGGTAATAGAAACCAGTTTTTTCGAGATTAATTTTAAATATTCCCTCTTTACTTACTTCAATTACTTTAACTATTTGTTTTGGAAGACCTGGTGCATTTGAGAGTATTTGAATGTCAGCTCTTAGTAATTGCTCATTAGTACAACTCATCAATTTTCCCGAAACAGACTGAGGATATATAAATTGACAATACAAAAGAGTTACAAAAGCAAGTAAATATATTTTCATAATGAGCCCTTATCGTAATTTAGTAAATCATAAAACATTTGTGCTTTTACTAAGATATTAATTTGATTTCCATTTTTAATTTGGTAATGGTTCAGGATAAGCATGGCTATCACCAACCACTATCTCCATTACCAACAGTATTAAAACTAATTAAAATCCCGGCTGTAACACCCCAGGATAAATCTCCTTCGGATAATGCAAATGCAGGTCCTAAATAAACGTGTTCAGCAATTAGAATTGGTGCTGTTAATCCTAAAGCAGTAACTGGATTGCCGCTGTCTTCTTCTGTGGGAATACCTACAGCAAAAGAAAAAACAGGATACCAGCTTAACTGTTCGTGAAACTTAATTTCACTTCCAACATTAAATCCGAGTAGTAAAGCATCGCTGCCCATATCGGAAGTAGAGTAACCAATGTTTACTGATAACTGTGCTTTTTTCTTTAAGAGAACAACTCCCAATGATATTGTCTTGCTGTTTACTTCAACATCATCGGAATAGTAATAGTGGTCTATTTCAATTGTAGAATTTGTACTAGAGAATCCAAGTTCCATAACTCCGCCTAATGCAAATCCACCACCGAAGGATGTTGCGTTACCGATCTCTAAACTTGAATAACTTCCATTTACAAAAAATCCGGCTTCTCCCTTTTCTAAAAAAATACCTTGTGAGTATGTGTTTGAAAAAGAAAAAATTAAACTAACCAATACTGCAAGAGCAAAACCGCTTTTCATTTGAGATCCCCTGAAATAATAAATAATTGTAATGCAAAGTTAGAATGGTTTGATGTAATGTTGCAACGAAGAGTTCAAATAAATCTGCAGAATTAACATAACCGAAATTGTTATTTCTGCACTTACAAGTTTATTAACTTTGTTATATCCTCTTTTAGCCCTTCACTCGGACGTTTCGAGTGATTCGAAAATATATTTCCATTTTTATCAACCAATGCATAATGAGGAAATCCGGATATTTTATAATCCTCAATCAGTTTTTTCTGCCAGTTTTCATTTGCAAATAAGTTAATACCATCCATCCCCAAATTATCAATTGCGTTTATCCAATTTAGTTCTGAACTATAGAAGCAGATATTTATAAGATAAAATCTCTTATTCTTAAAATCATTCACCAATTTTTGTTCAAAGGGGATTTCCTGTTTGCAGGGGGCACAACCTGGAAACCAAAAATTTAAAAGTAGTACTGACCCACTAAAGTCTGATAAAGACTTCGACTCATTTTTTGTATCTATAAGATAAAACGCTGGTGCTTTAGCTCCGGTCTTAAGTGTTGATTTATCATTGAGGCACCTTTCCAAATAGGTTGCATACTTTAAGTCATTCTTGCCCAATTTCTGTTTTTTAATAATTCCATCAGCTAATTCGTACATTCCTTTATCAATAATATAGTGAGAAATGATAAATGCATTAAAGACATCTTTAATTTCGCCAGTTAATAGGCTATCAGAGATTTCTAAATATTTCGCCCCTATAATTTTGCGCCTTTCGTTGACCTCCATTTTATAAATATCATTCGGTAAAAATCTATTAAAGTATGTCCAAATGAAATAATAATAATATTGAGAAATCAAGGCATCTTCATTGTTGATTTTAATATCGTTTATAAAATCATAATAATTATTTGGTATTTTTTCTTCAATATTGGCCCATTTCCAAGAATTTATTTTAACTGCCTTATCGAAAGCAGCTCTATAAATTATTTGATTTCTTTCATAATTAATAAACCAATTGGGTAATGTATTTTTCTCAAGATAATTATTGAGAAAATGCAACTCTATATTCTCAACTGAGTCAATTGCATTTTGTAATTCCATAACTGATAAGTTAGATCTACTTAAAGCTGCACACTTATCTTCAAAACTCTCTTTAAACTTTTTATATCTTTTAATTTTATAATTATTTATAGATGCATATTTACCCTTAAAGCTTATGCTTTGAATTATTTTACTGGAATCTGATAGATCGAATGACATATAAAGTGTATCATCGGGAACTAAAAATACGGGTAACCATAAATATTCATCAATGATTAAACTAGCTTCTGTAGGACTACTAATTTTAAAGCTAAGAATAAGATCATCTGTGTTATTTACATTAAGCGTATCTGCGAATTTATGATTATTTATATAGTCGGGTGGTAAGAATGTAAGGTATCTGCCCACAATTGAATGTTCATTGTTATTTGGGTTGGACCTAACAATTAATGTTGCTTGCTTATCAAACTGAAATGTGAAAACATCTGTCTTTTTCGTTTTAGAGCAAGAAAGAAAGCAGAAAAGACACATTGAGAAAATCGAAGTAATAAAAATTAATTTCATTTTATA
Organism: Ignavibacteriaceae bacterium; assembly: GCA_041738675.1. Lineage (GTDB taxonomy): Bacteria > Bacteroidota > Ignavibacteria > Ignavibacteriales > Ignavibacteriaceae > IGN3. The sequence goes on from JBGSPH010000014.1 coordinate 20,161, forward strand.
TCAACAATGATTTTGGATAACAAAAACATAACCAGAATAGTTACTTTTACTTTAACAACTCATCCAGATTTAAAACATTAGCACTATTTAAATCAATAATAAGAATAATTAGCCACTATAAATCTTTCTTTATTTTCATTTAAATAATAAGTTTTTGATTTTATAAATCCTTTCTCATCAAAGTTAAATTCCGTTAAGTATTCATTATCATTACTACTATACTTTTGCAGAACAGAGTTTTTATCAACAGAGTACTCCATAGTTGAGAAATCCTCATATAGACTATTATGTATCCTTTCAATAACGACTGTTTCATCAAGTTCATATGTACAGGTAAGCGATTGTTTGTTTGTCTTTGCTAAAGTTGTTCGTTTAATAATATTGCCCTTGTCATCTTTTATATAAGTATGAATTGCAAACCCAGATTCAACTACAACTGTATCTCCATTATAACTATAGTCTTCCCAGTCAAACATTTCCAGATTGGTTGTATCTCTTAGAAGCCAGTTCTCGAGCGTTGAGTTTGCAACATATTTAAAAGTATAGTCTGTTACTTTTTTAATTCTATCCCCTTCATAAGTAAACTCCTGTCTCATCATATAAGGCAAACATCCTTGCGTAGTATTTTCCTTTGTTGTTCTTCTTAAAATTTTTCCATCAATATCATATTCCACAAATGTTAAGCTATCAATTTCATTCACGGCAATATTTTGAGCTATGTATGAGACAGATTTTACTTTATGTTTTTTAATCAGTTCAATTTCTTTATCATTCTGAAATTGGGGAATACTAAAAGACACGGCATTTTTGAGAATTGTTGTTTCGTATTTTTTTGTTACTAAATCGCTATGGCAAGAATATAAAACTATAAGTATGGGCAGGAATAAAAATATTTTCAAGATATTCATTTCGACTCCCTGTAATGATGAGTAAATGTAATACAAAACTAGAGTGCTTTTATTCAATGTTGCAAATTAATTTTTTACTTTATTCACTGGTAATAACACACCCCTTTTAAATTCCCCTCTCGAGAGGGGAAAAGAAGGGGTGTGTAAATTTTTAAGATAACTTAAACATAACCGGAATTGTTACTTCTCCTTTAACCGGTTTGTTGTCCTTAATTCCGGGAGTGAATTTAGTTTTCTTAATAGCATCCATTGCGGCTTTATCGCAATCCGCATTAACACTTTGTACAACTTCTGTTTTTACCACATTACCTTTTTCATCAATTATGGTTTTAATCAAAACCTTTCCTTGTATGCCTGCTTCTTTAGCTGAAGAAGGATAGACAACATTTTTAATCATTGCCTCAATTCCACCAATTGGTTCGGGATATTTATCTAGCTTTTCTTCCTGAGCGAATCCGCTTACTCCCAAGAAGAGAAAGAAAAATAAAAGTGAATAGAATGAGTTTTTCATAGCGTCTCCTTTTTTATTTATGATTATTGAAGTTTAAATACTATTGGAATAGAAACCTGAGTTTTAACCGGTTTTCCTCTTTGTTTTCCGGGAGTAAATTTTGTTTGTTTAATTGCATCAATTGCAGTTTCGTCACAACCTGCTCCAATACCTTTTATTATTTTCGCGTCTGTTACATCTCCGGTTTCATTAATAAATGCCAATACATACACTTTTCCTTCTATGCCTGCCCTTTTAGCAATTTCAGGATATTTTATTTTGCTTTGAATTGATTGAATTCCACCAATTGGTTCTGGCATCTCTTCAACAGCAACAAAATAGATGTCTTTTTCCCCATTTAGATCTAGGGGAATTTGCCCAGTCAATTTTTGCGGATCAAATGACCATGGAAGAAAAAATTTTACTTTTTCCCCATCTTTAATAGGAGGTTCAAATTTCCACTCCTTTATCGCTTCTGCTACATGAATATCAATTTGTGGATATTTACTTTTAATAATTTGAATTTTATTTGCCTGCCCCTCTTTATTGAAAAGAAAATGGTATTTTACTGAAAAGTCCTTCTTCTCTTCATCAGACAATTTTTGATAAATTTCATTAATAGAAAACATTAAATCCACGATTTCTTTATTCGCTTGCTTGCTATCTTTTGATATTAATCTTGGAGGTTCATCCAATTCATCAGGAGCGAAATAAACCTCATCTGCTGGAATGATTTCAATCCTATTTTCTTCCTTACACCCAAAAGGAATTAAAAAAAGAAGAATCAATAAAAATAACTTTGCTTTCATTTTAACCTCAAATATTTGGTTTAATAATTACTTTATTATCTAACGTCCCTATAACTTCAACTCCGGGTAAACTGTTGTAAAGCATTTGTATAGTGCGTGATTGGATAAACATTTGCTGAGAAAGATTATCAACTCGTTCCTGGTAGTTAGAAACTTTAAAGAAAAGATAGCCGCTTAAGAAAAGTAAAACCAATGCAGCTGCATAAGAAATTGCAGAAAAGAATTTTATGTTATAAAATATTCCTGTTTTTGCTGCAGCTTTAGATCCAACAGATCTTAAAATTCTTTCTTCAAGCTCTGCAGGAAAATCTTCTGCGGAGTTATCAACAGCATTTCTTATAACACTTAGCTGTTTAAAATAATCTCTTGCTGTCTGGTCGCTTGCAAGCAGAGTAAAGAGATTTACTTCTTTGCTTTTTTCAAGCTCACCATCAAAGTAGAGGTTAATCATTTCTAATAATTTGTTTTCGTTCATAAGGTTACCATAAATTTATTCACTTAAGTTTAATGCCTTAAAAAACTCACCCTAAATCCCTCTCTTAAAAAGAGAGGGACTTTGAAAAAGTCTAAAAGCCCCTTCTCTTCACAAGAGAAGGGGTGGGGATGAGTTCCCAGGTTTAATATTTATTTTTAGATTGCTTCACCCCGATGAATCGGGGTTCGCAATGACGATCATACAAGTTTTGAAATTTTATTTATTAATTTCTGCCGCGCTTTATACAATCTGCTTTTTACAAGTTCTTCATCAATATCCAACAAAGAAGCTATTTCTTTATAGCTTAATCCGGAATATTCTTTTAAGATAAAAACCTCACTAAAATCTTCATTCATAACTTCAAGTTCATTCAAGATCAGTTTTTTTAGTTCCGTGTTTTCTATTTCATCAGCAAGCGAAGTTTTATTTTCTATCTCAAAGTTTTCTATATCCACAGCTTCAGTAATAAGCTTTTTGTTTTTTGTATTTCTTAAAAAGCTCATCATTTCATTACGTGCAGTTTTAAACAACCAGAATTGTATGCTCTGTTTGTTGTGAATGTTATTCAGATTTTCAAACAACTTTATAAAAACATCCTGCACAATATCATCCGCACGCATTTTATCGTTTAACATTTTTAATGCGTAATTGTAAATCCTCTTCTTGTACTTATTGAAGAGGATTGTGAACTCGATTATTTGATTTTCTTCTTGCTGCAAAATCGATTTTTATTTCTTATCTAAAAGATGCTAAAAATTCTAATATGTTTCCGATAGAATAAATAATTATGGAATAATTTTTGAACCTATACTTTGATTTTTTGTCATTTTATTTGATTTCGAACCAAAGTTTAAGATTTAATAATCAAATTTGATACAGTTGTATCATTTAGATATGACTATCTATTTAGATCTTGGCATATATGATTTTAAAGATTGGCTATAAACCTCTGTTTTTAGAGTACAATTGAAAATGATTTCTTATTAACTAACTATTCCTAAACATTAAAAGGACCAACAAAATGCGTAAACTACTACTTATTCTCATGTTAGCATTCACTTCTTTAATCTATTTTTCTTGCGATACAGCGGAGAATCCAGATGATCAGAATGCAGATATTCCGGGTGATCCAACTGGTGTAACGGTACCAGTTCCTACAAAAAACAACGTACTTCCTTCAGCATCTTTTTCTTCAACCGGCAGCAGAGTAAAATTAAACTTACTTGGTTTAATTGATCCAACAACAAACCAACCTTTAACATTAAGTTACAATGCTGGCAACCCTCAAGCTTCAAACATTTTTGTTCAAGAAGATGGTGTTGTAAAAGGATTAAAAGTAACAAAAGTTGGAACGGGCAATGTTCTTACTGCTGATATTGTGTTTCTCGTAGATAACTCCGGCAGTATGGGTCAGGAAGCTGATTCTGTTGCAATAAGCATAATTGAATTTGCAAATTTTTTACAGTCCAGCGGTTTGGATGTTAAGTTTGCTATTGTTGGTTATGATGGAGATGTTAATGGCGGAATAAATTTTACAAATGCTCAAAGTCTAAGTGCTTATTTAGATCGTGAAACTGGTACATATAGAACTTACTATTTTGCCGGATCTGATAGTGCTGCTCTGACAGAAAGGGCAAATAACTTTGGTTACGCTGGTGGTGAAAATGGGGTTATAGCCGCAATCTTTGCTGATAGTGTTTATGCCTGGAGAGCTGGTGCGCAAAGAGTCTTTATTAATTTTACAGACGAACCAACCCAATCACTTTCTGATGGAACTTGGAACAATGCAATGGGCTGCAGTTTATTAAGTGGTAAATCTACTGTACATACTGTGTTTAGCCGCGATAGTTCTTACTATTCTTGGACTCCAACTAGAGAGCGTCCTTGGGATTTGTCAAAGTGCACTGGTGGAACAATAAAGTTTATACCTGAAGATGCAGCAGGTCTTAGTCTGAAAGACTTACCAGTTGCAGGTGCCCTTGCAAACAGTTATTTAGTTGAATTTGTAACTGCAAAAACAGGTGTCGGTCATACAGTTAAGGTTACTGTTTATACATCAACTGCCGATGGTGTTCAAACATTTAATATAACGTATTAGCATATTTTTATATTTGATCAGTTTAAGCCAATCGCTTTAATAGTGATTGGCTTTTTTATTGAAATTCTAAATAAAGCATATCACATCATTATAAGTTTTACGTTGCTAAACTTCTCATTCTTTGGTACTTTTAACCGCTAAATTCTAAGAAAATGAAGAAAATTTTAATTTTAGGTTCGTCAGGTTCGATTGGTGTTAACACGCTTAATGTTATCAGGAATTTTCCGGATAAGTTTAGTGTTGTTGGATTAACGGTAAATTCAAGAATTGATGTTTTAGAACAGCAAATAAAAGAGTTTCATCCGGAATTTGTTGTTGTAACAGATGAATCTAAAGCCAAAGAATTACAATCTAACATTGGCAATTTGTGTGAGGTTCTTTCTGGTTATGATGAATTATTAAATGTTGCATCACAGAGAGATTATGATATTCTTCTTGGTTCAATGGTTGGTTTTGCAGGATTAGCTCCAACTCTTGAAGCGATTAAACGAGGAAAACGAATAGCGCTTGCAAATAAAGAAACTCTTGTTGTTGCGGGTGAACTTGTAACAAAATTGGTTCTGGAAAACAGCGCGGAAATACTTCCGGTTGATTCTGAACATTCGGCTATTTATCAGTGTTTGGTTGGTGAAAATTTAAATGAAGTTGAAAAGTTAATTTTAACAGCTTCAGGCGGACCGTTTTTACACAAAGATAAATCGTTTTTTGAAAACGCAACTGTGGATGAAGCGCTTAATCATCCAAACTGGAAAATGGGAAATAAAATTTCCATAGATTCCGCTACTATGATGAATAAAGGGCTTGAAGTTATTGAAGCACATTGGTTATTTGGATTACCTGTTGAAAAAATTAATGTGGTAATCCATCCGCAATCAATAATTCATTCAATGGTTCAGTTTGTTGATGGATCGGTAAAGGCCCAGCTTGGTTTACCGGATATGAAATTGCCGATACAATATGCACTTACTTTTCCGGAAAGATTGCAGAATGATTTTAAGAGAACAGATTTACCGGCAATAAATAATCTCTCTTTTTTTGAGCCGGATTTTAATAAGTTTGAGTGTTTGAAATTAGCGTTTGATGTTCTAAAATCTGGCGGAACAGCACCATGTATATTGAATGCTGCAAATGAAATTGCAGTTGATAAGTTTATAAATAAAAAAATAAAGTTCGCTCAGATATCTGATTTAATAAATAAGGCTTTGGATAAAATTGAGAATCACTCCGATCCAGATATTGAAACGATATTTGAGTGTGATAAGATAACGAGAGAGTTTCTTCTGGATGCTTGATACTAGATGCTGGATACTTGATTCTAGATTCTGAAGTAGGGGTTATTAATAAACTGAAAATGTTTAATTTCAATATCTGTTGAATGAAAAATGAATTATAAAGATTTGGAAATTTGGCAGTTATCAAGAGAAGTAGTAATTGAATTACACAAGATGAGTTTAGAATTACCAAAATTTGAGATGTATGAAGAAGGCAGCCAGATTAGAAGATCCAGTAAATCTGTTAAATCAAATATTGTTGAGGGATATGGAAGAAGAAATTATAAAAATGAATATATCAGATTTATCACATTTGCCTTGGCATCTAATGATGAGACTTTAGATCATTTGGAAACTTTATTTAAAACAGGTTCATTAACAGATAAAGTTTTTTATAATAACATTCACAATAAAATAGAATTATTAGGGAAAAAGATTAATCGTTTTTTACAATCGGTTCAAGCTGATCATTTAAGCGATAAATAATTTACCAGCATCCTGAATCAAGTATCCAGGATCGATTATAAAAAAGTATAGACAATAATTTAAACAGTTTTAGAATAAGGAGTTCCTGTTAATATGGATTATATAATTTATTTCGCCATAACTATTGGCATTTTAGTTTTTATCCACGAGTTTGGGCATTTTGCTGCTGCTAAGCTTAGCGGAATGCGAGCAGATGTTTTTGCAATCGGATTTGGAAAAAGATTATTTGGCTATAATAAAAAATCCGGATTTTCTTTTGGCGAGCTTCCAAAAGATTTTGATGGTGAAGGACACACCGATTACAGATTAAGTCTATTGCCTCTCGGCGGCTATGTTAAAATTGCCGGAATGGTTGATGAAAGCGGCGATGTTGCTTTTGCAGAAAAAGAACCGCAGCCTTATGAGTTCCGTGCAAAACCGGTATGGGCAAAAATATTTGTAATTACCGCCGGCGTATTTATGAACCTTATGCTTGCCTGGTTAATTTTCTGGGGTGCAAATTTCTTCCAGGGAAAACCAATCACTCCAACCACAACTATTGCTTATGTTGAAGATGGAAGCCCTGCATCATTAGCCGGATTTGTAACCGGCGATAAAATTTTAAGTGTAAATAATAAAAGCGTTACTACCTGGGAAGATTTGCGTGCAGAAATTTTTATCAACACTCTTGGCGAAAACATTAATGTAAAAGTTTTACGAGGTGGTGTTGAACAAAATCTTTTAGTTGAGCGAAAATTAATACCTGATGATGAAACACAGGCAATGTTTTTGGTTCCTGATGGAGTTAAACCGGCAATTGGTGAAGTTGTAAAAGATTCACCGGCAGAGAAAGCAGGAATAAAAGCCGGAGATATTTTATTAAGTCTCAATGGTGTTTCTCTTTACAGCTCAAAACAAACAACAGAAATTATTTCTGCAAATCCCGAAAAAGAAATGCAGCTTGTGGTTCAACGAGATAAAAAAGAAGTAAGTCTTTCCGTTACTCCCGGAGAAGATGCAAAAATCGGAGTAGCAATTGGTCCCGTGTTTATGGGTGAATCGCAAATGCGGACTTATGGCGCTTTTGAATCTGTTTATTACGGCTGGAAAGATATTGAAAAGATGACTGCATTAACTTTTTCTATGATAGGAAAAGTTTTTACAGGTGATGTTGAATTTAAAAAGGCTTTCGGCGGTCCAATTAAAATAGCTCAAATTGCTGCTAAATCTGCTGACAGCGGAATGTCGAATTTCTTATATTTTCTTGCATTGCTCAGCTTAAGCCTGGCAATTCTAAACATAATGCCCTTCCCTGTTTTGGATGGCGGGCACTTGGTGATGATAATTGTTGAGGCAGTGATAAAACGGGAAATTCCAATAAAGATTAAAATGGCAATTCAGAATACAGGACTTGTTTTATTGTTATTGTTAATGGCTTTTATAATTTATAATGATATAATTTCGTTATGAAAAAATCTTTAAATCAAATTTTAAAAGAACTTAAAGTTATTCTCCCTGAAATTAGGGAGAATTTCTTTGTTGATTCCATTGAGGTATTTGGATCGTATGCGAATAAAACTCATAACTCAAAAAGTGATGTTGATATTTTAGTTACATTCACGAAAACTCCTGGATTATTGAAATTTATCGAGCTTGAAAATTTTATTTCTGATAGACTCGATTTAAAGGTTGATTTAGTTATGAAAAATTCAATTAAGCCAACATTAAAAAATTATATACTTCCTCAAGCTATCCGTGTATGAGAAAAAAAGATCCTATTGTTTATATATCTGATATGCTTAAGTATTGTGAAAGCGTTCAAATTTTTACAAAGGGAATCAACTTTTCAACATTCTCCAGAGATGATAAAACCATTTTTGCTGTAATCAGATCTATCGAAGTAATAGGTGAAGCGAGTAAAAAAGTTCCCAAAGGCATTAAAGAGAAACATAATCAAATCCCTTGGCGTGAAATTGCCGGGATGAGAGACAAATTAGTACATGAATACTTTGGGATTGATAATAAAGTAGTTTGGAAAACGGCAAAGAATGATATTCCTAAACTTAATAAACGACTTCAAGCAATAATTTTACAATTGGAAACTGACCCTAAATTAAAATTTTAGAGTTATTGATTTTTTCATTTCATTATTACCCTTCCATCACATTTCTTTACCATATATAAAAAACATTTCAAATTTCTATCCCACAAAAGATAAGTTACCTCTGCAAACTTTAAAAATGATTCCCTTTTATAAAGGTTAAGATTATATTTGATATGAACACTGCAATACTTAATACAAAATTAAATTTTAGTAAAGATAAACCCGTAACTAAAACTGATATTATAGATAAATTGAAAAGGAAAAACTTATACTGGGTTTCTCAGACTTCTGGCTGGAGTCTATTTGTAATTGTAAACTTACTTATTATCTCATCTTTTGAAACCATTCCACTAAACAGAATTGCACTCTGGATATTATTGGGGATTTATGGAATCATTTTTTCTCATCTTTATCGTCTTTACATCAAAAAAAATAATTGGACAAATTTCACACTCAAAAAAATTATTCCAAGAATTCTAATAGCAAGTTTTGTTGTTGGTTTGATAATCTATGTCCCGGTTTTTATTTCTGGTCATCTACTCGGTGTTGAAAGAGATTCCCAGCATATGACTGCGGCAGTAATTTCAAGCATTTTAAATATTACAAGTGTTATTCTAGTTTGGTCTTTGATTTACTTTGCTATTCACTATTTTGAAAATTCAAAGAAAGCGGAGATTGAAACTTTAATTTTTGAAGCGGCTGTAAAAGATTTTGAATTAAAAACTTTGAAGGCACAGCTCAATCCGCATTTTATGTTTAACGCAATGAACAGCATCCGTGCATTAATTGAAGAAGATCCGCAGAATGCAAAAGATGCTATTACAAAACTTTCCAATCTTATGCGCTATACATTAAAGATTGAAAGAACAGAAACAGTTTCTCTCGCAGAGGAATTAAAAACAATACAAGATTATCTTGATCTTGAAAAAATTAGATTTGAAGAACGACTTAATTATAAAATAAAATCGACAACCGAAGCCGATAGAGTTGAGATTCCACCGATGATGGTGCAAACTCTTGTTGAAAACGGAATCAAACATGGTATTTCAAAAATTACTGCTGGCGGAGATGTTGATGTTGATGCAAAGGTTAGTGGTTCAAATCTTATAATCGAAATTAGAAACAGCGGTAAGTTTGATGAAGAAGCCTTAAAAAATTCCAGCGGATTTGGTGTTAGCAATACCAAACATAGATTATCTTTATTGTACGGAGAAAATGCTTCTCTAACATTAACGAATGAAAACAAACACACAGTTCTTACAAAGCTTAAAATACCAATAGGAGGTTCAAAGCAATGAAAGCATTAGTTATAGATGATGAGAGACTGGCTCGCACAGAATTAATAAGATTATTAGAGCCATTTAAAGAAATTGAAATTGTGGGCGAAGCTGTAAATGCGGACGATGCGCATAATAAAATTTCCGAATTAAATCCGGATGTGATTTTTCTTGATATCCAAATGCCGGGAAAAACAGGATTTGAATTACTTGAAGAATTAGACAGCGTTCCTAAGGTTATTTTTACAACTGCTTACGATGAGTACGCACTTAAAGCTTTTGAATTTAATGCACTTGATTATCTTTTAAAACCAATTGAGCCAGCAAGATTAGAAGAATCAATAAAAAAATTGATTGAAGGCAAGCGTAAAGATAGAACTCACGATTTAACTTATGAAACATTAACTGCCGAGGATCAGGTGTTTGTTAAAGACGGCGAGAAATGCTGGTTTGTTAAATTAGAGAAAGTTCGTTTAATGGAATCCGAAGGAAACTATGTACGATTGTTTTTTGATGAGAATAAACCGCTTATCTTAAGAACATTAAATTATCTTGATGAAAGATTGGACCGCAAATCATTTTTCCGTGCTAGCAGAAAACATATCATCAATCTTAAATGGGTTGAAAATATTGAACCGTGGCTTAATGGCGGATTGCTTGCAAAGTTAAAGGGCGGACATAAAATTGAGGTATCACGAAGACAGGCTGTTAAGTTTAAAGAGATGCTTAGTTTGTAACACCAACGTTGTCATTCCCGCGAAAACGGGAATCTATGCACTAAATATTTTTTAGATGCCGGATCTCCCATAGGGATGCCTTTGGCAAAGTCCGGCATGACAAAAGACTAATTAAATAACTCCCACGCAAAACCAAATCTAATATTACGTCCCGGCATTGGATAATATGGGGTTATATAATATTCGTTTCCCAAAAGATTCTGAAACAAGAAATAAACAATCGCAGTTTTCTGAATTTCACCAGTAAGAGTAAAATCTAATTTGTAAGAGGATGAAATCTCGGTTACCCCATGCTCTCTTGTAAATGCATTGTTAGTTCCAGTGTAATAAAAAACAAATCCGGTTTTCAAATCGAGGTTATCATTAAATAATTTGCTTGTGTAGTACAATCCTGTTTGAGTTTGAAAATCAGGTACACCAACAAGTTTATCGTCTACAGAAAAATAATAGGATGAGTTTGATTCAAGAAGTAATTTCCAATAATTGAATTTTAGATTTAATCCTAATCCGTTCAAGTATCCAAATCTAATATAATCATTGATATCTAAACCAGTATCGATATAAAAACCATAGTTGTATTCATTATAAAAATATTTTAGATCGACAAGTACAAATTCGTTTTGATACCTTGTGCCAAGTTCAATTAGTGCGTAATCCTTGCTCGAATTATATGGATTTAGAACAGATGTTCCTAAATATATCCCAAGGCTTGATTTGATTTTAAATAATAAATCAACTCCGATTCCATGACTTATTCTATCATCGCTATAACCCGTGGGTTGCGAAAAGTTTTTAGTATATGTTGCTGTTTTATAATAAATAGAAGGTGTGAAAGTACCATCATCTAAATTAGCCGAAAAAATACCAGATACAGAAAATAAATCAGCATCAAAATCATTTTGTAGAATATTAGAATATATGGAATCAATGGGGTTGTAAAATGATTTACTTGAAAACACATCTCGTTTTTCATAATCAACATTTAGTTGAAATTTGAAAATACTATAATCAAAATCGTTACGAATATTTAAACCGTACGTTTTGTTTTCTGCATATTCATTTGATGATGAGTTTTTATCATTTCTGTTAAACATAAAAAATAAACTGGCATCTGATCTCATCCATTCAGTTGGCTTAATTAAAAATCTTAATCTTGGCGAATGTGTTAAAGTTTTTAATTCACCATTTGGATAAACCATCGGTGCAGCTCTGAAATCATATAAAACATCATCAACATTTTCACCTAAAGCTGCAATACTATCAACATCAATTCCCCCGCTGTAACCAGCGTAATAATCATTATAATTATATGATGCTATAATATTAACAGCATTAGACAGCAAATATTTCAGCTTAACTTTTCCCTGCCAGATGGAATAATCTGTGTTGTCATAAGTTCCATCATAAATTCTGTTGGTAATATCAAACGAAGCAATTAGCTTGTTTGTTACAACAGCATTAAAAAGTCCATCAAACATCATATCTCTATTTGTACCCTGATAAAACCTGATTCGAGAATAAGGCTGAATTGAAATAAAATCTTTTGTTATAAAATTTACACTAACCGGATTGTTATAAGCACCATAAAGAAATCCCCGCGGCAATGGAATTATTTCTATTGAATCAACATCTTCACTTTGTATAAGATTAAGATTTAAAGAATTAGACTGTCTATCATTATATGAAATTCCATCCATAAGATAACTAACCGCATCATTCCCAACACCGTAAAGAAAAGTTTCGTTTGGCTGTCCGGTAAAACCTAAGTTTTTGATAAAGTTAAACGGGTATAGCCTTAAATAATCTCCTGTGTATTGATATTCAAGCTTAAGAAGTTCTCTATTAGAGGCAATAAAAGTTTTGTCCGTAAAAGGAGAAGAATAAATTGGGACTATAGAATCTCGTTTTGTTATTATCAACAAAGAATCATTTGTGAGAATTGAATCTGGATTAATGGAAAGAGTATCGGAATAAATTTTAAAAGCTGTTGTAACTGAATCCTGAATTTGTGCAGCAGCAATAACAGAAGTAATAATTATGAGTGCTAAAATATTCCTGAACATATAAAATTAAATCAACTTTATTTTATTAAAGATTAAAATAAGGAATTAACAAATGTGCATCAAAGTTAATTGCCAAACCCTTTATAAATTACTGTTGGATTGCACCCCCAATTTATAGTATTGAACTAAGTGTTATTATTATTTTTTTTATTTGGATTTCTTTTCATTTGAAATAAAATATATTTATTTTCGCTTTGTAATTAAACAACATTCATTAATTAAAAGAGAGGGCTATTTATGGCAGTAAAACCAATGACCAAAGGTCAGATTCTTGATCATATGGCAAAGAAGACCGGCGTTACAAAAAAATTAGCTGGTCAGTATTTAGAAGAACTCGTAGCTTTAGCATACAAAGAAGCTAAGAAGGCATTCACAATCCCTGGTTTAGGCAAATTAGTTGTTGTTAACCGTAAGAAGAGAATGGGAAGAAACCCTGCCACAGGCGCTACAATGGTTATCCCTGCAAAGAGAGTATTAAAATTCAGAATAGCTAAAGCAGCAAAAGATAACGCTTTATAATCTGAGTTGAGATTAATTATTAAAGCGAAGAATAAAAATTTGTTCTTCGCTTTTTTAGTATAAGGAGCTTGTATGAGTGAGATAATTTATACGGTTGAAAAATCTCTTGATGTTTCAGAATTTATAGAAGTACTTAAGAACAGCACTCTTGCTGAACGCAGACCGGTTGACGATGAACAGAGAATTTCTTCAATGTGCAATAATGCCAATTTAATAGTTACAGCCAGATTAGATGGAAAGCTTGTTGGTGTTGCGCGCTCAATTACAGATTTTGTTTACTGTACTTATCTCTCAGACCTCGCTGTTGATCTTGAATATCAAAAAAAAGGAATTGGCAAAAAACTAATTGAAGAAACAAAAAAAATAACCCCGAAAGCAAAACTTATTCTTCTTTCTGCTCCCGCCGCAGTTGATTATTATCCCAGAATTGGGATGACTAAGCATAATCATTGCTTTTATATTGATGACATTAAAGATTTAAAGTAAATAAACCTTTTCGCCTCTAAATATTTAATCCTCTTTTATTAAATTAGACAAGCAAAAATCAAATTAAGAATTTAATTCTATTTGATTTGTTGCCCAACAATTAAGCAGTTAAACAATTGAACAATACTACGGGTAAATAAAAATGCTAAAACAGACTTTACTTACAATTATTACTATTACCACGATAAGCTTTTCACAGACAATTCAAGATCTAATTCAGCCAATTAATCTTTTACAGGATCAAACTACAAAAGTTATGGTGAGTGATATTTTTTATTCTAATAATTATAATGTTGAGTTCAAATCCAGCAAGAATGTCGCGGCAATTTATGATAAAGCAGCGATGGAGTTGGCCTTAACTCCCAAGAAGGATTTTTCCGGGATGGAATTAATCTCATTCGAACATAACGGAGAGGTTTATCAGATTCCTGTAAAGCTTACCAAGAGCCCCAAATATCTATTCACTTACAAGCCCCTGCCCGGTGAAAATCAAATAAGTTTGTTCGGACAATTTAACAGCTGGGACAGACAAAATCTTCTCATGAAAGACACAAATGATGATGGCATTCTTGAAGTTGAAATTCCATTAGATCCTGGCAGATATGAATACAAGTTTTATGTAGATGGAAGAGAAGTAGTTGATCCTGCAAATCCAGATAAGGTTTCTAATGGGATGGGTAATTTTAACTCACTAAGAATAATTGAAGAATCTGCAAAAGACAAAATGTTTCTTCACGTTCTTGAATCAGAAAAAACAAGTAACGCATTAGAATTAAAGTTTTACTTTGAAAATGTTGATCGCAGTAATACCGTAAGCAAAGAAAGTTTAATTGCTTTATTTGATAATAAATTATTTTCAAAAGAGCTAATAAAAATCAACGGCAGAGAAATCACACTTACAGTAAAAGAAAAAATGCTTGCCGGAAATCATACTGTGAGACTTGTGGTTAACAGAATGGGTCGATACAGTAACATTCAAACAGTTCAGTTACATGATGGTGTTATAGCTGGTAAATCCGGTGTTCATACTTTAAATGATAACATTATTTATAGTATAATGATCGATCGTTTTAGCAATGGTGATAAATCAAATGACAACCCAATTGTCCACGATTCTCTTTTTACTCCAGCAAATTATCAGGGTGGGGACTTGCAAGGTATCATCAACAAACTGGAAGAGGGATATTTTGATGAGCTTGGTGTAAATGCTTTCTGGATTTCTCCAATTGCTGATAATACAAATAATGCTTATCGTGAGTATCCGGCACCTAATCGCTGGTACACTGGTTACCACGGTTACTGGCCTGTGTCTTCAAACAAAGTTGAAGAGCATTTTGGCGATATGAATCTTGTAAAAAAATTAATTAATATAGCTCATAAAAAAGATTCAAAAGTTTATCTGGATTATGTTGCACATCATGTTCATGAAGAACATTGGATGTGGAAAGATCATCGTGATTGGTTTGGAACTTTTAATCTGCCAAACGGAAGACTAAATTTAAGATTGTGGGATGAATATCGTTTAACAACATGGTTTGAACCTTATATGCCTTCGTTTGATTTTGTTAGTTCTTATGAAGCACTTGAGTTTATGACTGATAATGCTGTTTGGTGGTTAAAAGTTACTGGCGCTGATGGCTACCGTCATGATGCGGTTAAACATGTTCCAAATGAATTCTGGCGATTACAGACAAAAAAATTAAAGAAAGAAATTGGTGTTCCTGAGAAAAAAGAAATTTACCAGATTGGTGAATCATTCGGCGGCATTGATATGATTGCCTCTTATGTTAACAACGGGCAGTTAAGTGCTCAGTTCAATTTTAATCTTTATGATGTTGCGGTTCCAACTTTTCTGGATGAAAATGCTTCGTTTAAATTGCTGGATTATCAAATGCAAAAAAGTTTTCAGGTTTTTGGATACAACAATTTGATGGGCAACATAATGGATAGTCATGATAAAATCCGTTATATGGCTTATGCTGATGGTGATCTTACAATTAACGATGGACGAGCAGGAGATTTTGCATGGAATAATCCGCCACAAGTTGATGATCCTAAAAGTTATGATAAATTAAAATTGCACCTTGCATACATATTGACCATTCCTGGAGTACCCATTATTTATTACGGTGATGAGATTGGAATGACTGGCGCTGCTGATCCTGATAACAGACGGATGATGCGATTTGATGATGAGTTAAATGAATATGAAAAACAAACTTTTGATGATGTAAGTAAACTTATTCATATCAGAAAAGAACATTCAGCTTTGCGATATGGTGATTTTTTAACACTTCAGGCTGATGAAAATATTTATGCTTATTTAAGATCAGATATGAATGAGCGAGTTTTGATAGTCGTTAATAAAAATTCCAACGAACAAAATGTTAATTACTCTTTGCCTGCAGTATATAAAATCAGTAAAGCAAAAGATCTTGTAAGCGGAAAAGAATTTGATGTGAAGAACAATAAGTTCAATGTTAATGTTAACGGGATTCAATATTTAATATTGCAACTCAGGTAAATATTCTTGAAGCACAAAGCATAAATAACTATGTTAATTATATAAATTTTCAGGACTTAAGAAATGAGTGCTCAGGCTTTAACAATAAATAAACTAAAAACAGCAAAGTCTGTTCTATTAAAAGACTATCCAATAAAGTATCTTGCTTTGTTTGGTTCTATTAGCAGACAAGAAGATAATGCAGATAGTGATGTGGATATTATGGTTGAGTTTGACCGTCCAGTTGGAATGGAGTTTATTCATCTTTGTTATGAACTTGAAAAAATTTTAAATAGAAAAGTTGATTTGGTTTCCCGAAATGGGATTAAAGAAAAATATTTTAATGAAATAAAAGATGATTTGATTTATGTCTAAGAGATCTGTCTTACTTTTATTACAGGATATTCACGAAGCAATTCAAAATATCTTAAATTACACTAAAGACCTTTCTTTTGAAGATTTTTTAGATGATTCCAAAACAAAAGATGCAGTAGTTCGAAATTTTGAAATCATTGGTGAGGCTTCAAATAAATTACCTAAAGATTTTATTGCAACGAATAAAAACATTGATTGGATTGGAATGATAGGATTTAGAAATATCCTGGTGCATGATTATTTCGGTATTGATTATGAAATTTTGTGGAAAATAAAATCTGAGCATCTTAAACAACTTAATAAAGACATTAATTTAATTTTAGAACAGATTTAGTTTAAAGGCATAAATTCCCTTTTCTATTAGCAATTAAACAGATTATAATTTTTAAAAGACTATTTCCTAATACATATGGAGACACAATGGCTAAGTTAACAATCGCTTACGGTGTTATTTTTATTTTAATGGGACTTTACGGATACTTTGGAATAAGCAGTGAAAGTATTACTGCTCTCATTCCAGCTTTCTTTGGAATTCCAATGTTACTCTTTGGGTGGCTGGCACTAAATGAAAAATATCTAAAGCACGCAATGCATGGTGCCGCTGTTTTAACTCTGCTTGGATTTGCCGGAACAGTTGGCGGATTGATTAAATTCTTTAAAATGCTTGGTGGTGCGGAAATGGAAAGACCTGCCGCAGTTACGGTACAGGCAATTATGGCAGTTTTGTGTTTGGTGTTTTTAATTTTAGCAGTTAAATCTTTTATTGATGCACGACGTAAAAGAATGGAGTAATGTAATTGTGGAATGTTGGAGTGTAATTACTCCATGATTCCAACACTCCAACAATTTTGTAAACATTAATGAGCAAATATGAAAATCTACTTTTTAATTATTATAGCAATATCACTGTTAGCGTGTAGTGAAAGAAAAGAATCAGTAATTCAAAGCGATCTTGAGTTAAAAATGAATAATATAGCAGAAAATTATGTAAAGCTTGTTTTAAACATCGGTCAGTATGATGCTGATTTTGTGGATGCTTATTATGGCCCTGAAGAATGGCGTTCCGATTTAAAAACTGATTTGCCATTTGATTCAACTGCTTATAAGATGTTATCCACCAAAACAGATGAACTTCTTAATGAACTTGAATCTCTCGGTGAATATAAAGCTGATGAATTGGAAACACTTCGGTTTAGATATCTTTATAAACAATTGCTTGCCTGCAAAACAAAAATCTTTATGCTAAACGGAGTACTGCTTCCGTTTGATGAAGAAACAAAAGCATTATACGATGCATCTGCGCCAACACATAATGATGAGTTTTTTCAATCAGCAATTGCAGATCTCGATAAAATTCTTCCCGGTAAAGGCGATGTTGCAAAAAGATTAAATGAATTTAAAATGAAGTTTGTTATTCCGACTGATAAACTTAAAGATATTTTTAACGCGGCTATTAAAGAATGCAGAACTAAAACTCTGGAACATATTAAACTTCCAGAAACGGAATCCTTCAAAGTTGAGTATGTAAAAGACAAACCCTGGGGCGCGTACAATTGGTATAAAGGAAATTTTTTTAGTGTGATTGAAGTTAATACCGATTTACCAATCTATATCGATCGTGCTGTAGATCTTGCTGCACACGAAGGTTATCCAGGACATCATGTTTATAATGTATTGCTGGAATCTAATCTGGCAAAGAAGCGTAGCTGGGTTGAGTTTAAAGTTTACGCTTTATTTTCCCCGCAATCTTTAATTGCTGAAGGAACTGCCAATTACGGTATCGCAATGGCTTTTCCAGGTGATGAAAGAATTAAGTTTGAGAAGGAGGTTTTGTTTCCATTAGTAGGATTAAATCCCGAAGAAGCAGATCTTTATTATAAAGTTTTAGATTTACAAAAAAGTTTTAGTTATGCAGGCAATGAAGCTGCAAGAAATTTTCTTGATGGTAAGTGGACTCGTGAGCAAACTGTAGAATGGTTAATGAAAAATGCATTGCGTACAAAAGATAGTGCTGATAAGTATGTTTCGTTTATTGAGAAGTATAGAAGTTATGTGATCAATTACAATTTGGGAATGGATATTGTAAAAGATTATATCGAACGTAATGGCGGAACTGAGAACAATTCTACCAAACGCTGGGAACTGTTTGAGCGTTTATTATCAACACCGCAATCTCCAGGTGGATTGATAAAGTAACAAAACCTTTGTCACACTGAGCGAAGTCGAAGTGTGACAATCTATATTTGGAATAGTCATCCCTCGTCTTCGCTCAGGATGACATAATAATAGCAAGCTTATGTCACAAAAAACACAAACGGATTCAACAACAAAAATATTTATTGCAGTTATTGGATTAGTAGTAATTGCAATTGTGTTAAAAGAGCTTAGCAGTATTTTTATTCCGCTGGTAATTGCAATTTTTCTATTCTTTGTTTTTTCTCCGCTTAATACCTGGCTAAGCAATAAAAAAGTACCAATGTTTATAATTACTCTGCTTGACATTGCGATTACGTTTAGTGTGCTCTACGGTGTTGGAAGAATTGTTGTAGATTCATTTTTACAGTTTGCCGATGGATTGCCAATCTATGGCGAGAAACTGAGTAATATGGTTAGAACAACTGCCGCTTCGTGGGGTGTTAACGATCCATTCTTTACAGAATTTTCATTTGATCAGTTACTTACAAAATTAAATTTACAAAATATTGCTGGAGGAATTTTTTCTTCAACGGTTTCATTGCTTGGCAGCATATTGTTTGTGTTGTTCTTTTTCTTATTTGTTCTTTCGGGCAATGAGTCAATTTACAAATCAATTAAACATCGATATGTATTTAAAAAAGTCCATCCTGAATTAAAGAAAATAAAAAGGAATCTGAAACACAATGATGCATCAGTCGATGAACAAAAACTTCTTGATGAATTTCAAAAGGAAAGACAGCTTCGTGAAGATCAGCTTGAAGCAACGTTCAAAAAAATAACAGAACAAATACAACGTTACATAATTGCAAAAGTTGGTGTAAATCTACTTGCGGGTATTATCACAACAATTGTTTTATCAATTATTGGAGTAGATTTTCCTATAGTTTGGGGTCTATTTGTATTTCTTTTCAACTTCATTCCCACTATTGGTTCTGCGGCTGCGCTTGTCTTCCCTGTCTTGTTCACACTTGTTCAATTTGATTCCGTTGGAACGATGATTCTTGTACTTGCTTTAATGGCTGGAATACAAACTCTTGCATTCAATGTAGCCGAACCAATGATTCTTGGTAAACGATTAAACTTAAATCCGTTATTAATTCTGCTTTCTGTTTTAGTTTGGGGTTACATTTGGGGAATTGTAGGAATGCTTCTTTCAGTTCCGCTTACAGCAATAATAAAAATTATAATTTCGAATTCCACTTCACCAAACATGCAATTCTTTGAGCATTTGATGAGCCAGGAAAAACGATAATTTTGTAGTGGGCGCAAACTTTGCGTCTACTACTTTTGTTAAAAAAATTGGATGAATTTTTTAATTAACTCATTAAACTTTTTTTCATCTACAAAAACTTCTTTAAAAATATCCGCAATCATTTCTTTTGTAATACGATTAAAATCTTCTTGTCGTGGAAAGACACAAACGCCTCCTAAATCTATTGCTGCAGGGCTAACTAACATTTTACTTTCATCTTCTGCAAAGAAAACTGCTGGACGATGTTTTGCTCTTAAAAATATAACTACTCTCCATCCATATTCTTCTTCATAAAAAGAAACAAGATTAATCATAGGTTCCTGTTCTTCATTCATCAACTCAGAATAAGTTTTGTAAAACTTATTAAAAGTATTTACAACCTGTTCTTTATATAAACTTTCAATCGAAACAAATTTCCTTATTCCGTCATCAATCGCATAAAAAGAAAGGTCATCATTTTCATAAATTACTTTGCCGTATTCATTCTTTAATTGATGAAACTCATCATCAATCGGCATAAAGAATTTGTTGCCCGCCTGAAAATGCAAATGATCCGGTGCAGAAGCTCCGCATCTTGGTCCGTTATAAATAAGCGAATAATGTTTAGAAAGATCTTTGCTCAAATCCAGCATATCAGAAAAAGTATCAATAATTCTTTGTGGTTGATGTTTCCTATGAGTCAGTGTAAAATGAGTTGGAAATATCGGGAACGGATTACAAAGTATTATATAACTATCATCATATAAAATTCCTTTCTGTTCAGCCGGAAGATTTTCTACACACAAAAAACATTTTCTCTCACTTATCGATTTGGGATCAACCTTTGCAGATGTGGAAATAATTCTTCCTGCATTAAACTGTGCTTTAATTTTAAATCCATCAAACTGAAAAGATTTTGATTTTACTGTTTGGAGCGATGTGAATCCCGCATTAAGCATAGACCATTGTTCTTTTTGAATTTCAAACAATCGCTTTGCAGCATCGGAATAATTATTTTCTTCAACAAGGTTAAATATTAATTGGTCATCAGATAAAATTTTCATACAACACTATTTATTATTTAAATAATTATTATAAAACTCAATTGTTCTATCCATTATAATTTCAATATCAAAATTTTCAATTACCCGCTGTCTGGCTGCTTTGCCCATTTGCAATCTTTTGTTCTCATCAATTATAAGCAGTTCTGTTTTGTCAGCAAGATCTAAGGCGTTTTTATTCTGGAATAATAAATTTGTTATACCATCAACAGCAATATCAAGCACACCATCAGCATTAGCACAAACGGATGCTCTTTCCATTGCCATAGCTTCAATAAGGGCGATGCCGAACGCTTCAGCGTGTGATGGAAAAATAAAAATATCAAAAGCAGAGAGCACATCGGGTGTATCACTGCGGAATCCGGCTAAGATGATTTTATTAGTACCAAGATTTTCTGCCAAACTTTTTATGCTGTTAGCGTATTCATCTTCTCCGCGGCTCGCTTCACCAACAATAATGAATTTTAAATTTTTATATTTTGATGAAAGGTTTTTTGCGGATTGTAAAAATTCTTCGTGACCTTTGCCGGGGCTAAATCTTGCAATCATTCCAATTAATATTTCATCATCACTAACATTAAATTCTTTTCTTATCGTATTTCGATCGGCGCTTACCGGATCAAATTTTTTAACATCCACAGCATTGTAAAGTAATTTTATTTTATCTACCGGTAGTGGGGTTGTTTCAATCAAATTGTTTTTGATTATCGTGCTTATAGCAAATGCTATTGTAACTCGCTGATAGAGAAATTTATGCAGCACATCTTTTTTAACAATGAACGATCCCATATGCTTTGTAAAAAATAACGAAATAGTTGACGCTGCTATTTTTAATGCAGGGACTAGCAGCCATAGATCCTTTGAAGCCTGTGTGTGAATTAGATTGTAGTGATTGTTTTTTATAAGCGAGGCAATCTTAAGAATAGTAAACGGATGAAAATACCCGGAAGCTTTAACAGGATGAATAATTATTCCAAGATTATTTGCTTCAATTTGCATTCTGGATTCTTCCACACATAAAAGTTCAACTTGATAATTTCTCTCTATCAGTTTACGAATGAAAATAAGGGTAATCATTTCCATTCCGCCCCAGCTTTTAGATAAACAAGAATAAAGTATTTTCATTTAATAACTTCTCAAAACAATTTGCATGTAGCCGCAAGATAAAGGGTCTGTTGCTTAACTACATTTTGTCATCCCGAACTTGTTTCGGGATCTCATTTCTGAATATTTTAGATTCTGAAACAAGTTCGGAATGACATAATAAATAATTTTGCGTAACATTGGTTAGTAAATCTTTTTAAGCAAAGCACCTTTAAAATAATGAATTGCAATTTCATCAAACTGATAACCCTGTTCTGACATAACGGCAGCACCTATCTGACACAAACCAGCTCCGTGTCCCCATCCGGCACCGTGCAATAAAAACTTTTCCGGAATGCCATCAACATCGCCAAATTTCTCAACAATAAATGCTGAGCTGTAAAGATGTGTTTCGGAAAGTGTTCTTCTTATTTCAAGTTCTTTTCCTATTGTTAAAGTTTTATTTGTTCCAACGATTTTAAGTTTAACAAGGCGCGATGAAAATCCTCGTTCAACCGGAACAAGATCTTTAATAAGCCCAAAATCAATTCCGCTTTTTCTTTTTATAAGATCGGATATTTGTGCCTGGGTAAATTCAACTTTCCATCTGTAAAAATCTTTTGTCTCCTGATCGTAATCCAAAAGTATTTGATTTAATATTTTGGGATCAGTTGTATTGCAAAATGCTGGTGGATTTCCTTTTATCCATTTAACAGCATTTATTTCTTTCGTAAAATCATCATCAAAATCATCAGCTATAAATTTGTAATCATAAATTGCACTTATAGAAGGGTGCTTTACGGGTTCCCAAACATTTTCAAATGATTCAGAAATTCCGCCGCAGGATTTTGAAAAACGCGCATCAAGAATTTTATCATCTTCAAGCAATACTACCCCTGCTGTTTGTTCAACAGCTTTACGCACAACATCAGAAGTCATTTTAGTTACGCCTTGATAACGCTGGCAATGATCATCTGCACATACATCAAAAAGTTTGTGGTCTTCCCTATCGTACCATCGGATTAATTCATCTTCTGATTCATAAACAGTTTTATAATTTGAATGGGCTGATTTTATCGCTTTGGATTTTTCAATCTGCGCAAGCAGCCAGCTTCTGGATACAACTGCAGTTGCCTTTAACATTTGCATCGAACATTTTGCGCTCATTTCAGATGAAATAACACTCATTAAATATTTTTCAATCGGTACGATGTTAATTACAGTAATTCTTCCGTTATCTTTAATGAGCTTTAAGGAATGTGTAAACCGCTGCTTCTCTTTTCGCTCCCAATGAAACTTAACACCAATTACAACATCTTTTATAAGAAAAGATTCACTGTCCGGTTCCTGCGGTTCAAAAATTATTTCGTCAGATATTTCAATTTTATCGGCATCACCCTTACAGATTATTCTATCATTTACGAGTTCAGCTTCAAATCTGCCGCTAAAAAAATGTTTAAATCCATATGAACTAAAATCGCCGTAAAGTTCAAATTTAATTTTAGTGTCGCTGAGAATTCCAACACTTATATATGGTTCGCTGTCATATCCTAACATTTTTTTCCTGTTTGATTAACTTTTAATAATTAAAATAATTTATGGTTAAAATATAAGAATTGTAAAGGTGAATATTTCCCTCATTCTCTTTAACTTAATAAAAATGATTTTAGATTATTTAAAAGTATTTTATGAATAAAGAAAAGCAGCAAACAGTTACTATAATTGGATTTCCTATCGATCTTGGTTCCGGAAGACGAGGCGTTGATATGGGTCCTTCTGCACTTAGAATTGCCGGATTGGAAAGCAAACTTGAACAGCTTGGTTATAAGGTTGAAGATACGGGCGATATTACTATTGAAATAATGGAACGACAAAAAGTATCAAATCCAAAACTTAAATACCTATCTGAAATTCTTAAAACATCTAAAATGCTTGCGGCACGAGTTGAAAAAGTATTAGAACAAAAAAAGTTTCCACTTTGTATCGGCGGCGATCATTCTATGGCGCTTGGTACAATTGCGGGTATTTCATCTTACTGCAATAAAAATAATTTAACACTTGGTGTGATCTGGATTGACGCACATACAGATATGAACACAGATGAAACAACTCCATCAGGTAACATACACGGAATGCCGCTTGCTGCTTCAATGGGATTGGGTTATGATGAGCTTGTTAATCTTTTGGGATTTACTCCTAAGTTAAAACCAGAAAACTGTGCTGTAATTGCTGCAAGAAGTATTGATCCACAAGAAAGATTAAACATAAAAAAATTAAACTTAAATGTTTATACAATGAGTGATGTAGATAAACTTGGAATTCACAGGATTATAAGTCGAGTGCTAAAACAGTTTAAAGAAAAAGTAGATCACATTCATGTCAGTTTTGATGTTGATAGCATTGATCCGAATTTTGCGCCAGGTGTAGGTACACCTGTTTCCGGTGGATTAAACTACAGAGAAGCACATTTATTAATGGAATCGATTGCTGAGTGCGGATGTATGTCTTCTCTTGAAGTTGCAGAAATAAATCCTATTTTAGATGTAAAAAACAGCAGCGCTGTTTTTGCTGCAGATCTAATCGCATCAAGCATGGGGCAAAGAATTTTGTGAGGATATTCCGGTCTGTTAATTTTTATTTATTGATGCTTTTTATCATTGTAACATTTCTAAGTCTGTTAAGAATTGTTTCAATAACCGCATTAGAAATTGCAGCATACGCCTGCCTGTTCTGGGGAATCAGCTTTTTCTATTCATCATATCTAAAACAATATCATACAGGAGTTGTAATTGGCTCGGTATTGTTTCTTACAGGAACAATTATTTTCGTGTTTACGCGGTTTGAAATATTAAACTTCGGAACTGTATTTATTCCCTCAGTGCTATTTGTTATCGGATTAAGTTTGTTAATTGCAAATCTCTTAACAAAAATAAATAGTGTTTCCGTTGTGTTTTCAATATTAAGTTTGTTTGCGGGAACATGGTTAGTAATTGCGCGCGGCACTGCCACGGTTGAATTATATTTATCCTCAGTGTATGCTTTAACTAAAAGTTACTGGATGATAGTTTTAATTTTAGCAGGAATTATTTTCTTGGCGGCAAAATATTCTAAGAAAAAAAATGATGGTCAGAATTAGTTTTCTGCTCCTCAAACAAAGAGGAAGAAATTTTATTCTTTAATTCTTTAACTTCATTTCTGAGACTGTTGATATCAGAACTAAACTTAAAGAATGAGAAAATTAGCAGGGCAAGCAAAACTGCTACTATAATGTAAGCAAATAAAAGTCCGCGGGTAGTTTTTCTTTCACTTTCATCAACATTATTTTTTAATGCATCAAAATCCTGTTCAAGTGCCTTAAACACTTTTTCCACAACACTCTTCTTTGTCAGATCGGGTTTTTTCTCCGACTCCTCGGAATCTTCTATAGGTTTTATTTCATCGGATTGCTGTTCAACTAATGCTGAAATATTTTCAGAATCTTCACCAACTAATTGCTCGGTTATATCAGACGGTGCAATTTCATTTTTTGACAATACTTTATCTACATCCACCTCTTCAACCTGGGGATAATCAATTTCGGTTTCATCAATCAGAGTTTCAAAAGGTAATTCGATGGATACATCTTCCTGTAAATTGTCATCAGAAACTTCCCCACCCTCAAGAACGGGTAAAACCACTTCATCTAAATTAAAATTACTTTCTTCGGGATTTAATGCTTCTGATAAATTCTCTTCAACAGCTGTTTCTTCTGTTTCAATTTCAATCGGAGGCTCTATATAGGTTTCAGGAATGTTGGTAAATTCATTTACACTTTCATCAAGCTCATCCTCAACTTCAAACTTATCCTCTTCAAGAATTTTATTAATTCGTAATTGTTCACTCAATTTAATAAGTTTTAACGCAACACGATCTTTTAGCTCAGCATCGGGTGCTTCTAATTGTAATGCAAGCGGCAAAAGAGATACAGTATTTTGATAGCTTCCTAATTCATCCCAAGGAAAGACATGACCCGCATCGATAAATTCCTGCAGTTCTTTGTTTTCCTCAGCATCAAGACAACCGAGAGCTTTTGCCTGAAGCATTCCAATAATTTTATGTTCATCAATCATTGGTTATCCTCTTTCGCAAGAAATTCCCTAACACTGTTAAGGGCAACCCGTATTTTTGATTTAACAGTTAGAAGCGGGATATTTAATTTAGCTGCTATTTCGGACTCACTCAATCCATCGTAGTATGCTAATGATAATACATATTGTTGTGCTTCAGTAAGATTATGAAATGCTGAATATATTTTTTCTCTGTTATTAAAAGTATTGCTTAAATCATTTGAAGATATAAGTGTGGAAAGATTAGGAATTATAACTGAGTTTTCATATTCATCATTATAATCATCTGTTATCAATAATTTTTCACGTCTTAAATAATCTAACGCTTTATTTCTTGAAAGGTTTATTAACCAGGAATAAAGATTGCCCGAATTGATATCAAACATTAAACTTTTCTGCCAGATTATCACAAAAATATCTGCAAGAATTTCTTCTGCCTTTTCCTTATCAGATACAATATTTTTAACCAAAGTATATAAAACAGGACTGTACCTATCATATAAACTTTCTAACGCTTTTGAATCACGATTTGTAATTCGCTGGATTAGTTCAATATCTGTTGTTTGGGTATCCACTATTTCAATAATTATAAGTTATGAATCATTTTACTATTCTAAAAGTATATCTCTGCACCCAAAAAAGCAATTGTTTACTGATGTGATCTCATTAATTTTTAATTCTAAAGTGACTTTAAATATCAAAATGGTTGAAGCATTAATAATTAGTTATTAAATTTGAGTGTAAAACATAAAGGAGTGATACATTGAAAAATTTACTACTGTTCTTTTTCCTGATCCTTGCGGCTTCATTCACATATTCACAGGTGGAGGTAAGTTCAAGATTACAACAAGCTTTAATAAAAGCTAATGAGAATGATTACATTAAAGTTCTCGTTCTTCTGCGTTCACAAGTTGATTTAGCTGCTCTTGATCAACAATTATATAGCCAAAAATCCTCAATGCAGCAGAGAGCATATCAGGTTATTACTGCTCTTAAGCAAAATGCTGAAAATACTCAGGTTGAACTGAAATCATACCTAAATGAAAAGTCAGAATCTGCTGAAGTTTATACTTATGAGGCTTACTGGATTGCTAATATGTTTATGGTAGAGGCTAGATCGAATATTATAAATGAGCTTATGACAAGATTAGACGTTGCTGAAATGGATCTTGACGCTCTTTTGGAATTAGACAGACCAGAAGAAGTTAAGGATTACGTTGAGGGAATTGAATCCGTTGAACCAGGATTAAGAATTATCAATGCTCACTTGCTCTGGGCACAAGGCATTACAGGACAGGGCAGATTAGTGATGGATATAGATACAGGAGTTTATCCAAATCATCCAGCACTTAACTTTAAATGGAGAGGTAATCACGTTCCCAGCAGTCAGGCTTGGTTTGATCCTGCTGGAACAACTGTACCAAGTGATTGTGATGGACACGGAAGCCACACAATGGGCACCATGGTTGGATGGTCCCCTACAACTGGTGATACAGTTGGTGTAGCGCCAGATGCAGAATGGATTGCTGCCAAAACAATTTGTTCCAGCCCGCATACTTCTAACTCAGTAGCAGCATTTCAATGGGCAATTGATCCTGATGGAGACCCATTAACAATAACTGATATGCCTGATGTTATAAGCAATAGCTGGTTTGACCCGGATGTATCAAACGAATGTTCGGGAATATATAAAACCACACTTGATGCAGTTGAAGCCGCAGGTATTGCTGTTGTTTTCTCTGCAGGAAACAGTGGTCCTGGAACATCTACAATTACGAAACCCAAAAACATTAATACTAATAACGTAAATGTCATGTGTACTGCGGCTATTGATGGAGCGTCTTATCTTGGAGGCAATACGAATCCTATTGCAAGTTTTTCAAGTCGTGGTCCATCCGTTTGCGGCGGTACTGGTTCATTATTAATCAAACCCGAAGTTTCTGCCCCGGGAGTTAGCGTTCGCTCATCAGGTACTTCAACGGGATATAGCGTGCTAAGTGGAACATCAATGGCGGCACCACACGTTGCCGGAGCTGTTGCATTACTAAAACAATTTGCACCAAACTTAACCGGTAAGCAAATTCTTGAAGCATTATATAATACCGCTGTTGATCTTGGTGCGGCAGGTGAAGATAATAATTATGGAATGGGCTTGATAGATGTTTATGCTGCTTTCTTAAGCTTGGGAACACCTGATTCTACAGCACCGGAGCCCATTGTTGATTTAAGCGTTGGTTCATCGACATCAAATTCCTTAACCCTGCAATGGACAGTGCCTTATGATTCATCTATGAATGGTGTTACAGGATATGATATCCGTTATTCAACTTCTGTGATTACTGATTCAGCTGCATTTTATAATGCAACACAATTACCCTTTACTGCAATACCAGATACAGCTGGCGGATCTGATACATATTTGGTTGAAGGATTAGATTTTACTACGCCATATTATTTCTCAATCAAGTCAAGAGATGTTTGGAGTAACTGGTCACCATTATCAAATAGTGCAACAGGCACAACATTGGCTGCACCGCAAATTTCTGTAGCACCAGTAAGTATAAATAAGATACTCAATCCTTTTGATGTTGTTGTTGATACTGTTACGGTTTCTAATGTCTCGGTCGATCCATCAACATTGGATTTTTCTGTAACTATGGAAAACAATACTTTTCCAGAAGGTATTATCAGCACAAAATTAATACCTAAATACAATCAACTTGCTGATGTTATGGAAACATCGCTAAAAGATAATCCACAAGAAATAGGCGGAATTAGTATTGATGGTGCCGGTGGACCGGATCTATTTGGTTACAAATGGAGAGACAGCAACGAACCAAACGGACCGCAGTATGTTTGGAATGATATTGCAGCAAATCCAAATGCTGTTGCAGTAACATTTCCTAACGGCACTCTGGATGATGGCTACACAAATGCTGTTCCGATAGGATTTAATTTTACATTTTATGGAATCGAATATTCTAACATTTACTTAAGCACAAATGGCTTCTTAAGCTTTACTGCATTAACTAATGCAACATATACTAATGCCCAAATTCCTGTTGTTACCGTCCCAAATAATATGATTGCAATCTTCTGGGATGATCTTGATGGAAGAACCCAGGGAACGGTTCATCGTTTACTTGATGGAAATAAATTTATTATCCAGTTTACTAACTGGCAAAAATATAATGCTACTGGTTCTCTTACATTCCAGGTTGTAATTCATCAAAATGGGAAAATAGTTGTTTACTATAACAATATGAATGCAACCCTAAACTCAGCAACGGTTGGAATTGAAAATGCTGCTGGCAATGATGGATTGCAAGTAGCTTATAATGCGAATTATGTTGCAAACAATCTTGCATTAGAATTTGCTGCAGAGCCTGATTGGTTATCAAACAATGTAAACGGCGGAACATTATTTAACGGAAACTCTGTTGATGTTGAATTAACTTTTCGTGCAGAAGATTATCCAGCAGGCAATTACTCAATGGATTTAAATGTTGCAAGTAATGATCCTGTAAATCCATTAGTTACGATTCCTGTAACAATGGAAATATCAATTATCCCCGTTGAGCTAACTTCTTTCGTCGCAAACAATGATAGAAACAATGTTACACTTAATTGGGCAACAGCTACAGAAGTAAATAACAGCGGATTTCAGATTGAACGAAAATTGAATGGGACAAGTGAATGGACAAACGTTTCATTTGTTTCGGGCAAAGGAACATCAACAGAAAGAAATAATTATTCTTATATGGATAAGAGTTTAACAGTTGGTAAATATTCATATAGATTAAAGCAAGTTGATCTTGACGGAACTTATGAATACTCTCCTGTTATTGAAGTTGATGTAAATGCTCCGGATGAATTTACATTGTATCAGAACTATCCAAACCCATTCAATCCAACTACAACGATTGAATATTCACTTCCGGAAAAATCTGATGTTACAATTTCAATCTATTCGGCCATTGGTGAATTAGTAAAAACATTAGTTAATGGAACAATTGAATCTGGATATCATAAAATAACTTTTAATGCAGCAGATCTTACATCCGGGACCTACATATACCAGATAAAAGCTGTTGGCAATGGAAGAACTTTTGTTGATACGAAGAAGATGATTCTGATAAAATAATTATGCAGCGCACGAATCCTTTCGTGCGTTTATTTTAAAATAGAGTATTGGAAGCGATTCCTGTACTACAAAATAAAAAGGCACGATTACTCGTGCCTTTTTTTATTTTGTTAAAATTTGAAAAACTATTTTTTAAATACGATCGGAATAGTAACCTGTGTTTTAACTGTTTTACCTCTCTGCTTACCCGGTGTAAACTTGCTGTTACGAACAGCATCCATAGCCACCTCATCACATCCCGATCCAATTCCTTTAACAGTATTTACAGACACTACCTTTCCCGTTTCATCCACAATTGCCTGTACAATAACTTTACCTTCAACACCTACTCTTTTAGCTATTTCCGGATAAACAATTTTACTCTGCAATCCTTTAATGCCGCCAATCAACTCGGGCATTTCTTCAACAGCTACAAAGAAAGCAGGTTCTTCTTCTACTACTTTATTTTCTTTTGGAGGAGTAATCTTCTCTGTTTTTGCAGCGGCTATTTGAGTCACTTCTTTATCGTCATTACTTATTAAATCAGTATTTACATTTGAAGCAAACAAAGTACTTTCTTCTTTGGTTGTAATTTCCTGTAATTGAGGTGTTACTACTTTCTGTTTGGTTAATGGTTGTTCTGATAAAACACTTTCATTTTTTTCGATAGGATTTTCAATTTCAATTTCCGGCTTATATTCATTATTAAGAACAAGATTTGTCCGTGCAGCTAAATTTACTTTTTCAGTTGTGGTTCCTTTATCAACTACTTTTACAGGCACTTCCTTAAAGTTTAAGTAAACAAATATTGAAGATGCTGCAAGAATTACAAACACAGCCGCAGAAACTAAAATATTCCTTCTCAGTTTCTTTCGAAGTCTAATAATTTCTTTTTCGTATGATTCGGTTTCACTTAATACTGGCGTTGTTGGTTTTTCATCTTCAATTTTAGATAATATTTCATCAATATTAATATCTTCATTTATTTTGCTTGCTGTATTAACTTTTTCTACTACTTGTTTGGATGCCGTAACAGGTGTGTTTACTTCTTTATTAATAATATCATATTTCTTTTCATTCTCTGCAAAAACTGTTTCTCTAATTTTAAGATTTGATTTGTCAAAGGTAGGTTTAATCGGTTCGAATGATTTTTCATCTTTTTTGATTTCAGAATTTGTTCGCTCTTCATGTTTTTGCGGTAACTGAACTAGAGTTTGAGCATCATTCTTTTTTACAACTTGTGGTAATTTAATTTCCGCCGGGTTTTCTGTTTTTGCTGTAGCATCATTTATTTTCTTAATTTCTTTAACTGGTTCAGAAATACTAACAGTAGGCTCAACTGGTTTATCTGGAATTGATTTTTGATATTTATCTACAAATACGTTGCGTCTTCCAAATTCTTGAGGTGGCTCGTTCGATTTTATTTTTATTTCGGATTTCTTAACAACAGGTGAATTAAATTTTTTCTCTGTTTCTTTTTCTTCTTTTGCAGCGGTTGTATCTGATTTCTGAATTGACTTAATCGGTTCAGTTATTTTGCTTTCAGGAACCGGCTTATCAGCAATTGGTTGAGTCGGTTTTAATTCAGTTTTGTTTTCCTCTTTTATATTAGCTGTTACGTTTTCTTTGCTAATAATTTTTCTTTCCTCATTCTTTAGAAGCTCTCTTAGGTTAATGCTGCTGTTGGGTATTAATCTGTTTTTAACAACAACTTCTTCTTTAACTGCTGCGGGCTTAGGTTTTTCAATAATTATAGAAGGATCATCATTTTTAATTTCAAGTTCTGTTTTATTAGTATCGATAGAGGGAACTGGAGGTTTTATATTTTCTGATTTCGACAAGATAGGATCAGGTTTTTTATCTTTTGAAAAATCTTCTCTCTTGTCAACAAATACACCCGGTTTTTTTTCTGCAGTATTATTACTCTTAAGTTTAATATCACTATTTGTTTTTGCAAATACTTCTGCTGGCTTATTACTTGAATTATTCTTCTCAAGGTTTCTTAATAAACTTAATTCTTTGGGATCCCGCTCTCTAAATTTTAATTCAAACTCCGACTTTTTCTTTTCCTGTGCTTCCGGCTGCTTATTAGTTACAGGAATAGGACTCTCAATTTTTTGTTGAATTGGTTCTGGCGTTGACTCTGGTGTTGAATTCAGAATTTTCTGCTGAATCATTTCTGGAGCAGAGCTTTGAATTTTTTGTTGGATTGGTTCGGGAACTGGCACCGGTATTGGAGTCTGAATTTTGGGATGAATTATTTCTGGAACTGGACTCTGAATTTTAGACTGAACTGGTTCACTAACAGGATTCTGAATCTTTTGTTGAATTGTTTCCTTAACCGGTTCCTGAATTTTATTTATTACTGAGGGTTCAGAGGAGGTAATTTTATAGTCAACTTCCCCGCCTCCAGAAATTTGTATGAATATATTTTTTATTTCTGTGTTAAGTTCATGTGCCGGATTTTCAATTGATATAGTAGTTGCCAGCAGTGCTGTTAAATTCTGATATTCACCTAACTCCTGCCATAAAAAATCGGGATCATTTTTTCTTAACTCATTAAGTAATTTTCTTTCTTCTGATGACAAACACCCCAAAGCTTCTAACTTAATAAGAGGTGAAACTTTTTTATTTCCATCTTCGGATTTTCCAGTGTACTGATGATGAAGACTTTCCATTATGCTTAATGTTTTTTGTCTAACAGTTACAACAGGAACGCTTAACCTTTTTGCAATTTCTTCTTCATTCAATCCTTCAAAGTAAACGAGAGATAAAACTAAGTTCTGCACTTCAGTAAGATGGCTTTTATATGATTTAATTTTTTCTCCAAGTTCACTCCTTTGATCAAGCTCTATTGGAGTAATAACCTCTGAAAGATTTGGAAGAATAACTTCTACTTCATATTCATCAGAATAATCAGGAATATCCTCAACAAACTTCATTCTTTTAAGAGCATCAAGAGATATATTTCTTGCAAGCAGTGTAAGCCAGGTAAAAATATCGTTACTTGTTGTGCTGTAATAGTCAATCCGTTTTAGGAAGACGGAAAAAACATTCAAAAGTATTTTTTCAGCTAATTTTTGATTTGTTACTATTTCCTTTACCAAAGAGTAAATAGTTGCTGAGTAGCGATTATACAACTGTTCAAATGCTGCGGAATTGTACCCAACTATTTGAAGTAGCAATTCACTATCCGTTGTTTGTTTGTTTTCTGACATTGTGGCAATCATTATTTGTTTACAAGGATAGTTGTTTATGCAATTTTTCTGCCAAAATTTTCACTAATAAAAGCTTGATAATACTCCAATATCACAGTTCCCGCTTAAGTGTTAATTTGTTATTTTTACCTTCAAAATTATTCCAAAGGTAAATATGACCTCACGACAAATTCGTCAGCAATTTTTAGATTTTTTTAAAAATAAAGGACATCGAATCGTTCCCTCATCCCCTGTTGTTCCATTTGATGATCCAACCCTGCTCTTTACTAATGCCGGAATGAATCAGTTTAAAGATGTTTTTTTGGGAAAAGGAACAAGAGATTATAATCGTGCAGTTGATACCCAAAAGTGTATTCGTGTTTCAGGTAAGCACAACGATTTGGAAGAAGTTGGACACGATACCTATCATCACACATTGTTTGAGATGCTTGGTAACTGGTCTTTTGGTGATTACTACAAGAAAGAAGCAATCGGCTGGGCATGGGAATTATTAACCGAAGTCTGGAAACTGCCTAAAGAAAGATTATGGGCAACAGTCTACAAAGATGATGATGAAGCACTTGAACTTTGGAAATCTGAAACTGATATAAATCCAAATCACATATTAAAATTTGCCGAGAAGGATAACTTCTGGGAAATGGGTGAAACAGGTCCCTGTGGTCCTTGTTCAGAAATCCACGTAAACATAAGTGATGATCTTGAAAATGGTGAACTTGTAAATGCCGGCTCGCCTGAATGTATTGAAATCTGGAACTTAGTATTTATCCAGTACAATCGTGATGAAACCGGAAAATTGAATGAGCTTCCGGCAAAACATGTTGATACTGGAATGGGGTTTGAACGAGTTTGTGCAGTACTTCAAAATAAAAAATCAAATTATGATACAGATGTTTTCACGCCGATTATTGATGCTGTTGTTAAACTTTCAAATGTAAAGTATGATAAAGAAGAAGATAAAATTCCAATGCGCGTTATTGCTGATCATATACGTGCATTAACTTTTGCAATCGCTGATGGAGCTGTTCCGGGGAATGATGGTCGCGGCTATGTGCTTCGCAGAATTTTAAGACGTGCCGCTCGTTACGGCAGAAAAATAAACCTTACAGAACCATTCTTATATAAACTTGTTGATATTCTTGCCGAAACAATGGGTGATGTTTTCCCAGAAGTAATCGAGAAAAAAGAGTACGTTAAGAAAATTATCAAAGCAGAGGAAGACAGCTTTAATGCTACACTTGATCGTGGTATTGATTTGTTTAATGAAATTGTAAATAAACTTAACAAGCAAAAAATAAAGGTAATTCCTGGCGAAGATGTATTTAAACTTTATGATACATTTGGATTCCCCGTTGATCTAACAAACGTAATGGCTAGAGAAATAAATTTTGGTATTGATGAGGATGGCTTTAGCAACTTAATGAATCAGCAAAAAGAACGCGGTCGTGAATCATCAAAAGATAAGTTTGCTTCTGTTAATGTTACATTAAGCGATTTGTCTGGATTCAATCTTGTTGATTCTAATCCAACAACCTTTACTGGTTATGATGAACTAAAAACAAAAGCGAAGATTACAGGGATTAAAGTAGATGGGGCGAACACTTTTTTGATTCTTGATAAATCTCCATTCTATGTTGAGTCCGGTGGGCAAACGGATGATTTGGGAGCAATTAAATTTGATTCTCAATCTTATGATGTTGTTGATGTTACAAAAATCGATAATCAGGTAATTCATATTTTAAACTCAACCCCTGCAAGTTTAAAAGTTGGATCAGAAATTATAGCAGAGGTTGATGAAACTCGCCGCTGGGATATTATGCGCAATCACTCAGTTACACACTTTTTACACAAAGCATTAAGAACAGTTTTAGGAACTCACGTTCAGCAAGCAGGATCTTATGTTGGTCCCGATAGATTAAGATTTGATTTCACACATTTTGCTAAGCTCACCACTGAGGAGATTCTACAAATAGAAGCGATGGTAAACGCAAACACTCGAAAAAATTATCCATTAAATCATCATCGCAACACTCCATTTGATGAAGCAAAAAAAATGGGGGCATTAATGTTCTTCGGTGATAAGTATGGCGATAAAGTTAACGTTGTACAGTTCGGGGATTTTTCAATGGAATTTTGCGGCGGCACTCACGTACACAACTCATCTGAAATTGGTTTATTTAAAATTCTAAGTGAATCGTCTATCGCAAGCGGAGTTCGTAGAATTGAGGCTACAACAGGTGCGGGAGTTGAAAAGTATATTCACTCACAAGCAGAACAATTAAAATTATCGGAACAAAAAATTGAGGAATTACTTGATATAAAAAAGAAACTCGAGAAGGAAATTACTGAGCTGAAAGTGAAAGAAAATCTCGGACAGCTTGATCATATTTTATCTTTATCTTCAGAAGAAAAAAATATAACAATTCATAAAGGTAAGGTTCACGCGAATTCAATGGATGAGTTAAAATCTTTTGGCGATGAGATGCGAAATAGAATTAAAAGCGGAGTAGGCGTTTTAATAGCACAGATTGATGATAAGGTTGGAATCGTTACTGTTGTTAGTGATGACTTAATTAAAGATAAAAAACTTAGTGCAGGAAAAATTGTTGGTGAGCTTGCTAAATTAGTTGGCGGTGGTGGTGGTGGTCGTCCTCATCTTGCAACAGCCGGCGGAAAAGATGTTGAACAAATTGTTGCAGCACTTTCTAAAGTAGAAAAAATTGTTGGTGGCTTTTTGTAGTTTTATTTTAAAGTCATTTTGACTGAAGGGAGAAATCTGGTTGATATTAACAAAATGATTTCTCAGTATCCTAAAGGGATGCCTATTACAGAAGACTCCTTGGGAATGACAAACTTAGTTTTAATATGAATTCATTTAGATAGGAAATTGTATTAAATTCATTTCACATTTGACGTTTATCGTTTGACATATTATGAGCAAAACAAAAATAAAATACATTTGTTCTAACTGCGGATATGAATCTTTACGCTGGATTGGTAAATGTCCCGAGTGTGAAAGCTGGAATTCTTTTACCGAAGAAATTGTAGAAACATCTCCACGCAAAGCAAACATTTCAAAAGCAAAATTTAACTACAGCAAAATCTTGGATATCTCTGCGAATGAAGATGACAGAATCAAAACAGGAATAACAGAATTTGATCGTGTGCTTGGCGGCGGAATAATGCCCGGTTCCGTTATTCTTTTAGGCGGTGATCCAGGAATTGGCAAATCAACAATTGCAATGCAGGCTGCTGCAAGTATTAAAGAAAAAGTTTTGTATGTAACCGGAGAAGAATCAGAAAAGCAAATCAAACTTCGCTCTGGCAGATTGAAAGTAAAATCAGATTCGTTTTTTGTTCAAGCAGAAACCGAGTTATCAAACATACTTGGCGCGATAAAAGAAATTGCCCCCTCTGTTGTAATCATCGATTCTATCCAAACAACTTACAGAAGCGAATTAGAAAACTCACCTGGAACAATTACACAGATACGTGAATGCGCTGCAATGTTAATGGAAGAAGCAAAAAAAAATCATTACTCGGTAATTATAATTGGGCACGTTACCAAAGAAGGAATGATTGCCGGACCAAAAATTCTTGAACATATGGTTGATACCGTTTTACAATTTGAAGGCGAATCAAATCATTCATTCAGAATTTTACGTGCACAGAAAAACAGATTTGGCAGCACGAATGAAATTGGTGTTTTTGAAATGCGAGAAGATGGTTTACGAGAAGTAACCAATCCCAGCGAATTATTTTTAAGTGAGCGTGAAAAACAAACTCCCGGATCAGTTGTAACCTCCAGCATTGAAGGAAGCAGACCTATTCTTTTGGAAGTGCAGGCATTAGTAACTCCATCTAACTTTGGATATCCGCAGCGAGTATCAAACGGGTTTGATCAAAAAAGATTATCAATACTTTTAGCGGTTTTAGAAAAAAGAGCCGGTGTTCGCGCTTCTGTAAATAATGTTTTTGTAAATGTTGCCGGCGGAATTCGTGTAATAGAGCCGGCAGTAGATCTAGCTGTTTGTGTTTCTATCGCATCAAGTTTAGCAGATAAAGTTGTTGATAACCAAACAATAATTATTGGTGAAGTTGGCTTGGGTGGCGAAATAAGAAGCGTTGGGCATATTGAAAAAAGAATACAGGAAGCTCAAAAGCTTGGATTTAAATCTGCAATTATTCCTGCAGGCAATTTAAAAGGAATGAAAATAACGGATGCTATAAAAGTGATTTCAGTTGATAATGTTAAAGATGCAATTACAAAATTATTATGATTTTTTAGGTCTCCCACCTTCCTACCACAAGCAACCCAATTTCAAAATATTTATTAAACTCGGCTAAATATAGACTTAAAAAAGGTTCAAGATGAGACAGAAAGCCCTATTTAAGGCTTAAAACCAAGGATTAATTTTAATTTTTCTTTGTTTCTTTAAATAATAATATTATTTTATTTCCGCGTCGATTGACGTTTTTTTGTTCAATTAATTAAAGGTTCGTTTCGTGAGTACAAAATTGTTTGTAGGGAGTCTCCCCTGGTCAGCTAGTGACGAAGATTTGCAGACTGCATTTGCCGCACATGGCAACGTACTTTCAGCAAAAGTAGTTACTGATAAAGAGACACGCAGATCTAGAGGTTTTGGTTTCGTTGAATTCGAAACTGAAGCTGAAGCTAATGCTGCAATTCAGGCATTAAATGGTGCTGAACTCAAGGGTCGTAATATCATCGTAAGTGAAGCAAAACCCAAGAAATAAGTTCTGTTTATTTCCTTTTGAGCGCTCTCTTTTGAGCGCTTTTTTTTTGCCTAATTTGAAATAGCTATAACAGCGGCAAATTCAATCCAACTCTAAAATTGTTTCCATCTCTGTAATTCAACTTCCACATAAATTCAAGTTTAAAGGGAAGTAGCCCTTGCCCTAAAGCAAATCCAATTTCATAAAATGGATGTTTAAATGATTTTACAGGATTAGTTAAAATTGCTGTTGTCTCTGAAGTAATATCTGCCAAAGCAGCATTAAAAATTAATGAGAACATTATCTCCCAGTTTTTTAGTCCAGGAATATTCATTGTTCTGAAAAGTTCATCTCTAAAATCGTGCGTAAAATTTAGAGTAATAATTTTGTCGCCAACAATTTCATTTACATTAAGAGTCCTAAAAGTCTGCGAGTTAAAAACCACATCAATATTTCCGGGCAATGCATAAAGATCCTGGTAAGGTGTTGCCCCATCGGTTAGTCTTCCATAAAGTCTAACACTCATTGAGGCAGATTTAAATGTTCTGATAAAAGCGAATGCTGATATTTCATATTTAGTAAAATTCAGATTGCTGCTAAGAAAATCCGGATTTGAATATGTTATATCGCCAGAAAATAAAACATAAGATCTTCC
Source organism: Ignavibacteriaceae bacterium (assembly GCA_041738675.1). Lineage (GTDB taxonomy): Bacteria > Bacteroidota > Ignavibacteria > Ignavibacteriales > Ignavibacteriaceae > IGN3. The sequence goes on from JBGSPH010000014.1 coordinate 59,148, forward strand.
AAGCGAGGTTCTTCTTCTAAAATATCCATCTTCAATGTAATCCCTGAAATCAATGTCAAACCCGAGATTTAATGAGTTAATTCTTGTTTCAAAAATCGGAGGATTTGCCCTGTATGTTTTTTCTTTATTAAAAAATGAAAAATCGGTATTAACAAATGCGCTGTTGTCAGTCTTGTTTTTATAGTTCAACCGCATTTTTAAAACAGGTAGTATTTCGCCTTCTATTCCAATCTCAATTCCCTTTGAATAATAATAATCCCTGAACTCATTTTTAGCAATTAACGTAACCAATGTTGATAACAGCTCTCCGTAGTTATCAGACTCTTCAAATAAAACATTAAGTTTATTAAATGCTCTAACTTTGACTTCCCACGTTCTATAATCACCAAGTAAATATCCGGCATTAAACTCCTGCTTAAATTTCTCATCGGAAAATCCGTAAGACATTTTTAATGATGAATTAAATCTTCGGTTAAAAGCATCATCTACAAAAATTCCAAAATCCAGCGCGTTTCCTTCAACGCGGGAAAAATGATACATTGCAATGGGTGCGCTTATCGAGAGATTATCTGACAAACTGATCCGTGTATCTAGCAGCGAGTAATCATCCCAAAAAGTTTTGGGGGCATGTTCAACGCTGTCTATTCTATTGTAAGCAATTGTTTCTTCCAATGTATTTGGAATTGTTTGAGTGTTCTGCCAATATGAGGAATCAATATTATCAGCATTCGGAACCACAGTGACAATTGCTTTATCAAAAATATTTTCTGAAATATTATCATTGATTGAATAATTAAACATTATCGTATTCAACTCAAATCCAAACCTCACAAGTCCTAAAACATTCGCTTTAACAAACAAACGGTAGTCAACCGGCATAACAATTCCATTATACTCATCAAACTGCTGGTAGATATTTACAGTATCAAATAAATTTCCTGTATTGGCAGCGCGGTTAAGAATCAAATCAACTTTTACTAAATCAAAAGTGCTGTCCGTTATAAATATTTTTCCGGAAAATCCGGGATCTGCTGAGTTATCCGGTTCAATATGAATCTGATAAATTGTTTTCTCGTTTTGTGCTAAAACATTTTCGATATAATAGTAATAATATCCGATTGCATTATCAGAAATAGGTCCGGGCAAATCCCTTCCTAAAAAGTTTACATCATTTTCATAAAAATCCTGAATCAGTCTGCCTCCTGTTAAAGTATTTATTGTTGGAGGGAAATTTGCACTTTGCTTTCTTGCAAGTATAACGGATTTAAATTTATCCGTCTGCTGAAAATAATTTCGACTATGATTCTCCAGAATACCTGCAATAATTAATTCCGTTGTGTCACTTCCCCCAAGTCCAACACCGATACTATTGTTACCAGCAGAAATTTCTTCCGTAGTTCTTACAAGTCCTTTTGTATAAGCTTCGACTTCATAGTTTTTTAATTTATTATTTCTAATGTTCTTTTTTTCAATTGCCTTTCTGATTATTTCTAAAGCAGGATTTACTCCAGGTTTTACAAGAACTTCCGATAGAATTATTTCAGATTGTCGTAATGAAAAATTTACTTCAATTAAATTTTTATCAACTTCAACATTTATTGTATCGGAATAGTATCCAATGAAAGATGCAATAAGATTAAAAGTTCCTTGTTTAAGCTTCAGTTCAAACTCACCATTTACATTTGATGATGTTCCGAGTGTTGTTTCAGCAACACGGATATTTGCAAAGCTTAGAGCTTGATTGTTTTTGAGATCAAGCACCTTGCCTTTTATTGTTTGCTGTTGTGCAAAAATGGAATGCGTAATCAAACAAATAAACAATACAATAAGTGGTTTCATATTTTTCCAAATAAATGAGAATTGTGTTTCTAATAATATCGAATAAGCTGTTTTCTAAAAAGTATATTTGATATGGATTTTTGAGTCTGCTTCAAATTGGCGGAAGAATATAAGTGACAATTTTACAAACTATACCTCGTATTTCTTATATTTGTTTTTAGCATCTCAACCACAAACATAATTAATGGATAGTAGTGCACAATATTATTGGAATAATGCGAGAAGGAATAAGTAAGCGTGGTGAAAAACGAGTTGCCATCACCCCAAGTTTTGCAAGAGCTATTGTTGAGTGGGGACATAAATTAATTGTCCAGTCTGCAAAGCATCCCAAAACAAATGAAATAAAAAGAGCATTTTCTGACAAAGATTATAAACTGGCAGGTGCAGAAATTTCAGAAGATATCTCAAGGGCTAAGGTAATTTTTGGACTTAAGGAAATACATCATACCCGCATTTTACCAGATAAAGCTTATTATTTCTTTTCGCACACTCATAAAGGACAAATAAAAAACAGAATGATGCTAAAAAAGTTAGTTGACTTACGAGCAACATTAATTGACTATGAGTTAATTGCTGATATTAAAATGAACCGTCTTATTACTGCGTTTACTTACAATGCAGGTTATGCAGGGATGGTAGATACGCTTTGGACTTTAGGTAAAAGATTAAGGCTAGCAGGAATCCCAAATTCTTTTGAAGATATTCCTCAGGCTGTGGAAGGACAGGATTTGCTAAATGTAAAAAACATTCTTACAAAGGTTGCACATAAAATTGAAAAACACGGAACCCCTAAAAATCTTCCACCGATAATTGTGTGCTTTTTAGGCAAAGGAAAAACGGCACATGGGGCAAGAGTAATTTTTGACATCTTACCTCATATTAATATCAAGATGGATGAATTAGAAAATACATTTAAAACTGGAGCGAGAAATAAAGTTTATTCTCTTCAGATAAGAACTGATGAGATATATCGTCTTAAAAAAGAGTATGGGTTTTTAGCAAAAAGTTATAATGAATTAAATGCTTTTGAGAAAAGAAAATTTTATTTAGACAATGCCGTCTATTTTGAATCCAACCTCGATAAAGTTTTACCATACATTTCAGTTTTAATGAATTGTATTATCTGGGCACCGGAATACCCAAGAACTGTATCTAAAACATTAATGAAAAATATTTACTCAACTCACAAAACACTTATAGCTGTTGGCGATATTACTTGTGATCCAAATGGTTCAATCGAATTTTCTAAGGAAACTTATATTGATAATCCGGTATATATCTATAATCCAATAAGTGAAAATATTAAAGATGGTTTTGAAGGTAAAGGAATTGCGGTTATGGCCGTTACAAATCTTCCATGTGAGTTTTCAACCGATGCTTCAAATGAGTTTAGTGAAGATTTGAAACCATTCTTAAAACCAATCGTATCTGCTAATTATAACGGAGAATTATTTGAATCAAATTTACCCGATGAAATAAAGCGGGCAGTAATTCTTTGGAAAGGACGATTCGTAAAAAAATATTCTTATATGAAAGAATACATAAAGCACATTCCAGAACACTAATAAAATATTCCTAAAGTTGATTTTGTTCAATCAACAATTAACTAGTAGTTACAAACTCAGTCGGCTTAATTCCAAGCTCTGCCAGTTCTTTAAGTGCGGGTTTATAAATATCAGCATGAATAGGAATTATAACTCCCTTTTCTTTAACCTTATTATTTAAAATAAGTTTAGCACCAACACCAAGAGGCAAGCCAACGGTTGCAGCCATAGCAGTATTGTGTCCCGTATTTCCATAAACTATTAATGAAGAAACAATTTTTTCAACTCGGTTCTCAATTTCATACTCAACTTCTGTTTGTAAAATTACCATGTCTTTATCTTTTTCCGTGAACTTCCATTTTTTCTTCAAAAGATCCAGCAGGATTTCTGCTGGGCTAACATCTGTTAACATTATTTTTTCATCACTTAACAATCCAAGCCATTCTATTTTTTTAAGTACATCTCCATCATTTGATTCATTTAAAAAATCTGCCAAAGCTTGCTTAACACTTACCCCGTTTTTCTTATCAAGATAAAAAGAAAGCCACTCGCTATATTTAAGTTTATTAGAGTCAGGTACTAAATAACGATTATCTGTTAATCCAATCTGCACCAAAGCATTCCAGGCCTTACAAAAGCCAATTTTTCTAAGAGAGCCTCTAAAGACATTTGGTATTCTGGGAATATTATAGATCCGCCGGTATTTAATGGAATCTCTGTTGGGATAAGATTCAAACTTTCCTAACCCAGGTACTTCTACTTGACGAACATCTCTAAACAATCTATTGTATGGAACAATTTTTAATTTTTCATCTTTAACATATCGTGCACTAGCCATACCAGCCATTACTACGTTCATAGGGTTCCAGGTAATTTTGTATCCCCATGGATTATCATCGCTCTCTGGTGCAACTAATCCTCCCCCAAAAGATTTAAGTGAAATCAGGTTGCCGCCTTTAGCTTTTACCTTGCTTAGTAGTTTCATTGTTTCCATATGGTCGATGCCCGGATCAAGCCCCATCTCATTAAGAAAAACCAATCCAGCGCTTGCTGCTTCATCATTAAAGGCAGCCATTTGCGGTGACACATATGAGGCTGTAACTAAATTAACTCTATGCTTTATACAATCTTTTACTAAATGTATGTGGAGTGTTTCTGGCAGAAGTGAAATAACAATATCGGCTTTACCGATGAATAAACTACGTTGTTCATCATCCTTTACATTAAACTGAATAGCTTTTGCATTTGGATAATTTGATGCTTTTTGTTCTGCAAGTTCTAGTGATTGATCCGCAATAGTTATCAACCAGCTAAATTCTGCTGATTTATCAAACAAATAATTGATTAAGGAAGAGGATGTGCGGCCGGCACCTATAACTAAAATGTTTTTCATTTTGGAATATATCTGTAATTATTTTTTTTAACATCCAAATATTAAGAATAATGTATTACAAAATCATTTATTTAATAAATATCTATTTGCTATTTTTAGAAAGTAATTTTATAAATCTACAAAGGAATATCAATGAAAATGTTATCAAAATTTTTTGTTGCAATAATGATTGTTGTAATTAATATAAGCTCATTTGCAATCAATAATCCGGATAGTACAAATACTTCTAAAAAAGATTTAATTCATCCCAAAATTGTTTTAGAAAAATATCTTGAAGCCATTGGCGGTAAGGATGCACTTTCTAAAGTGGAAGATAGAACCACAATTATGCGCGGCACAGCAATGGGACAAAGCCTCACAATAATTGTTAAACAAAAAGCTCCAAACAAAATGCGCCAGGAAGTTAAAGCAGGCGGAATGGATCAGACAATTATTTTTGATGGTGAAAAAGGAGTTATGAAAGCTGCGACACAAAATGTTGATGTTACCGGAAAAGAATTAGAGCAGCTTAAAATTGAAGCTACGATGGAATTGCTTTTAGACATTGAGGGCGCTGGAATAAAACTAACCTTTGAAGGTACTGAAAAAATTAATAGTAAAGATGCCCACAAGATTAAAATGACTTTACCTTCCGGCATTAGATGGTTTTCTTACTTTGATGTTGAATCCGGATTGAAAGTTAAAGAACAAAAAGAATTACAAACTCAAATGGGATTGATTGAACAGGTTGTGGTTTATGATAACTATACAGAAGTTGAAGGTATTAAATATCCATTCAAACTTACACAATCATTTGGTCCACAATCTGTTGAAATGACTGTTAGCAGCGTAAAGGTAAACAAAGGACTTTTGGACGATATTTTTGCAATTACTGAATGATAAATAGAAAATACTCCGCAATTGTTTTTGATCTCGGACAGGTTCTGCTTCGATTTGATTATATACATTTTGTAGAAAAAGTTAATCGGCATAAGGCTGGAATTGGTGAACGATTTATTGAGTTGTACAAAAACAATTACTACATTCATCGTGATTTTGAAAAGGGACTGAGATCTGAAAAAGATTTCATCGCGAGCATGCTTAAATATCTTGAGCATACAATTGATGAAGAAACATTTTGTAAATATTGGTCAGATATCTTTTCCTTTAATGAAAATGTAATTGCACTTCTTTCAGAACTAAAGAATAAGTATAAACTTTATCTCATATCCAACACTAATTCCATACATAAGAAATATGGTTATCAGGATTATGAGTTCTTAAAGCTATTCGATAAACTTATTCTTTCTCATGAAGTGAAATTCGTAAAGCCCGAAAAAGAGATTTATCTAGAGGTTGAAAAGGTTTCCGGCTTCCCTTCTGCAGAACATATTTTTATTGATGACATTTTAGAGTATGTTGATGCAGCAAAGAGTCTTGGATGGGATGGAATTCAGTTTATTGGATATGAGGATTTAGTAATGAACTTGAAGGCAAGAGAAATTTTATGAACGAAGTAGTAAACGATTTACAAGGTAGCAGATTTGTTTTGGACGTTAATGGTAATGAGGCTTATGTTCTTTATGCCGAAGATAAAGAGACAATTGATTTATACTCAACATACACACCGCCAGCTTTACGTGGACAGGGCTTAGCAGAAAAAGTTGTTCTAGCAGCTTTTGAATATGCTAAAGAGAAGAACTTAAAAGTAATACCAAGCTGCTGGTATGTAAGAAGGTTTGTTGAGAAACATTCTGTTTTCCAAGATATAATCGTAATTTAAATTGTAGAACTCTTCAGAGATGTACTACGCCTTAATGTTTTATATTTACATCAACTATAAATAATAATGTTTACTAAAATGCAGAAAAAAAATATTTCTAAGGATTGGCTAACACATTTTGAAAAATCGAATCAACTTGAATCCCCGGATTATGAAAACACGTTAAAGTATTTTCAAAAGTTTGTGAAAAGCTCTCCTTATGTTAAGATCAAAACTATTGGTTTAAGTCCGCAAGGAAGAGAATTAAAAGTAATAATTGTATCGAAGGATAAAGCATTTAGTGCTGAGCAGGCAAAGAAAACTGGAAAAGCAATTGTCCTAATTCAGAATGGAATTCATCCTGGTGAAGTTGAAGGCAAAGATGCCTGCATGCTTTTACTCCGCGAAATTCTTATCACAAAAGAAAAACAATCCCTTTTAGATAATACAATTTTATTAATCATTCCTGTACTTAATGTTGATGGTCACGAAAGAGTAGGTCCCTTTAACAGACCAAATCAAAACGGGCCAAAGAAAATGGGCTGGCGTACAAACGCTTTAAACTTAAATTTGAATCGAGATTACTTAAAAGCTGACTCACCCGAAATTAGATCTTTTCTAAAATTGTTTAATGAATGGCTTCCTGATTTTATGATTGATAATCACACAACAAACGGTGCAGATTATCAATATCACGTAACTTATGGAATTGAAACTCATCAGAATATTGATCGTGGATTATTAACCTGGATTGATAAAAAATACTTGCCTCATCTCTTAAGTAAAGTTGAAGATGATGGATTTATTATTGGTCCATATATGGAATTTAAATCCGGGACAATTGAAAGTGGAATTATTGATTTGCCCGCACCACCGAGATTATCTCATGGATATTGTGCAGCACAAAACAGAATATGTCTGCTTGTAGAAACACATAGTTTAAAGCCTTTTGCCAATCGTGTTTTCTCTACAAAATCGATGATGGAACATTCGATAAGCTTTGTTAATGAAAATCATAAAGAATTAATATCCTTAAACAAACAAGCCGATAAAGAAACAGTTAAATATTATTTATCAACAAAAAAGAAATTCCCATTAGTGCTTAAAGGAAATGGAAAGTTTGATAAATATTTATTTAAAGGATTTGAATGGTATGATGAGCACAGTGAGATAACCGGTTCAACTGTTCGCAAGTACACAGACAATCCTATGGAAGTTGAAATACCTATTTTTAATAAAGCAAACTCGCTTAAAAAAATTATAGTACCTGCGGCTTACTTAATTCCTCCTCAATTTTCTGATTTGATAGAAGTGATCAAATCACATTATATAAAGTATAATACTTTAAATGCAAACAGAAAATTAAAAGTGGAAAGATATAGGTTCAGCAATGTTCAGTTTGCTCCACGCCCCTATGAGGGGAGACAATTACCAAGCTTTAGTGTTGAATCTTTTACCGAGCAGTGCGATGTTGAATCAGGTTCATTAATTATTTATACAAATCAAAGACAGTTAAGAGTAATTGTAAATTTATTAGAACCCGAAGCTCCCGATTCCTTTGTTAATTGGGGTTTCTTTAATGCTTTCTTTGAGCGTAAAGAATATGCAGAGGCTTACGTAATGGAACCGTATGCAAAACAAATGATGAAGGATAATTCGCAGCTGAGATCTGATTTTTATAAAAAGCTAAATGAAGATGAATTGTTTAGAAATAATAGCGGCGAGAGATTAGACTTCTTCTACAAACGCTCGCCGTTTTATGATAAGGGAGAAAATGTTTACCCCATTCTTCGAATGGTAAATTCCAAATAGCAAAAATCAAATTACAATAAGGAAGTGTTTGAGATAAAAGCTTAAAGAGGGAATAATAAATGGCAGAATATAATTTAGAGGAAAGAACTTTTCAGTTTGCAAAAACGGTTAGTCTGTTTATTAAAACTCTTCCAAAATCAATATCAAATGTTGAGTATAGCAGACAAGTGATTAGATCATCTTCTTCAGTTGGGGCAAATTATATAGAAGCAAACGAATATTGGGTAAGAAAGATTTTGCAATGCATCTTCGCATTTCAAGAAAAGAGGCTAAGGAGAGTATATTTTGGTTAAGATTGAGGTTAGAAGCAAACGAAGATATTTATGGTGATAGATGTAAAGAGCTAGTTCAAGAAGCAACAGAGTTAAAAAAGAGATTTTCTGCCATTATAAAAAAATCTAAGTAAAAGTGTTTTATTTAAGCGTTTGGGATTTGTTTTTTGTTATTGGTAATTTCTGCTATATCAATTCATTTATAATAACTTTAATTGTATGATTATAATATTATTGAGGTAATGTCATGTTAACTATTCTTTGTATTTCCAGTTATGAAAAAGGCTTTGATTTTATGCGCGAAGCTAAAGCCCAAGGCTGCCGTGTAGTTCTTCTTACATCAAAAAGTTTGGAGAGTGCTGACTGGCCTAGAGAAAGTCTGGATGAGATTTTTTACATACCTGATAAAAATAAAGACTGGAATATGCAGGATGTAATTTATGGTGTTAGTTATCTTGCAAGAACAGAAAACATTAATAGAATTGTTGCACTTGATGATTTTGATGTTGAACGTGCAGCATCTTTAAGAGAGCATTTAAGAATTGGCGGAATGGGAGATACAACTGCGAGGCATTTTCGAGATAAGCTTGCAATGAGAATGGTTGCAAAAGAAAATGGAATTCCTGTTCCAGAATTCATTCATATTCTTAATCATAAAAAGATAAACGAGTTTGCCGATACAGTTCCTTTTCCATATATGATTAAAGCCCGAATGCTTGCCGGCTCATATGGATTAAAAAAAGTTCACAACAAACAGGAAATGTGGGACAGAATTAATTATCTCGCTGATGAGCAATCGTTTTTTTTGATGGAAAGATTTGTTCCCGGAAGCATCTATCACGTTGATACAATTATAAATGAAAGAGAAGTTGTATTTGGGCTGGCTAGCAAGTATGGAACCCCTCCGTTTGAAGTTGCACATCAGGGAAGAGTTTTTACGAGCCAAACACTTGATAGTAATTCTGAAGAAGCAAAAGAAGTTTTAGAATTAAATAAAAAAACTTTAAATGTTCTTGGTTTATTGCGTGGAGTTTCTCACTCTGAATTTATTCGCGCAGAAGATGGCAAATTATATTTCCTGGAAACATCTGCACGAGTGGGCGGAGCAAATCTTTCATCCCTAGTTGAAGCAGCTTCTGGAATAAATCTTTGGAGAGAATGGGCTAAAATTGAAATCCTGAATGGAGAAAAACCATATAAGTTACCAAAAGTTAAAAATGATTTTGCGGCAATACTCACCTCCCTATCAAAGCAAGAATGGCCTGATCTTAATGCTTATAATGATCCTGAAGTTTGCTGGCGATTAAAGAAAGAATATCACGCAGGATTGATCGTAAAATCATCAGACAAAAAAAGGGTAAATCAATTACACGATGAATATCAAAAACGATTTTATAATGATTTCTTCACTACTGCAAAAATGGGTGAAAGACCAAGCGATTAGAAATTTTTCTGTCACCCTGAGAGTAATCGAAGGGTGACAATCCCTTTACTTAGTGTCTCTAATTTCACGAATTGTAAATAAAATGTAAAACCTCTCTCATTCTTTTTTCTTGTCTTTTAATTGAATTATTCCATTCATATTATTGTTTTCAAGCTAAACGATCAATCATTAAGAATATAGTAACAATGGAAATTCTAATTAAAGAAAACAACTCGACACAAAACGAAATAAAAGCCAAAACAGAAGTTCTAAATCAACTTGAAGGTAAAGTAAAAGAATGGATGGAGGATCATGTTGAAAAAAGAAAATTATGGTTCTCCAGTGATTTTCTTCCAGTAGATGAAAAGATGAATGATGATCAGGAGAAAAATGTTCGCCAACTTCGTGAAAGGGTTCGTGGAGTTAAAGATGAAGTACGTGTTGCGGTAGCATTAAATCTCTTAACGGAAGAAGGCCTGCCTCACTTTCACAGACTAATTGCACAGCATCTTGGCGATAGAAGCTTTTGGTCTAAATGGAATAATATGTGGACTGCAGAAGAAGATAGACACGGTGCTGCCATAAGAGACTATGTTCGTGATGCACGACTGTTCAGTTTTCGTGAAGTTGAGTTGATGCAATTTCATTATATTGAAAGTGGTTTTAATCCTGATTGGGATAAAGATCCTTACAAAGTTTTTGTTTACACAACTTTGCAGGAAAGAGCAACGCAAGTTTCCCATAAGAACACTGGTAAACTTGCAGGACAAGATGAGCCATTATTAAACGGCATTCTAAGCAGCATTGCAGCAGATGAAGCAAAGCATTTTACTTTTTACAGAAATGTTTTTAAAGAAGTTCTCAGGCTTGATCCCAACAGAGCAATGCTTTCTGCCGCAGATATTATGCCTGCGATAGATATGCCTGGAATTTCAATGCCAAACTTTAGAGACATGGCTGATGTAATAAGAAGGGTTGGCATTTATGGCCCCAACGATTATAAAAAGATTGTTGAAGAAGCAATTAAGTTTTGGGAAATTGAATTTATAACTGGGTTGAATGACATAGCACAAAAAGCACAGGAAAAAATTCTTTCTATTCCTAAGCGATTAGAAAAAGTTGCCGAGTACATTGAGAAAAGAACTGAATCAAAAACTTTTAGCTTTGATTTTATATATAATAGAATTTTGATGTTTGAGTAAGCAAAGTTTCAATTTGCTAATTGAATCTCTAGAAAGATAAAAATCATATAGATTTTCAAGATAGCGAATACGATAGTAAAGGAATTATAAAAATTAAATTTAATCACTGAGGTTCAAAATGCTTAAAAACAATGCAGATATTAAAAGTCTTATTTATATAATAATTACAACGGCACTTTTTATTATTCAATGGGTGTTTATAGGTATCAACTCATTTATCTATACCTGGTATTTATTTATGTCAGTTGCGGTTTCTGTAATGACTCATAATCACAATCACTTACCGATGTGGAAATCTAAAACACTAAACACTTTTACTGACTGGTGGTTAACAGTTTTTTATGGTTTTCCCGTTTTTGCATGGATACCAACTCACAATAAAAATCATCACCGATTTAATAATCGTGTGGGAGATGACTCTATTACATATAGAGTGAGCGAAAGAAATAATTTTCTTACACTCATTTCATACCCCACAATAAGTGGTTATTATCAGCAGAATGCCATATTCAGTTATCTGAAAGATTTAAAGGCAAATAATAAAGAAAAATACCGGTTATGCATCTCTCAGTACGTTATACTTTTTTTCTGGATTGCGGTAGCATTTTTATTAGATTGGCAGAAAGCACTGCTCTTCGTTATCATACCTCAACAAGTATCTCTGTTCAGCGTGCTAATATTCAATTACGTTCAGCACGTTCACGCAAATGAAGACTCAGAGTGGAATCACTCGAGAAACTTTACTGGATTTTTAAATTTTATGCTTTTCAATAACGGCTATCATACAATTCATCATCACAAAGCTGGACTTCACTGGAGTAAAGCTCCTGAAGCTCACAAAGAAATTGAGCATAATATTGATCCCATTCTTCTTGAAAGAAGTTTTTGGTGGTATATAGTAAGGAGTTATATCCTTTCTATCTTTATTCCAAAGTTTAGAACTAACTCTATGAGATTGGAGAGGTTGAGAAAAGAGGAAGAAGCACGTAAGAATGAAATACAAAAATTACAAACTGATGTGTTGATCTCTGGCTAAATACTCAGACCTTGAAAAATATTAGACTGTTCTGGAATATTTTGCTTTATCTTCTTTCCTTTCAATGTATCCATCAAAGTTTATTGCGATGTTACGTATGAGCATTCTTCCCATATTCTTGACTTTTATTCCTCTGTCAGAAATTTCAACAAGATCATCTGCTTCCATTTCTTTTAAGTTGTTTATTCCCCACGCAAAATACGTTTTAAAATCTATTTTAAATTGTTGTTCAATCGGAATGAAGTCTAACTCAAAGTCGCACATTAGTTTCATAATCACTTCTCTGCGTAAATGATCATCTTCTGTTAGCTGATAACCTTTTGCAGTTGGAAGTTTTTCGTTATCAAGAGCGGAGTAATATTCTTTTTCGGTTTTATAATTCTGTGCATAAACATTTTTAAGTTGGGATATAGAAGTTATTCCCATTGCATAAAGATCTGCTCCGGCATTTGTGCTGTAACCTTGAAAATTTCTATAAAGTTTTTTCTCACGCATAGCAACAGCAAGTTCATCATCAGGTTTTGCAAAGTGATCCATACCGATAAAATCGTATCCGGCATTTGTTAGTTTTTCAATTGTCATCTTTAGGATTTCCAATTTTATTTCTGCAGCCGGAATATCTTCAGGATGAATGAGCGCCATATGTTTTTTCATCCATGGAACGTGAGCGTAATTAAATACCGCAATTCTGTCAGGATTAACATCAATAATTTTATCAACAGTTTTAGCAAACCCTTCTACTGTTTGAAAAGGTAAACCGTAAATCAAATCAAGGTTGATACTTTGATAACCAAGTTCCCTTACCCACTGAACCGCTTGTCTTGTTATATCCTCTGGTTGAATCCTGTTTACGGCTTTTTGGACCTTTTCATCAAAATCCTGAACACCCATACTGATTCTGTTAAATCCATTATTACGAAATGCTTCAAGATGAGCCTTGGTAAGTTCACGCGGATCAATCTCACAACTAACTTCTGCATTATCTTTAAAGTTAAATGATTGATTAATGTAACTGGCAAGTTCATTTATCTCATCAGGATTTAGGTGTGTTGGAGTTCCTCCGCCCCAGTGATGCTGTGCTACTTTTCTATCCGTCAACAAATATGTTCTTGTAAGATCAATTTCTTTTTTAAGATACTTTATGTACTCTTTAATTCTGTCTCGGTTACGAGTGATTATCATATTACATCCGCAGAAGTAGCAAAGTGTATCGCAATACGGCAGATGAAAATAAAGCGAAAGATCGGGAAGTTTTTCGCCGTAATTTGTCTTTACTATTTCGTTTAGATAATCTTCGTTTGTAAAATTTTCATTAAACTGCGGAGCCGTTGGATAGCTTGTGTAGCGCGGTCCCGGCTTATCATACTTTTTAAATTTTGTTAAATCTATCTCAAACATATTAATCCTTTTTTTAACCGCAGAGGCGCGGAGACGCAGAGTTAAAAATTATTTACTATTCTATTAAAACCATCTATTAATTTGGGAACGTTAAAGTTAATTAGGTATCCGAGTTTTTTCTCAGATAATCTTAGATAAGTTAAAAGTTGGGCTTTGTGAACAGGTAATAGTATTTCAACAGCCTTTAACTCGATAATAATTTCATTCTCTAGAAGAATATCTATTTTAAATTCAGCATTTAGATCTTCACCTTTATATAAAACAGGAATTGGGACTTGCTTTTTAACAGTCTGATTTCTTGCTGTTAACTCTTTAAATAGTGATAATTCATAAACGCTTTCAAGCAATCCCGGCCCAAGTTGCTTATGCACTTCGATTGAAGCGTCAAGAATAATAGCTCCAAGTTTATTTAATTGTTCACTATTCAATTTCTCTGCGCCTCTGCGTCTCCGCGGTGAAAGATGGTGCTTTCTTCTTTTACAAATTGTACAAGTGCTTGTACATTTTGCGGATTGATATCAGGCAACACACCATGACCAAGATTAAATACGTGTCCATTGCCTTTGCCAAAAGATTTAAGAACATCTTTTACAGAATCTCTGATATATCTTTTATCTGCATACAAAACTGTTGGGTCCAGATTTCCTTGAAGTGCAACTCTATCTCCTACTTCTTTTCTAACTTTACCAAGATCCATCGTCCAATCAAGACCAAGAACATCAGCACCAATGCTTGCCAACCTGCTAAGATTATAATGAACACCTTTGGCAAAGAAAATTATAGGTTCATCTTTTCTTTTGATTTTCGAAATTATCTTTTCAACGTATCGTAAAGAAAATTCCTCAAAATCTTTTTGTGAAAGTATTCCGCCCCACGTATCAAAAATTTGAACAGCATTACAACCAGCTTCAATCTTCGCGGAAAGATAATCAGCAACTGTGTTTGCTAACTTATCAAGTACAGCATGAGCCAAATCCGGATTGTTGTATATGAGTTTTTTAACTTCAGAAAAATTCTTTGAACCTTTCCCTTCAACCATATACGTCAAAAGTGTCCAAGGTGAGCCGCTAAATCCAATTAATGGAACACGATTATCAAGATTCTTTTTTGTAAGTGTAATCGCATCAAGAACATATTTCAGTTCCTTTGTTGGATCAATATCTTTCAACATTTTTGCATCATCAACTGCACGTATCGGATTAGGAAACACAGGACCTTTGCCTTCATTCATTTCAAGGTGCATTCCCATAGCTTCGGGAATCACAAGAATATCAGAAAACAATATTGCGGCATCAACTCCAACTAAATCAACAGGCTGAATTGTAACTTCAGCCGCAAGCTCAGGCGTTTTACACATTGTAAGAAAATCTGATTTAGCACGAACAGCTCTGTATTCGGGTAAATATCTCCCCGCCTGGCGCATTATCCAGATTGGTGTACGTTCAACATCTTGTCTTTTACAAGCTCTAAGAAATAAATCATTTTTAAGTTCGCTCAAAATTTTCTCCGTTATTTTTCTGTGTTGTTATAAAATTCAATCATCTTGTTAGCCAGCCCCTTAATCGTAAACTCATCCGGCATAATACTAACTTTAACTTTACTGTTTTCAATCGCAGATTTTGTTGTTGGTCCTATTGCCGCCACATCGTAATTCTTAAAAAATGATACCGGATTATTAATGTTCATTATAAGTAAAAAATTTTCAAATGTAGATGGACTTGTGAAGATGAAAACATCCGGTTTGCTTGAAGTAAGTTGTCCAATATTTTTCTGCACAGATTCTTTTGAAGGAAGCGAAACATTATAAACCGGAACAGTTGTAATTTTTGCCCCAAGTTCTTCAAGACCTTTTGGTAAGCCTTCCCTTCCAATTGCAGAACGAGGAATGAAAACCAGTTTATCTTTTAGATCATATTTAGATAATTCTTCAACAACGCCTTCACCAGAGAATTTCTTTGGCACGATGTCGACTTTGATATCATTTTCTTCACAAATAGATTTTGTTTTATTTCCGACTGCAACAACATTCACTTTTCTAAAATCAACTTGTTTATTCAGCTCACTACATCTTTTAATAAACATTGTTACCGCGTGGGCTGAAGTAAAAACAATAAAATCTATCTTCTGTGATGACAAAATTAATTCATCAAACTTATCCCAGTTGTTTGGAGGAACAATTTCTAATGTTGGGAAAACAATTACATCGGCACCAAGTTCGCTAAAAATCGCAGCTGATTCTTTTGATTGTTCAATTGTTCTAGTTAACACAATAGTTTTATTTTTTAGCGGTCTTACTTTGTTGTTATTAAATCCTGAGTATAATCCATGAAGAATAAAATCAAAAAGCTTTTCGCGTTCTTCAATCAACTTTTCACCAGTGTATTTATTCTCAACACCACGTTGAACTGCGCCAAATATGCTTCCCAGCACTAGCTTAACTGTAAAGCTTTCATCAACATCCCGGAATTGATTGTCTCTTTTCCCTTTATAAATAACATCACTCAAAATTGATTTAAGCTCATCGCTCATAGTACGAAGCTCATCGCAAAACTCATTCTGTGAATTCATATATTCTTTCTGATACATCAAAAAGAAATTTTGATATTTCATCATAAACATATAAAGATGAATAACGTAAGAATGCAGCGAGTCAATGATGCTAATCTCGGATGAAATTTTATTTTTAAGAGATGTGTTTAGATTTTCGAGCTTGGAACTCATTATTGTAAAATATAATTCTTCCTTCGAACTGAAATAATTATAAACCGTTCCTTTAGCAACATCAGTTAAGCGAGCTACATCATCCATCATCACTTCGTGATAATTCTTTTTTGAAAAAAGTTCAGCAGCAACTTCAAGCATTCGCTCACGTTTTCTTTCTTTGCGCTTTGCTTTTTCTTCTTTAATTATCATGGCCTAATTAACTTTCCAGGATTCCTTTTCGATAACGGATGCATTTGAGGGATCAATTATTATTAATTCACCCTCAGCCCTATCGTGATCCTGCATTACGGTTTCTTTATTAGTGGTTATAATTTTCCAAATGTATTTATTGTGTTTGGCTTCCCAAATAAAATCAACTTCCCAATCTTTAATTCCCTTTGGCAAACCATTTTCAGTTGCAATTTGCTTTGCAATTTTTTCATCCACGACAAAATCGCAATCCATTAGATTTGTACTACAGTCAGGAATTCCAACCACTTCATACTGTGATAAAACTTTGCCGGAACTGTCAACTGTAAATCTTATTAACTCATCGACAAAAGGTTTTTCAGGCATATAAAACTTATAAACCATTAAAAAGTTTGGCACAATATGTTTTGATTGTAAAAAGTCTGCTGCTATATATTTCTTAAAGAAATCATCTCCGGTTTTAGAAATTATAAACTGGTCAGCTTTTTTTAACACAGCCAATGGTATTTGTGCTTCTTCCTGTTCCTGACAAGGTTTACATGAACATCCATTGTAAAAAACAAATGCTGAAATAAGCAGTACAAATAAAATATCAACTGAGAATAATTTTAAAATAATTATTTTCATTTTGCTCTCACTGTCTGATAAACTTCTTTTAGAATTTCTTTAGCACCAGCCTTTAACAGATCCTTTGCAAGAGTTTTTCCAAGTTTTTCCGGATCGTTTTTACTTCCGCGTAATTTTTTTCGATAAGTTATCGAGCCATCAAGCGAACCAACCACAGCATCAAGATAAAGTCCGCTTGCTTTAACTTCCGCAAATGCACCAATCGGAACCTGGCATCCACCTTCTAATGCGCGAAGTAATGAACGTTCTGCAATTACTGCTTTATAAGTTTCATCGTGATGAAGTGATTTAATAATTTCTTCAACCACTTTATTGTCTTCGTGAATTTCAATTCCCAATGCGCCTTGCCCAACCGCAGGAAGAATATCTTCTTTGGGTATGAATGAAGAAATATGTTTTTTTAGATTTAATCTTTCAACTCCCGCGCGTGCAAGAATAATTGCATCCCATTCTGATTCTAAAAACTTTTGTATTCGGGATGGAACATTTCCACGTAAATCAATAATTGTAATATCAGGACGAAGATGAAGTAACTGAGATCTTCTTCTCAACGAACCAGTTGCAACCACACCAAACTCAGGTAATGATTGAATTGTCATTCCTTTTTTTCTAGCAATTAAAACATCTTCAACTTCATGGCGTTTTGTTACTGCTGTAAGTTTTAGCCCTGCCGGAATTTGAGTTTGCAAATCTTTCAAACTGTGCACAGCAAGATCAATTCGTTTAGCTAACAGTTCAACTTCAAGCTCTTTGGTGAAAAGAGATTTGTCGCCAATTTTTGAAAGTGCAACATCAAGAATCTTATCACCCTTTGTTTTGATGATGTTTATTTCAACGCTTACATTTCTATTCTTCTTTTCAATCTCACGTTTAATGTGATTTGCCTGCCACAAAGCAAGCTCGCTGCCACGTGAACCAATTACTACTTTTTGTTTCAAACAAAACCTTTAATGTTTAGTTGGTCAGTATTCAAATATTATTTTATCTTAGTGTCTTTTAGCCTTTGTTGCCAAAGAATTCTGCCACGAAGGCACAAAGTTTAAGTATCTTTTTTATTCAATCCGAACAAATCTCTAATCACAGAAATTTTTGCAGCTGTATCCTCTGCTCTTAAATCTGACTCAGAGATTTTTCTTAATTCAATAGTTGGATGATGGAGGATTTTATTTATAATTCTCTTAGTAATGATTTCTAATTTTTCTTTATCATCCTCAGAAAATTTGTTTATATTCTTTTCAACTTCTTCAGCGCGAACGGTTTCAAAATAATCGCGTAATGTTTTAATCGTCGGAGCAGCTTCAAGCGAATTGTACCATTCAAAGAAACTATCAAGTTCTTCCTGGATAATCTTTTCTACTTTTGGAATTTCTGATTTTCGTTTGCCAAGATTTTGTTCAACGATAATGTTCAACGAATCTATATCATGATAAAAAACATAATCAATCTTTTTAGTTTCAGGATCAATATCACGCGGAACTGCAATATCCATAAGCACCATCGAAGCATAATTACGCTTCTTCATCGCATCTTCAATATCTTTCTTTGTGATAATCAAGCCTTCGGCACTTGTTGCACTTACAACTATATCAAACTTGTGCAGATGCTCTTTAAAATTTGAGAATGGAAACACAGCTGTTTTCAATTCGGCAGCAAGCTTTTCTGCTTTATCAAAAGAACGATTGGTTAATGCAAGCCTTCCAATTCCTCTATCACGCAAATGTTTTGCAGCTATCTCTCCTGTTTCACCGGTTCCAATTATTAATGCTGATTTTTTTTGAAGATTAGAAAATATTTTTTCTACAAGCTGAACTGCTGCATAACTAACAGTTACTGCCCCTTCACTGATTGTGGTTTCGTTAATTGCTCGTTTACCAACATGGGTTGCAGCATCCATAATTCGACGGATCAAAACTCCAGCAAAGTTCATTTCTTCCGAAATAATAAATGAATCCTTTACCTGTTTAAATATTTGATTATCACCAATAAGCAATGATTCAATTCCACATGCAACACGGAAAAGATGTTCAAGCGATTCTCTTGAAATGAAATTTTCAAAATTATCATCCTTTACTTCAGAACTTGATTTATATTTTTTTATCAGATTCTGTAAATCTTTTAGATTTGTTTTATCACTTTTCGGAATTGCATAAATCTCGGTTCTGTTGCAGGTAGATATAATTATCCCTTCTGCAAACGTGCTTTCTTTAGTCTGCTGGATGAACTCACGAATTTCATCTTCACTTAAATGAAGTGCCTCTCTGAGTTCAACTGGGGCAGTACGGTGATTTATGGATATTCCAAGAAGATTCATATGCTAATAGAAAGAGTGAAAACTTTTTCCTAAAAAATTTGTAAGTATGGTTGATAATATCGCGAGTGAAAATCCAATGATTGATAATATTATTAATTTTTTACCGCGCCACTTGCCCAGGAACTTGTTGATCAATCCAATTCCATATAAAATCCAAACCAAAAAAGTTCCAATAAGTTTTGGATCTGCAAAAGTGATATTTGGAAAAGCTTGAGGCAGCCAAATAATTCCGATAATTATTGTTATTGTTAGAAATACAAAGCCAATTATTGCTGCAATAAAACTTAATCTTTCCAGGATTTCTAAACTCGGTAAGCGGTTAAATATCAAACCGAATTTGTTAAGCTTTATTTCGTTGTAAAGTATTAAATATAAAACTCCGTACACAGCTGAGATTGTAATTCCAGAATAACCAATCAATGCACTAATTACATGGACACCAAGTAAGTTGCTTCTCAAAACTTCTTTTACTTCTGTAAGATCCTGAATAAATAAAGTTGATATTATTTGAAAGATTATAGAAATGATAATAATAAAAGGACCAGTTCCTCTAATATCTGTAACAAGCTCAAGAATGAAATAAGAAAAACTGATTGCGAATGCCAGTACCGTAAATATCTCAAAGACATTTGTAATTGGCGGATGATTGAACTCAATGGTTCTTAACAGCAGATATAGAAAATGAAATATTAAAGTTAAGAAAAGAAAAAGTCGCTTAGAGTTCTCAAACTTTTTACCACCTTGCTGAAAATCATAAAAGTAAATTGCAAAAGTTGATATATAAAAAAACGGTAATAATATATTTATAGTATGTATTGTTGGAATCATATTTTAAAGCTTGTCTAATTATTTGACTAATGAGTTCAAAAATATAAAACTGAGCACAAATAACAAATGACTAACTGGTCTATTTGTCATTTCCCAAAATTATTGGAAGACCTTCTTTTCCTGCACCGATTACAACAATCTTTGAATTTGGCGAGTTTGCAAGCTTTTCAGTCGCTTCAATTCCCTTCCACTTTAGTAATTGTTCACTAATTCCCTTAGAAACTATCTCCTGAAAATCGGCAATTCCCTGGGCTTCGATTCGTTTTCTCTCAGCTTCCTGCTTCTCACGGGTCAAAATAAATTCCATTCTTTGACTTTCCTGCTCAGCTTTAAGTTTTTCTTCAATTGAGGCTGTCAATCCCGGAGGTAGGGTGATTCTTCTGAGAGGAGCAGATTCTATTGTAATACCACGCGGACCAACTAACATAGTTAGTTCTTCTTCCATTTGTTTTGCTAATTTTTCTCTTTCGGCAGTGTAAAGTGAACGCGCTTCATATCTTGAGGTTACACCTCTAACAACGGAACGAAATTGTGGAACGAGAATTTTTTCAACATAATCTTCACCAACCGATTTATAAATTTTATTTGCGTTCTGAAAACTTAAAGAGTAAAGCAAACTCATTTCCAGTTGCACACTTAATCCCTCTTTCGATGGTACTGACATTTCTTCTTTTAGCTCTTGAGTTCTAGCATCAAATTTAACAACATTTGCCAAAGGGTTTACAAAGTTTACACCGGGCAAAAGAGTTTGATCGCTTACATTACCAAAAAAATCAATTACACCAACATGTCCAGCCGGAATAACTGTAAACATTTGTGAAAAAGCCAAAACAATCGCAACAACCATTCCTATTAACGAAAAAGTTGCTTGTTGTTTGATGTTATATTTCTTTGCGTTTTTGTAAACAAAAAACGCAGCTACTGCAATTAGTATTACTAAGATAAAAATCATTTTATTCTCCTAAAGATTAGATATTCGTGTTACAAAATATACTATTAGAGGGTATGAATTGAAAGGGAATCTGTGGAGTCCATCTTCAAGATGGCCTCCACTTAATAGCATTCTGATTAAAAACTGAAATTGTCCACAATGAATTTTTAGAGCTTATATTGTCATTCCCACGTAAGTGGGAATCTATTTGTCGCTTATTTTAGCACAGTGGATACCCGCTTTATCGGGTATGACAATCATTATTTAATGTCTTGAGTAACTTCAGCTAATAATAGTCTTAATTAGTTTTAGCTTTTGTGGGTTGGATTTAGAAATTTTAATTGTGCTGGCAATTCTTTTCTTTGCGGTATCAATTCCGGATTTTGAATCTGAATACAACTCGGCAAGCACAACTTTTTTATTAATAGTATCACCAATTTTATAATTAAAAATTATTCCAGCTTTGGGATCAATTTTATCATCTTTGGTTTTTCTTCCTGCACCAAGATCGATCGCCGCCATTCCAAGTTCGTATGTATTTACTTCGGATAAATATCCGGCAGTGTTTGATTTGATCAGTTCTTTAAATTTTGATTTAGGATATTTTTCTGGACTAAGGATAAAATCAGTCTTGCCGTTTTGTGCCTTTACAATCTCAAGAAATTTATCAAAAGCTTTTCCTGATTTTAAAATTCTTATTGCTTCTTCAATTCCTTCATCTAGTGATTTTGATTTTTTACCAAGGTAAATCATAGCACCGGCAAGAATTAATGATATTTCTGTCAAATCATTTTTCTTTCCATCACGCAAAACCTGTATTGATTCATAAACTTCTAACCAGTTGCCAATATAATTGCCAAGCGGCTGATTCATATCAGTAACAAATCCAATTACTTTTTTATTAAACGCTTTTGCAGTTTGGATTAGTGAATCTGCAAGTGTAATTGCATCGTCTGTCTTCTGCATAAACGCACCATTACCGGTTTTAACATCAAGCACAAGCCCATCAATTCCCTCTGCAAGTTTTTTACTCATTATGCTTCCGGTAATTAGCGGAATCGATTCAACTGTTGCAGTTACATCACGCAAAGCATAAATAAGTTTATCGGCTGGAGCAATTTCTTTTGTCTGTCCTATTAAAACTGCACCACATTTATTCAAAACTTTTTTGTATTCTGATAACGAAAGATCTGTTCTGAATCCTGGAATCGCTTCAAGTTTATCCAGTGTTCCACCAGAATGCCCTAATCCCCTTCCGGAAATCATTGGAATTTTTACTCCAGCCGCAGCAACAATTGGCGCAATAATTAAAGATGTTTTATCTCCAACTCCGCCAGTTGAGTGTTTATCAATCTTAATCCCTGGAATTGACCTGAGATTTAAAACTTTTCCGCTGTAAAGCATTGCTTCAGTAAGTGCAGAAGTTTCATCCTTACTCATTCCATTAAAGTATACTGTCATTAGAAATGCGGAAAATTGGTAGTCGGGAATTTTACCCTTAGTGTAGTTATTAATAAGGTATAAAATTTCTTCTTTAGTAAGATTTCCTTTATTTCTCTTTTTGCGGATGAGTTCGGTTGTGTTCATAATTCAATGTCGGTTTAATATTTAACTGCTTATTAAAATATAGTCTCTATCATCAAACAAAATTTGATTTTTTTTAGATGATATTAGATTTCTTATGATCTCAATTTTTTGATTGTCCAACTCTTTTAACTTTATAAAAATAATTTTTGATTCAACCTCGGTAGAATCTTCCAAAATATTTAGTAGCCTATCATTTTCAATAAACCCAAATTCAATATTTCTTTTGATTTTGTCAGTGCAAATAGCTTTAAAATTTGTAAAGACTTTATGATTGGAATCTGTGCTTTTTATTATTGTGTTAATCGTTTGATAATAATTTCTGGCATCAACCTTAGCAAATTCTTCTATTTGATGATTTGTTATATCGGATTTAGTTATAAAAGTAAAATTCAGGAATACTGCTACTAATGCTAAAATAATAAATATATCTCTCACTCTTGATTTTAAAATGTATAACACACTCACCACCGCTAATAAAAAAAACATTGTCCCAAAAACGTTTTGATAGTAATCGACATTTATAAAATTTGTGTAGTCAATTAGATATGTAATCCTATTAGATTGAAAATAATGCTTGCTGATAAATGAATAAGTTGAATATAAAATTTGATAGAAAAAATCATTTCCAACAACTAAAAACCCCATCACTCCAACAAGGATAAAAAGAATTGATCGCCAGATCTTATTTTTATGCAAGTTTTCGGTTCTATCAAGTGATGTTAGAAGATGATCGTCTTGTTTTTTGTTTTTTAAAATTTCTAAAATCTTTGATAAACCAAAAGCAGAAACATAAGAAATAAACGGAACTACAAAACTTAAGTTTCTAAAATCAGAACTGTATTTGAACATCCAAAGAATTAAAGGTGGGATAACAAAGAATATGGTTATGTAACGCGATTCTTTAACAAACAAACTGAATGAAAAAGTTAGAATGAAAAATGCCAAAACTGGAAGTCCCCAATTATAGTAAAGTAAATGAAAAGCGTTTTTTAGAATATTAGCATAGCTCTCAGCTAACCATTCGGGTTGATGAAGTCCTCCTGCCATGACTTCGGGTTTTATAAAATACCAAAACAAATTAATGCTAAGTATAAAAATCACTGATACAATTAAAGCCCAAATTTCTTTTTTGCTTAGACTCTTAAAGTTTATTAATAGATAATAGAGACATACAATCGACATAAAGAAAAAGACATAGAACCCTGCCAATTTAGTTCCTGCTGCAGTGGAAGCAAACAAAAAGACAATTATATACTCTTTTAACTGAAATTTTTCTTTATCCGTCTTTAAGTAAGCATAGAATGATAAAAATGCAAAAAATGAAACCGGTAAATCTCCATTACCGTCCGCAATAAAAACAAGGTTATATATTATTGGTGCAAAGAGCCCATAAATAATAAGTGCAATTAAGTACACTTGCCTTTTATTGTGAAGAGCCAAATCCAAGAACATTAAAAGATTAGCAAAGAAAAATAACGGCATATAACTTTTGGGAAAGAAATGAACGTTAGCGTCATCTATTAATAAATAACTAATTGACCAGTTCGAAGGTATTAGCTGGGGGAAGTGCGAGGATTGTCTGGGAAAAATATTATTTGAAAAATCTATTGCCCAGGTATTCCAATGAATATTGTTTACTGTATCTACAAAGTAAAATATGGACCCAATATTTGAGATGAATAATGAAAAGTAAAATAAAATTACTACGCTTGATCCTAAAATCAAAAGTTTAATAGAGAGCTTATTTTGAGTAATAAAATTTCTAAAAATAAAAAAAAGTTCATCTATACTAGATGTATTAGAAATTATTATTTTCTTTTTTACAATCAAGACTGTTAGCACAATTATCTCAATAATAATTATGAATAACATTACCTCTCTTATATAGATTCTTGATAGAACAAGGATAGTAACCAACGCGTAATTTGTAAACAAACTTAAAGCAAAAATGTAAATGTATTTTTGAATTATGCTTTGAGTTCTGATTTTAAAGAGGTATAAAATCAAAAAACCAGGTAAGAATATATTTTGTATTACTGCTAGTAGACCAAGTAAAAGCATATATGTTTTTCAAATAAATTTAATTATTATAAAAATACAAAGAATTTGATTGCCCTCAATCATTTAGTTATTTTTAGCCCTCAAATTTACATTAGGAGATACTTAGAGTTTATGCAATTTAAAAGAAGAACACATACCTGCGGCGAGTTAAGAGAATCAAACATTGGTGAAAATGTTGTACTTAATGGTTGGGTGGATAGAAGAAGAGATCTTGGCGGAGTTATTTTTATTGAAGTTCGCGACAGGCATGGAATTACACAGGTTGTGTTTGAACCAACCTTCAATGAAACGGCTCACCATGCTGCAAAAGATTTAAGAAGTGAATTTGTAATTGCTGTTGAAGGTGTTGTAAGAAAGCGTCCAGCTGATACGGATAATACCGAACTTGCAACAGGACATATTGATGTGATGGTAAATAATCTTATCATTTTAAATGAAGCCGAAACACCACCATTCGCAATTAAAGATGAAATTGATACACACGAAGATCTTAGATTAAAGTACAGATATTTAGATTTAAGAAGACCAAAGCTTCAGAAGAGCTTGATTTTAAGACATAAAATGGCGCAGATAACCCGCCAGTATTTTGATGAAAATGGATTTGTTGAAGTTGAAACTCCGGTTCTTATGAAAAGCACTCCCGAGGGGGCAAGAGATTTTCTCGTTCCGAGCAGAATGCATAAAGGAAAATTTTATGCGCTACCTCAATCACCTCAAACATACAAGCAATTACTTATGGTTGCGGGAATGGATCGGTATTTTCAAATCGTAAAATGTTTTAGAGATGAAGATCTTCGTGCAGATAGACAGCTTGAGTTTACCCAGATAGATGTTGAAATGTCTTTTATTGATCAGGAAGATATTTTTACAATGGTGGAAGGATTGATGAAGCGATTCTTTAAACAAGTTTGGAATCGTGATCTTCAAATTCCGCTTCAAAGATTATCTTTTAATGATGCGATGGAAAAATACGGCAGCGATAAACCTGATTTACGTTTTGAGCTTGAAATGACAACGCTTAATGGTGTTTTTACAAATACAGAATTTAAAGTATTTAAAGATGCTGTTGATAATGGGGGAGTGGTTACTGGATTATTAGCTCCGGGCTGCGGTGATTACACTCGAAATCAATTAGATGTTCTTACGGATTTTGTAAAAGGACACGGTGCGAAAGGATTAATTTGGATTCGAGTTAAAGATGGAGAACTTGATTCACCTACAATGAAATTCTTTAGTGATGAAGAAAAAGAAAATTTAACAAAGGCTCTTGGTGCAAAACCAGGAGATTTGATTTTCATTCTCTCAGGATCAAAACTAAAAACCCTTAATACAATGGGTGCGCTTAGGTTAGAGATGGCTAAAAGATTAAATCTTATTAAGGAAGATTCCGATCCAAAGCTACTTTGGGTAACAGATTTCCCTCTGTTTGAGTGGGATGAGGAATCCGGTAGGTTTTACGCAATGCATCACCCATTTACGTCTCCAAGACTGGAAGATATACCATTAATGTCGTCAAATCCCGGTAAAGTTAAGGCCCGTGCCTATGATTTAGTGTTAAATGGAAATGAAATTGCTGGTGGAAGCATTAGAATCCATAACTCTGAACTACAATCAAAAATGTTTGAATCTTTAGGAATTTCTAAAGAAGAAGCACAGTATAAATTTGGCTTTTTGATGAATGCCTTTAAATACGGAGCACCGCCACACGGAGGAATTGCATTTGGTTTTGATAGAATGGCAATGATTTTTGCAGGAGAACATTCAATTCGTGATGTTATTGCATTTCCTAAAACCGCAAGTGCGGTTTCACTTATGGATGATTCTCCATCAACTGTTGATGAAAATCAATTGAAAGAATTGCATATTAAAGTTAGATAGCTTCTTTTCTTTTGGGGTTGATCAATATTATCAATACACAACCCCTATTTATTAATAATTAAACCGTAATTGTTACCGATATAAATTACATAACGGTAATAATTTCCCGTCAAAGTTGAACCCATCTTTAACGCTTAAGTATACAAACATCAGTTTGGCATAGTATTTTATACTTATTGGGGTATAAGCGTGAATTTGAATATGTTCTTTTAATAATTGAGAAGATTTTTACAAATTAGTAAGAAATTTTTACAGGTAATGTAATTATTGCGAGTGATTTTTACCGATTTATAAGGTTTAACTATAGCTAATTTGTATAACTCATTAAAATACAAATATTTAAGTACGGCATTAAAATAGATTTAAATTAAATTTTAAGGTTTTACAATGGGTCAACAACAATTACTTTTGATAGTCTTAGCTGTAATTATAATTGGAATTGCTGTAATAACAGGAATTTTAATTTTTAGACAGAGCGCCATCGATCAGAAAAGGGACCAGGTAATAAACGAGGGTATGACGGTGGCAAATAATGCCGTTCAGTATTATAATAAGCCCACATCACTTGGGGGTGGTGGATATAGTTTCACAGGATGGGAAATACCTTCACAATTGAAAACAAGCCCTAATGGAACTTTTGCTGAAACAGTAAGTTCAGATAATGTTGTAATTATTGGCACGGGAAATGAATTGGTATCGGGTACAGACTCAGTTAAAGTAAGTTTTACTATAACACGTGAAGGAGTTCAAACAGTAATATTAAAGTAAAGAGTTCAGTTTTAGTTCTTAATTAACTTTCATACAACAACAAAATAAAGGAGACTCACAATGGGTCAACAACAACTTCTCTTAATCGTTCTTGGTGTTATCATAGTTGGTATCGCTGTAGTCGTTGGTATTAACTTATTCAACGCAAATGCGGAAGAGTCTGCAAAAGACACTATTGTTTCAGAAGGAGTTAATCTCGGGGCAATGGCACAACAGTATTATAAAAAACCAGTAGCTCTTGGTGGTGGTGGAAACAACTTCACAGGATTCACAATTCCATCTAGATTAGATTCAACTCAAGCAGGTGGTGGTGGAGTGTGGACAAATAGTGTTACCGGTGCCAATGGTGGAACATTAACATTGACACCTGCGGATTATAATTGGACGGTTACTATTACAGTTAATGACTCCACAGTTACTGCAGCAGTCAATTAACAAAAGTAAATTGGGTAATAAACCAAATTAGTTCTTTACTCGAAATTTAAGGCTGGTGTGAAAGCAACACCAGCTTTTATATTTTTAAAATAGAGTTTTTGTTATTTAATAGATTGTACTATTCCTTTAGTTATTTATTACACATAATCATCCATAAAAAACAAATTCATATCAAATAAAAATCCTAGATTCGGGTATCCATTTCGATGGGCAAGTATGAAACAATGATACTTGGCTCGAAGAATTAGCCGGGGGAATTTTAAGATCATAAATATTCTTAACAATTGTATAAAATATCATTAATATTATAAAAAGACTTTGTAAGTATTTTTTACATGAAACTTTACTTCTGATTGATATTTGACCGAATTGTCGTGATAATGTAGTAATATGGTGCTAAAATCGAATAAATATTTTGGAACTATATTTGAAAGAGGTTGATATAAATTAAGAATAAATTAAATATGAGTAAGAAATGGTAGAGTACAAATTCAACGCACAAAAATTAAATGGACAATCAATTTCCGGAACTTTAACTGCGGACACTTCTTCAGACGGCAAGAAAAAAATTCAACGCCTTGCTGAGAAGAATCAATTAAAGTTAGTAACTGTGGAAAAAAAATCCACGTTCCTTTATAAGGCTCAAAAAGGGAATGATAAACCAATTCGTGGTGAACAGAAGGCTTTTAATAAAAAGGAAGTTGAAGATGCATTGGCGCGGCTTGGTTACAAAGTAGTATCCGTAAATAAAAAATTAATAGACTACCAGGCAAAACCTCCGGTTTCTGAAATAGTAACTTTTGTAAAAATTAGTTCTGAATTACTCGATCAGAAATTAGCGTATGGTGAAATTCTTACTCTATTAATTAATGATACGCAAAATCTAACTCTTAAAAACACACTTAAAGAAATTAACAATGAATTAAAAAAGGGAGCAGATAGTCAGGCAACTTTTTTAAAGTACCAGGATATTTTTGGAAAGTTTACTGCCTATATGCTTGGTCTTGCTTCTAAGAGCGGTAATATGGCTGAGATATACAGAGCAACAGCAAAGTTTTTAGAGAGAAATCAGGAATTTAGAAAAAATATGCGCAGTGCGTTAATAACGCCAGTGGTTACTGTATTCGTTTTATTTCTTGCAGTGATTTTTTACGTAGGGTATATTTTTCCAGAAACTGCAAAATTGTTTGTGCGCTTCGGTGTTGAACTACCCCCAATGACTGCTTTTACTTTAAAGATTAGTGATTTCCTAATTGGAAACCCATATCTTGTTACAGCAGTTTGTATAGTCCCTCCGATTGCATTATGGCAATTTTCCCGGACCGAAAAAGGAAAATATTTAATTGATCAGTACACTCTTAAATTACCCATAATAGGTTCTCTGGTTCATAAAACTCTAATTGAAGTTTTCTGCCGCGTATTTTATACATTGTACAGCGGCTCCGCAGAAAGTATTGAGCCGATTAGAATAGCAGCAGAAGCAGCTGGCAATACTTACTTTGAAGACAAAGTTAAAAATGTTGCAATACCGCTTATGGTTAAAAAAGGTGTTGGTGTTACAGATGCATTTGAAGCAAGTGGTGTATTTACGGAAACCGCTCTTTCAAGATTTCACTCGGGTGAGGAAACCGGAACAATTAAAAACACAGCACTGCAGTTAGCAAATTACTATGAAACTGAAACCGTTTATAAATTAAAAAACCTGATAGAACTTATACAGGTTGGTATTGCAATGTTTATCATGGTTGTGATGATATTATTAACTTTGGTTTCAGCAGAAACTGCTACTGTAAGACCTAAGACACCAGGTACGGCAGTAAATAATGTTATTGTAGATCAAAATGTTGTGTAATTTATTCTGCTGTTGCTAGTTTTAAGATTGAAAAAATTTGGGGAGAATGTTTTCTCAAAGGAGAAGTAAAACCTCAGATTAAAATGACATTGTAAAGTCAATGATGTCGGTTTGTCATTCCCACGTAAGTGGGAATCCAGTATCAATGAAATAAAATAGATCCCCGTTTTCACGGGGATGACACTTAAACTTCGACAAGGGAAATACTTTTTTAAAAGTTCATCTTAATAATTTAAACACAATATTTTTTTTATTAAGTTACAAATAACAAAAACAAAATTATTGAATGATTGATACAAACCTCGAGATGACAGACAAGATTGGTTATCTGCTTTTTAAAAAGGGGATAATTGATGGACCAATGCTCGAGAAAGCAATTGCTGCTAAAGCAAATGATAGAAGTAAAATCAAAAGAAATCTTGCGCAGATTTTGGTGCAGGATTTTGGTTTCGATCATGATGTTATATTCCGCGAAGTAGCTATCCTCTATGCATTTCGTGAATTAGAAACTCGCCCGGAAGAAGTTCCTGAGAGCAGACTTGAATCTATAAAGAGTATGATAACTGGCTATGGTGAAGGTCTTAAGCAGTTAATTCTTCAGCACAAAATAATTCCTTTTATGTTCGATGAGAGGAATAAAGATAAACTTATCATTGCGGCAATTGATCCTACAGATAGAAACATTCCCAAAATTGCCTTCGGTTTAAATGCCAAGAAGTACGAAGTTATCTTCATAAAAAAACAAGACTACGAAAAACTTATCAACATTATTCTTCCACCGGAAAATGAATTTCTTAAGGCGATGGAAGAAAATCTCCAGTTAGATACCGATGAACGGGAAGATGCTTCTTTAGATGAACAAGAACTTGATGCTGAGATTAATAAAAGCGCTCTGATAAATCTTGTTGAGGGAGCTTTAGTTGAAGGAGTAAGAAAAGGCGCTAGTGATATTCATTTTATTCCACGATCTGGAAATAAAACACATGTAATGTTTCGTCTCGATGGAAATTTGCAAACATGGTATGTTCAGGAGGGCACACTTCCGGAAGCAGTGGTTGCGGTTGTAAAAGATCGTGCAAGGGGAATGGATAGATTTGAAAGAGAGATGGCGCAGGATGGTTTTATTCAAAGAGAAATTGATAATATTATTATAAGATTCAGAGTATCTATTTTACCGATGGTCGGTACGGAACTTAAAAACAAATTTGAAACTGTTGTAATAAGAATTCTTGATGATAGAAAAGTAATCAGGGATCTTGATAAGCTTGGACTTGCCGGTACTGCAAGGAAATCTTTTGAGAAAGCTATTAACCAGCCGCAAGGTATGGTAATCTTAACGGGACCAACGGGAAGCGGTAAAAGTACTACGCTGGTGGCAGCACTTTATCAGGTAATATCACCAGAAGTAAATGTGCTTACTGTTGAAGATCCTGTTGAGTATGTTATTGAAGGGGCCAGACAGCTTAAAATTGGTTACAAAATGAATTTTGAACAAGCAATCAGATCTATCTTGCGACATGATCCTGATATTGTTCTTGTTGGTGAGATGAGAGATAAAGAAACGGCTGAGATTGCGATTAAACTTGCTAACACGGGTCACTTAACTTTTTCTACTCTTCACACCAATGATGCACCAAGTGCTGTTTCAAGATTGTTCAAGATGGGTATAGAACCTTTTCTGATTGCTTATGCAATTAATCTTATCGTGGCACAGAGGTTGGTTAGAAGACTATGTCCAAAATGTAAAAAAAGAGTTGTAAATTTTGATGAAGGACTAATGGTTGCCGCAGAATTAAATATTGCAGAGTGGAGAAATTTTACAATCTATGAAGCTGCGGGATGCGATGAATGTAATGGAACTGGATATAAGGGAAGGCTTGCAATACACGAAGCCCTTTATTTTACAAGGGAATTAAGACAACTTATAGTTAGAGCTGGTAGTGACGTTGATGAAGAAAGTCTAAAACTGCAAGCAAAAAAAGATGGATCACTTACATTAAGGGAAGCCGGTTTAGAAAAAGTTAAGATGGGCCTTACTTCAATTGAAGAAGTACTTGCAGGCACAAGTGAATCGTAAAATTTTTTACTGAACTGTAATTTTTACTTAACAATTATATCAAAAAGAGATAAATGTTACAGTTTTAATCAAAAAACAGTTTCTTATATGCTGGTATAGTTTTATCTAACATACTAGCGGAACATTACTCATTTAAAGGGTTTAAATTGAACATTGCAGAAGAGAAAAAAATATTAGAGAATTTTTGCAAAACTATTCCTGCGGCAATTTTTGGCCCGGATAGAGTTCATTATATTCTTGATAACATCGATAAGATAAAAGAAAACGAAAGACTTTTACTTAGAAAGTTTTATAATAAGCTTCTTACTAATATGATAGAAAAGGAAGCTTCTGATATTGAAATTGGCGGACATGGTAACGTTGGCTATGTCTGGATGCGAATTTATGGAAATAAAGAACGTGTTAAGGAAATTGGTCAGTTTTCAAGTGATGAATCAGCGGTTATAATTATTAATCTTCTTAATATTAATCAAAGAGAACAGCTTGCGAAGAAACGTAATCTTGATTTTAGTTATACGTTCCTTTATGAAAGAAGAAATACAAATGTCAGATTTAGATCTGATGCTTATTTTGATCTTGATACTCTTACTTTAAACATGAGATCCATAAATCAGATAATCAGACCTCTATCTTCTCTTGATTTTCATCCTAATATCGTTCGTGCATTAAGTCACGGTTATATAAAGTTTGGCTTATCACTCATTACGGGAATCACTGGTTCCGGTAAATCTACAACCTTAGACTCTATAATTGATCACCACAACAAAATAGATCCCTGTCATATTATAATAGTTGCAGCACCGGTAGAATTTGTACATACTTCTAATGTCTCGCTGATCAAGCATAGAGAAGTTGGAAGAGATGTGAATTCATTTAAGGAAGGAATCGTTCAGGCACTGCGTCAGGATCCTGATATTATTGTTGTGGGTGAAATGAGAGATCCGGAAACCATAATGGCTGCATTAGAAGTAACAGATACGGGACATAAAGTTTTTTCTACTCTTCACACATCATCTGCTGTTGAATCTATAGATAGAATAATTGCAGAGTGTGATCCTGCTGAACAGGAGCGAGTAAGAAACAGACTTGCTGACGTTTTGATTTCTATAGTTTCACAAAAACTTGTTCCAAGTCTTGACGGAAAACGCGTTATGGCAAAAGAGGTTTTACTTGTTACTCCAAGCGTAAAAGCAGCAATTAAAAATAATAACACAAGTGAAATCTATATGATGATTAACCAGGGTGGTGCACAAGGAATGCTTACTATGGAACAAGACCTAAAACGTTTGTATCTTGCAAAGAAAATTTCATTAGAAACGGCAATTACTTATGCTAATAATAAAACAAGAATTCAGCAAATACTGGCGGCCTAAATTATGAAAACAATAGCCTGCATTTATTGCGAAGGTAACGATACCAAACTTGCTGTCGTTAACCAGGAAAAAATCGGCAGCAGATTACAGGTTGTGAGCACTGCATCTGTAGATGTAGTTTCATCAAAATCTAATTTGCAACCAACCGCAGGGTTTAATCTGGAAGGTGAAGGACTTCAACTCGATAATGTTGATTCTAGAGACACTTCGCTTACCGGAGATATTGACGCACCTAGTATCAGTTCTATTGGTGCGGCATTAAAGGGAGTAAATTTAAATAAACTTGAATTTATTCCTGCATTAACCGAACCTGCAATCTATTATCACACTTATGATGGAAAGAAAGATTTAAAGGGCAATAAGCTGCTCGATGAAATTCTTTCTGATATCCGTCAGTCAAAGGGTGTGAACATAGAAAAAGAAAGCATGGATTTTATTGAGCTTTCTGACGGATCTTTATTATCTGCCTTTTTAGACGGACCTGTTGCCTGTGTAAATCTTACAGACAACTTGGCCGGATATTTCGGCAAGAAGTTTTTCAAAGTTCCAACAATCAAAAGTGCTGATACAGCATTAGCATATTATGTTGCCAAGCGAAAAAAATTCTTTCCAGATGACCAGAGTTTAATTGTTTACATTGGTAAAGAATACAGCAAACTTATTTTTTTGCAAGGCAGAAAGCTTAAGCACATAGGAACAACAATTGATATTGGAACTTCCAATCTTCACACTTACGATGTTTATTTTTCAAAGATATTACTCGAGATGGAAAACGGAGGAGTAACTTCTTTAGATAATATTATTGTTTGCGGTGAAGATGATTCCGAAAATCTGATCCTTTCCTTCTATGGAACATTCCCGGAAGCTAATGTAAGCAGATTAGAGTTTGATGATGTAGACATGTCATCAATTGACGAAGAAACAAAAGCTAAGTTTTCTTCATATAGTGTTCCACTTGCAGTTGCCACAGAATATTTTGATGAATTGGCAAAAGAACACAAAGGTATTAACCTATTACCAAAATATATTTCTGAAGAACAAAAATTGTTTCAATTCTCCTGGCACAGTTTTGCGGTTCTTCCATTTTTATTTATTGCTGCATTTTTGTTTACTCTTAAAGTACTTCAGAACAATAAAGAATTATCCAGGCTTGATGCAGAAATAAAACAGAAGAATTTGATCATCAGACAAAACCAGGAAACATTGAGCAAAATTGCTGAGATTGAAGGTAAGATCAGCAGTTTCGGTCAAACACAAGCTATCCTGGATTCTGCTGCTGTTGGTACAGGTGTCTGGAAAAATGTTCTAAGAGATGTTGCTGGTTTTTGTGGAAGTAAGCAGAATATCTGGATTTCTAATATTGTCAGAGATAATACTAATACTATTAAGATTGAAGGCTACTCATTATCTAAATACTCCCCTACTGATATGGCTTACAGTTTAGAAAATTCAAGACTTAACAGTATGATGAATGAAGCACTTAGAGAAAAGAACGCTTATAAATATAATTTAACATTTGATATTACTTCATATCAGAATAAAAAATGAATAAAAAATTACGAAGCACTTTAGTATTACTGGCTTTTCTTTTTATAATCCTCATTGCAGGAGGTGCATATCTTTATTTTGTTCAGAGTAAAGATTTGGATGAAAAGAGAGAAAAGTTACAGGAACTTCAGGCAAAAGCCTTAGACCCGCAAGAATTGCTAGCACAATATCAGGACCTTTTGGTTCAATCAAATCGTCTCGATTCTATTCTTGCTAATCGGGAATTTAATATACCGCAGAATTTATCATCCATTAAGTTTTACAACTTTGTAAATAATATTACTAATGGATTTTCTGATAAAGCTCAGGTAAATATTGAATTTCTTGAACAAAAACAGGAAAAGGAATTTTTCTATCACGAGTATAAACTTACAGGCTTCGGTTACTTTAACGAAGTTTACAATCTCATATTCGCAATAGAAAACAGCAAAGAATTAAAGAAGGTTACCAGCGTTAGCTTGGGTAATTTAGTTCAAACGAAGGAAGATGAAATCCCTGTTTACCTTGTTAACTTTACTTTAAATGCGAAGACTTATTTTTCAACTGATAATCGTTTTGCACCTGCAACATTTATAGAAAATAATCTAGGCGGTCCAACTTTGTACGATGCATTCTATCCACTTATTAGAAATGAGATTCCTCCAAACGTAGATGAACTGCTTGATGTTCAGGGTGCTACTTTGCTTGCACTAATACCAGAAGGCGCATTTATTGCTGATAGTAAGGGAAATACTTTTTTAATCTGGGAAGGCGAACAGGTTTATCTAGGATATCTTACAAAGATAGACTATCAAAACAGCAGAGTAAGTTTTATTCTTAATAAGGGTGGAATAATTGAAAAAATGGATCTTGAATTAGATCGATCAGAATTTAAAAAAGAAAACAAATGAGAAGTAATATGAAAACAGTTATATACTCACTGCTTTTAATTTTTATGTTTATCGGAAACATCTTTCCGCAAAAGTATTGGGAAAGACGACTTAAAGATTATAATAATCCCGATGAACTAGTAACAATGTCGCAAACACTTCCATTTAATGAAGCAATAGCTTTGTTAAGCAAGGTAAGTGAAAGTACAACGGGCAAAAGGATTGTTTCAACAATAGCTTCTGATCAGCCAATTGGCTTTGAAGTTGAAAGCATGCCTTATGATAAAGCCCTGTTTATGATAGTTCAATACAATGGATTTCTTATCGAAGAAAAAGAAGATGTTATTGTTGTAAAACGAGTGCAGGGTGAAGAAGTAAAACCCGAAGATATTTATGCTTCTGTTGATTCAAGAGAAGTTAAAATTTCCGCTGTCTTCTTTGAAGTAGATGTTGCCAAAACAAAAGAAGTTGGAGTGGATTGGAAAGTTTTACTATCACAAAATGGTTTAAATTTAGGATCTGACCTTAATACTCAAGTTCAATCTCAGGCAGGTACACAGGTTCAGCCTTCTCAATTTAACTTGTCTGGTATGGGTGATTTTAAACTTGGAGATTTTTACGGTCAGGCAACAGCTATGTTTAGATTTTTTGAACGAGAAGGTCTTGGTGAAATCATATCCTCCCCAAACATTGTTGTTAGAGATAAAAAACAAGGGAGAATACAGGTGGGTTCAGATTTTTCTATTCAAACAAGAGACTTTGCAGGAAACACAATTGAAAAATTCTATCCTACAGGTACAATCATTGAAGTTGTACCCCATGTTTATAAGGAAAATGGTATTGATTACGTTCTATTGAACATTATGGTTGAAAGAAGTTCCTTCCAGCAGAATGAAACCACCAGTGAAATTAAAAAGACAACTGCTTCCACACAGGTTTTAGTTCTAAATGGAGAAGAAACCATATTAGGCGGTCTTTTTGTGACTGAAGAAGTTGTAACAAGAAATGGAATTCCATTTCTTAAAGATTTACCTTGGTGGGTGTTTGGTATAAGATATTTAACTGGTTCTGATCAAACTATAGAAAGAAAGAAAGAATTAGTAATTTTATTAAAAACTGAGCTGTTACCAACACTTCAGGAAAGATTGGAAAACCCTATAATCAATCCGCTTAATTCTGAGCTTTCTAAACAGAACGAAAGGGTAAGATATTATCAATTAGAATCTCAAAGTTCACAATACAACGACGCGAAAGATTAGCCCAATGCAGTCTATTCTTATTGTAGATGATGATTTGAATCTTTGTACTGTTCTTAAAGAAGAGCTTGAAGAAGTTGGTTATAATGCCAACTTTGTAAACAGTGGCTTTGAGGCTATGGATTTTCTAAAAAATAATCAGGTTGATTTGGTTTTGCTCGATCTTAAAATGCCTGCTATGGATGGCTTTGATGTTCTGAAAGCAATCGAGCAAAATCAAATTAAAGCTAAAGTTATTGTCTTAACTGCATACGCAGATGTTAAAAGCGCAATTGATTCCGCTAAAATGGGTGCAACTGATTTTATAAGCAAACCGTATGATTTTGATGAGCTTCTGATAACTATTACGAAAGTTCTGCAAAGAGAATGATGATAAATGAAAATAAACCACCGAATAATTCTTGTTAACCTGCTAATAGTAGCAATTGTGCTGGGTAGTGCCGCAATTGCTTTCTACTCAATAATGTACAACACCTTAACTGCCCAACAATCCAAAATTATAATAAGCTCTTCAAGAAATTTTATTTTTACTTATCGTTCTTTTATTGATAAAATTGATGAGGAATTCTGGACACTAAAAAACAACAACCCTGAGTTTTTTTTTGAACGACCCTTTATAGCAGGGAACCTAAATGATTTTTTTCTTGAAGCAAGTACTACCGATTCTACTATAATAATTCGCCATTCTGCAAAAAGTTTTATACAAATACCAAGACAAAATTTTACAGTTGATGAATTTATTCAGTTAAATCCATATGCGATAATAAATGTTCAAAGTATTGCACCTGATCGTATTTGTTACTTTGGAAAAATTATAAGTAATGAAGTACTTGATGATTTTTCGCAGAGAATTGGTTCGGATGTAGCGTTGGTATGGGATAATTTTACCGCTGAAGTTTCAAACTCAAACTTAAACTACCAGCATACATTTTTATTAAACAAAGCCTATAACAATCTTAAACAACAAAATGATTCGGAAATATTTGTTGGTAATAGTGAAACATCGGACATTATTGCAACTTCATACAGAACAGAAAAATCATCCAGATACGGTAACAATTTAGCCTTTGTGCTTTTTAGATCGCATAGTGAAGCAACTGATTTAAGAGAAACATTAAGAAATATTTTAATACTAATCGGTGTTGTTGGAATTATTTTAGCCTTAATCTTAAGTTATGTTTTAACTCACAGATTAAGAGCAAGAATTTCAGATTTAAATTTTGCAACAGCACAAACTACTGCCGGCAATTTTGATACACATATAAAAGTACAAAGTAACGATGAAATCGGCAGCCTAGGCAAAGCCTTTAACTTAATGCTTGATGAACTTAAAAAAAGTCAACGAGCTAAAAATGATTACTCCGAATTTATTACCCTCATAAATCAAAATGCCTCTTTAAATGAAATATCAAATGCAGCATTAAATAAAATTATTAATACCTGTGGGTTTCTTGTTGGCGCATTATATTCTATAGATGATGATGAAATCAGCCTTATCTGCTCCCATGGATTAAACAATGCAAAAACAAAGCACGAAAGAAATGATTTTTTCAAGAAGATTATAGAGACTAAGGAAGCGATAGAAATAACATCAGAAATTTCTTTACCTTCTGTACAAGCAGGGGCATTAGATATAAAGTTAAGTTATCTTTTATTGTTACCTGTGGTTTATAACAACAAAGTAATCGCCGTCCTTGAACTTGCGTCTTTAAATGCTCCAACATTAGAGGCAAAAGATTATCTCGAAAAAATTAAGGAGCAGTTAGCAATTGGTTTAACAAATGCAAAGGCTGTTGTGCAGCTGGAAAATTTTGTTAATGAATTAAAACTACTTAATGATGAATATCAAAAACAAAACATTCAAATTAAAAAGCAGAATGAAACTCTTTTGGAGATGAGTAATCAACTTAAAATTAAAGCTGAAGAGTTGGCGTTTCAAAAAGAAAAGGCTGAAGATTCTACTAGATTAAAATCTCAATTCCTGGCAAGCATGTCGCATGAGCTTAGAACCCCAATGAATTCAATATTGGGTCTTACCGAATTAATTCTTGATAAAGCTCAGCTAAGTGTTAAAAACAAAGAACGATTAGAGGTCGTTTTAAAGAGTGGTAAACGATTAATGGGTTTGATCAACGATATTCTTGATCTTTCAAAAATTGAAGCCGGCAAGATGGATATACGGGAAGATGATATTTTACTGGAAGAAATAATTGAAGATGTTTCTAACACTATCGCTCCGCTTGCCTTAGAAAGGGGATTAGATTTTAATTTAAAAAGAAACTGTAATACAAGGTTTATAATTAATACAGACCGGGTAAGGGTAACTCAAGTATTAATTAACCTCTTAGGGAATGCTATTAAATTTACTCAAAGGGGCAAGGTTGAGTTAACTGTTTCGCTTAATCAAGATAGGATGCTCCTCTTCTCAGTTAGTGATACAGGAATTGGCATATCTGAAGAAAACAAAAAAATAATTTTTGAGGAGTTTAGACAAATTGATGGCACTCCATCAAAAAAATACAGCGGCACAGGATTGGGCTTAGCCATTTCTAAAAAGATATTAGATCTTTTAGGGGGTAAGATATGGGTTGCTAGTATTGAGGGAGAGGGTTCCGTTTTCTCTTTTACTATTCCAATTAAATACCAGAATGAAAAAAGAAAAAATTCTGTCTCAAGCGTAAATCCAGAAATATTAAGAAAAAATTCTAAAAACCCTGTCCTGGTTATAGATGATGACGCAGAAGTACGATACACAATTGGGCAATATCTTATTTCAAATGGTTACGATGTTATCTTTGCAGAAGACGGAGAAACTGGGGTAAAACTTGCGATAGAAAAACAGCCATTTGCAATCACTTTGGATTTACTTTTGCCTAAAAAAGATGGGTGGGATATTCTTAAAGAGTTAAAGGAAAATCTTGTTACTAAAGATATCCCCGTAATTCTTGTTTCAATTGTCGGCGATAAAAATATGGGATATGAATTGGGTGCATTTGAGTATTTTATAAAACCAATTTCTTCTGAGAAACTTCTATCGGCATTCACAAAATTGCAGACTCTGGCAAAAAAGCGTATTCAGAAAATTGTAATTGTTGATGATGATGAATTAGAGTTTGAAAAATTTAAAAATGAATTTAAAGATGAAAATATTTCCATAGAATATGTTAAAGACAGTGAGTTTGCTTTTAACAAAATCGCTGAAGTACAACCCGACCTTATTATCCTTGATTTAATGATGCCCAAAATTGATGGTATTACTTTATCGAACAAACTAAAAACAAACAGTAAGACAAAACATATTCCAATAATTCTTAGCACTGCAAAAGATCTAACAAAAGAAGAGCATAAACACCTAAATAGTATTGTGGAGAAAATAACGCTAAAATCAGATGGACATCCGCTAGATGTACTTAAAGCAGTTAGAGACAGAATTAAAATGCAGGAAGATAATGATATCATATTTACAAATAGAGGTGATACGCCTGATGTAAATTCTGTTATAGTTACTGAGCAAGAAACTACGGATGATTTTTACGGAGAAGTTTTAATTGTAGATGATGACCCTGATACTTTGTTTACTTTGAATGAATTGGTTATGGCAACAGGATGTAAAACTTATTTAGCTAAAAGCGGCTTAGAATGTTTAAAAATCCTTGAGACCATAAGGCCTGATTTGATTATGCTTGATATAATGATGCCCGAAATGGATGGTTTTCAGACTTTAAAAAATATCCGTAGCAATACCCACCTGGCGGCAATTCCTATATATGCCGTTACAGCAAAAGCAATGGTAGGTGATAAAGAAGTTATCTTAAAGCATGGGTTCAATGATTATATACCAAAACCTGTAACTTCCTCAATAATTTCAAGTAAAATAGCTCAATTATTTTCAAAGATTAAATCCAGTTAAATATGAAAAAAATATTAGTTATAGATGATTTACCAGAAAACGTCTTTATGTTGCAAGACCGCTTGGAACATGAAGGATTTGAGGTACTAACGGCTTATGATGGATACACGGGTATTGATAAAGCTAAGAATGAACTGCCAGATTTAATTCTGCTTGATATAATGATGCCCGACATTACTGGATTAGAAGTTTGCAAAATTCTTGCTAACGAACCGACAACCAAAGATATTCCAATAATTTTAGTTACTGCAAAATCCGGTGCAGAAGATACAAAGGAAGGTTTAGAAGCTGGTGCGTTTGATTATATAAAAAAACCCTTTAACAGAATTGAATTACTTGCAAGAGTAAAATCCGCCTTAAAGCTATCAGAAGCCCACAAGCTCTTACTCTTATCAGAAAAAAGAGATACCTACCTTGCAACTGTTGTAACTGCAAATCATAAAATTAAACAACCGCTTACTTTGCTTAGTCTATCCTCTGCTGCAATTAAAAGAGAACTTAGTAAAGAAGAGATTTCCAGAGATGGAATTTTAAAGAGGGTTAAGTATATCGATATTGCAATTAAGGAAGTTACGGATGTGCTTAATCAGCTTAACGCAATAAAAGATCCCGTATTGTCAGAGTATACGGCAAACATTAAAATGATTAAAGTTGATGATACAGATGAGAAGCAAACAAGAAATTAAATTAATTGTTTTATAGTGTTTAACATCGTATCAAATTCATAAGGCTTCATAATCTTTTTACTAACCTTATAACGAATTAAATCTTCATCTTCAAAGCTTATACTGCCTGTAGATAAAATAACAGGAAGCTTGAAGTTTAAACTTCTGATCTTGGAAATACATTCTAATCCATTCATAACCGGCATATTATAATCGATGATCAACAAATCAACTTTTAATTCCTCTGTTAATACAGTGATGACTTCCTCACCCGACCTAACCTTTATCACATAGTATCCGCTTGATTCAAGCATCTCTGCAAGAAGATCACTTAACATTTCCTCATCATCTGCTAACATAATTATTTTGTCAGCTTCCTTGGACTTTATTGATTTTTGTGGTTCAAAAACAGGGAGGTAAACATCAAAAGTGGTTCCAATTCCTTTACGGCTCGTAACGTCAATGTGTCCTTTATGGGCTTTAATAATTCCATAAGAAACGTATAACCCCAAACCAGAGCCAGTATCTTTTTGCTTGGTTGAAAAATATGGGTCAAAAATTTTGGATAAATTTTCTTCATCAATTCCGGTTCCGGTATCGCTGACGGAAAACTTAACAAACTTACCTCTATCTAAAAGCGGATAATTAATTGCGTTGGTCTCATCAACTAAAAGATTTGAAGCGCTCAATACTATCTTACCGGTTCCTTCAATTGATTCTTTGGCATTCACGCATAGGTTTAAAAGTATTTGATAAATTTCTGTTCCATTACCGATTATATTGTGTAGGCCTGGGTCAACGTTTTCTTCAAGAGTTATACTAGATGGGAATGTTTGTGATACAACTTTGGCTATTTCACTCAGAAGAAAATTAGGCATCACAATTTCTTTTCGTTTGGCTGTTGGTCTTCCAAATGAAAGAAGACCCTTGGTAAGATCTCTTGCTCTTACAGAACAATTTTCAATATTATCAATAAGCCGACCTACATTTTCTGAGTCGGAAACTCGGCTACGCAATAGATGGATGCTGCCAAAAATACTTGAGAGCAAATTATTAAAATCGTGTGCCATTCCACTGCTTAATTTTCCAATAGTTTCTAATTTTTGTGCTTGAAGCAGTCTTGATT
Source organism: Ignavibacteriaceae bacterium (assembly GCA_041738675.1). Classification (GTDB taxonomy): domain Bacteria; phylum Bacteroidota; class Ignavibacteria; order Ignavibacteriales; family Ignavibacteriaceae; genus IGN3. Next base: position 101,823 of record JBGSPH010000014.1, read on the forward strand.
CAAGAGCGGCATTAAGTGCTCTTGTTTCAATGTTACTAATTGTAAATGAAAGAAGAATGGAAAACTGCTCAATGTCACTAATATCTAATGAAGAAAAAGAACCTGATCTTTTTCCAACAAGAATTTTTGCATGCAGCTTATTATCAAAATAACATGGAGAAATGCATAGCGATTCACAATTAAATACTTGTGCTAATCCATATCCAATATTATTATGATGATTTAAAGCAAGAAGTGGCCTTTTATTTAACTCTAACCACTTGTTAATAAACGAAGAATTATATTTTATATTCTTTTCAACTTCACTTCGATCATTAATTAAATTGGCATTATCGCTGTACAAAAATTTTTGCACATCTTCATTCTGATGAAAAACAATCACTCCAAAATCACTACTTGTGACATCTACACATCTTATTAAAATCTCTTCTGCAATATTTTCAACAGATTTTTCCTTAACTAATAAAACTAAAATGCTTTGAAGTTCATTTTGAAAAACTAAGTTTCTTCTAAGCTTTTCCTTCTCTTCATTCTGTTTAATATCTGAATCTACAAGCGGCAGCATTTCTATAAAATAAGCATCAACTTCGTTTTTTGATTTAGAAAAAAGAGGGGTAATGATTATGTTTTTATTTTTATCGGCAAGCGGCACAACAAAAGACTTTGCGGAAGATGAAATTATTTTTTCGTCTGGTGTGTTTATATTAAACAGGGATTTAAGAGAGGTACCTTTAATTTTTCCGGTTCCAATATCTTTTTTAAAGCTTTTATTGAACCAGAATATTTTAAATGTTTTATCTGCAAGAGCAACAGAGGCTGTCTGTAATTCAAGAAGCTCTTTTGATTTATATTTTCTGATTAATTCATCAGACATTCAATATCTAATCTTGTTTAAGTTCGTACTTCTTGATTTTTGTGTAAAGCGTTTTGGGGCTAATACCTAATTGATTTGCAGTTACCGTCCTATCCCATCTGTTTGCATCTAACACTTTTGCGATGTGCCATTTTTCAAGATCTTCCATACTTAATATTTCTGATGGAATATCCATAGTAGTGCTTCTGGCCGCACTATTTTTATAGCCTGCCGAATTAGGTAAACTCAAATCTTCAGGAACTATTGTATCCCCTTCGGCAAAAATTATTGCGCGCTCAATAATATGTTCAAGCTCTCTAACATTTCCTGTAAAATCATATTCTTCTAAAATCTGAGCCGCTTCAATGGATAGTTTTTTAGGCGATCTGATGGGGGATTTTGAGCTGAGGAAAAAATTTGCAAGTATAATTATGTCTTCTCTTCTATCTCTTAAGGGCGGTATTGTAATTGTTATAACATTCAATCTGAATAGAAGATCCTTACGAAAGTTTTTTGCATCAGCTTCCTCTAATAGATTCCTATTAGTTGCACCTATTACTCTTACATTAGAATTTAAATTTGTAACGCCCCCAATTCTTCTATACTCACCATTTTCTAAAAATCTTAACAACTTCGGCTGCAGAGTCAAGCTGAGTTCACCAATTTCATCTAAAAATAATGTGCCTCCATGAGCAATTTCAACTAATCCCTGCTTTGTAGATTTAGCATCAGTAAATGCACCCTTTTCATGGCCAAATAATTCACTTTCTATAAGTTGATCCGGAAGGGAAGCACAATTAATAACTACAAATGGTTTGTCTTTTCTTGCGGACTGTTTATGAATATACTCAGCAAAAAGTTCTTTGCCAGTTCCGGTTTCACCCTCAACTAGAACATTGGAATCAGATTGTGCTGCTTTGTTTGCAAGATTCAGAACACGATGTAATGATTTACTATCACCAATAATTTTTTCGGAATGTTTCTTACTAATTTCTTTTGAGAGCAGAACAGTCGTTACGAGTAAATTTCTGTGTTCAATTGCTCTGTTAACCGTTAAGACAAGTTCTTCAAACTCATACGGTTTATTTATATAGTCATATGCGCCATTTTTAATACACTGGATAGCTTTCTTCATATCCGATTGGGCTGAAAGAATAATAACCTGAATGTTATAACCCGAATCTTTTATGAATTTTAAAACGTCTTCTCCCTGTACTTCCCGCATATTAAGGTCAAGAAGAAGAATCTCATAATTTTTTGCTTTGACTGCCTCTATAGCGTATTTGCCGTCATAAACAGCGTCAACAGTAAATCCTTCTTCTAATAACTGCTCTTTGAGCAAATAACATAGTGTCTCGTCATCATCACAGACAAGAATTTTAGAGTTTTTTGAGCTTTCTGTCATTTCCCACCGATAAAAAATCTGTTAGTTTGGATTAAAAATGCACATTAATTATATTTGTTGTTCAAATTTTCGGGCGCGTAGCTCAGGGGTAGAGCATCTGCCTTTTAAGCAGAGGGTCGGTGGTTCGAGCCCACCCGCGCTCACGATAGATAAAGCCACATCTGTGGCTTTGTTTATTTTAAACAATTTTTAAGAACTAATGTTTAATAATAACACATATTACCAAAAACAGCAAGTTTAAGTGTTTTTAACTATTTTCAATCTTAATTTAATGTCGATTAAATAAAGTACTTCATGGTTTATAGCAGGATAAGATTTGGGTGAGATAGTATACAAAACATTAGTCAGGTTTATTTTAATCTTAATTACACTCTGGTTTAGTAAAGACTATTTTGGTGAAAAGTTTTTCTGGATAATAAGTACTCTAGCTATATATTTATTTGTTGTTCATCCAGCATATTTATCTTACAATAGATTTATTGAAGAAAATAAAAATGTAGTTACCAATAGTTTGTGTTCCTCTTGTAAACATTTTGATGAATCTGCTGTTTTGTGTATAAAATACGACAAACATCCTACAGAAAATTTTATTCCCTGCGAAGGAACGGCGTGGGAACCCAAATAAAATATCCTGAACTATTTTAGTAATTAATAGTTTTTCGTTCAGATAAAAACATTTTAATTTTAACTTAAAGATTTTACATGTTTTATTTTTACTTTTATTCACTAATTTTAATTTATTTGCACAAGGTGTTTATACAGACGGAGAAATAAAAAGATTCTTCTAAAATAATATCTAGCTCTTTTGGATAAGACAAAAAAAAATAAAATTGTTTCTGATCTGGTTGAACAGGGAATTCACACAACCATTATTGGAATAATTACAAGCATTGTGCTTGCTGCAATAAAAGCAATAGCGGGAGTAATGGGTAACTCCTATGCCCTAATTGCTGATGCTATTGAATCAACCTCTGATGTGTTTACGTCTATTATTGTTTTAACCGGATTAAAAATTGCACGTCGTCCTGCAGATGAAAATCATCCTTACGGACATGGAAAGGCAGAACCTTTTGCAGGAATTATAGTTGCGTCTGCCTTGTTCATTGCCGCTTTAGTTATAATTATCCAAAGTTTGCACGAAATAATTACACCGCATCATGCACCTGCACCGTTCACATTAATTGTGTTAGTTGTAGTGGTTATAACAAAAGAATTTCTTTTTAGATTTGTAATAAAAGTTGGTAATTCGGTTGATAGTGTTGCGGTAAAAAATGATGCATGGCATCATAGAGGTGATGCCATTACATCCGGAGCTGCATTTATTGGTATTGCTATTGCACTTATCGGTGGTCCAGGTTATGAACAGGCTGACGATTATGCTGCTTTGGGTGCTTCTGCTATTATAATTTTTAATGCATATAGATTATTTAAACCTGCATTGTTTGAAATTATGGATGCAGCACCATCACCGGAAGTAATAAAAAAAGTTATTGAAGCCTCACTTAAAGTTGATGGTGTGGTAGCGATTGACAAATGCTTTGCAAGGAAAATGGGATTCCAATATTATATAGATATGCATGTAATTGTTGATGGAAATATTTCCGTTCACAAAGGACATGAATTATCGCATGAGGTAAAAGATAAACTAATTGATTCTTTTCAAAATATTTCTGATGTCCTTATCCATATAGAACCAGCAACCGAAGAAAGATTAAGACGAAAGCATATTATTGAGCAAACCCAAGGTAAGTAGGCATTAAAAATATTTTAATGGATTTGGTTCAAAAAGCATTAGCGTTCATTTTTTTGATAAACAATTAATGCTGGCAAATAATAATTTTATTTTTTTGCACCCTTCTTGCAGTAATCAGCATCTTACATTCTAAGTAATATAATATCTAATAATTTAATTTAATTAAATAAATAAAAAGGAGTTCATTGTGAAAGCAAATGTTGGTAGTTCAGATCGTATTATTCGTTTTATTCTTGGGGCGGCTATTATTGCTCTTGGGTTTTATTTTCAAAGTTGGTGGGGAGTTGTTGGTGTAGTCCCAATAATAACTGGTTTACTAAACTTTTGTCCTGCTTATAATCTAATAGGTTTTTCTACAAAGAAAAAAGTTGAAACTGAAAAGTTGAAAGTTTAGTATAGTATAAATAAAAAGGGTGTTAGTGCCCTTTTTATTTAACTTCTGTTAGCATCTCTTTTTTAGATTTATTAAAGAATCCCGGGATAATCATTCCGATTAATATCCCAACAACCAATGTAATTATTAGCAAAAGAAGTTTGGATATCTCCACTTTCCACAATAAAAAGTGCACAGGAATAACCTCAACATTTTGAATGCACACTATTATAAATAGTGCTAACAAAATTATTAAGCTGATATTTTTAAAGTTCATTTCATTCTCCATTCATAGCACTTAACTTAATTTTATGTCTCTTTAACAGTTGATATGAAAAAAAATGCCATATCGTTTTTGATATGGCATATAATAAGGTATTGACAAATTATTACTCAACGTAGGCTAACCAGTAACCCCCAATACTATATATTTTTGAGTCAGCCCAAGTTTTTACTTTAACTGTAAATCCATCTCGAGAAACGGAAAGAATTTCAACGCTATATCTGCTGTTAAATGCTTTATCTGCATCTAATTGACTGACAGAAACCATAACTTTGGGTTTTACATCATAAGGTTTAACAAAATTCACTTCAATTGTGGTTGATCTATCACCTGTGTTTGTATCTAGATTATAACCAGCATTCCCTACGCTTGATACCCACTGGCCGCTCTGAGTTTGAGCAGAAACCATTACTGAAAAAGCAACAACAAATAAAACAACTGCAAGAACTGATAATTTTCTCATTTTTCCTCCTGGAATATTTTTAATGAATTTGAACTGTTTTTATTATTTGGCATAAATCTTAAATAAAATTTAATTGTTTGAAATTTTATTTCCTAATATCTTTTGTTAACAAGGAACAAAAACCTTTAGCTTAAAGTATAAAGACCAAAATCATTATTTCTTAAAATTTATTAGGAGGAATGATCATGGCAATCTTAAAAACAAAAAAAGCCGATTTGAATATTCACTATAAAAAATATTTTCAAATTAGTACAATTATTGTTCTTGTACTGCTAATAGCTGCTTTCAAATTTTCACCAAAGGCATCTGAAACAATAATGTTAAAAGAAAAGCCTGGAGTTATTATAATCACAATTGACATTCCAATTACTGATCAAAACACAAAGCCAAAACCGCCTCCTAAACCGCAAATTCCAGAAGTTGCCGTATTAGAGCAAATCGTTGATATTGAATTTGACCCCACAGATATAGATTTAACTGCAAACCTTGATTTACCACCAGAGTTAGAGAAACCGTCTAACAGAATTATAGAGGAGGAAAAGGATATCCCATTCTTTGCTGTTGAAGTTAAACCCGAAATAATAGGTGGATTAGAAAGCATCCTGAAAAATGTTTATTACACTGAAATTGCCAGGAGAGCAGAAATTGAAGGTAGAGTAAGCATTGGTTTTATCGTGAACAAACAAGGAGAGGTTGAAGCTGCAAAAGTGTTAAAAGGAATATCAGAGGATTTGGATATGATTGCTCTTAATGCTGTTAAAAAAGTTAAATTTACCCCAGGCCTGCAGAGAGGAAAACCCGTAAAGGTAACAATGGTAATTCCAATATTATTTAAATTAAAATAACTTGGGATGCTCTAGTTTACTTTACAGATTAACCCTTTAAGATAAAGGCCTTCAGGAAAGCTTGTTAGCATTGTATGGTCGGGAGATTGAGTTAAATATTTTAATATACGAACCTCTCTCCCGGCATCTGCGGCAGCATCAGCGATTATTTTATTAAAAAGATCTGGGACGATATGGCCAGAACATGAAAAGGTGAATAACACCCCATTGTTCCTTAAAAGTTTTAATGCTAAAAGATTAATATCCTTATATCCTCTGGCAGCTTTTTCAATCTGGCTTACTGATTCTGCGAACTTTGGTGGATCAAGAATAATAACATCAAATTGTCTATTTGTATCACGCAGCTTTCTTAAATATTTAAATACATCATCATGTATATTTTCATATTTTGATGAATCTATCCCATTCAGAGAGAAATTTTTCTCGGCAAGTTCTAATGATTCGGCAGAGGAATCTACATTAATAACTTTACTAGCTCCCGCTTTAACGGCATAAACTGAAAACCCTCCGGTGTATGAAAAGCAATTAAGTATTTCGTTTCCTGATGAAAATTGTTCTGATATTTTTCTATTATTTCTTTGATCAAGATAGAAACCTGTTTTATGTCCAAGATTAACATCAACAAAAAACTTATTTCCATTTTCAATGATTTCAATAAGCTCATCTGGCTCTTTACCAAACAGAACCCCTTTGGTTGGCAGCAATCCTTCTTTTTCTCTAACTTCTACATCGGAACGCTCTAATATTCCGGTTGGATTAAAAAGACTTTTAAGAATTTCAACTATTTCTTTTTTCCAAAACTCAGCACCAGCAGATAAAAATTGGCATATCAAATAATCGCCATACTTATCAACCACAAGTCCGGGTAACGAATCACCTTCCGCATTAATAACTCTATAGGCATTTGTTGTTTCGTCGCTTATAATTTGCTTGCGAAATTCTTTTGAGTCGTTAATTTTATTCTGAAAAAAATTAATATCTATTTTTTCATCTGGATTGAAAGATAAAACACGGACAGAAATTTGCGAGTGTGAAGAGTAAGAACCATATCCTAAAAATTTACCATCCCCCGAAATAATCTCAACAGTTTCTCCGTTTGTGCTTATATCTTTTATAGAATCAATTGCTCCGGAAAAAATCCAAGGATGTTTTCGGTTAAAAGATTTATCACGACCCTTTTTTAATTTTACTGACGGCATTTTAAGTTTCTCATTTCTAATTAGCGAAAACAAAAAAGGGATCAATTAAATGATCCCTTTAATTCTTAAATATTAATTTTGCTAAATTTTAAACAACCTGGTTGTTTCCTGTTCTGGTTGATTTTCATTTATTTCAGAAGAATCATCAATAGAAACTTTTCTGCTAATAGAATCCTGTCTGTTCTTTAATATCGATTGTTCGATCTTTAACTTTTCTCTTATTTTCTGATAACGCTGAAGCACTCGCTGACTCTTAGAAATTTCTTCCTGCAGTTTCTTTTTCATTGAAGCAAGCTTAACAATATTTCCGCGATGTTCTTCATGCTCAACCTTAATCATACTTATAGCGGATTGAAGTTCAACAAGTTCATCCATCGAATCAGAAATTTTATGATTAAGATCATCAACTTTTTCTTCATATCCTCTTACTTCTTTTTCAACCTTCGAGCGTTTTTCTTTAGCTTCAACAAATTTTTGATTCATATTGTTAATTAGTTCCTGCAAACTTTGCTCAACGGAAATTCTCTTCTTAAAAATCAGTTCAGCCTCAAGTTTCATATCATCATTAGAGTTTTTCTTTTCAAGAATTTGTTCATCAAGTTTTAATAAATCATTTCTAAGCTGCTCTTTTTTTTCATTAAATGATTTTAACAATTGTTCAAACGAATCGATCTCAGCCTGCCGCATATTTAATAAACGATCGCTTTCTTCAATTGCGTTTATCTTTTCAAATAAAAGCTGATCTTTTTCTTCAATATCTTTTTCTTTCTTCTGAACTATTTGATCAATCACCGATCTCTTCTTAGTTATCTCATTCATTTCAGAATTAAATTTCTGAAACATTTTTGTAAATCTGTTTTCAAGATCAAGGTTGCCCTTTTCAATCTCTTCGCGGCGCTGCTCTAAAAGAGGGAGTATCTCTTTTATTTTTTCTTTATCCTTGTTCAGCTTATCATAAGAATCCTGCTCAAGCAAAGTGCGTTTATGCAACTCATTTTTAAGATCTTCAAGTCGTCTTGTTTCATCAGAAAGCTCTTTATGGCGATTTTCAATTTCAGTTACTTCAACACTAAGTTTTGCCAATCTTTTTGTTTTAATACTTAGCGATTCTTCAGTTGCAAAAAGTTCTTTCTGTTTACTTTCGATTGTCTCAAATATTTTTTGCTGACGGGCATTTGTTTCATTCATCTCCATCAGCTTTTCAGCCATCTGAGATTCTAAAAGTTGAGATTCATTTTCACGTACAGCAAAACTATTTTCTATTTGGTTCAGCCGATCAACTTTTTCTTTAATCTGTTCTGCAAGTTCATCAACTTTTAATCTAGTGTTTCTCTCCGCTTGGTTAAGCTCTGATAACACATCACGAATTTTATCTGCTTCAGCATTTTGAAGTTCTATTTGATTTGCTAACTCCTCTAAAGCAATTCTTTTTTCACTCTCACTGTTTTCAAGAGCTATAATTCTACTGTTAACACCAGCCGTCTTCTCATCTATTTCTGCGCTAATTTCTTCAAGCTTAATCTTTTTTTGAATATTTTCATTCGTAAGTTTTTCAACTTCATTTTTTAGAATTTGGGATTTTTGTTCTTCCTCGTGCAGCTTGGATGAAAGATTTTCTATCCTTTGTTTTATTTCCTCTTCATTCTTTTCAAGCGCAGATAATCTAATTACCTTTTCATCTATCTGTTCCTGATTTGTAACCAAAGCAAACGATAATTCGTTTAATTTGCTTCTCTTCTCATCTTCTTCTTCAGATAATTGAACGATAACCGCCTTTAAAGAATCACACTTTTGTTCTCTGGAAATTATTTCCCTATTTAACTTCTCGAGTTTTTCTGAATACAATTTTTGCTGAGAATCTAATTCATTAACTTCAATTTTTTGCTTCTCTAAAAATGATTCTTCGTTCTCTAACTTATTTGTTAATTCTGCTAATCGTTCCCTCTTATTATTAATTTCGATGGTAAGTTTTTCTAATTCTGCTTTTGCAGGAATAATCTCTTCAATAAACAAAGATTCGGTGGCATTCAATTTTTCCGTTAACTTACTTAGCTCTGCTTTTGTCTGCTCCTCTGTCTGCGAAAGTTGTGATAAATTTTCTCTAATTAGTTCAGCCTTCTGTTCCTTTTGCTCAATTTCAATATTCAGCTCTTCTATTCTAAAAACCTTGTCCCGTTCCTCAGAATCAAGATTCTTATTGAGTAAGATTTTTTCCTTGTGATAAGCCTCATCATTTTTTATCTGATCTGATAAATCTAGTGCTATTGCTTTTTTATTTTCAATTTCATCCACTAAAACTGCAAGTTCTTTTCTTAGCCCTTCCGATTTTGTTTCATTGAAATTAATATCTTTAGATAATTTATCAACCTTTTCAATTCTTTCCTGCTCAAGAAGTTCAAGTTCTCGAAATTCGATTCGCTTTTTATTTAACTGGGCTTCGTTAACATTAATAAGTTCGTTTAGTTCATCTACTTTTTGGGTTCTTGTTTCTAATTCTTCAGAAAGTTGATTAAGCTTTTCACTTCGTTCTTGTTCCAATAACTCAATTTCTCTATACTCAGCCCGTTTTTGGTTTAATTGGTCTTCGTTTTCTTTAATGAGATTGTTTAACTCACCCACCGTTCGGGTATTTTCAATTTCTTCTTTGGTTAGTTTATCAACGCTTTCTTTTCTCTCTTGTTCCAATAGTTCAAGTTCTTGAACCTTGCTTTTCCTTTGCTCTAAATGAACTTCGTGAATCTGAATAAGTTCGTTTAGTCCATTTACCTTTTTTGTTCTTAAAGTTTCTTCTTCGGATAATCTTGCAATCTCAGAATTAATTACTTCAAGTCTTAACTCCTGCTCCTTTGCTTCGCGTGATAACTCTTCAATCCAATGGATTCTTTCCTTACCAATCTTATCAAGTTCCCCAAGGCTTTGTTTTTTATCTTCGGTTAAATGTTCTTTAAACTTAAGCTGATCGAAAACTTTTGACAGCAAAGATTTCTTTTTGTTTTCTTCTTCCTCAAGAATCCCTATTCTGGATTGTAAGCTTTCAACTTTTTGTTTTTGTTCATCAGCCTGTCTTACCAATTCCCTAAGTTGTTTTTTTCTATTCTCTTCCTCTTCGTACAGCGAAGAAATTTTTGATCCAAGAAATTCTGCCTGTTTTGTCTTCTCTTTAACTTCTTCATCAAGATCTTTTAACAAGTTAACAGAATTATTTTCCTTTTCTTTAAGATCAAATAATTTCTTATTCAGCTCGGTTATTTCATTTTCCTTCTCGTGAATTTCATCTAAAATTCTATGCTGTTCTTCCGTCAATTCGCTTATCTTATTTTCAACATCACTAATGTCTTTAATAGATTTTTTAAGCTTTTTGTTATTTAGTGATTCAAGTTCATTTTTCTTTACACTTATTCTTTCATTCAGTTCATCTTCAAGCGAATTAAGTTCATCTATCTTTTCTTCTGCAGCAAACATTTTATCTTTAAGTTCATCGTATTCTTTGTTCAGCGCTTCAATCTCTTTGCTTCTATCGCTAATTATCTCATCACTGGCATCAAAGTTTGTGTCTTTTAAGTATTCATTAGTACTGATTTGATTTTTGATTCGATCTATACGGGATGAATAATCAAGCAGGGTATTTTGTTCTTCTAATTTTAATTGGCGCAGGTTAAGGATTTCTTTATTGAAGCCCTCAATATCTGCTTTGTTTTGTCTTTTTTGTTCACGCAGTGATTCTATCTCGCCGGATAAAGAAAGCTTACGTTCGTTTAAATCAGAAACTTCCATTCGCATCTTTTTTAAAACATCATTTAGATTGCGAACGTTGTCTTCCTTCTCAGCAATACTGTTAATTCTGAAGAGAAGTTCTTCGTTTTCTTTTTCTAATTCCCGTAGTCTTTTATTCTCAAACAAACCCATAATGGCTCCTATTTAAGTATGCCTATATTATCGAAAATATTAGATAATTGTGTAAAAACTCAAGATGAAATTAGGTATTGTAGCGCAAAATTTCAATTAAACAAAATTTTACACCATGTAAATCTTACGTGCGATTTAAGTCGCCAAAACCGTTATAGATTTCCTTCGCGATAACGTTTGCGGAAGTTTATTTTTTCAATCTGCCTTTCAATTATTAGATCAGCAAGTTTTTGTGGAATGAATTCTTTATTCTTTGATGAAAACAATTCTGCTAATTTATTTTCACTTATGTCTATTCTATACAGCGTGTTAATTAAAAGGTTATAATTCTTATCAAGCATATCTTTCATTTTTTCTGTAAGATATTTTCTAAACTCTTCAAGTCTTTCATAATCATTATTTGGGACTAATGATGAATAATCATTTTTTACAAAGTCATTTGAAACAAATTTTTGTATGGAAAATATTTCTTCTTTATTTAATTCTTCATTCATAAGGAATAATTAGTCTTAAATTTTAATAGCAATTTATAACAAGCATAAGCAAAAAACACAGCCGCAAATACATCTATTGAATAATGAACATGCTGTAAAATTACTGATATTGCTACAACAATTGTACTTATCAGAAAAACCGATTTAATAATTTTATTTTCAGAAACTAGAAATAAAATAAAAAGAGTTGCTGTATGTCCTGAAAAGAAAAGATCTTTGGTTAAGGTTTGTCCAGTTCCAAAGAATTCTACAAATGGATCATTTAAAGCAATCATTGTGATTGGAGGTTCTAATGGAAGCAAATACATTGCAGCAATTCTTACCGCAACCATCAAAGTGTAAAGTTGTATTGCAAACATTAACCGTTTGGGATTTTTAGAAAGCGTAGCAATCGCAACAACAATAGAACCGTATATTAATGCAAACGTAAGCCAGGTTAAATCAATTGGGTTAAACAAATTTAAAATGGGATCAGATAAAACAACACCCATACGCGCTTCTACAAAGTTTAAGAAGTTTGTTAAAGATGTTAAAACTATAGATAGCAGAATCACGGTTATTAAAACTTCAACTCTGTTTCTTTTATCTATTAAGAATTCTTTCCAGTGCATAATCCCCTAAAAGAAATATTGTTAAGAGACCCTGAAACAAGTTCAGGGTGACAAAGTGATTAATTAAAACTTAATGTTTCCTAAAAAATACGGTAGCATACTTCTCCATGTTGGCCAATCATGAGGCTGATCGTAACCCCACAAATCTAACCAATGTCTTACTCCACGTGCATTTAGTATGTTGGATAATTGTCTTGATGCATCGGGATCCTCAAAATTTCCCTGTCCTGAGGCGACTACAATTCTGCCTTTTCTCATATGATCAAACATAAAATTATCATCCCATCGCGGTAAATAATCTACAGGCGAATTGAAGTAAACATTATCATCAAAATATCCTTTTGTATAACTCTTCAAATCATAACTGCCGCTCATCGCAATTGTACCGGAAAAAATATCCGGACGTCTGAAAAAATTGTTTGCGGCGTGCAGTGCGCCAAGAGATGCGCCTGTTGTGATAATCGGAACTAAACCTTTGCTATGATTATGAATAAAAGGTACAACTTCTTCAACAATGTATCGATTATATTGCTGATGACGAATAGCTTTATGAGCCGGATGCATATGGTTATTCAGCCAGCTTTCGTTGTTTATACTATTGATTGAAAATGCTTTAAGTTTTCCATCACGTAAAAATCCGCCAATAGAATCGATAAGTTTAAATCTCTCGTACTCAAGGTAATCTGCTCCGGCAGTAGGAAACATTAACAGAGCATGACCATAATGTCCATAAACAACAACTTCCATTTCTTTATTTAAGTTGGGGCTGTACCAGCGATGAATCTCTCTGCTCATTAAATCTCCTTATTGATTGAAATGTTGAGTGTGAAAGTAAGGAAATGAGTTAAATTTTGAAAATCATATCTATTATAGAATTTAGCTATCTCAATAGTGTTCAAAAAATAAGACTTAATAAGTTTTTTAATTAGTCATTTTAAAAAGAGAACAAATTATATTGTGGAATTTTTAAATTCTTAGTATGCTTTCCCCGATGGCAGAGTATCTGATAATTAAGAATTCATCAGGATTATTTGATTGATGTTATAACCCTGGTTATTTTTGAAATACTCAGTTTTCTTTGGTTATGTATAAACAATTTATTTTAATTTTATAAGGAGAAGCTTATGAAATCGCCTTTGTCTTTTCTCCTACTTAGTATTATTGCAATTCTTGCAATTCGTTGTGCTGATGAACCCGACGAAATAATTACTCCAACGCCTACTGAAAAACCAACTTGGGAAAATGATGACTCCTTTTTCCGCACAGATAAAATTATCTTAAATGCACAGGTAGATAGTGGTAAATTTTTAATCGCTGGAGTTAGTCACGTTTCTATGTATGATTCTTCAACCGGAACTCGCCATAATGGATCTGCTGAAAATAATGGAGCAATAAATTATAAACCCGCAATAAATTTTCCTTACGTAATGTATTTGGGTGATAATAACTATCAACTTTCAATTCATTCGCCTGCGTATATGAGGGTGTATGGTGGGAACACTGCGGGATTTCCTTTTACTGACGGTCTTAGGTTCTCTGATTTCAATCTTAGTTATTCAGAGAATGCAAAAGTTACAAGCGGAGATTTTTCTGCTCAAAATGGTGCATTCAATAATAAAAATCAATTTCTTACTTTAATAGATGACAGTAAAGGAGTTGGAGAACTTGATTATTCTTTTTGTTTAATTGAATTGAATCCCACCGAATCTGTTTTCAGTGGTTATCCAGCCTTATCATTAAATCCCGTACCCAAAAGAATAAGCCTGAACACAAATATAAGCGAATTTATTAGGGTTTTTGAAGCAATAGATGATATGTTTTATGTACAAATTGCATCTGGGATATATGTTATTAATTCATTTGGAGATGTAGCACTTGCCCAAGGGTTAAATACATTAATTTCTGATTTTTATCTTTATAGGGATACGCTGTTTGCTTATGCTCCATACTTAGGCCTATACTATTCATCTGATAAAGGATATAATTGGAATTTTTACGTTGAAGGATTACCAGCCTACTGGTTGAAATTTTTTGAAGTTGAAGGAAAACTTTGTTTTTATATTTATAGTCAGATTGCGTGGATTGATTTTGAAAATCAAAAAATCGTTGAACTTGATAATGAAGGTTTAGAAGGTAATCAAATTACTTCCGTAAATAAATTTGGTAAAACAGTATGGGTTTCCACATTAAGCGGTATGTTTAAGAAAGATGCTAAGGACTTCTTTACTAAAAAGGAAATAACTTCATCTAAACCATTAAATGGATTAATTAAACGCCACAATAGCAATTAATTGGTAGGCTTCATAAATAAATCTAAAATGGATGATGAATTAAAAAATATTTACATTTAATTTACCCCCTGTTATTTTTACAGCAGATTTAGAAACGTACTTGGTAATAAGTCCTCCCTCAATCTTATTATCAGTACTACCCCGATGTTTACCCCTGCATCGGGGACTTTTTTATGGAGTCCATCTTTAAGATGTGCTATACTTCTTTCATTATCAAAGTTCTTTAACCAATCCTGAATATTTTCTCTCAATCTTAAAACCAAAGCGATAGAAGTATTCCGGACGGAAAAAACCAGTGGTAACAAACTTAATATTTTCTGATTTAAGTCTGCTGAAAAGTTCATTCATCACACCTTCACTTATTCCTTTACGTCTGTAACGGTGGGATACCACAATTTTTTCCATGTGAACAGCATCTTCATCATTACGGTAATAAAAAGTTCCGCCAATAATAAAACCACGCTCAGATAATGCAACAAGAAATTGATGTTCCGGTCTGAAGTTTACATTTAGATTTGCTTCCAGGTAAAGCTGATGCAGTTTTGATATTTCTTTAGGATTAATTGGATTTCTTATCGTATAAATATTGCCGTCATCATCCTGTAATTGTACAACAAGATTTGGCTGCGTCGCAATCTCTGATTTTGTACTCAACAATGCCGCCGTATCCGAAGGCTTAAGATGCGGATAACCCAGGCGGGTGATGAAGTACGTCTCCTTTTCATCCAGTTCAAATTCAAAGTGTAAGGCGTTTATAAGTTTTAGCGATTCATCTTTAGATATTTTACGATGTCTTTGTTTTCTTACAAGCTCGCGTAGTACATCTTTAAACCTTTGCGGCGAATTATAAAAAACTGACTCCAAAAAGAATCTTGCACGTGCGGCGGGATACTGTTCTTCAAGATCAAACAAACGATAGGTTTCGTATAATTCGTAAATCATTTCTGCCTGTGCTGATAAAGAAGCGTTTCTATTTAAAATGAACCACCTATGAAATCTTTTAACTGCAAAGTAGAGCTGCTTTGGAAGGAAGCCATGATTTTTAACATTATGGATAAAAGAATCAATTCTAGAAATTATGTCGTCTTTATTTTCATAATTTGAGATACCAAGCTCTTTGCGAAATTTATTAATTAAGTGAACCCCGCCATCAACTCCTTCTGCTTCAATTATTCCTGAAAAAATTGCATTCCAGACAGAGGCTTTTTTTATTAGTGGATATTTTTCTTCCGTTTGCTTTACAAAACTTTCATAAAAGTTCATTACAAAAGATAATGTGGATTCTGTTTTTTTACGTTTAGAGAAAGAAGTAATTATGCAGCCCGTTTGATAATCATGGGGCGAAATAATAAGTCCTTCCGGGGTTGTGTCAGTAAGCTCCATCTTCATATCGGATAACTTCCAGAACTTTACATAAGCGGATGCAGCATTCCATACAAAAAACTTCCATAGGCTTCTAAGTTTCTCTAATGTCAACTCGTCATTTCTTTTATACTCACGCCTGATAAATTTTTCAACGGATTCATCTCCAACAAATTCTTCTGTCCACAAATTATAGTCTTCCCATAAACCACCAAATTTTGCAGCCAGTTTTTCTCCGTTTACTTCCGTACCAGCAATGACTTTCCATTTTATTTCTTCCAGAATCATTTCATAAGCTTCGGTGTGATTGAGATGAATTGCAAGATCAAATCCGCCCAAAAATCTTGTTTGAACCGTAACCCGGAAAATTGATCTTTTTTCTGATTCAGAATATTTACTTATCCAAACACCGGATGGAAGAATATTATTTAATGAAATAAGGACGTGTCCAGAAAAAAGAAAAATAGCTTCACGAATAATTTGTTTTTCACTAATTGCCTTTCTAAGAATAGATTGATCTGCTTCCGAAATAGCCTGATCAAATATCAAGACATCTTCCCAGCGGTACTCTTCGCCCGTTTCAGGATCAATAGACACACGCTGATTTTGACCAAGCCATGTTGTAAATTGATTCCTAATTTCCGTCCGTGATTTTAATGCAATTGACTGAATATCTTTTGTGGTTCCGTAAAGTTCATACTGCAAAAAGATTCTTCTAATTTTTTCATAGCTGGATGGATGATTAACACCATAACTTACAAACATTTCAAAAAGATTTGGTATAGATGTTTTGTTAAGATCTGTTTCGGATTTAACAAACGACATAAGATTTTTAATTACAGATTCTATTTCTCTTAAATTTTCATCACCGCGACTGATATTATTTATGGAATTAATAATTTCATCATTTATAAAACTGTAATCGTGTTTAGAGTACAATTCAAATAACTTTCGGAAGTTATCTTTTCGTAGTGTCTGAAGCGCAGACAGGAACATTTTACGCTTAGTTGCTAATTCCCCTATTAACATTGGTCTAAATGCAATTTCAACAGCAAGTTTATAATGTGTTGATTTCGAGTCTTTTAATATTTCCGTAAAATATTCAATAGCTTTATTATTATCGTTACTCAATTCAGATTGAAGCATAACCATCGCAAAGTGTAAACCTAAAATGGAAATTTCTTTTGCAGTTAATATTTCTCCAAAGCTTTTCCGTATCTGATCATCATTTTTAACAGGCGTTATTCGATCAAGAAATTCAATGTCTTTCTCAGCTTCGGTTTTTCTATACCACCTGAATATTCCCTGTCCTGCAAATTCCACTAGCTCAGTATTTCCAAGCCAGTAAAATGGATTGGTTAAAATATTCTGCAAATCAATTTGCTTTGTGGTTATGCGGTATGAATAATTTCCTATCTGAAATATATTTTCTGCTTCATCAATACTTGTAATAATTAATGTTGAATGAAGTTTTGGAATTAAAATCGTGTTATCCTTTAGAAAAACATCACGACTCAAAGCTCCTTTCTCTCGTAAAAACCAATTTGGAATTTTAACTTCATACTTTTTAAGCGGAAGTGAGAGATGATCTTTCTGATACATCGATTGAATAAGTTCTTCAAAATTCTTTTCGATAGCTCTACGTTTATAAGTTCCTTTCGGGGTTAGCTCACCATTGGCATCATCAAAAGCACGTGTAATAATTCTAAAATCCAGAATACGCTCAAACGGTGCAAGAAAAATATTTACACTTACAATAACTGTTGAAAAATATTCCTGCCTCTGCTGCTCATCCATATTTTTTAATGGGGAGTGTTCTGATTCAAGATCAGGGAAAATTAAAACTGTATTAAAAGGACGATGATCGCCAGCTAGAAAAACCTGCTTTACAAATTCAAAATCACGAAACAGATTTTCAATTTTTTGAGGTGCTATCGTTTCACCTTTAATATTTTTATAAATCTCTTTTTTACGATCAATAATCTCAATAAATCCATCTTTATCCATCCGCATAACATCGCCCGTTGCAAGCCAGCCATCAGCATCAAATGTTTCCTCATACTTTTCTCCAAAGTAATTTTGCATCACATACGGACCACGAATTAAGATCTCGCCGTCTTCACCGAGTTTAATTTCAATTCCTGGTAATGCTTTGCCAAGCGAGTTTTCACGATATTGAAACGGCGGTGTCATTGTAATTCCGCCTGTTGCTTCAGTCATCCCAAACCCGCTCATCAGCTCAACACCATATCTTTGGAGAAATCTAAAAATATCCGGAGGAAGAAATCCCGCGGCAGAAAGTCCCCATTTTAAATTACCGCCCGTTGCACTAACAACGGCATCTTTTATTTTCTCATCATCATCAACCTCAACATCAATGCGAGCAGTTATATAATCATAAAGCTGTATCCACTTTTTAGGGATTGAAATAAAAATGCTGGGTTTAACAAGACGCATATTATCAATCATCGTTTCAACCGAAGGATTTTCCATAAAACAATATTCCGCACCCCAGAAAATTGCACCTGTCATTTCAAGCCATCTGCCAAAGGTGTGATACAGTGGAAGGAAAGCAAGGTAGCGGTCTGCGTCACTTATACCGGGGATTGCCATTGCGCGGCAGAATCTTTTATAAACAATGTTTGTGTGAGAAAACATTATTCCTTTTGGTTCGCCGGTGGTACCTGATGTGTACATTAGTGTTGCAAGTGAATCGGGGTGTATCTGCACATCCGCCTTTATGTTGTGCTCGGATGCCATTGCTTTAAATTCTTCAAAGCTGATTACCCAATCTTCAGCAGCATTGCCTTTTAGCAGTATAACGGTTTTAAGAAAGGGAGTTTCTTTTTTTATCGATCTGATCTTTGCAAGCTGTTTTTCATCATCAGCAAAAAGTATTGGCGCTTTGGTTTGATTTAGTATGTAAGATATATGTTCTGATACTGAGTTTGCGGGAATCATTGCGTTAACAATTCCCGATGTTAAACAGGCAAGATCAAGCATAACCATTTCTAAACTGTTTTCCAGCAAGAACGCTACAATTTTATTTTCACTTTCAATCTCAAAGAGTATGTGGTTGATAGAAGAGCGGTAAGAGGAAACTATATCAGAAGTTTTTTGCCAGCTATAATCAATGGTGCGGCCATCTTTAATTATTCTAAAAAGATTTTTCTTTTTGTATTGATTTACGCGCTGATTAAATAACATATCAAAAGTGTAATTGCTTTGAACAATGAGTGAATGAATTAAGTTATCCCATCTTCGCTCATCATAAATTATTTGAAGAAATGTTGAATTACGGAAAAGATTAAGATAGTTGTGAATTATGGAAACAATTTTTTCGTTGGATTTATTTGAAAGCGAAGTAAGATACTCCCCAAATCCAAAGAACAAATCCTTATCCATATTTTCCATAAACGGAGTTGCAAGTTCACTACTGAAAAGTCCATCAAAAATATTTTGCCAGAGTTCTACAGTTTGGTCACTAGCTGACTGATTATTAATTGCGACCTGACTGAATTCTATGCGAAGATTAATTATCAGATCATCAATCTCGCTTTGCTCTAAAGATGCTTTGCCCGCAAGCAGTTTATCGTTTAATTCTGTTAATGATGAATTTGGCTGGTTGCTCATTTTTAATTCTTAGTTTAGAGAAAGAAAATTTGTTTTCTGGAATATAATAATTTATTGGTGAGAATGTTTGAAGATCTAAACAGCAAAAAAAACGTCACGGAATGGTCTCCCGAATTATCGGGACAAGCCGTGACGTATGAATAATTTAGGATGCCACGATTGTACCGTGACATTTTACTTTAATTCTTTATTCCTGCAACTTCTTCAAGCATTGCTGTTGTAACCGATTTAGGTCTTTCAAGTGGATAACCAAGACCGCGATCCCAAATAATATTTGCAACAACCCCAAGCGCTCTGCCCACAGAAAATAGCACGGTGTAGAAATCATATTCCTTTAAACCGTAATACCATTGTATAACACCAGATTGGGCATCAACATTTGGCCATGGATTTTTTGCTTTGCCTTGTTCCAGCAAAATTGGTGGAACAACTTTAAAGAGCAGATCAACATATTTAAACAATGGGTCGTTTGGCAAATGCTTCAAGCAAAATTCTCTTTGTGCCTGGTAACGTGGATCCGTTTTTCTAAGAACAGCATGACCAAATCCCGGGATTACCTGACCGCCTTTTAAAGTATCCCAAACAAATTTTTTCATTTCTTCTTCTGTAGGGACTTTACCGCCCATGCTGTCATAAACGCCTTGCAGCCAGCTTAGCACTTCTTGATTTGCTAATCCGTGTAATGGTCCTGCAAGTCCGTTTGTCATTGCAGATATTGAATAGTAAAGATCGGAAAGAGCACTTGCAACAAGATGCCCCGCGTGTGCACTTACGTTTCCGCTTTCGTGATCGCTGTGAAGAATGAAATACATTCTTGCAACATCATCGTAAGGTTTTGCAATGCCCATCATATGTGCAAAGTTACCGCCAAGATCAAGTGTAGAATCGGATTCAATTATATCGCCATCTTTATATTTCCATCTATAAATAAAAGCAGCGATACCCGGAAGTTTAGCAAGAAGATTCAAGCCATCTTCATAAGTCGGTGACCAGTAATCATTCTTTTTAAGCTTGCCGGTATTGTATTCTTTTACAAATTCTGATTCGCGCTGCATTGCAAGAATAGCAGTAGAAAACATAACCATTGGATGTGAATCTTTCGGCATAGCTTTAAGAATATCAAAAACATATTGAGGAACAACATGTCTTTTTCTAAATTCTTCTGCAACTTCCTGCACATCTTCCATTGATGGAATATCACCGGTTAACAAAAAGAAAAAGAAGCCTTCAACATAAGGCATTTCTCCACCGGGAACTTTGGGAAGTTTTTCCAGAACTTCGGGAATTGTAAAACCGCGAAAGCGAATTCCTTCAAACGGATCTAGATAAGAAATATCTGTGATAAGACTTTTAATATCTCTTGCACCGCCAATTACCTGGCTAATGTCAACCTCATCAACTTTTACATTGCCAAATTCTTTAAGAAGGCGTGTTGTGCGTGGGCGCCAGGCTTCTATTTTATCCTGGACTTGTTTTTTCAAGTGAGACATTTTCTCCTCCTGAGATAAATATTGAATAACTTAATTTTAATTTCCTTCTATCAAAAAAGGAAAATGAATTTTATTTGATTTTAATATACAAAGAAAATTCAACTGTTGCGCCTGTCAATTAAAATAATTTTATTTCCTTTCCCACTTTAGCGATTTGAACTTTAATGCTTTTATATTTTTTAAGTATTGAACTACCCATCCAATCCAATGCATCTTCATCACCGTGAGTTAGAATTACATTATCGGGTTTTAGTTTATCAACTATGTTTAACAAGTCTTCTCTTCTTGCGTGAGCAGAAAATTTAAAGTTCTTTATTGCACAATTAACTTCAGTTGGTTCATCAAAAGAGGTTAGCTGTATTTTGTCTCCAGGTTCAGAATTTGCAATTACATAACCGGGTGTTTTCGGATCCATATATCCAACATTAAAAATTGCAGAATCTTTTTGTTTGATCCAGCGTTTTACAAATGTAAAAGATGAAGTTCCGGAAATCATCATTCCGCTTGATGCAAGTACAATGCAGGGATGTTTAAAGAATTCTTCGGGATTAGAAATTTCATTATAATCTTTTTGTGGAATTGAATTTAATTCAAATTCTTTATCAACTCTATTTGTAACAAAGCGATTGTAATCGTAAGTGCGATTTATTTTCGTTCCAAGTCCGCCTGTGTAAATATCTACAGTTGTAAGTTTTCGTTTTTGCATCAATTGCCATATTGTGCCAAGTATTTCCTGCATCTTACCCAAAGAAAAAACAGGAATAAGAATCGATCCTCCGTTGTTTAAAATGTTATTGGCTTCTTTGGCAAAACGAAGAGATTCTGAATTCCAATCTAAAAGCAAATCTGAATCTGTTGCGCCGTAAGTTGTTTCGAGAATCAAGGTATCAATTTTAGTTTCGGGAAGCTGAGCTGCAGGCTGAAGTGTTTGTGATGAAAGATTAATATCCCCGGTATAAAATATTTTGTGGTTGTTGTTCTGCAAAAGTATGACAGCAGAGCCAAGGATATGTCCCGCATCATAAAAAGCACAATTTACTTTTGCATCTTTTTGTTGATGATATGAATTAAGTTCAAATTCTTTTTGATATTCTTTATACTCGATCATTTTGATTAACAAGTCAACTTCATCGTGGTTATAAAATTCAAAATCATCTTTTTCAATTTCTTTCTTAAGGATAGAAACGGAATTATGTAGTGTAAGTTCTGCAAGTGCTCTTGTTTGTGGAGTTGATATGATCTTTACATAAGGAAATCGTTTTACAAGAAAATTCAGTGAACCAATATGATCCTGATGAGCGTGGGAGATTAAACAGGTATCAACAGATTTGTCTTTTATAAAATCAAAGTTTGGGAGAGATTCTAATCCTGTTTTCTGCGGATGAATACCGCAATCAAGAATAATTCCGTTGCCGTTAAAATTTAAGTAATAGCTGTTTGCTCCAATTTCATTTCCGCCGCCAATCGGAAAAAACGAAATCATTTATTTTCTTCTCTCATTTCATTTTCAATATTATCAATATCAACCTCATTTAAAACTACTTTTTCGGGAATCTTAAATTTTTCCTTAGGAACAGAACCGCCTTCATTAATTCTTGTTGCTGTAAGATTAATGTTCATTCCGCCGGATTTAGTTTCAGATTTAAGAGTCAGCCATTCCCAAACCCATAGTTTTGTTCCGGTACTTTTCATTTCATAAACATCGCAGTCTTTGCCAAGAAAATTTTCTGAGCCGATTTTGTTTGCACCCATACTTAAGAGCATTTGCTCACCAAACTCATTAAATCCTTTTTGACCTTTTAGCTGTTCAATGGATTTTAGAATGGGGTTTCTTGTTTTAGTTCCGCTGTTCTGATCAATGTTAATCATATACTGGAATTCGCCATCAATAATGTTTACAAGATTTAGTGATTTTGTAAATCCGCCAACGCTTAAAACAGAACGTGTATATTCTGCTTGTCTCATTCCCCAGCTATCAAAGTAAAGAGTTTTTGTTCCTTCCTGCGAACCGGTGATTATGTATTCAATCACTCCGGATTTAATTCCATATCTTTTCTGAAAATCTGAAGTTAATTCTTTGCCTAAGTTACCCGATTCATCTTTGCCGCTATCACCACAGCTTAAAAAAACAATTGCGGTTATCAATGTAATAGAGAATAATAATAATTTTTTCATCGTCTTAATTCTTTATGTTTTTGTGTGATTGAAAATAAGTAAAGTGCAAACTTACTTCAATAAAAATATAGATGTAATAAAAATTCTTTTGTCAAAAATGTCGCGGAAAATTCATCGGTAGGATACAAGGGTTTTAATTTTTCAGATGATCATTAAGTGCTTTCTTAAGAGGAGATAATTCATTTGTTACGATATACCAAATTATAGTTTTGTCAATATCAAAATAGTCATGCACAATTCTGTTTCTAATTCCTCTAAGTTTTTGCCAGGGAATGTCTGTAAAAGATTGCTGTATTTCGATTGGGATATTCTTTGAAGCCTCTCCGATAATTTCAATATTCCTGACTACAGCATCAATTAGTAGGTTGTTTACTTCAAAATCATCGTAAGATAAATCAGCCGTATAATCTTCAATCTTTTTGATACTCTCAATAATGTCCTCAAAAAGTATCTTCCAATCGCGTTTAGACATATTGTAAGTCCTGCTTTATGTATTCAAACATCTTTGGTTTTAGAGCGTTAGTTGTAACTAAATCAACCTTGACACCTAAAATTGTTTCCAATTCATCTGCAAGAAGAACAAAATCTAATCCAATGGGTTTATCAAATTCAACAAGAATATCTACATCACTTTTATTTGTTGCTTCATTTCTTGTTATTGATCCAAAAAGAGCAATACTCTTAAGATTATATCTATTGATTAAATCTGCTTTGTTTTGTTGAAGCAGTAGTTTTATTTCATTTATGTTTTTCATTATCGACTCTATTTATGGGATAAAGATAATAATTTTTAATCACTTAAAATCACTTTTCATTCTTTATAGCCCAAATTACATCTGAAAGCGTTTCTTTATCTTTCTCGAAATTAAACCTTAATAGATAGTTTGGATTAAAACCTATCATATATTTTTCAATTCTGCCTTTAAGCCAGCTAATTTCAGATTTTAATTTCCAGTGATCACCCATGTGGGAGTATAGTACAATAAACAATCTGTTTTTTAAGTGCTTTCTCTGTTGCTGCGATTGATTTTTATATAACCATTTAATTAGTTCATCTGTTTTATTAATTGCTTCATCAATTTTATATGGAAAGTTTTTTGGGTAGATGGATGTTTTGTGGTCAAACGAAACACCATCGATTGTAAAATCAACTAATCTGTCTTTGCTGTCTAATGCGGGTTTAACGTTTGGGAGTGAACAAAATATATTTTCTACAGCTTGTGCTGACCAGAAATTATACCAACGATTTATTGTATAGTTAAAGTAAAGATCAAAATCTTTTTCTGATTTAAATCTTTTATCGATTTCTTTCAGTAATTCCTCAAATTGAAATGTGTGATAAATAAAGTTAGTTTGTTTATCGAACATATCGTTTTGCTTTTGTCCCCACTTGTATGGATGCACAAGTCTTTTTTTTAGTTCAGATTCGATTTCAATTAATGAGTATTTCATTTCTTCTGAAAAATAAAAATGTATTCATGTTTAAATACATAAAACCCACCCGCTAATGCACGATAGCGCCACAACTCTTTTTGGTTACGTTTTGCAGTTGTTTCATCAAAGTTTTTTACAATTGTGGATTTTAAAATCATCCCCCGTTTTAAAACTTCCTGCATAACATAAAATCCTAACGGAATCCATTCACCGCCGAAATATTTATCGCTTATAACCACAGCGGCAAATCTTTTCTTATCAAGATGTGGAAGACAATTATCCAATACTTTTCCAAAACTATTTAAAAAATCATCAATTGATTTTGCGTTTGACAAATCAGATTTGCTATCACTAAACTTAATTATATCCCAATATGGTGGATGAAATATCTGGAACTGAAATGATTTTACTTGCAATTCAGACAAAATATTTTTTAAATCAACACTTGCACTATCACCATTTACAAATTCTAATATTACTTTATTGGGATTAGTCTCTTTAGAAATGTTCTTTTTCGTTTGATCTAAAACTTTTTTAGAAAGTTCTATTCCAACCGCATTCCTACCAAGTCTTTGCGCTTCAATCAATGTTGTTCCGCTACCAAGGAACGGATCTAAAACCCATTCGCCTTTTTTTGTATAGCGTCTTAAAAGCTGATTTGGAATCTGAGGAATAAAGTTACCCCAATATCCTGCGTGATGAGCACCCGAATTATCTCGCTTATTTAATATCCATAAGCTGTCAGTAATTATATCGTCATATTCTTTCCACCGATTCAGATTCAAATCATTAATTTTACTATGTTTTGTTTCGGTTAAACTTTTCTTCAATCGTTTTATATAATATTTGGTTCGTTCGATTGTATGTGTTTCTAAGATCTGATTTAATTCTCCAATCAAAAATTCTTTTGGAACCGACGGAAATCCATTTCCTAAAACAATGTTCCTACTTTTATTCTTTTTGATTGAAGATAGCATCACAGAAAAATCTTTTCTTATTTCCATAAGATTTGATTTATCAAGTGAACTAGAAATTGCTAATAATAAATCCTGTTTCATTAATATTATTTTACTTCTTCGTTAAATCTTTTAATTACCATTTCAGAAATTGTTTTTCCAATACTTAAAGATGCCGTTGCTGCCGGAGAGGGTGCGTTTAAAACGTGAATCATTCTTTCTGCTTCAACAATTCTAAAATCATCAACCAGTTTTCCATCCCGCTCTAAGGCTTGCGCTCTTACGCCTGCACCACCAGCCTCAATGTCATCATACTGAATTTCAGGAATAAGTTTTTGTAATGATTTTACAAATAATTCTTTACTGAAAGATCTTCTAAACTCCTGAAATCCCATTTTATAGTACTTAGCAGCCATCTTCCAGAATCCTGGATAAAGTTTCATTTCTAAAATATCCCGAAAAGAAAAATCTGTTTTCTTATAACCTTCACGTTTAAATGCAAGCACTGCATTAGGTCCTGCTTCAACTCCGCCATTAATCATTCTTGTAAAGTGCACACCAAGAAAAGGAAATTGAGGATCAGGAACAGGATAAATTAAATTATTTACCAAATATTGCTTCTCTTTTTTAAGCTGATAATACTCGCCACGAAATGGAATTATCTGCAACTTGGGATCAACACCAAACATTTTTGCAATTCTATCTGATTGCAACCCACCACAGTTTACAATAAATTTTGTTCTATACTCATCATGTTCGGTAAAAAGAATTAAATCTTTTCCATCTCTTTTAACAGAAACAAGTTTTGAATTTGTTTTTATCACTCCGCCTTTTTCAAGAATTAAATCAGCATATTTATTTGTAACGGCAACGTAATCTGCAATTCCAGTTTGCGGGACAAACAAGCCATCAATTCCAGATGCGTGCGGTTCATATTCTTTTATTTCTTCAGCAGTAATTCGTTTAATGCCAGTTAAACCATTTGCTTTTCCGCGCTCTTCCAACATATTTAGAGCAGGAATTTCTTCTTTGCTGGTTGCGACAACAATTTTTCCACATTTATCAAATGGAATGTTGTGCTGCTCACAAAAAGTATACATCATCTCTCTACCCAAAGTGCAGTTTGCTGCTTTTAGCGATCCGGGTTTGTAATAAAGTCCGGAATGAATTACTCCGCTGTTATTTCCGGTTTGATGTGCTGCAAGGGAAGACTCAGCTTCAAGCAATAGGAGTTTAACATTTTTCTCTTTTAGAATTGAAAGTGCTGTTGCTGTTCCAACAATGCCACCGCCAATTATCGTAATATCATAGGTTTTATGCATGTGTGATATATTCAACAGATATTAAATTAGCTGAAAAATGACTTGACAATTAAACATATGTGTTATAACATATAAGTATTATTTTAAGAAACTTATTTTTTAACTAAAGTCCCTTTACTAATTCAAATTTAACTAATTCAAGTGAGCAATTAAATATTCACCTTGAATTAAACACAATAATCGAGAACAAAATGAACAAAAATCAAAAATATATAGCTGTAATTGGAATTATTCTGATTGCATTAACGTTATTCCTTTGGTATTCACAAGGAGCTGAAGTATTTACAAAAACTCAGGTTCTGGTAGATAAAACTACTGACCTTGACAAAATGCTTGGTGTTGAAAACAAAGAATATGTTGATCAATTTGTTTTTGGCTTGCTTCCTTCGGGAATGTCATCTATAATGGAAATAATTTCAACAACTTCAATAATAGGAGTTGTTGTTTTTTTAGCAGGAATTCTAATTTATTTATTAAGAAACAAACGAAAGGAAACAAAATGAAAAAAACTCTCTCAATCTTTACGGTAATAATGATTTTTACTACATCTATATTTGCCCAGGGATTTAAAGTTAAAGCAAGCGGCGAACAAACTTTTAATTTTGCCGATAACAAAAACCAGGCAACATTTTTCAGTACCACTCCACTGGAGGATATTACCGGCTTAAGTAACGATGTAAAGGGAAGTGTGACTTTTAATGTTAGCGATTTAAAGACACTTAAAGGGAAGGTGATAGTTTCTGTTACGTCAATTAAAACTGGAATTGAAATGCGTGATGGACACTTACAAAGCGCTGGCTGGCTTAATACAGAATCATATCCTGAAATATCATTCGAAATAAAGAAAGTAAGTGATGTTAAATCAGCTGCAGATAATAAGTTTACCGCAAAAGTAACCGGGAACTATTCAATGCACGGAGTAACAAAAGAAGTTACAGCTGATGCAACTTTAACCTATCTCGATGAAAGTGAACAAACAAAAATGAGGGCACCCGGTGATTTACTTGGTGTTCAGGCAAAGTTTAATGTTAAGCTTTCTGATTATGGCGTAAACAATAAATTAGTTGGACAAAAAGTTTCAGAAGATATAGAAGTTAGTGTGAATATAGTTGGATCGAATGCTAAGTAAGTGAAATAGATGAAATAGTTAAAACCCGATTCAGAATTGAGTCGGGTTTTTTTATTTTAGCACATCACAATTTTACTTCTTATGAATAAAACGATTACAATTTTCGGAAGTGCGATTCCAACAGCAGATGAACTACAATATAACTTTGCTTATCAACTCGGTTCAGCTTTGGCAAAAGAGGGATTTAATATTTGCACCGGCGGCTACGGCGGAATAATGGAAGCCGCATCTAAAGGGGCTTATAATAATGGCGGATTTGTTTATGGTATAACTATTGAATTGTGGGAGAAAGATCCTAATCCATACATTACTGTTGAAGTACGCGAGCAAAAATTATTTGAAAGAATAACAAAACTTCTTGAGCTTGGAGATGCTTATATAATTCTTCAAGGCGGTACCGGAACACTTCTTGAGTTTGCAGCTGTATGGGAGTATGCAAATAAAAATCTACAACCAGAAAAACCAATCATCTGCCATTCACAAATGTGGAAAGAAATTGTTGATGTGATGAACAAGCAAATGATTATTGAAAATAGAAGTACGGATTTAATTAAGTGTTTTGACAGTGTAGATGAAATTATGGAGTATTTGAAAACTAGATTATTGCTTATCAAATAATATTAATCTCCACTTCACTTTCTACCTCGTCTCCACGTGGGATTACTGGCTATTAAATGTTCTTGTAAACCATTTCAACATTTAATTCTTTTATGCACTTAAACTGCACATCTGTGCGTGAGCAGGTTAGTGGTTTTGGCGAGTAAAAAAAGCACGGGGCACAATCTAAATTTAATGTAACAATTTTATGTTCTGTCTTCCAAGGATGAATGTAGTTTGGATTTGTTGGTCCAATTATAGCGATCACTTTTAATCCCAAGGCGGAAGCAACATGCATGAGCGCCGAATCATTTGTAACAAAAATGTTACATCGTTTCATTATTGCAATGCTTTGCAAAAACTTTTCTGCTTTAATCACAAAACTATTTTCGGAATCCATCATTTTATTAATGGAAGACTTTAATTCTTCTTCTTCAGGTCCGCCAAACAAAAATACTTTTGCATTTTTTTCTTTGATAAGTTTTTTGCAAAGCTCAGCAAACTTTTCCGGTTCCCATCTACGTTTAATATGATTTTTTAATGTAGCACAACCCGGATGAAAACCAACAACAAAGTCTTTGTCTGAAATATTATTTTCCTTTAGAAAACTATCTGCATAAGTTTTATTATCAGAAGAAAGATCAATCTGCATTGAAGGCTCATCATCAAACTTTTTTCCTACAAGCTTTTCAATCAATTTTATGTTTGTTTGAGCGTTATGTGTTTCATCATTTTCTAAAACAGTTACATTATTAAGCCAGCCAAAATTTGAATTATTCATTCTAATATATTCAACGCCAACTCGTTTCTTTGCACCAATCAAAAAGTTGATAACATTGTATTCTTTTCTGTTTGATGGATAAACATTTATTACAGCATCATATTTTTTCCTTAATGACAAAACAAATTTTAATGAGTTAAGTGCACCTTCTTTTAGAAAATCAAAATGAACTATTTTGTTAAAATTTGGATTGGTTTCATAAATCTCTTTTGTTCCCTTAAACATCACGAGTGCTTCTATCTGAGCGGAGGGGAGTGATTGGCGCAATAATTTTATTGCCGGAGTAAACATTAACGCATCGCCAATTCCGGAAAGTGCAAGGATTAGGATTTTCATAACTGATTTAACAAAAGAGTTAAAAAAATCATTCCCGGGAAAGGGGAATCCAAATACAAAGTAAATAGATTCCCGCTTTCGCGGGAATGACAATGATATAAATTATTTTACTTTGCTTGTATCAATTCCCTGAACAAGATTTCTATACTTTTGAATGTTCGCTTTCACATTCGGGTCTTCCGGGAAAATTGATTCAAGTTTTTGCCAAACTTCTAATAGCTTATCATTTCTTCTCTGCGCTTCATATATATCAATTAATATTCTATATGGGTTGTAATATGATTGAACGTCTGAAGGATCTTTCTCCAATTTTGCTAATGCTTGTTTTTCAACTTCTTCAGAAAATTTATTGAACTTATCTTTAGCACCAGCACGCAAATAAAGATTACTTATTTCATATAACAATCCGTAATCCATAGAAATTAATTTGTTAGGCAGTTTTTCTTCCATATTATCCAGCGTATTTACAGCAAGATCATTTTTACCTTGACCGATGTAATAAAGCGTTAATCTTAAAAACGCATTCCTATAATTTTGTACCATACGCTTGTGGTTATCATCAAAGAAAATGTTCGGATCATTCAATCCGCGGAATTTAAATCCTGGTTGATAATCTTTGCTGTATCCAACTGCTTCTGTAAGGTTTGCCTGCAATACATTAGGCTCGATAAATCCATCATTAGCTTTACTCATTTCAGGGACAAGCCTGAATGCCATTCCTTCCATTCTCAAATAATCTCTTAATCCGATTTTACTGTCCTCAGAGCAGGTAACTGCAAAATAGATTGGTCTTTCCCAATTATTTGCTTCTACAATCTCCTTAACCATTAAATCCTGAACACGAACGGCCTGCACATTTCCATAATTGAGTGTTGGATTCATTGTCCATGAAATTGCTCCTTGTTTTAGAACTGTAGTATCCCGTAAACCAAACTGCTGCATAATATCAGAGTAGGTAACAGTATTGTTTGGTTTTGGTAGAGGAACTGTAATATTACGCGCCGACCATTGTATTGGTCTTACATCTTTTATTTGCTGATCCGTTAAACGGATTTTAACTGTACCAACTTTATATGGATCATTATTTTTTAGTTGGGATATGTACCACTCAGTATTTAGCAAACTTAGGTTTGCAATCTTAACATCGCGTCTTACTCCTTCAACATCCTGCAAATACCAGAGCGGAAAAGTATCGTTATCACCATTTGTAAAGAGAACGGAGTTGGGTGCGCAGCTTTGTAAAAGATTATAAGAATAATCCCAGGGAACCCAATTGTTTGATCTATCATGAGTAAAATAATTTGCCTGTAACATTTTAACTGGAACAAGAACAATTCCAACAGCAAGGATAGCATACGCAGCAGCATTGCGCACAGAAGCACTTTTAATTTTTGCCTGGATGATATCAATTAATCCTCTAAGACCGATTGAAATCCAAATTGCATAAACAAAGAAGGCTCCAACGTAAAAGTAATCTCTTTCCCTCGGCTGCGGCTGCTGCTGATTTTGATAGAACGCCGTTAAATGTCCCATCAAAATAAACATTATCATAAACACTGCGGCCATCTTCCAATCTTTGCGGAAGTGAAAATAAATTCCCAGTAAACCGAGCAAGAAAGGGATTCCAAATAATGAGTCTTTTGCCTCTCCGGCAAAATTTACTCCAATGAGTTTTCCAAAAATATTTCCGATACCGTTAAACGGAGCAATGTTTGCCCCCTGATCCTGCACCCATCCTTCACGTCCTGCAAAATTCCATAACAAGTATCTTGTCATCATATGATTCATCTGATATGAATAGAAGAAATCAAGATCTGATGAATATCCGGTGTAAACAATTTGCTGGTGCGGCTCGGTTGCAAATCTTCTTTTAAAAGTAGGGAAGTCGCCGTACTGTTCGCGATTAAGATATTTTACAAGTTCAGTAAATGTATCCGGTGCATTTTCATTCATTGGTGGATTTTGATTTGAACGAATAATAACCATCGCAAACGTCATAAATCCAACCAGTACAAAGATGAAGGACATAAACATTAGATGTAATGTTGGTTTGGATTCTTTTCTCGAATAATGAACACCATAACCAAGTCCGGCAAATAACAATACCAGAATAATTATTTCAGTCGCAATATTATCTCCCCCTATGTAAGTCATAAGTTCTGGGAGATATTTTACAACACCTGGATAAGTTGCAAACAAAGCAATGCCGCCAATTATCAAGGGCATGTAAAAGGAATTTCGGGTAAAAATCTTCTTCCAATAAACACCCATTATCAAGGCGCTTATTCCAGCAATAAAGAGTTTAAACTTTGTATCAAAATCTTTGTACTCTTCCATTGTTGGAGGGGTTTGAGATTTTTGAGAACTCCACCAGAAAACAGCAAGCAATAAAATGATAACTGCATGTCCTAAAAATATATAACCGGTTTTCTTTAGTGATTCCTCATCATTAACATATTTTTTAAACATAATAATCATAACAACGGGAACGAGTGCAAGAACACTCATCAAGTGAACGCCGGTTGATAAACCTGTTAAGTATGCAATCATTAAAATATATTTTTCACTGTCTTTGTTATCAGCGCGTTCGTTCCATCGCATAATTAAATAAGTAACAGCTGCAAAAAGAAAAGTACTGAATGCATACACTTCAGCTTCAACACCGTTGAACCAAAAAGTATCACTAAAAGAAAAAGCAAGCGCACCAATAGCTGCAGAAACATAAGTTGCTATTGCATCAAACATATTATCTGCTTTTTTACCCTTATAGTTTTCAATAAGTTTTACAACAATAAGATAAAGGAGAAGGATAGACAGAGCCGATGATATAACGGAAATCATATTAACTCTAAAGCCAAGATTTTCTCCGATTGGCAGTTTTGAAAAAATATTTCCTAATAGTAAAAAGAATGGTGTTCCCGGAGGATGTGGTACTTGCAGTGAGACTGATGCCGCTATAAACTCGCCGCAATCCCAAAAGGAAACTGACGGCTGCACAGTCATGAAAAGAACTATGAAAGAAATTATAAAAACAATTCCTGCAATAACTTTATTAAGCAGATTGAAATTCATTATTACCTCTGATTTGGAATGAGCACTATATTTTTTGTATATGATTTTGTGAACGAATGTTTTTTAGACGTTCAGGTTTCTGATTCGTTGCTTTTTTTGAACAAATGATCGTATTTTGATTTATCTACCGGAGTATAAAACTTATCATAAAGATCTTTAAGCCTTTTCATAGAAACAGTATCAAAATCCTCATCATCTTTTTGGCGTTTTACAAACTTTCTAAAATCCTCAAGTTCGTTACGACCCATTTTATTCTCAAATCTTTTGAGAAAATCCAAATATTTTTGCTGATCTCTGTATGCCATTGGGAATACCTTTCTTGTTGGATAAGCAAAATTAGCCGCGCAAAAAATAAACAAACTTTAAGTGCTAAAAAAATGAAATTGTGAGTCTAATTAACCTAGTTTGAAAGAATTATCATACATTTTTAAGATACAAAGATGACAATCAGAGAAATAAAATTATATATCAAAATGAATAGCCAGACTTGCGCCAAGAAGAATATGACTAAAATCTATGTTCGCATCGCCGCCATTAATATAATTGTATTTGCTTGTGATATTAATTAGTGCTTGTTCTGATAGTCTAAATACAAAACCAATTCCTGCGCCTGCCGTAAATTTAGTTTGGTAATCAGAAGATTCATCAGATTCATCACCATAAGCATTTTGAAAGTTGGCTGTAAGATTTATAAAATTAACGCCAATTTCTCCAAGAGCAAAAAACTCATCATAAAAGAAATACTTTACCGCTCCTTTTAATGGAATTGATTTAATATTAAAACTTATAACCTGTCCCTGATATCCGATGTCTTCAATATTAGCGGGAAAAATTGTATAACCAGAAATTAACTGCACACTGTATTTCGGACTGAGCCGATACTCCCCGAACAAGGTCCAGCTATGACCAGTTTTTGCAACATCAAGAAAATCTCCCAATGGTAAGGCTGCATCGTAACCCAGACCCGCACTAATCTTATTTTGTGAGTAAGAAAATGATGATAAAAGTATAATGCCGATAAGTACAACTAATTTTTTCATTAAGAATCCTTTTATGTTTTTTTGATTACATTTAATTCTGTTTTAATGCTGCTCGGGAATTTCATTCTGCCACGATGCCAATAATTATGTTCGGTTATATTTTCAAATTTATGAATTCTTACTTCGTTAAATAGATCATCTTCTTTTTTACTTAACATTTTTAGCTTTTCAAAATATTGCTGCTGACTAATTTTCATTTGTGCATAATCAAGTTTCAATTGATTATGCTCAGATGTGATCAGCTGATCCAGTTCTCTAAACGTTCTGTCATCAAGACTGGTAATAGATGACAAATAATAAAATTCTGCAACCAGAAGTAATCCAGTTATTATTGGAAAGATTTTTCTCATTAATGAATCTTTTCTGTGTAATAATAATATAAAAAAGGACAACTCCTTAAAATAATTTTTAACATTTATTGGTTTTCATAAAAAATATACTAAGTTATCATACAACTTTTTTCGATGGTAATATTAAGTAAGCGCTTATCTTCAAACATATAGGTGAATTATATGACCAAGGAAATAAAAATCTCTGATAGCGGTAAATATATTATCGTTCGTGTTGATGAAGATATGACACGAACATTAGCAGAGTCTTTGGGGTTAGAGGCAATGCATTTAGGCAGTAAAAAAAATCTTAACAAATTTTTATATGATTTGCGAAATTCACGCAATAAAGAAACACTAAATGCAAATTACATTTTTGTGAACCAGGATCTGAAGCGTCTTGAACCAAATCCAGAAAACAAAATAGCTATGCTTACAAGCCCAAATGATAAATCCCACGATTTTATTGAAACTGTTTTAAGAAATGCCGGTTATAATGTAAGGCTTTTTATAGTTGAAGAAGAAGCAATTGATTGGTTAGAAGAAGCATCGAATATTTTGTAAATTATTATTATAAAAATTATATCTAATCAAGACAGATCTCCAAAAAGGAAATTTATGATAAAACACATTGTATTCTGGCGCTTAAATGAAAGCGCATACGGAAATGATAAACAAACCAATGCACAAATCTTAAAAGAGAAACTTCTTGCAATGCAGGGCAAAGTTAATGGTTTGCTTAAAGTAGAAGTTGGGTTTGATTTCAGTAATGAAAAGGATTCCTGTGATGTTACGTTGTACTCAGAGTTTACAACGAAAGAAGCATTACACCAGTATCAAATTCATCCAGATCACGAAGACATAAAAAAATGGCTCGGCGAAGTACGTTTTGAGCGTAGAGTTGTGGATTATGAGATTTAATTAGCAAACTACAAAAACCAAATTCCTAAATACAAACAACCAAATTTTTATGTTTGTATTTTGGTTTTTGAGTTTTGAGTTTTGGGATTTTATCAAACAGTTTCTTCAACTTCAGCTTTTAACTTAATTTCATTACCGAATAATTTAGAAACTCTGCCGCAAAATGTAATTAAATAAGAAAGAATGTCTTCCGCTTTTTCAAATCGGTTTTCAATTACAAGCTTCATCACTTCTTTTTGCTGATTGAATTTTATTTTGTCTTTGTAATGATCCATTATAAATCTCATAAGCTCAACAAAACGAACTTTGTAGTAATCTTCTTTTTCTCCACGAGGAAGAATTATAAAAATATTTTTTCTTTGGATTGCAACTCTTTCAAATAATGCAAATGAAGAATAAAATTTTAAAGTTGCGGTTAGAACCAATCTTTTTACAACTTCTGGAAGAACACCAAACCTATCAAGCATCTCTTCTTTAAGTTCTTCAATCTCGGATAAACTTTTTACAGAATACAAAGCAGTGTAAAAGTTTAAACGATCCATTTGTTCCGGCATATAAGTAACAGGAATACCAATTTCAAAAAATGTATCAATTGTTGGATCGGTTCGTTCTTCAATCTTTGGCAACGACTTAAACACTTCCTTAAAGTCCTGATACTTCAATTCATCTACAGCTTCGTTTATCAACTTAACATAAAGATCAAAACCAACATCGTTAATAAATCCTGTTTGCTCCGTACCAAGTAAATTTCCGGCACCACGGATTTCTAAATCGCGCATTGCAACATTAAATCCAGAACCAATCTCTGTGTATTCTTCAATTGCCTGCAACCGGCGCAATGCTTTTTTTGTAATACCGCTCATAGAAGGAACGATAAAATGTGCATAAGCTTGTCTGTCGCTTCTTCCAACGCGTCCGCGTAATTGATGAAGCTCTGCAAGTCCAAATCTATCTGCACGATTAATAATTATAGTATTAACATTCGGAATATCAATTCCAGACTCAATAATTTTTGTGGATAAAAGAACATCAAACTTACGATTTAGAAAACCATGAATAACTTCTTCAAGCTGTGATGGTTTCATCTGCCCATGTGCAACGCCTATTTTAGCTTCAGGAACATATCGTTTGATGTAATCCGCAAGCTTATCTATCGATTGAACACGATCGTGAACGAAATAAATTTGTCCGTTTCTTTTAAGTTCATTCAAAATCCATTCACGGATTTTAAGCGCATCAAATGTGGAAACATTTGTAAAAATAGGTTGCCGGTTGGGCGGAGGTGTTGCAATTATTGAAAGATCACGGGCGCCAAGTAAAGATAAATTTAATGTTCTGGGTATTGGAGTCGCAGTTAAAGTAAGCGTATCCACATTCACTTTTACCTGGCGCAGTTTTTCCTTTGCAGCAACACCAAAACGATGTTCCTCATCAATGATAAGCAAACCAAGATCTTTAAACTTTACATCTTTAGAAATTATTCTGTGCGTTCCTATTAAAACATCAAGCTGACCTTCTTCCAAAATCTTTACAATTTCTTTTTGCTCTTTCTTGGTTTGAAATCTTGAAAGCGCAGCAACACGAACCGGAAACTGTGTAAGTCTATCTTTAAAAGTATTGTAATGCTGCTCAGCTAAAATTGTCGTTGGAACAAGAATGCCAACCTGCTTTCCATCCTGAACAGCTTTAAAGGCAGCTCTTACTGCAACTTCAGTTTTGCCAAACCCAACATCACCACAAACCAAACGATCCATCGGATTTTTAGCTTCCATATCCAGCTTAACATCCTCGCTAGCTTTAGCTTGATCTGGGGTATCTTCATAAATGAATGATGCCTCAAGTTCTCTTTGCCAAACTGTATCCGGAGAATATTGAAATCCTTCAGTTGATTTTCTTTTTGCATAAAGTTCAATCAGCTCTCGTGCAGCTTCCTTTATTTTTTTCTTTGCTTTGGCTTTTGTGCTTAGCCATTCACCACTACCAAGAGTTGCAAGCGTTGGTTTTAGATTTTCATTTGATGAATATCTTTTAACCAATGCGAGATAATTTAGATTAACGTAAACAACTCCACCTTCAGCATAAAGGATTTTCATCGACTCCTGCTCGGAATCTCCAATTTTTATTGATTGCAAACCGGCATACTGCCCGATTCCATAATCTTCGTGTACAACATAATCGCCGCGTTTAATAGAGGCGAAACTTTTAGCTTTAGATTTTTTATACTTTTTTGCCGATGAAATTTTTGTGCGATATGGTTTGTTAAAAATCTGGTAATCAGTTAAAAGAAGAAATTTTTCTTTTCTGTTAATAAATCCTTCTTTAACTGCCAGTGTTTCAATTTTAATTTTCCCTGATTCAACTAAGCCCTCAAGTTCAGGACTTAAATCACTTAATAGTTCACTTAATCTTTTTGTTTGAAGTTCATTTTCTGAAGTGATAATTACATTAAAATTTTTATCTGTAAAATCTTTTAAAGTATTAAAAAGAATTTGATAATTTGCACTTATAGTCGGGGCTGGAGAAAAGCCAAGTTCAATTCTATTTTCTGTACTAAGTTCTTCTTCAATTATCCATCGTGCGCTTGTGGCTTTATAATCGAAGGGAATTGAATTGTTGGAAGCCTCAACCTTCAAGTTGATTTCTTCTAAGTGAATAAAGTCTACTGCTACATCAATCTCAGGAAAATCATCTTCATCAAGAGCCTTTTCTTTTTTCTGTGGTTTTATTTCTTCTTCAATAACTGAAGCAACTTCTTCTTTTGTAGATTTGATATTGTCCAGCTCATATGCAGATGCGATAAAGAGAGGGTTATCTAAATAATTGAAAATATTAGAATTAAAATCCTCAGCTTGATTTTCAAATGCTCCTGCAAGTGTTACTTCTTCAACTTTCTCAAATGAGCGCTGACTCTCTGAATCGAAATAGCGGATTGATTCTATAAAATCCCCATCAAACTCCAGACGTACCGGACTTTTTTCTGAGTAAGACCAAAAATCAACTATTGCTCCCCGCTGTGAGTAGTAACCTGGTGCTTCTACAAATTTATCTTTGGTGTAAATAAGAAGATTTAGGTATTCAATTAAATCATCATACTTCAAATCACCACCAACATTAACTTTTGTTGTAAGATGATTAATTTTTTCTTTATCGGGTAATTTTAGATTTAAAATTTCATATGTTGTGATGAGCACAAATTTTTTACGCTTAGATATCTCTGTGATCTTTTCCTGAATTGATTCAAGATTAAAATCATCAATAACAATTAAGTAATCTGCAAGACCCAGAACATTTAACTCAACTTTAGTTTCGTTAACAAGTTTGGTGTCGGAAAGAAGTAAGGCTATTTGATCATTTTTATCCAGTATTTCTTTAACCGCAAAACTTTTTGAAGAGCCGATAAGCGGGCTTATTAGGGTTGTTTGTGGAATTGAATTAACAAATAATTTCAGAAAAATATCAGGTGAAATTAAATTTAAATTAGAGGAGTGTAATTTATTCATTTAAACAAAACTTAAGCTTAATTGAAACAATGAGAAACAATCATATCAATTTTATATGATTAAAAAACAACCTGCACCGCTAAACCCATGGGCATAGGATATAGATTGACTGAAATATCATCTGAAATACTTGTGTTATGATTATTTACAAATTCACCAGAAAAATAACCAATAGCGGCACCCATTAAAACATCTGAAAACCAATGCTGATTGTTATAAATACGCGCATATCCCACCAAGCCTGCAAGTGAATACCATCCAATTTTCCAATAGACATTATCAACTTCATTTGCCATTACGGTAGAATAAGCAAACGCCAAGGTTGTGTGTCCAGATGGAAGTGAATTATAATCATTATCAAACGTAAAGGGATTAAACGAATACTGGCTTTCCTGCACATATGGTCTTCCTCGACCGAATATAGTTTTTGTAATTAAGGTAAGTGAGGTTGATAGAAATGCTGCCTCTGTAAGTTTAACAGCAAGCCTTCTTATCTTATTGTTTTCAGCAATTAAACCATATCCATAAAACGCAATAATGCTCGCGCCCATAAATTCAACATAGTAGTATTTATCGAGGCTAAAAAGATTATCAGCAAAATTGCTTTGATTATTTTGTGAAAAAGTTCTTACTTCTTTATCCGCTATTGAAGCAACTGCGGTTATTCCAACGACAGCGGATAATTTTATCCAGTCTTCTGAATCAAATCTTAGGGGTGAAGTATAAAAATCTGTACTAACATTTATGAAATTACTAAAGTCATCAATAAGGATACTGTCTGTTTGCGAAAACGTGAAATGCAACGAAACAATGAGGAAGAGGAGAAAAAATTTCATTTATAAAAAGTCGAAATGATTATAATTTATTTTTGTAATTCTATTACGACTAACTTCTTTCCTTTCTTGTTTCTTAGGTTTGTTGGTTTGTAAGCAAGCTCATACACAGTAGATTTTTTTATGAAGGATTTGTATTTCAGTTCTGCTTTTTTAAACTCCTCATCTAAATCGCCGCCCTTCATCGCAACTATAAATGCTTTATCTTTTACTAATGGAAGCGAATAGCGAAATAAGATTATAATTGGAACAACAGCACGACTAACAACTAAATCAAAGGTCCCTTTATATTTTTCTATAAACCCGGGGTCTTCAACTCGTGCATTTTCAGCAACAACGTTACTTAATTTTAGTTTATCTATAAACTCTTGTACCGCATCAATTTTTTTCCCCGTTGAATCAGCAAGTATTCCTCGTAAATCGGGACGCATGATGGCTAATGGAATTCCTGGCAAGCCGCCACCCGTGCCAATATCTAAAAATCTAGTAACTTTTTCTGGTAAAAATTTTGTTATATATGCAGAGATGAAAATATGATTTTCAATAATGCTCTCAACATCTTTTCTTGAGATAAGATTAACTGATTTATTCTTTTCTATTACTAACTGAGCAAAAAAAGCCAATCTTTCGTTGTGCATGGGTTCAGGATTAAATCCATTTTCCCAGCAAAAATTTTGTAATTCTTTAAGATAAATTTCTTGTTTGGCAGGCGGCATTAAAAAAATCCTACAAATTAGTTTTTCAAATATACCAACAAAATAGAAATATCTGAAGGTGTTACCCCAGAGATTCTTGAAGCCTGCCCTATGGAGCGTGGTTTAACTTTGCTTAGCTTCTCTCTTCCCTCTGTTGATAGCTGCTTGATTTTTGTGAAATCAAAATTCAATGGGATTTTTGTAGTTTCAAATTTCTCAAGTTTATCTACAGCCTCATACTGTCTTAAAATATAGCCTTCATATTTGATTTCTATTTCTGCCTGCTCTAACGCCTTTTCATCGTTTAACAGAGCAACTGCTTCTGAATCACTTGAAGCCCCATTAAACTCTAATAATTGTTTAAGACTAAATTCCGGTCGTTTACAAAGTTTTGAGATTGTTTCCGTTGAATCAATTTCATTTGAGCCGGATTTAACTAAAAATTCATTTACATCTCTAGCATGATACTTTTTAGATTGACAATAATTGATTCCATCAATAATTGATTTCTCTCTATTGTCGACCTCCTCAAATAAATCTTTCGGTATCAATCCAAATTGATAGCCGTGTTTTATTAATCTTCTATCCGCATTATCCTGTCGAAGCAATAACCTATGCTCTGCTCTTGAGGTAAACATTCTGTAAGGTTCATCTGTTGATTTAGTTACAAGATCATCAATTAATACTCCGATGTAAGCTTCACTACGTTTCAACACAAACTCTGGTTTGCCTTGAATTTTTAACGCTGCATTAATTCCTGCAATTAATCCTTGTGCTGCAGCTTCTTCGTAACCAGAGGTTCCATTTATTTGTCCAGCAAAATATAATCCTTCAATAAGTTTTGTTTCTAGAGTTAAATCAACCTGCTGAGGCGGAAAGAAATCATACTCAACAGCATAAGCAGGACGGACCATTTCAACTTCTTCCAATCCAGCAATTTTATGAAGTGCTTCAAGTTGTATTTCTGCAGACAGCGAAGACGAAAATCCATTTAAATATATTTGATCCGAATCCAACCCTTCTGGCTCAAGAAAAAGTTGATGACGTTCTTTATCAGCAAATCTTACTATTTTATCTTCAATTGAAGGACAATAACGAGGTCCAACACCTTTAATCAAACCCGTGAATAAAGGTGATTCAGCAAATCCTTTTTCAAGAATTTTATGCACAGCTAAATCCGTGTAAGTGATATGACAACTTACCTGTGGCAAAAATGGAAACTGCGATAAATCAGTTTGATGAGAAAATGGTTGTGGTTTTTCATCTCCAGGCTGCTCTTCTAAAATAGCCCAGTTAATGGAATCTTTTTTTAATCTCGGCGGGGTTCCGGTTTTCAATTTTCCATGTTCAAATCCAAGTTTTGCCAAAGATTCTGTAACTCCAGTTGCTGCCTGTTCACCAAATCTTCCACCAATAGTTTTATTTAACCCGGTGTGCATTAATCCATTTAGAAAGGTTCCAGCGGAAAGAACCAATGCCTTACAATATATCTCTTCTCCACTCGAAGTTTTTACTCCTAAGACTTTTCTGTTTTCTATCAAAACTTCAACTACAGATTCTTCTACTATTTCCAAATTTTTGGTTGGAGAGATTATGCGGTAAGCTTCTTCTGAGTATAATTTTCTGTCTGACTGACAGCGTGATGACCAAACCGCTGGACCCTTAGATTTATTCAACATTCTAAACTGAATTCCTGTTCGATCGGCAATTTGTCCCATTACCCCACCAAGCGCATCAATCTCTCTAACCAGATGTCCCTTAGCCGTTCCACCTATTGCTGGATTGCAGGACATTCTTCCAAGAGCAAACTTATCCATCGTAACAAGTCCAACTGAGCAACCCATTCTAGCCCCGGCAGAAGCTGCTTCAATTCCAGCGTGACC
The DNA here is from genome assembly GCA_041738675.1 of Ignavibacteriaceae bacterium. Classification (GTDB taxonomy): domain Bacteria; phylum Bacteroidota; class Ignavibacteria; order Ignavibacteriales; family Ignavibacteriaceae; genus IGN3. The sequence goes on from JBGSPH010000014.1 coordinate 143,787, forward strand.
ACCACCAACCACAATTATATCAAATTTCTTCATATTCTAATCTTTTTTGTTTCCACGTGAAACACTATTGTTTGTGGAAAGTTAAAAATTTCCGTTTCACGTGAAACTGAGACTTACTTCCCTATACAAAATTTCATAAAAATATTATTTAAAATATCATCTGAGGTAACTTCCCCGATGATTTCGGCTAGTTTCATTTCAGCATTTCTTAGATCAACAGAAATAAATTCACCACTCATTTTCTTTAATATTGATTCTCTCGCATTTATTAAATTTTCTCTAGATTTTTTCAGACAGTTATGATGCCTTAGGCTTGTAACGATTGCTGTTTTTTCCGTATAGCTTTCGTTACCAATTGTTTTTTCTTTAAGCTTTTCAAAAAGTAAATCTATTCCTTCTCCAGTTTTTGCTGAGATTTTTACATCCGAATTGATTTTTGATTTATCATTCAAATCAATTTTATTTAGTACTTTAATTACTTTATCAGGATTTGTAAGATTCAAAAGGTCGACAAAAAGTTCTCTGGATTCCCCCTGATTAACATCTTCCAGAAAAATAACAATATCAGCGTTTCTTACAGTTTCCTGACTTCTAAATATTCCCTCTTTTTCAATCGTATCGTCCGAAACCCGAATTCCAGCCGTATCAAAAATCCTAAATAAAATTCCACCAATTGAAACTTCTTCACGAATCACGTCACGAGTAGTTCCAGGAATTTCACTAACAATTGCTCGTGATTCTTTTAGGATATAATTCAGTAAAGATGACTTCCCTACGTTTGGCTTTCCAACAATAGCTACGTTTACTCCATCACGAATTACTCGACCAAACTCGTAGCTTTCCAACAAAGTGTCAATTTCGATAATTATTGAATCTATTCTTTTTAATAGTTCGTCCTGATTAACGAATTGAATGTCTTCTTCCACAAAATCCAACTCAAGCTCGATAAATGAGGATGAGTTTAGTAGTTGAGTTCTTAAATCGTTCACTTTTTTTGATAACAAACCATCAAGTTGATTTCTTGCACCACGAAAAGAAGCTTCCGTTCTGGAGTTAATAACATCTGCAACAGCTTCTGCTTTTGTAAGATCAATCCTGTTATTTAGAAATGCCCGCTTTGTAAATTCACCTGGATCAGCCAATCTTACATCAGAATTTGAAATTAAAAGTTCAATAATTTTCTGCGTAATAAGTGGGTTTCCATGTGTGCTTATCTCAACACTATCTTCCCCAGTATATGAGTTTGGAGCCCTAAATACAGATACTAAAACGTCATCAATGTGTTTGCCACCTTGATTTTTTATATCTCCATAATGCAAAGTATGTGTTGCAGCATTTTCAATCTTATTCTTGCCGAAAAAAATTTCATCCACAGCAGAAAACGATTGAGGTCCGCTTACTCTGATAACTGAAATTGCACCAACTCCAGCCGGAGTGGCTAATGCAACAATTGTGTCTTCTTTCACTTTATAAAATGCTCAATTTTAAGATTGCAAAAATAATCAATATTAAAAGGGATATCAATTAGTCGATGAGTGAAGTTTTGTCTTTAGCAATTGCAATATTGGCAGACTAATATGACGATATTTTTTATTTATCAAAGCATCTGACAATTTATACGCCATATAGTCAGCATACCTGAATAATGGTTTATTTGCTATAACTTATTGTTTCATAATGATTTATAGAAATTTTTTGTTTCGGCACGCTGATTGGTTAATTAGGATTGAGTTTAAGAATTTAATAACAAACAACAAATAAATTAAAAGGAGATATAATAATGACACTAGTAAAATTCAACCCGGTCAGAGATCTTATGGATTTCGAAAGAGAGTTTAGCAAAATGTTTAACTCGCTTGAAAGCCGATTTGGTATTTCAAAGAGCAATGATGCTGATGCAGAATATGAAAATGCTATCTGGATGCCGCTAACTGATATTTATGAAAACAAAGATAACTTTTCTTTAAAAATTGATTTACCTGGAATCAAAAAAGAAGACGTTAAAATATCTTTTACAAATGGCAAGCTTAACATAAGTGGTGAAAGAATTCAGGAAGAAGAGACCAAGGATGCAAAATGCCATCGCATAGAAAAATCTTATGGCAAATATTTTAGATCATTTAATCTACCTGAATTAATTCAAGCAGATAAAATCAATGCCGAATTCAATAACGGACAGTTAACAATAACTATCCCCAAAGCTGAAGAAGCAAAGCCAAAAGAAATTGAAATAAAAGTTAAATAGGTTAAGAGTAGATGAAGATGTGAACAAGGGTAACTTTTTGGTTACCCTTTTCTTTTATCTAAATTTTGTATGTCAATCTATTACTATTTTATTCAGATAAGAATTTTTTATCAAATAAAAAATACAACAAACCAGAAACACTATGCTGTGGAGAACAGGTTGCCAAATCTAATTTATATAAATTTAGAACAAGATTTGGAATAAATTAAGAAAATGGAATACAAAGATTATTATAAAATTCTTGGTGTGGAAAAATCTGCGACCCAGGATGAAATAAAAAAGGCTTATCGCAAGCTTGCAATGAAACATCATCCTGATCGCAATGCGGGAAAAAAATCTTCTGAAGAAAAATTTAAAGAGATAACAGAAGCCAATGAAGTTTTAAGCGATCCAGAAAAAAGAAAAAAGTACGATACTATTGGTTCAAACTGGAATCAATATCAACATACAGGCGGACAAGGTTTTGATGACTTCTCTTCGCGATTTGGAGGAGGAAGAAGACAATCTGGTAAAGGTTCAACATACGAATACTCTGGTAATATCAATGATATATTTGGAAACGCTGGTGGTGGATTTTCTGATTTCTTTGAATCATTTTTTGGCGGCAGTGGCGGCGGATTTGGAGGAAGAACTCAACAGCAAAAAACAGCTATTGATGTTGAAGCAAACATGAACGTTGCTCTTGAAGATGCTTTTGTCGGAAGCGAAAAGACAATCAGTGTTGAGGGAAAAAAACTTAAAATAAAAATCAATCCTGGAACTAAAGATGGACAGAAGCTTAGACTAAAAGGATTAGGTAGATCTAAAACTGCTGATGGTACAAAGGGAGATTTGTATCTAAACATCCACATTCTTCAACATCCATTTTATGAGATAAAGGAAAATGATTTGTACTATAATCTTGATGTTGATTTGTACACTGCTGTTCTTGGCGGTAAAGAAAACATAAGAACTTTAGATGGAAAAACAATTAGTATTAATATTCCCGAAGGAACTGAATCAGAAAAAATATTAAGATTAAAAAATCTTGGAATACATACTGATGCTGGACGTGGAGATTTGTTTGTAAACATTCATGTGAACGTTCCAAAAAATTTAAACGAAGAAGAAAAAGAATTATTTAATAAATTAAAATCATTAAGAAAGGAATAACGTCATTGCAAGTACAGCATGGCAATCTATAATATTACAGATTGCTTCGTCACTTTGTTCCTCGCAATGACTATCACAAAAAAGGAGACCCAATGACAGAAACACACAAAACAAAATTTGAATTTAAAGCTGAAACTAAAAAACTATTAGACATTCTTGTTCATTCACTTTACACAAGCAAGGATATTTTTCTGCGTGAATTAATTTCAAACTCATCAGATGCTTTGGATAAATTGCGATTTGAATATAATAAAGGAACCGAAGTTACAGATAAAGATTTGCCCTTAGAAATTAAAGTCGCATTTGATGAAAAGAAAAATACTTTAACGATTACAGATACTGGTATTGGAATGACTCGTGATGAGTTAATTGCAAATATCGGAACGATTGCAAAATCCGGCTCTGAAGAATTCTTAAAACAACTCTCAGAAAGCAAAGAAGCTGTAAATAATATTATTGGAAGATTTGGAATTGGATTTTACTCCGTTTTCATGGTAGCAAAAGAAGTTGTAATCAAAACAAGATCGTACAAAAAAGATGAGGCTGCGATAGAATGGAAATCTGATGGTCTTGGCGAATATGAAATTGCTGACCTTACCGAAGAAGTTAAACGCGGAACAACTATTGAAATTTATCTAAAGGAAGAAACAAAAGAGTTTTCGGAAAAACATCGGTTAGAATCTATCATCAAAAAACATTCTAACTTTATTTCCTTCCCTATTTATTTAGAAAACGAAAAGATTAATACAATCTCAGCAATCTGGCGCGAACCAAAATCTAATCTTAAAAAAGAGCAGTATGATGAGTTCTACAAATTTTTAACTTACGATAACGAAGAACCTTTTGAGACTATTCACACATCAGTTGATGCGCCGATACAATTTAATTCTTTGTTGTTCATTCCTAAAAAGAGTTATGAATATTGGAGATTTAATCGTGATGATTATGGTTTGGATTTATACGTTCGCCGCGTTCTCATACAACATCAAAATAAAGAGTTGCTGCCTGAGTATTTAAGTTTTGTTAAGGGTGTTGTTGATTCCGAAGATTTGCCGCTTAATATTTCTCGCGAAACACTGCAGGAAAATATTATCTTTACGAAAATCGCACAAAGTGTTGCTAGCAATATTCTTTCTGATTTAATTAAAGTTGCCAAAGATTCTCCTGAGCGTTATGCAGAATTTTGGAAAGAGCATGGAAAGATTTTTAAGCTTGGTTACATGGATTTTACAAACGCTGAAAAATATCAACAACTTTTAAGATTTAATTCATCTGTAAGCAAAGATGAAAAAGAACTTGTTTCGCTCGAAGATTATGTTGGCAGAATGAAGAAAGATCAGAAAGAAATTTATTACTCGCTTGGAAATAGTAAAGAGGCAATTGATTTAAATCCACACTTGGAAATCTTTAAAGCTAAGGGATTAGAAGTCCTTTATTTATATGATCCTGTTGACGAATTTGTTGTCTCATCAATCCGCAAGCATAAAGATTTTGATTTCAAATCGGTTGATGGAGTTGATTTGAAAGAACTTGATAAACTTGAAGATGTTGTAAAAGATGAAGAGCCGAAAGAAAAATTCAGCAAAGAAGATGATAAAGCATTTGGCAAGTTGCTGTTAAAGATGAAAGAAATACTCGGAGATAGAGTTACAGAAGTTCACGAATCAAAAAGGTTAAAAGGAAGTCCATCCTGCTTGATAAATCCCGATGATACAATGTCATCAACAATGCAAAAGATTTTGAAGATGTCTAATCAGGGAATGGCAATGCCGCCGCAAAAAAGATTGATGGAGATAAATAAAGATCATAAACTTATAAAAAACCTGATGAATGTTTTTAAGAAAAATGAAGGTGATCAGTTTATTGCGGATACAACTGAACAGCTTTATGAATCGGCTTTGTTACTTGAGGGAAATCTTGAAGATCCGCATAAACTTGTGAACAGGTTAAATAAAATGTTAACTGATGCGAGTGAACTTTATGCTTCTTCGAAGAATGAAAAATGATAAAGGTTCAATGCTCAGTGATAGTTCGTCACGCTTCGACAAGCTCAGCGTGACAAGCGATGTAATGTCGGTCTGAGCCTGTCGAAGACTGATTCGAAAGAAAAGGAAAAACACATGTCGTTTAATTTTAATAGACTAACAGTAAAAGCACAGGAAGTTGTGCAAAGTGCGATTGAGATTGCACAAAACTATAACAACCAGGTTGTTGAGGCTGAACATATTCTTGCTGCAATTGTTCAGGAAAGTGGAAATGTTGCCGAAACGATTATCAAAAAAACTGGTGGAAATTTTAATGCTGTAAAATTAAAAGTTATTCAGTTACTGGAAACACTTCCTAAAGTAAGCGGGACAGGCTTGGGAAATCAGCAGATGTCTCAATCACTAGGTAAAGTTTTTGATATTGCAGCTGAAGAAGCTCGTAACTTAAAAGATGAATACGTTTCAACCGAACATATTTTGCTTGCCTTATCAAATGATAAAGGAAAAGCCGGACAACTTCTACGTGATAATGCTATTACATATAAAGATCTTCTTTCCGCATTAAAAGAAATTCGCGGAACGCAGCGAGTAACTTCACAAAATCCTGAAGACACTTATCAATCATTAGAAAAATATGGAAGAGATTTAAATGAGCTTGCAAAGCAGGGGAAACTTGATCCTGTAATTGGCAGAGATGAAGAGATTAGACGAGTGCTTCAAGTCTTATCGAGAAGAACAAAAAACAATCCTGTTTTAATTGGTGAACCGGGAGTTGGTAAAACAGCAATTGCCGAAGGAATTGCTCACAGAATTATTACCGGTGATGTTCCAGAAAATCTAAAAACAAAAAGAATTGTCGCTCTTGATATGGGCGCTCTCGTTGCCGGGACACAATTTCGCGGACAGTTTGAAGAAAGATTAAAAGCTGTAATTAAAGAAGTCCAACAATCTAATGGAGAGATTATTCTTTTTATAGATGAACTTCACACGCTTGTTGGTGCAGGCGCAACACAAGGGGCAATGGATGCAGCAAATATTTTAAAACCTGCTTTGGCTCGCGGCGAGCTACATGCAATTGGCGCAACAACTCTAGATGAATATAAAAAACATATAGAAAAAGATGCAGCACTTGAAAGACGTTTTCAGCCTATACTTGTTAATGAACCCTCTGAAGAAGATACAATTTCTATTTTACGCGGACTTAAAGAGCGCTACGAAGTTCATCACGGCGTTAGAATAACCGATAGCGCAATTGTGGCAGCAACTCAACTTTCCGAAAGATACATTACAGACAGATTTCTTCCAGATAAAGCAATTGATTTGATTGATGAGGCCGCTTCAAAACTTAGAATTGAAATTAATTCGATGCCCGAAGAGCTTGATGCACTTGAACGCAAAGTAAAACAACTCGAAATAGAACGTGAAGCGTTAAAGCGTGAAAAAGATGATGCTTCCGCAAAAAGGCTTGAAGAATTGCAAGATGAACTGAGCGAGCTTAACGCAGAACGATCAAAGCTGCGTGCTCATTGGGATATTGAAAAAGAAAAGATTCAAAAAATCCGAACAATGAAAAGTGACATTGAAAATTTAAAGCTTGAAGCAGAAAAATATGAGCGGGAGGGTGATCTTGGAAAAGTTGCTGAGATAAGATATGGCAGAATTGTAAACCTTGAAAAGCAATTAAAAGAAGAAACAAAAAAACTAGCTGAGGCTCAGCAGGATAAAAAAATGTTAAAGGAAGAGGTTGATGCTGAGGATATTGCTGAAGTTGTTGCAAAGTGGACCGGAATTCCTGTAAGCAAAATGTTGGAAAGTGAACGCAGCAAACTTTTAAAATTAGAAGATGAATTGCATAATCGGGTTATAGGACAGGATGAAGCTGTTTCTTCTGTTGCAAATGCTATTCGTCGTTCGCGTTCAGGATTGCAGGATGCAAATAAACCAATCGGTTCTTTTATTTTTCTTGGAACTACAGGGGTTGGTAAAACTGAGCTTGCACGTGCTCTAGCAGAAATTCTTTTTGATGATGAACACGCAATGATACGAATTGATATGAGCGAGTATATGGAAAAGTTTTCTGTATCACGATTGATTGGCGCGCCTCCCGGTTATGTTGGATATGAAGAAGGCGGGCAGCTAACTGAAGCGGTGCGAAGAAGACCTTACTCGGTTTTACTGCTTGATGAAATTGAAAAAGCACACAGCGATGTGTTTAATGTTCTGCTCCAGGTTCTGGATGATGGAAGATTAACCGATAACCAGGGACGAACTGTAAACTTTAAGAACACAATTATTATAATGACATCAAATCTTGGCTCGCATTTGATACAGGATAGACTTGACGCGTTTGATGAAGATAACGTTGAAACATTTATGGGTGAGCTTAGACAGCAAATGCACGATTTACTTAGAAAAACAATTCGACCGGAGTTTTTAAACAGGATTGATGAAATTGTTCTGTTCAAACCTCTATCACGATTAGAGATTAGAAAAATTGTTGATATCCAACTTAAGCGCGTGCAAAAAATGTTAAAGGATAAAGAAATTACTTTTGATGTTTCTGATGAAGCAAAAGACTGGCTTGCACAACTTGGTTATGATGTAAATTACGGTGCACGTCCTTTAAAACGAGTAATACAAAAATATCTCATCAATCCTCTTTCACAGGAATTACTTGCAAGTAATTTTGTTGATGGTGATACTATTAAAGTTTCAGTTGGTGAGAGTGCTAAATTATTGTTTGCAAAATAATGTCACACTGGGCGAAGTCGAAACGTGACCCAACTAGTTAACCGCAGGAGGAAACTTCTGAGGTTTTTTAGTTTATTCCACTCTTTCTATCGGTTTTCTTGGAAAGAATATCCCAGTGAACTTTTCTTCTCAAATACGTGTTATGACATATAAGTAACAAAAATAAAACCTAAGGAGAGAAAAATGACAAAATGGAAAATTGACTCGGCTCACTCTGAAGTAAGCTTCAAAGTAAAGCATCTTGTTATATCAACAGTAGTTGGTAACTTTAATACTTTTGATGCATCGATCGAAACAAACAAAGAAGACTTCAGCGATGCAGTGATAAAATTCGAAGCAGGTATAAACAGCATCAACACAAAAAATGAACAACGTGATGCGCACTTAAAATCCGCTGACTTCTTTGATGCAGAAAATCATCCAAAGATGACTTTTGAATCAACATCTGTAAAGAAAACCTCAGACAGCGAAATGGATGTTAGGGGTAATCTAACACTTCGCGGTGTTACAAAAGAAGTTACACTTGATGTTATCTACAATGGAACCGTTTCCGGATTTGGTGATAGTACCGTTGCCGGCTTTGAAGTACGCGGAAAGATAAATCGTTTTGATTTTGGTTTGCAGTGGAATGCATTAACAGAAGCCGGTGGAGTTGTTGTAAGCAACGAAGTTAAAATTGAAATTCTTGCCGAGTTCAATAAAGTGAACGAAGCTGTTAAAGCAGCATAACATTTTCAAATCTTAACAAACTGAAAATTTAAAAAGGGCACTGGTGCCCTTTTTTATTTTAAAGGTTTTATTGTTTTCTTTGGAAAGAATTCTGAAGTTTAATTGGAAAATTTAATTTTACTTGCATTCAATCATTCAGGGAGAAAACGATGAAAACTCTAATCATTGTTTTTAGTATCTGCTTTTCTTGTCCTTCCTTTTTTTATGCACAGACATCGATCGTTACAGTACACAACTATAATATTGAAGCTGTTCTATCAGAATCTACACAAACATTTGATGTGAATTTAATCTGCAGCATAAGCACTACTGAGAATTTAGGTCCAATACAATTTTTATTAAAATCAGAAACAAATTTGTATTCAGTTAACTATCGTACAAATAACGAATGGAGGGAAGTCCCTTTTATCTTCAATGGTAAAGATTCGTTGCTATTGATGGCAGGCGAAAAATTATCCAAGAATACTAAATACGATTTGAAATTAGAATACTCATTTCCCGTTAAAGAAATTAATGACACACTTTTAATATTAGACCGCGGACACCGGTGGTATCCATTAATTGTTGACAAGGTTTTTACCTACACGCTTAAATGCGTTGTTCCTGAAAAATATAAAGTTCTGTCTTCCGGTAAACTGCAAGAAGTAAACAATATAAATGGTAGATCCATCTTTACCTGGGATTGCAATAAACCTGTCTTCAAGCTGCCTTTGATTATTTTTAATCCTAAAAACTATAAGAGAACCGAAATAATATCTTCTGAAAATGATATCGAGTTTTATTCTTTAACGATTGATTCTATTGAAACTAAAAACATACTTAACCAGGCCGATACAATTCTTGGCTATTTTAATAAAACCATAGGTCGTTTTAGCCGTGACAAACTAATTTATTTTGAGGTTCCCGATTTCCAGGGTGTAAATGTTGGCAGCGGATTGTTAACAACCGGCTCTGAATCTCTGGAACTGATAGGGAAAGGTTTTAGAGATGCTTTGATTCTTACTATTGCACAGCAATGGTTTGGTGCGGGAGTGTACGCTGATTTTAACAAGGAAGGATTTTTCTTTTTCTCAATTTCGCTTCCGCATTATCTACGGCTGATGTATGTGAGAGATTCTGATGGTGAAGAATTATTTAATAATTCGCTGCTTGAGCCGATGAAGCGCTATGAAGATTTTGCTGGCAGCGAGAATGATATTCCTGTTATAGACGTTGATATGCCAAATACGAAAGAAAAAGCAATTGTGCTTTATGCAAAAGGGCCGTTTGTCTTAAGTAAGATTGAAAATGAAATGGGCAGGGATAACTGGAGAACTTTTCTCGCAGATCTTTACATGGCTTTCTGCGGAAAGATTATGACTTACGATGACTTTAAGATAAATATGGAGAAGTATGATAAAACAGGCCGTGCTTTAATTCTTTTTGAAAAGCTGATGAATAAAAAAGGAATTCCAGAATAGTTATAATGAATTCTTCCCATTGTTTTCTTTGGAAAGAATTGGGAAGTTTGAAGTAGAACGTTAGTTTTTATTCCAAAACTCTGTAGGAATTACTTGCAAGTAACTTTGTTGATGGCGACACGATTAAAGTAAATGTAAGTGAGAAAGTTGGGTTGGTGTTTACTAAGTAGGTTGTCACACTGATAGAAGCTTGCCTACCAAGCAGGCAGGTCGAAGTGTGACGAACCAAATTTAACCGCAGAGAAAACTTCTGCGGTTTTTTGTTTTAAGCCGTTGTTTTCTTTGGAAAGAATTGGGAAGTTTGATACGATAAATAAATTTGTATGATTAGCCTCTTCAAAAAAAATTTTCGTGGACTTTACTGTTGCGAGTCTTACGTGACGTAAGGAGTAACATGTGTTACGGTTCGATTAAGGTAGACTTGAAATAGTTAACTTGCTAATAAAAACCCAATTAAACTATGTTTAGAATTACAGAAACCGATGCAGTTGATTTAATATCTCAAGGGGCAAAAAATTTTAGGATACAGATAGATCTAGACTCTTTTAACAAGCTACAACTTTACATGACAGGTAGAATAACAAAAGGAGTCGAATTATTTGGAATTGGGATACTTGAACAAATACGGGGAGCAAATTTTATGTTTGACTACGGTGAAATAATAAACTATGCTATAAATAATCATTATCGTGTATTTGTCATAAAAGAAGGTCCCTATTTTGGAAATGGGAATTGGTATTTAGAATTCAAAAGAAAATAAACTAACTAAACCAATAATATTCCACTACCCCAAGAATCTGCGTGTTTGGTAAGATATTTGTAGTGATAGAGATATGTAAATATTAATTTCTACCCCAATATTTCCTTAACACGCCCAACTTCGCCTGTTTCAAGTCGAACCTTTATTCCGTGTGGATGTTTGGGAGATTTTGTTAGAATATCTTTAACAATACCTTCTGTATGTTTGCCTGTACGCTGGTCTTCCTTTAAAACTATTTTTACTTGCATTCCTGTTTTTATATCAGATCGTTTAATCTCACTCATTTAAAAATCCTGTTTGGTTTTATAATTATCTCCATATCATTTTTACAGATTAAAAGTGATAACTTCAAAAGCTTTTGCTAATTTTGCTTGTGGTAAAAGTAATTAAAATAAATTCATTAAAGTAAAACCACCTTCTTATAAAGATTATAAAAGATTAGTTTTTATGAATAACATTGAAAAGCTAGGATTTGATTATTGGTTTGAGGATAAAATAGATTTATCCCAAAACCCTGAGTTTAAAATCGTAAGAGTAATTAGTGTAAACAAAAACAGCTTTGTTGTATCCAACGGTGTAAAAGATATTTATGCAGAGCTGACTGGTAAGTTTTTATTTAATTCTGATTCTGCATTAGACCTGCCAACCGTTGGTGATTTTGTTTATGCACAATTGTTTGATGATGATACTCTTGCAATCATACAGGATATACTTCCGAGAAAATCTCTGCTTAAAAGAAAAGCTGCGGGTAAGAAAATTGATTTTCAATTAATTGCAGCCAACATTGATATTGCAATCATTATGCAGGCACTTGATTCCAATTTTAATATCAGAAGACTTGAGCGCTATCTTGTAATTATTAATGATAACAACATAACTCCAATTATCCTGTTAAGTAAAAGTGATCTTATCCCACCAGAAGAAGCAGAAGAAAAGAAAAAACAAATACTTGAGATTTTGCCGGATGCAAAAATATTTGCATTCAGTAATAACAACTTAAGCGATATTGACAATATTAAATCAATTTTTACGGCGCAAAAAACTTATTGTTTGCTTGGTTCATCGGGAGTTGGTAAAACAACTTTGCTTAATAATTTAATTCACCAGGATCTTTACAAAACTCAGCCGATACGAGAAAAAGATGACAGAGGCAAGCACACAACAACAAGACGTGAACTTATCATTTTAGAAAATGGAGCGATCATAATAGATAATCCTGGAATGCGAGAACTTGGAATAATTTCTAATGAATCTGGAATAAGCAGTACGTTTGGCGAGATTGATGAGTTGTCTGATCAATGCCGTTACAAAGATTGCACACACACTGTTGAGGATGGCTGTGCAGTGCTTGAAGCTTTAGGAAATGGAAAAATTTCTGAAGAACGATACAACAATTACATTAAGATTTTTAAAGAAGCCCAATACAACGAAATGTCTTATGTTGAAAAGCGGCAGAAAGATAAAAAGTTTGGCAAGTTCTTTCATTCAACTATGAAAGATGTAAAAAAAATGAAAGGCAGATAAGTTTATTATTTCATTGCCACTGTGTGCCACGCCAACCAGGAAAAAAGAAGAGAGACAGTTATAAATAAATTTGCATACTTACGTTTTATCTTTAATGCCGATGATAAAGAAACAGTACAAAATATTTTTAACAATATATCAAGCGGTCTAGATATAATACAAAACTCTGTTACAGATTTAACTCGATATGAAGATGATAATCACTATTAAATTTCTTTAGAAGTTAAGATCAGTGCAAAAGATCTAACCGAACTAGAATATAAAGCATTTAAACTCTGCACGGATATTGCAAAGGGTCCCTGGTTGTTCATAAAACTTCCTGATAAAGAAAACAGATTTGAGTTTGAAGCAATCTTTAACCACGAAGCATTTATTCATCACCCCAAAGGATTCATCAACAAACTTAAATGGGCACATATTGAGATTACTCAATAATTGCTCAGTGTCAAATCAAATATTTTCTTAGAGTCTGGTAATTGATTTTAATTTTTCTAACGTTGTGATATAAATAATATCAAACTTAGAATCTAGGTTTACTTATCTACATCATATAATCAACAATTGAATAATTTATTAATTTGGAGAAAATAAAATGGAACAAGTAACTCAAAATGAAGTAGTGTCAATGCCACGCATTGGCGATAAAGCACCTTCATTCAAAGCAGTAACAACACAGGGAGATATAAATTTTCCAGAAGATTATTCCGGCAAATGGGTAATCCTTTTCAGTCATCCGGCAGATTTTACACCTGTGTGTACTTCTGAGTTTATGACTTTTGCTACAATGGAAAAACAATTTGAAGACGCTAACTGTAAACTTGTTGGTCTTTCTGTTGATGGTCTTTACAGTCACATTGCATGGTTAAGAACAATCAAAGAAAAAATTGAATACAAAGGCATGAAAAATGTTGAAGTTAATTTTCCTTTGATTGAGGACATTACAATGAATGTTGCAAAAACATATGGAATGCTTCAGCCGGGTGAAAGTACTACAAAAGCAGTACGCGCAGTTTTCTTTATCGATCCCAAGGGCATAATTAGAACAATAATTTATTACCCGCTTAGCCTCGGTAGAAATTTTGATGAGCTTTACAGAGTTATAATTGCATTACAAACTGCAGATGAGTTTGGCATTGCAACTCCTGCTGACTGGAGACCGGGTGATGATGTAATTGTTCCTCCGGCAGGTTCTTGCGGAACAGCAAAAGACAGAATGGATGGAAAAGAAAAAGACGTTAAGTGTTACGATTGGTTCTTCTGTACAAAACCAATTGCAAAAGAAGAAGTATTTAAGAAAGTGTTAAAGAAGAAGTAATTGTTCTTAAAAAGGCGATTTAATGAATCGCCTTTTTACTATCAATATTAATTTGTTTTATTATTTAGCACATCAAACCAATTAATTTTTCTTGTAAAGAACATTATTGCGGCAAGAATTAAAAACAGAGCTATGTTGCCAAGTAATAACGAATAATCCTGCAACTGAAGTAGTATGTAAACGAATCCATAAAATAAAATCAGCATTGATGAAATAGACAGCACAATACCCCGGTTTTTGTAGATGCTTTTTGTGTAGAGCGTTATTAATCCTATCACAAGAGATCCCGCAATTAAATATGAATACTGAAATAAAATATATTCTGAAAGTGCGAGCAGCATTGAATAAAAAATTATCAAAGCTAAACCGATTAACATATATTGAATCGGGTGGATTGCTTTTCCGCTAAATATTTCAACAAGGAAGAAACTGACAAACGTTAAAATTATTATAAGCAAACCATATTTTGATGAACGCATAGTTTGCTGATATTCATCTGCGGGAATGACAAACTTCACTCCGAATTTGTCCTTAAATACATCATATTTTTGGCTTGCCCACTCCTGTGGAAATTCTCTGTTAAAGTGATTGATGCTCCATGAAGCTCTAAAACCATCCTCACCAATTTCTCTTTTAGCCGGAAGGAACTTTCCTACAAAGCTCGGATTACTCCAGGATGAACTGATGTTCACTTCAGTGTTTTTTCCTATCGGAACAAAGCTAAGATCATCAACTCCGTTTAGCGTAAGATTAATTTGAAAAGAACTAACGAATTTTTCTTTATTGATTAATACCTCTGAATGAAATCCGTTTTTGAAAACATTATTATCTATTAAACCGGGATTGACACTCTGAATAACCTCATCCCATTTAATAGTTACCTTTTCCTGAATCCCTTTAGGATCTTCTATGTTGAACGACAAATAGCTTTCTGCAAAATTTGGATCGTTTATCTTTTCTTTAAGCTTCTTAAGATCAAAGTTTCCTTTTATCATCAAATCTGTTTTATATACAATTGCCGAATAGATTCCCCGATATCTTTTTTCTGGAACCACCTTAGCTTCTACTGATAAATTTTCAGGTAAATAAAAACTTCTTTTCTTTGATTGCGTTTTTGTTCCGCTTTTATTTTTATGATCAAGGTTTGTTACTATTGTAAGTATAGGTCCTGCAATTACCTGAGGAGCTGCCCAGCTTTTACTAATTTCTCTTACCGCCTCGTTTCTGTAAACTTGTCTTTCTGAAATTATAAATTGGATCATCCAAAGTGGAATTAATAAAAGTACTATTAAACATCCAACCAGAATTATGCGAAGTGCTATTGATTCTTTTTTCAAGTTGTCTCCCTTAATAAATATGTTAGCCGTGATTTGCTTATTTAGAGATAGAATGAAAGAGCATAGTTCAGTTTATTGCAGTGCAATTAATTATCGAGGATTAATTTACCCACAAAGTAAATAGCTGAACACAATCAACTCATAGTAATGCAAAACAATATTTTTCTTGCGACTAAAAGTTTAACTACATATTTTCTACACACATCCCGATATACATTTTAAAAAAGTGTTACCGCGGATGAGAATAACTAATTAACAACAAAATATTTAAGGAGGCTGTTTATGCGATCTGCAAAACTATTTTTCATGTTTGCGGTGGTTCTATTCGTTTGTGCTCAAGTTTTATATTCTCAGGAAGCACCAAAAGATCAATTGTATATGGTTCGCGAGGAAGTTGCAAGAGTTGATATGTGGGATCAATATGAATCAACTTCTAAACGATGGGTTGAGATGATGACAGAGGGCGGACTTGATCTACCTTATGTTAGAGCATCACAAAGAGATGATGGACATTACTATTATCTTATTCCATTGAAGAGCTATTCAGATATTGATAAAATGCCCGGAATATTTGGTTCTGCAATTGATAAGGTCGGCAAAGATAATTGGTCTAAATTTATGGTGGAAAATGAAGGCAGCATTGCTACCCACAGAGATTATATTGTCAGATGGTCTGCAGAATATTCTTACGTACCCAAAGAACCAAGATTAAAAATGGAAGATGCAAAGTTTATTCACTGGATGTATTTTCATTTTAAATTAGAAAATCGCCAGGAACTATTATCTGTGCTTAAAGAATGGAAAAAACTTTATGAAGATAAAAATATCAAAAACGGATACAGTATATGGATTGTAGAGCTTGGACTGGATAATAATATGATGGTGCTAACGGAGAATTTTAAAGATGGTGCGGATTTTTATACAGCCCAAAAAGAAGACAACGCTTTAATGGAAGCTGAAGCTACGGTTCTTTGGAATAAGATGGCTCCGTATCTTACTTCTGTTGAAAACAAATATGGTAATTTAAGACCCGATCTTGGGTACATAAAAAAATAGTGTTTATAATTTGTTCATTAGCCGATATAAATAAAACTTGTATCGGCTTTTTTGTTTGATAATATTTCAATCAATAGTTAAAAACATTCTTGAAAAATAATTAGCGAAATGAATAAACTTTATAAACCTATCGCTTGCGGACTTTATGATGAACTTGAACTTCGTGCATTAAGAAAGCAAAAGCTTACGCTTACATTTCTAAATGATAAAAATGAAACAGAAATAATAGAATGTGTTATTGCCGATTTGTTTTCAAAAGACAAAACAGAATTTCTTAAAACAACCGATGGAAGAATCATTCGTCTGGATGATATTGTGGAATTAGATAACATACTTTTTAATAAAAGCTGCTAAAGGAATTAATATGAAACCCGAATCGGTGGAAAACTTATTAAACCATATGATATGGGCTGATGCAGAAGTGTGGAAAAAAGTATTACCATTTGAGGCCGTACAAAATGATGAAAAAATTAAAAAATTACTTTATCATCTTCATCAGGTTCAATATGCGTTTTACTTTTTATGGAATGAACAACCTCTTGAAATTCCTAAGCCTGATACCTTTGCTGATCTTAAATCAATTGCTAGCTGGGGATTTGATTATCAGCAAAAACTGAATACTTTTCTATCATCACCAGGGGCAAATGAAAAAGATAAAGTGATTCAAATTCCGTGGTCTATTTTTATGGAAAGAAAAGCCGGAAAGAAAGTTATTCCGGCAACACTTGAAGAAACAATGCTGCAAGTCGCATCACACAGCACATATCACCGGGGACAATTAAACACACGCTTTCGTGAGCTTGGCGGTGAACCGGCAACCTTAGATCTAATTGTGTGGATTTGGCTTGGTAAACCAAAAGCTGATTGGGGAGATATTATAAAATGAAAAGCAAAATTGTTTTTACAATTACATCAATATTATATTCTTTTTTTGTAAATGCACAAATTGTTAATGTACCATCTTATTATCATATAGATGAAGCACTCTCTCAGGATTTAAATAAAATTATTATTGAACTTGATCTTGATAAAAACTTTGATGTTGGTGAAGATGGAATTGAACAAATTTCTTTTGCTGTGATTGATTTGAGCAGCGATCAACCAAAACTGGGTGGAGTTAATTATGATAATTTTATTTATCCTGCTTCCGTTTACAAAATGTATGTTGCTGCGGAAATATTAAACCAAGTTTCACAAGGGAAATATTCTTTATATGAGCCATATGTTGCAAAAGCACCAAATGTTGTAGATAAAAGAACTGAAATAAAAACTGATCCGAGACCATTACTGAAAGATGGCGATACTGTTAATGTAAATTATCTTTTAGATTTAATGATAACAAGAAGTGATAACTCCGCAGCAAACTGTTTGATTGATATCGCACAAAGAAAAAACATTGATAGTCTTCTTCATAATTACGGCTGGTATGGAAGTGAAGTAACAAGAAAATTTTTGAAAAGAAAATTTGAAGATCCTGGCTACGAAAACATAAGAGGAACAGAAACCTGCGCATTGCACGCTGCTGATTTTATGTTTACGATATATTCAAATACCTTAGTTAATGAGTGGGTAAGTCTGCAAATGAAAACTTTACTAGAAAGACAATTAGATAAATCAAAACTTGCATATGGATTACCAGGCACTGCAATGTTCTATCATAAAACTGGCTGGTTTGCATACTGGACAAACGATGTTGGAATCGTAATAGATGGAGATGTGAAATATATAATTGCCTGCTTCATTCCCTTAGAGGAAGAAAAAGCATTACCAAAATTTAAAGCATTATCAGAAAAAGTTTATGAGCTGATAAAAAGCAGAATAAAGAGCGAATGAGTTTCTTGGCGTTCTTTGCGTGAAATGTTTTAAAAAGGCTTCACGCAAAGATCGCAAAGTATAAAATCCCGGTCTATTTTATTTCATCGATCTTACGGTCTCAGCAATTCCATCTTGATAACTGGTTGGCGTAAAATTAAATGCTTTCTCAAATTTTGTACTGTCAAATAAATAATCATATTCATTCTGATATAACATTTCAATACTTTCTTTAACAACGGGAATAAACATTCCAACCACTTGAATCATCCATTTTTTTAATACCATATATTTTGGTTCCACACCAAATGCTTCTGCAGCAATCTCTATAAACTCTTTTCCAGTTAAAACGTTTCTATCCGTGGGCAAATGCCAGCTTTGATTATATGCAGAAATAGTATTTCCTAAAAGTGCAGTTGCTTTACCTGCGTCCGGAGTATACGTCATTGAATGTTTTTTATTTGCATCGATAAACCATTGAGCTGTTTTTCCTTTTTTGAGATTATGAAATACAGTAACGGTTGCAAAACTTAATGGAGTGTTTGGTCCATAAAAATCTGCCGCTCTTGCTATGATTGCGTCCAGATGCCCCTTTTCAACTTCGCTCATTATCATCTGTGCTATTTGCGCTCGGACTTCACCTTTTTTACTTACGGGATTTACAAGTGAATCTTCTTTCATCCAGCCTTTTACTAAACCATACGCATAAACGTTATCAAAAAAAACCAATTTTGCTTTATGAGTTTTGCATGCATCAATAACATTCTTCATTATTATTGGCCACTGCATTTGCCAAACTCCAATTTTGTAATCAAGACCAACAGTTAAATAAACAACTTCAGATCCCTCAACTGCAGTTAATACTTGCTGTGGATTTGTTAGATCGGCAACAACTAATTGATCTGTAGGATTTACACGTTTTGGATTGCGACTAACTAATCTAATCTTATCTGTGTATTGTGGTAGTGAGTTTGCGAGCTCAGTGCCTATTACCCCGGATGAACCTAATATTGTTTGCATTTTAACCTCTGAATAAAACTAAAATAAAATCGTTATTAAATATCGGGATTGGGCCGGGTTTATTATTTAGCAGAAATCACATTTCTCATTAAAGTGCAGAAAGAATAACATAATTACTCGGGTTTGTGATACGAATCTCAAAATATCAAGAACATTCAGAAGTCTATAAGAACTGAACCACTGTTTAGTGATATTGTTTTCGTTGAGTCATCAGTACGCGCAATAAAATTGAATACTGCATCAAAATCCTTATCTGAAATTCTATTGATTGTCATAAAACTTATATTATCAAAGTATGCTTTGTAGTTTTCATCCTCCGTTCCGCTGCGCGAAACAAGAGTATAATAAGCTTTAACATAATAGGTAAATCCGGGTTCATTCTCGCCAATACCAAATTTACCTGTCTGGCTAACACTTATTTTTAATTCCATTTTAGAAGAAGAAAATATAGGATGATTAGTAATTTTTTGTGTTGCTTTAACAATACGTGTATTTCCACTCTTGCTGGTTGTAATTTCATTTGAGTACCAGTCAGAACCGTTTATAGTTCCCCTTACAAAGCCGGTCGCACTTTTCTCAGTACTAACAGGGTTTGAGTCTTCATCGCTTGAACAACTTGTAAATAATATCAGTAAAGGGAATAATAAAAAATATAACTTCATAGTGTAATTAAGTTTTAATGATAATTGTGAATTTAACTTATGGAGATGTAAACAAAAACGGATAAATAAGTCCACAAAAAAATCCCTCTCTGAAAATAAACAGAGAGGGATTGAAGAGGATACATTAAGACAACTAAAATTCCTTAAGCCAATTTTGTGCAAAAGATCTTGCGGTAGTAACAGATTCTTTGCCAGCACGATAATACAGTTTCCATTGGCTATCTTTGTACTCATACTGCTTATCAACAAATTTTACAATTCCCTTACTGTCCTTGGTAGTTGCAGCGCTAAAATCAATATCAGCAGATTTTTCTAAAAAAGTATTTATCCATTTTTTAATCATAGGCTTTGGATTATTAACAGGATATTCTGCTTCCCACTCTTTAACTTTATTTTTATAATCCTCCATTTGCATGTCGTATCCTTGTTTTATGTACTCATCCATCTCCGGTTTAAACATTGTTTTTTCCGGATCATCTATTTCTACTAATTGCTGACGATACATACTTAAAATTTCATCAAACATAGCCTGCTGATCTTTGGGCATTTGAGATTTGCTTTTTTCAGTTTCAGCAATTGTGTTTTTTAGATTTGCGCGTTGTTCTTCTTTCAACTGAGCCGAATATTTTGGTGCTTCAGGCGGAGTTGGTTTCCTATCTTCTCTAAGTTGATTGTATTGCTCGATAAATTCTTTTGAAGCAAGATATTCTTTTATGTTTTTTCCCATTGCTTCAATAGTTGAAACTCTGTCTCCCACAGCTAAAGACTTAAACACCTTAACATTGGGTATATAAAACGATGGGCCGCTTACGGCATAAAAGATATTTGTTTTGGCCGTTCCCTCCTCAATTTTAAATTGTTTAAGCAAAGCTTGCAGTTTCTCATCAGCAATATGCCCTGCTGTAAAACCCAAAACCAATATTAAAAGCGGAAGAATGAAAATTATTTTTTTCATAAAAAACACTCCTGTTTAAATTATTATTTATGCCCGAATCAAAAATTGAAATATGATTATTCAACTGCAAATTATTAGAAATGATATTTTTCACTGTTTGATTTAACAAATAAATATTAACTTTATACTAAACTAAAATTCCAAAGAGGAATAAATAAAATCATGAACGACAAAATTCGCTGTCCCTGGCCTGCAAACGATCCTTTATATATTAAATATCACGATAAAGAATGGGGAGTGCCAGTTCATAACGACAAAAAACTTTTTGAGTTTTTGCTGCTGGAAGGATTTCAAGCAGGATTAAGCTGGCGGACAATACTTTACAAAAGACAAAACTTCCGCAAGGCTTTTGATAACTTTGATTTTAACAAAGTTGCAAAGTATGATAAGAGAAAAATAAACTCGTTAATGAAAGATGCTGGGATTATCCGCAACCAATTGAAAATTAATTCTGCAGTAAGTAATGCCAAAGCTTTTTTAGCTGTTAGAAAAGAGTTTGGAACATTTGATAAATACATCTGGAGTTTTGTTGATGGTAAACCAATAAAAAATAAATTTAAATCATTAAAAGAACTTCCGGCACGAACAGAGCTTTCAGATTTGATAAGTAAAGAATTAAAGAAACGTGGATTTAATTTTGTCGGTTCAACAATTATTTATGCACATATGCAGGCAACAGGAATGGTAAATGATCATCTTACAAGTTGCTTTAGATATAGCGAAATTTGATTCCACAAATAAAAGCTCTTTCACAAGCTTTACTTAAATAAGAGTTTTGATTAACATGTGTTCGTATCAAATTAAAAAACTTATTAAAACATAAGGAGAAATTATGAACATCAGATTTACTTTTTTCTTAATTGTTGCCATCAGCTGTCTGTTTGCTTTTAACAGTTATGCTCAGAATAAACCAACGGTTAATTTCAATGATTTACTAATCTCATCCGAAGAAAACCCTCAGATGAAAATCGAAGCAAGAAATACTGCTATAAAAAACAACCTCCCATTGAGCATTTATTTGCCTGAGAAAATTTTTATTGAAGCTCTTGGTGTAGAAAATGAAAAACCCGTTTATGCAGTAATTATAAATCTGCTCAATCCATATAATGGCGGAAGCACCTCTTTTTATGAGGAGATTGCAGCTAAATACGATTTAACTTCAGCCCGGATCAATTATGGTGATGGGAAAATTATTAATCCCACACTTGGTTATCCGGAAATTATTTACTCCTCTGAAGCAGTAAGCCTTTTGTTGTTTTCAGAATCTACCAATGATAAAGTCTGGTCTATAAATTCCACAACCGGTGATGTTATCAATCCCGATTATATCCCGTCAGACGGAATAAACCTGGCAACACCTACTCAGGCGCGACTTTCTCCACTTGGAAAAATTAGCATATCTGACCAAGGATCGGATGGAGTTTTTAGTTACGATACGCTTGGAAATCCTTTGGGAATTTTTGCTCCTGCCGGCGGAGTTAATTTAAATATTTTAGATAATGTAAGGGGACATAATTACAGGGGTAATGGCAATCTTTTGGTTACTGTTGCTGGCAGTGCAAATTCAAATGCTATTGCCGAGTTTGATGCTGGTGGAAATTACCTTGGCCAATTCATTACTGCTGGATCCGGCGGATTAAACAGTCCCTGGGATATTTTAATTCGTACTGGCGATATTATTGTAAGTGCTTCTTCAAGCGATGCTCTGCATAGATATGATCTCAATGGAACTTTCATTGATAGCTTTTACGCCGCTGGAAGTACAAGCTACTTTCCAGAACAAATGCAGGAATTATCAAACTCAAACGTTGCGGTTGCAGATTTTGGAGTAGGTGGAGGTGTTAAAATTTACTCAAACACAGGAACGCTGCTTACAACACTTGGTGTTGTAACTGCAAACAGAGGTGTTTATGGATTACCTAACGGAAATTTTTTAACCACTAATGCTGCCGGTCTTTTTGAAATAAATGGTACAACCGGAGATACAGTTAGACAAATTATTGCTGGAGTATCCGGAAGATTTGTTACTCCTTACGATCTGGCTGTTATCCCTGTGGAGCTTACTTCATTTGCAGGATCAAGTGTAAGCGGAAATGTTGAACTTAGCTGGACTACTGCCACTGAATTAAATAATTCAGGATTTGAGATTCAAAGAAGTGCTGATGGATATAATTTTGCTAAAATTGGATTTGTTTCAGGTTACGGAACAACCACAGATCCAAAAACTTATTCATACATTGATAACTCCACTGGCACCGGAACTTATTTTTATAGATTAAGACAAATTGATTTTAATGGGGCATATACTTATTCAGGTACTATCGAGGTTGGGGTTACTGCACCAACTGTGTTTGCACTTGAACAGAATTATCCCAATCCGTTTAATCCTTCAACAATGATAAGCTACAGCATTCCTCAGAGTTCTTTTGTAACTCTTAAGGTTTATGATATTATTGGAAATGAAGTTGCTACTCTTGTTAATCAAATTCAGTCTGCTGGAAGGTATGACATTAGATTTGATGCAAGCAATTTAAGTAACGGTGTTTATTTATACTCGATTAAGACTGATAACTTTACTTCAACTAAGAAGATGATCCTGATAAAATAATCCCATTGATTATCCTTCGACTTCGCCCGGGATGACCAAAATAAACGATTTAAAAGGCACGAGCAATCGTGCTTTTTTTTGTAATATCGCCCAAAAGCTGCTTTTAAATACAAAATTTCCCCATAATTAAAGATTTTATTTATTAAAAAAATAGTTGGTTTGGGAACTTTCTTTTTAAACAGTTGGTTAATTGGTTATAGCAGTTAAATATAATCAATAACTAATAATAGGAGACCGAAATGAAAAAACTGTTCAGTTCACTACTGGTATTTGTGTTTTTTGCAATACCATCTCAGATCTTGGCTCAAAGCTTAAACGCCAAAAGCAACCCCTTACCTAAAAATCCTGACTTTAAACCCGTAACCATTGTCCCTAATTTTACTGAAGGTAATATCAAATGGGAAGAAACATTTGATACAACTGTTCAGCCAGGGGATTGGATTGTGATTGATAACGATGGAAGCGGTGCTGCTTACACATTTGAACAGCAATTAAATTTTACCGGCGGTACAGTTAATCCACAGGCTGGTCAAAGTTTCTGGTTCAGCAACTTTAGTAATG
This sequence comes from Ignavibacteriaceae bacterium, assembly GCA_041738675.1. Lineage (GTDB taxonomy): Bacteria > Bacteroidota > Ignavibacteria > Ignavibacteriales > Ignavibacteriaceae > IGN3. Next base: position 167,719 of record JBGSPH010000014.1, read on the forward strand.
CAAATGCAAGCGGTTTGATTGATGAATGGCTAATCAGTCCCCAAATTCCTACAATTGACGCAGGTGATAGTTTAGTTTTTTATGCTGGATCAATTGGCGGTTCATATCCAGATTCTTTAAAGGTCCTTATATCAACAACCGATCAGAACCCTTCTAGCTTTACAGAAATAGCTTACTTTTTAGTTACCGGTCCTATTGGGGCATGGAACAGATATGCATTTGATCTTACACCATTCGCAGGTTCACAAATTTACGTAGCAGTAAACTATTACATTGTTGATGGTGGTCCAGTAGGAAATAATTCTGATAATGTTTGGGTTGATCACTTTATAGTAACAACAGCACCATCCAACACTGCAAGAGTTCAGGTAATTCACAACTCAGCAGATGTTTTAGCTGGCAGTGTTGATGTCTATGTTAACGATGCTTTAGCTATTCCTGATTTTGCTTTCAGATCTGCAACTCCATTTATTGATTTACCTGCTGGCGTTACTTTGAATATTGGCGTTGCCCCAGGTAACAGTACCTCCGTTAATGATACTCTTAAGAATTTTCCTGTTGTACTTGCTGCAGGGGAAAAATATGTAGTATTTGCAAATGGTGTTTTAACCGGCGGTTATGCTCCAAACCCTGATAGCAGAAACACAGACTTTACATTATTTGTAAAACCAATGGCTCAAGAAGTTGGAACCGGAACTGGTGTTGATCTATTTGTATTACACGGTTCTACAGATGCCCCAACTGTTGATGTAAAAGTACGCGAATTATCAAGCGCTACAATAGTTGATAATGCGGCTTACGGAGATATCACTCCTTATTTAACAGCACCTGCACAAGATATTACTTTAGACTTATATCTTGGTAATGGTATTAATTATGTTGCTTCATTCACAGCACCTTTAACTGGTTTAGGCGGCGGATCTGCAGCAGTATTTGCTTCTGGATTCCTGGAGCCTTCAGAAAATCAAAATGGAGAAGCTTTTGGTTTGTTTGCAGCTTTAGCTAATGGGACTGTAGTTGCGTTGCCCGCAGCTTTTGCTCCTAATGCACGAGTACAGGTTATTCATAACTCAGCAGATGTTTTAGCTGGCAGTGTTGATGTTTATGTTAATGATGCTTTAGCTATTCCGGATTTTGCTTTCAGATCAGCAACCCCATTTATTGATTTACCTGCTGGCGTTACATTAAATATTGGTGTTGCTCCAGGTAACAGTTCATCAGTAAATGATACACTGGCAAATTTTCCTGTAATACTTTCTGCAGATGAAAAATATGTTGTGTTTGCAAATGGTCTTTTAACAAGCGGTTACGCTCCTAATCCTAATGGAAGAAACACTGACTTTACTTTATTTGTAAAGCCTATGGCTCAGGAAGTTGGGACAGGCAGCGGTGTTGATCTATTTGTATTACACGGCTCTACAGATGCTCCAACTGTTGATGTAAAAGCAAGAGAAGCTGGCAACCTGGTTTTAGTAAACGATGCGGCTTATAGCGACATTACTCCTTACTTTACGGTACCCGCTGGAAACTATACCTTAGATTTATATCAAGCAGATGGAATAACTTTAGTGGCTTCATTTATAGCTCCTTTAGCAGGATTGGGCGGCGGCGCTGCTTCAGTATTTGCTTCAGGATTCCTGGATCCTTCAGGAAATCAAAATGGTGCACCATTTGGTTTGTTTGCAGCACTTTCTGACGGTTCTGTAGTTGAGTTACCTGCTGGAGTGGTACCGGTAGAGTTAAGTTCGTTTTCAGCTAATGTTAATGGTACAGATGTTAATCTTACATGGTCAACGGCAACTGAAACAAATAACAATGGATTTGAAGTACAAAGAAAATCTGGTGAGGAATTTGTAACAATTGGTTTTGTAAGAGGCAACGGAACAACAACCGAAATACAAAACTATTCATATACAGATTCTAAATTACTTATTGGAAGTTACTCATACAGACTTAAGCAAGTTGATTTTGATGGTTCATTCGAATACTCTAATGTTGTTAATGTTGATTTAACAGCACCAACAGTATTTGCTTTGGATCAGAATTATCCAAACCCTTTCAATCCATCTACAATGATAAGCTATAGCATTCCACAGAGTTCATTTGTAACATTAAAAGTTTATGATATCATTGGAAATGAAGTAGCAACACTTGTAAATCAGAATCAGCAGGCTGGTAAATATGATATTAGATTTGATGCAAGCAATTTAAGCAACGGTGTTTATATGTATTCGATAAAAACTGATAATTTTACTTCTACAAAGAAGATGATCCTGATGAAGTAATTCTAATGGTCATCCTGAGCGTAGTTGAAGGATGAAACAAAAATAAATGATTCAAAAAGGCACGAGCAATCGTGCCTTTTTTATTTTAAGTTTTTTGCGATGATCTTTTCCTTAGTAATTTAGTTGTGTGAAAAAACTAAAAGGTCTCTTCAGCTTAATTAGATTTGAGCTTCCGGTTGCAGCGGGAATTTGCGTTGTACTTGGACAGCTTTTTGCACTAGGTTACTTTGCCCCTCTAATATTAACAATAAGTGCCGCGCTTTCTGTGTTCTTTATCTCCGCATCAATACTAGTTTCTAACGATTACTTTGATATAGAGACAGATAAGATAAACGCACCACACAGACCAATACCATCCGGTCTTGTTAGTCCTGTACAAGCACTGACGCTTGCAATATTTCTTTTGCTTGCCGGATTAATTCTAAGCTTTAGGATAAGTATAGCCGCACTGTTGTTTTCAATAGGTTTGGCAATTATCGGTTTGCTTTACAACAGGAAATTCAAAAAGCACGGATTACTCGGAAACCTTATGGTAAGCTTTTCGGTTGGAATGACTTTCGCGTTCGGCGGACTTTCTGTTGGAATGCCGTTTAACAAAATTGTTTTATTCTTTGCAGTTATTGCCGCGCTTGTAGATCTTGGAGAAGAGATAGCTGCCGATTCAATGGATGTTAAAGGCGATATTCTTATCCATTCAAATTCAATTGCAATCAAACACGGGAAAGAAAAAGCGCTAAGAGTAAGCACCTTTATTTTTGTTTTTGTAATTCTTTTAAGTTTAATTCCGTTTTTATTGCAATGGTTTAACATCGTATATCTAATTCCAATTGGTGTGATGGATATATTTATCGGGTATTCAACATTCCGTCTTATCAGATCAAAAAATGAAGAAGGTCGCAAGTACATTCGCTTGCTTTATCTTGGTGCAACGTTTGGGTTGGTGATCTTTTTAGTAATGAGATTGATCGGAATGTAGTTAACAGTTCTTTTCTTAAATTTCCCCACGACAAAAAAATGAAATTCCAAAGATGACATCTTTAAATAAATAAAGGATGAATGTGCAAAAAGACCCACGCTACCCAATTGGTAAATTTGATATTAAAGTAAGCGTAACAAAAGAAATGCGAAGTGATTTTATCAAAACTATTGAAACGCTTCCATCACAGCTAAGAAAAGAGGTTGAGAATCTTTCTGAACAGCAATTAGACACTCCATACCGAGATGGAGGCTGGACTGTTAGACAGGTTATTCATCATTTACCCGATAGTCATTTAAATGCGTATGTGAGATTTAAGCTTGCATTAACAGAAGATAATCCTGCAATAAAAACTTACGAAGAACATCTTTGGGCGGAATTACCCGATACATTTAAAACTCCTGTTGATGTTTCGTTAACTCTTTTAGAATCACTTCATGCAAGATGGGCAATACTTCTTCGTTCACTAACCGATGAACAATTTGAAAAAACTTTTCATCATCCAGAATGGGAAAAGATTACTTTGAGCAAAACACTTGCTCTTTATACCTGGCACAGCAAACATCATCTTGCACACATTACAGAACTTAAAAAGAAAATGGGCTGGTAAGATTTATGAATCCATGGAAAGGATTAAAAGGTCTTCCGCACGATATGTGGGCGTTGTTCTTTACGTCGCTTATCAATCGTTCCGGCACAATGGTAATTCCGTTTCTTGCTCTTTACTTAACCAAAAAAATCGGGGTTAGTCCTGCAGAAGCAGGAACAGCGTTGCTTGTATATGGCGCCGCTGCATTTCTTGCCGCCCCGATAACAGGAAAACTTTCGGATAAACTTGGTTCATTAAAAGTAATGAAGTTTGCTTTGTTCGGTTCAGGAGTTTTATTTTTTATTTTCTCGTTTGTCTCCGATTATCATTGGATTTTAGTTGCATCATTTGTACTTGCCGCTGTTAACGAGGCGTTCCGTCCTGCAAATCTTTCTATGATTACTGAGATTGTTGCTCCATCACAGCGGCGAATTGCTTTTGCGTTAAACCGTCTTGCAATAAATGCAGGGATGAGTATTGGTCCTGTAATCGGAGGATTTTTAACATTGATAGACTACCATTATTTATTTTATGCAAATGCTATTGCCTCTGTTGCAGCGGGAATTTATTTAAGTACAACAAAATGGTCTTCGTTATCCGAAGAAAAGGTTGAAGAAGTTAGTATAGAAACACCACGTTTAAAATTCGCGGTTTTAAACGATAAAAGTTTTTTGTTTTTTCTATTTGCAATTATTCCCGCCAACCTTGTATTCTTTCAGCACCTTGGTGCACTTCCACTTTACATAGTTAATGATCTTGGTTATACAACCGCAGCATTTGGTTTGTTTGGTGCTATCAATACTGTGATGATAATTTTTTTAGAGGTTCCGCTTAACAATTGGATGAATGATACACCTTACAGAAAATCATTAATAATTGGGGCTTTGCTGGCAGGAATTGGCTTTGGCGGGTTTGCAATTGCAACAACTGCAATTCCGCTAGTTATAGCAATCGTAATTTTCACTTTTGGTGAAATGATATTCTTTCCCATTACTGCCGCCTACACTTCAGAAATTGCTCCGGCAGATCGACGCGGCGAATATATGGGCTATTATCAAATGACATTCAGCTTTGCATTTTCTGCAGGGCCCTGGCTTGGAACAGTAGTGTATGAAAATTATGGGTCTGTAATTTTATGGAGCGGTGCTTTAGTTTTTGGATTGATAACGGCAGCATTAATGTTTTTTGTAAAAAGTAATCCTACAGTAAAATGAAAGACAAACTAAACAATTTAGTTTTACATCTTAGGCAAGAGGAAATAGCTAATATCAGCACAATTGGATTTATTGAAAACAATCCGATTACAGAAGTTGTTGAGATAAATAATTCTTATCTAATAAAAGGCACAAGCGATGTTGGGTGGGTTTATCTTGCGTGCAAAAATGAAACTGAACTTAAAGCGTTGCTAGAAAAATCCAGCGGCAATAATATTTATTTTGCTTCTGTTGAAGATTGGATGATCCCAATTATTACAGAAAATAAAAAAGCCGAGTGGATATTAAGTACAATGCGTTACTATTTACCCGATGATATTGAAGTTCCTGAAAACAAAACAGAAGTAATTCCATTAGCATTAGATCATATTGGATTTATTATTTCACAATCCAACTACAAACAATTTTTAACTCCTGCTTATGTTGAAGAAAGAATTTCAAAATCCATAAGTGCGGCGATAGTGAAAAAAGATAAGTTGGTTGCTTGGGGCTTAACTCACGATGACGGTGCGCTTGGCTCACTCCAAGTACTTGATGAATACAGAAAGAAGGGATATGGAAAAGAAATACTCGTTTCACTTATTCATCAAAACAGGAAACTTGGCAAAATATCTTTTGCACAGATTGAGGAAAAAAATATTAAAGCAACAAATCTTATTGAGCAATTGGGCTTTGTTAAAGACAGAAGAGTAAGTTGGATAAAATTATCTTCGTAAAACTTTGTGGCTTGGTGACTTTGTGACAAAAAAACAGTTTGCCACCAACCTGCCTGCGGTAGGCAGGAAAACAACATCACCAAATAACACAAAAAGAATTTTTGCATTGATAAACCTTTCGTAATTTTGCTTAACAAATTAATTATTGGTTTACAAAATGGATTTAAAAGAACTACTCAGAACTCAAAGCGGAGAAATTTTAGAAAACGCATTGCAATCATTAAACTGCGCACATCTTAAATCATACTCAAAATCATCACCAAGCGAAAACAAAAAAAGATTACTCAATCTATTAACGCTAACGCAGCAATGTGTTTTTGAGAAAAAACTTATTCCCATGAAAGAATATGCCGCACAAATTGCTAAAGAGCGATTTGATGCCGGATTTGATTTACACGAAGTTCATACAGCTTTTAATGCTCTTGAAGAAGAACTCTGGAATAGGGTTACAAAGAATATTGCACCGGATAATCTTGGCGAAGCATTGGGATTGATAAGCACTGTTCTTGGTGCAGGAAAAGAAGAGCTTGCATTATCTTATGTTACTCTTGCAAGTAAAACACGAACACAAACATTAAATCTTACAGAACTTTTTAGCAGAAATTAATATTTAGTCAGTTAGGCAGAAATTTTTTCTTCTATCGCAAGTGCATAAAGTGTTTCCGGTGCAATGTCTATTTCATTTGCCCAGGTTAAAACATTAAGCTCTTTGTGTATAAAAAATTCTTTAAACTTTTCTGGATTTTGCAATTCGGAAAAAACACCGCCCTTGCTAATAATTTTTTTTAAATCTGCGATTCCCTTTGAACCATCTGTGAATTCAACACTTATTTTAAAATCTTTAATATATTTTGCTTTTACTAAATCATAATACATATTCGTCTCCTATTCCAATGGTTCTATCTTACTAATTTTTTTATTCTCCATTGCAAGATTCCAATTATTGAGAAGTTCGTTTTTGTGAATGCTTGCCCATTCAATAACTAAACCAAAAGCCTTGGGTGGAAGATAACCTTCTAATAATGCAAAATCATTTATTTTAATGGTTGCTTTAAATTCTCCATACATAGCATGAAAATGTGGCGGATTATGATCTTCATAATACATCGATATTATAATTCCGAAAAACCTGCTAATTTCTGGCATATTGTAATAATGTTTTAGTATAAATTATATCATTAAGTAGAACATTTCAATACTTTAATTATAAAATATTATCTCAGAAACAAAGTATCCGGTCCGGATACTTTATTGATATGACATTTACATTCATCCGTGTTGAACAGAAACTCTCCGGCAGCAACTCTATTTCCATCAGCTGCTGAAAAATAAACTTTTTGCACCGTACCGCAAGCACAAAACATTTGTGTAAAAGAATCATTCAATACAGTATATTTCCCCGGGCCAAAAGCATACGATTCTTGCACGACATCCAATTCGTCTCCATCTTTATCTCTAATTGTAACATCTAGCGAGTCAACTGGAATACCAATCGTATCTACAACTGTTACCAAGAAGAAGCGGTACTCTTCGGTACACATACAATCTTCATCTACCGTTGAACAGGAAACTATAGCAATTACTAATAAAAATGGAAATAATAAAGTCTTCATAGAGTTGAAATTTCTATTTAAGGTTTACCAACAATAATGTAATTTATATCTAAACTTAAACTTATTTTTGTGATAAATCCATAAACTAATTTGTGATATTAAATGGCAAAAACCTGTGTGCTTTTAATTAATCTCGGAACTCCCGACAGTCCATCCGAAAAAGATGTAAGAAAATATTTATTTGAATTTCTTAACGATCCTCGTGTGATTGATATTAATCCAATCGGAAGATTTTTTCTTGTAAACCTAATTATCGTTCCTTTTCGTGCACCAAAATCTGCAAAGATTTATAAAGAACTCTGGACAAAAGACGGTTCACCAATTATGATTTACGGTGAATCTGTAAAAGAAAAATTACAGAAAGAGCTTGGTAATGATTTTGAAGTTGAACTTGCAATGCGATACCAGAATCCAGGTCTTGATGAAGTTTGTGCAAGAATGGAAAAACGCGGCTACGAAAAAATTATTATTCTTCCGCTGTTTCCGCAGTATGCTTCTGCAAGCACAGGATCAGCAATTGATAAAGCAATGAAACTTATAAGCAAATGGTGGGTAATACCGGAGATTAAAATTATCTCACAGTTTTATGATAATGAAAATTATTTAAATTGTGTTATTGAGCAATCAAAAAAATATAATTTAAATGAATACGACCACATACTTTTTAGCTATCACGGTTTGCCAGTTAGACAAGTAGATAAAGTTTATTCAGATGGAAAGCCATGCACAGATCATAAATGCGAAGATGAAATAAACGAAGACAACAAATACTGTTACAAAGCAACTTGTTATGCAACAACAAGATTGCTTACTGAAAAATTAAATCTGCCGAAAGAAAGATATACGGTTTGTTTTCAATCCCGTTTAGATAAAGATTGGCTTGAACCATTTTCAGATAAAGTAGTTGAAGAATGGGCAAAGAAAGGCGCAAAAAAACTTTTGGTATTCAGTCCTGCATTTGTAGCCGATTGTCTTGAAACAACAGTTGAAATCGGAATTGAATATCAAAAAATATTTAAAGATAATGGAGGAGATAAAGTTCAGCTTGTAGAAAGTTTAAATGATCATCCAATGTGGATAGAAACGCTTAAGAAAATAATTCTTAAAAATCTTTGAGGCAAATATGCTTGATAACGCCGGCAAAAAAATAAAACATCAAACTAAAAAGCAATTAAGAAAAGTTACCCGACTTATAAAAAATAAGCCGAAGAAAATAGGACTTGATCCCGGTTCTCTTGTTTATGTGGGCGATAAAGAAAAGCAACCCGTGAGTATCAAAGTATTTGATTACAAAGCAGACCACTTTATTGAAAAAAATATTTTAACTGTAGAAGATTTGCTTGCTTACAAACAGTCTGAAACTATAAGCTGGATAAATATCGATGGTGTGCACGAAGTTGAAATTTTAGAAAAAATCGGGAAGCATTTTGATATACATTCACTAACCTTAGAAGACATACTTAACACAAATCAAAGGCCAAAGTTAGATGAGTATCCAAATTATCTTTACGTCGTTTTAAGGATGTTTTACTTAGATGAAAAAGATAAATCATTAAAAAATGAACAGGTAAGTTTAATTCTTACAAAAAATTATGTTATTACTTTTTTAGAAGATGCCGGCGATGTTTTTGATCCTGTTAGAGAACGAATAAGAAAATCTGCAACCCGGTTAAGAGAAAATGGAACGGATTATCTTGCCTATGCACTGATTGATTCTATTGTTGACAGTTATTTTCATATTCTTGAAAAAATTGGAGAAGATGTAGAAGGGCTTGAAGATAACCTGGTTGTTGAACCAAACAAAAACGATCTTCAAACAATTCATTTATTAAGAAGGGAAATGATTCTGCTTCGTCGTGCTATCTGGCCATTGCGAGAAGTTATTTCTGCAATGCAAAGAAACGAGAATGAATTCATTGAGGTAAAAACGAGAGTTTATCTGCGAGATGTATACGATCACACAATACAGGTGATAGACACTATTGAATCTTACCGTGAAATGGTTGTTGGTATGCTTGATACTTATCTCTCGAGCACAAGCAACAAACTTAACGAAGTAATGAAAGTTCTAACTGTTATTTCTACTTTATTTATTCCACTTACTTTTCTTGCCGGAGTTTATGGAATGAACTTTCACCATTTTCCTGAACTTGGATACGATTGGATGTATCCATGGGGATTTTGGATTATCACTCTTTTGGTTGTTGCAGGAATGGCTGTTTTCTTTAAAAGAAAAAAGTGGTTTTAGAAAGTTTTCCTCTGTTTCCCTTTAATACACTTGATATTCTTCTCAAAAAGTTTATATTATAATCAGCGTATAATTTATCTCAATAAAAAATTAAGTACTGGGATGGGTAGTATATGATTGAAACCGGAGAACGGTTTTAGCTTAAATTTATTTTGAACTCCTACTTCACCTTCTGCTCTTTTGAGTTAACAGACCTTTCAAATATTCCGGTTTCAAAATGACTCTGCATAAATATGAATATTTGTTTGAAAGGACGTGATGATGGAAAAATATCAAATTGTAATTGCCGGAAATGGAGAGCCTGCGCTTGTTTGCACATTGTCAGCAAAAAACACTTACACCGATAAAAGCATTGCAATCATCAAAACCGATAAGCAGAATTCAATAATTGAAGAGATACTTACTTCAATTTCAGGTCGCTTTAGCAATATGTTAAGTATTTTTTATGATGATATAGCTAAACGTGATCAAAATGTGCTGCATCTAAGTGGTGGCGGCAAAATTGAATATGAAAAACTTGTTCTGGCAACAGGTTCGCGTGCAATTGAACCACCGATTGATGGAATTCAACGTGACGGAGTGGTGCTTATAAATAAAGACCCTGAACAAATCCGCAAAATTAAAACTGAAGCACTGGATGCAGAAAGTGTTGTAATTTATGGTGGTGGATATATTGGTGTTGAATTATGTGATGAGCTTTTAAGAGCAGGGAAGCAGGTTACTATAATCGAAAAATCCAAACGACTAATGCCTTCGTCATTTGATGCCGACACAAGCAATAAAGTAAAAGAAGTGATCGAAAACCTTGGTGGAAGGGTAATACTTGATGCAAAAATAAAAAGTGTTCTCGGGATTGATGCCGTTACAGGAATAAAACTAAACTCCGACGAGGTAATAGATTGTGATTTTTTAATGATCTGCTGCGGCTCAAGACCAAATGTGGAAATGGCCGAAAAACTTGGAATCATTTTCGATCGTGATAGAGGAATATTGGTAGATGAGTATTTTAGAACCTCCGATAAAAATATTTATGCTATTGGTGATTGTGCCGCAAAGTATGATTTTTTTGCAAGCGACCTTTCCAGCGTCTTAACTTATAACTCTAAAATGGAGGAAGCAAAATTACTTGGTGCAAATTTATATTCTGTTATTTTTAATCGTGGTAAAATGATAAATTATCTTTCTGAAAAAAGAAGCTTAAAGAATAGAATTAAAACTGAACTAAAAAAACTGGAGATATCAAATGCCGCAAAAGATTTTATACCTTTGCCAAGATTGTAAAACCGAGTGGGAAGTAAACAGAACAGCAATACCGACAAATTGCAGTGTTTGTGGAAGCAGTAAAATTTATAAGAGCCATCACCACAAAAGAGCTGCTAAAAAAATGCGCAGCAAAGAAAGATGGTCTTATAAAGTAAAATAGTATAATAAACTTTTTATTTTAATCATTCGCCTCTCTATATTTGTCTCGCACAACAATAAATTTTCATATTAATTTTAAATTACATTTTCGGATAAAACTTGATGGCAGAGAATAAAAGACCTTCCTGGGATGAATATTTTTTAAAACTTGCAATGCTTGCTTCAGAACGTGCAACTTGTCCGCGTATGCATTGTGGATGTGTTCTTGTAAAAGACAGATTTGTACTTGCAACAGGATATAACGGCTCGCTTCCGGGTCAGCCACACTGTGAGGATGAAGGATGTTTAATTGTGGATAATCATTGTGTGCGTACAAATCATGCTGAGATTAACGCACTTGTGCAGGCAACAAAGCACGGCGTAAATATTGTTGGATCAACAGCATATATTACAAATATGTCCTGCACAACATGTGCAAAAGCGCTTATCGCGGCAGGAATAAAACGCGTGGTAGTATTTTCTGATTTTCATGATACTCTTGCAACACAGTTTTATTCAGATGCTGGAGTAGAAATTGTTAAGATGAATATGCCAAGTAAAGAAATTAATTATGACCTTATGAATTACTCATCAGCAAAGAAAACAGAAAATTCTAAGTAAAGTTTTTAAATTGTCATTTCGATGGAAGACCACAGGGATGACTGAGAAATCCTATCCACACGAGCAAAAGATTTCTCTCTTCGTTCGAAATGACAACTACACTTTCATAACTGTTTAACCAACATTAATACCATTAAAACAAAATCTTATATATTCTGGCTGCCTCTTTTAGCAATCATCTTCTGGGGAGCTTCATTCATTGCCACCAAATATTTACTTGATGAACTAACCCCAGAAACAATAATCTCAATGAGATTAATTCTTGCTATTTCTCTATTACTAACAATTGCATTGCTGCAAAAAAGAGATTTCTCAATAAACCTGGAAAGCCATGGCTACATTTTAATTCTTGCAATAATCGCGGTCTTTCATTTATGGATTCAAGTAACAGGATTAAAATTTACGACTGCATCTAACACAGGGTGGATAATTGGTACCGCGCCAATTTTTATGGCTCTCCTCGGTTTGTTTTTCTTTAAAGAAAAATTAACCGTATTAAAAGTAACAGGAATAATTATCGCAACATTTGGTTTGTTAATGCTTGTCGGAAATGGAAAGCCAGCAAACATTGATCTTATTAAAAACAAGGGTGATTTGCTTGTCCTTGCAAGCGCGTTTACTTGGGGAATTTATTCAATGGTGAATAAAAAAATTTCTCTAAACTATTCACCCGTTATGACTATACTATATCTTTTTATTATGATGGCAATTATTATTATTCCATTTACAATTAATGATGGTGCTATAAAATCTGTAATAAATCTTTCCGGCATAGGATGGGTAGCAATATTATTTTTAGGTTTACTTTGCAGCGGAGTTGCGTATGTGATATGGGCTTATGCTTTGCGTGAAATGGAATCAGCAAAAGTTGGAGCTTATCTTTACTTTGAGCCATTTGTAACTGTTATTGCCGCCTGGATTTTAATAAAGGAAGATATTACTTTGTTTATGATATTAAGCGGATTGATAATTACTTTTGGAGTGTTTTTAGTTAATAAAGAATAAACCGAGTCTAACTAGGCTGTCTCATAAGTTTAAAATACGTTTTTGTCATTCCCACGAAAGTGGGAATCCACTTTGAATTGTGGGTTTTAGATTCCCGTTTTCACGGGAATGACATAGAAATCTTAACTTATTAGACGACCGACTAAAAGAGTTATTAAAAATTTAAAAAGAGATTCCCGCCTTCGCGGCAATGACAGAAAGAAAAATGATTCTAGATTCAAAGGGCAACAAACCAAATATAGAATATCCTTGCGATTGGCATTACAAAGTAATCGGGACGGAAGTGGATGAAATGATAAAAGCAATAGAGCTTGCCGTAGATGGAATGGACTATAAAATTTCTTCTTCCAACGTAAGTTCTAAAGGAAATTATTTTAGTTTAAACTTAAAAGTATTTGTTACCTCAGAAGTAATTCGCGATATAATTTTTACAAAGCTTAAGGAAAATGAGTTTGTGAAGATGGTGTTGTAATTTTTATAAAAAAAAAGGACACGATCTTTCATGTCCTTAAAAATATTTTATTTTTTAATTACTTACTCATCTTACACAGAGGTTATTAATAAATTGTTCAAATCGTAGAGCAGACTTAAGTCTGCTTTACGGCTTTAGAGTAAAAATTAGTTTTGTGCGTAACGTGCATTACTTAATCAACTTTCTGCAAAACCATTTTAGTTTTTCCACTTACAATTGTAAGCTTCATTTTATCTATGCTGTAAGTAACCGTTTTTTGATTTAAAGCTTCAATAACCGCTCGTTCAACCTTCAAATTTGGACAAGCCATTAGAGTGCCCATTAAACTGCCAAATGTAATTTTGCTGCCAACAACATTAATCCCTCCGGAAATACTGTTACATCCCGCATGTCCGCCAAAACGCATATCGGTTAGATTAAATTCAAAAGTCGGCATACCTTTCATTAATTTTTCCTTTTTCAAATTAAAGCCTGTCATTTCTTCCATTACATAAATATCATATAAACGCATATCGTATAAAAACCTTCCACATCCTTCAAATGTTTTATAGGTAGAATCAGCCGGACTTTTAGCTTCAACCCTAACTTTGTAAGGGAAATACTCTCCAGACATGTTATCCTGACACTTATCTTTGATAACAGTAATTACCAATTCGCCGCTGTCTGTTTTTGCAGTGTACAAAGCAACATCAGAATCCTGTGCTTTTATTCCTTCAACCGCGGGAGTTTTTACTTTTATATCATACATCGCGGCAAAGCTCATTGATTTTTCAAGATCAATTTCCAGAGTCCAATTGGGTTCGTTGCCTCTTGCGATAAAATCAACACCACTTAAAAACTTTTCCTGATAGTAATTCAAATTCATTTCCACAGCATCTTCAATCGGTTTAACCCGCACTATTTCTTTTACCGTACCATCGTCTTTACTTAAATGATATCTATCTTCAAATGAGGATTCAATTTTATTTCCATCTTGATCGAGCATAACTAAATGGTTTTGCTGGATTAGAAACATTTTATAATCATCATTACCGGATACAGCAATTACAGAGTCTGAAACAAAACCCCACCTGCCTTCATCAATAAAAATTTCTTCTGATTTACCTTTATAAACTGATTTTTGTTTAAAGGTATAATCGTTTTTTAAATTAATCTGATAATCAATTCCTTCGCAATCAGCGCAGGGAAGCATGCCAAGCCAGATTCCGTTGGTTAGAAAAGTAACGTTCTTTGGATCAGGAACAAACTCAGGTGCGGATGAACATCCAATTATTATTAGAAAAATAATTGTTGATAATATTAAATTTATTTTCATAATAGATTCCTTAAACTTAATTCTTAATCATTATGTTTGTTACCACGGGGACTTCGAATAATCTATAAATTTTCAAAAATTATACCGTCATTAATACAACCAGCAACTACAAAATAGTTAGATATTCGAATAAAATTTCTCTTACTACTCTGCACTTCGGTGATAATGGCAGAAAATTTTTACTTGTTGATAAAATTTAGCGATATTCGTGTTTTGGAAAGCATTAGTATTGTTTTGCCGAAGAAGTATCCAGCTAAGAAATTTATTTAAATTTCAAGACTTCTCCCGCTGGTCGAAGTGACAAATCTGATCATTTACTTTTGAAAAGACTACAAAAAACTTTAAAAGAAAAAACGCATCCCGTTACCGGAATGCGTTAATTCATTGGGGCTTATGAAAAAAGTTTTAAGAAACAGTAACTAATAATTCCTTATCAATTGCCTGCTTTATTGATTCTTTAGGAAGTGCACCAACAGCCATCTTGGGTTGTCCTTCCATTGGAACAAAAAGAATCGAAGGGATACTTCTGATTCCAAATACTGAACCAAGTTCCTGCTCTTCATCTGTGTTAACTTTATAGATATTAACTTTTCCTTTGTACTCTTCGGATAATTCTTCGAGTACAGGTCCAACCATTCTGCAAGGACCGCACCAGGGAGCCCAGAAATCTATAATTGCAGGAAGTTCTCCGTTAAATTTCCAATCCTGATTTTTTTCATAATCAAAAACTTTAGTTAAAAAAGTTTCTTTTGTTAATTGCTCTGTCATTTAATTTACCTTTCTTATGATTTATTTTATTGTCCTATTTGTCATTCCGGGCTTGACCCGGAATCTAATTGTATAATTTATATAGTGGATTCCCGCCTTCGCGGGAATGACAACTTAGTTTATACTGCTACTAATACTCTTTGTAATTTTTCTTTTACTTCTTCAGCAACTGTTTTCATCTCGGGATTTTCAATTACTAAAGTCATAACTCTTGGATCAAAAATGGATACTACGGTTTTTTCTTTCTTTTCATAAACAATAACGTTGCAGGGTAAAAGCAAACCTAATTCTTCTTCAACTTGCAAAGCACCGTGTGCAAGTTTTGGGTTGCAAGCACCAAGTATCGTGTACTTCTTAAAATCAACATCAATCTTTTTCTTTAAAGTATCTTTAACGTCAATCGTAGTAAGAACACCAAAGCCCTCTTTCTTAAGTTCTTCGGTTACTTTTTCAATTGCTTGTTCAAAAGTGTAATCGGTGGTTTTAGAAAATCCATATTTCATTAATTGTTATCCTTTGTTTCTTCTTTTTTATTTTTATTAAAAATGGATTTCCAATCGACAAAAAGAAATCCTGCAAAAGCGCCATACGCAGTACTGATAAATGGATTACCCGAAATTGGGCAGCTTCCATTACACCCTATATAATAATAGTAAGAATATCCTGCAATTGCGCCGCCAACAACTGGTAAAATGTGCTTAGCCCATTTCAATACTATCTCAAACCTGATGCGTTCCAACGAATCATTCCTCCGCTTAAGTTACTTGCATTAAATCCCATTTTTTTAAGTTTAGATGCGGCAGTAAGACTTCGGCTTCCTGTATGGCAATAACAAATAATTTCTGCATCCTTAAATTTCTTTAATTCTTGCTCTCTATCTTTAATATCCACGACTGGAATATGATAGGAGCCCTTAATTGAACTTTGTTTTCTTTCTTTTTCAGATCTCACATCAAGAAAAACAACATTTCTTTCTTTCTTAACTTTTGCCGAAGCATCAGCAGGCGTGTATTGTTTTATTGATTTTATTAAATAAATCTTTTTACCAACGTAATAGATTATTAAAGCAATAAATACGAAAAGTATAATTTGTTCAGTTGTCATAAGCCTTCAATTTTCTGTTTAGTTTGATAAGTAATTTAAGAAAAGGATTCAGAGTTTGTTGTGATGCTCATTTGAAAAGCTGGAATTGTTGAAAATTCGCTGTTTGCTATTAAGAATGGTACACTGATCTTTAAGATGAGACTGATCCGTTATGATCATAAAGAATCATAAAAATCAGTGTACTATTTTTTGTGGTTTAGAAAAAATTAAACTTCTTTAACGTGCAAAAATCTGTTGTAAACCCACATTAGAATGGCGCCGAGAACACCAACTAAACCAATCACAAGAAAAACCATTTCCGGCTGCTTTGCCGTTGTTGCAAATGTTTGATAAAGCCATCCACCAAAAGTACCGCCGACTAACCAAGCGATTGCAATTGGAAGAAAAGCAAATCCCTGAAATAATGCCGCTTGCCCTTTGGGTGCAAGATCTGCAAGATATTCATAAAATCTTGGTGCCTGGGTTTGTTCTCCAACCGAAAAAATAAATATTGTTGCAATAATTAATCCAATACCAACTGTAATTCCGGCTATCTGAGAAAAGTATAAAAGGAACCAGCTTAATGCGGCAAATACAAATCCAATCATAATTGCGGTTGGGGTGGGAATGTTTTTTGTAAATCTGTTGATAGGAATTTGTAATAATATAATTGTCCAGGCACCCACAGAAAGAATTAATTCTATTGGGGCATCCGGAGAAATATAATCTGAAACATAAAATGGAATAACAATAAAAAATTCCCAGAACACAATCCAGTAAAGAGCAAACAACATTAAGAAGAACATGAACTTAACATTCTTTACTACGGTTACTAAATTTTTTGCAACAGTAACAATGTCTTCCCTTTTTTCCGCTACCTTAGCAGCAGGTTCCTTAAAGATAAGTAGCGTTGTAAAAAACATTAATGTGCAGCTTGCTGCAGAAACAAGGTAAACAAATTCAATTCCGAAGGAGTCTCTAACAAAGTACGCTAACAATGGACCAATAGCTGCGCCAATGTTTACAAGCCAGTAATAGATTGCATAACCGAGTGATTTTGTTTCGGGTGTTGTTGTTAATGCAACCGTTCCAAGTACGCTTGGTTTGATGAAAGAACCGCCGATTGCGGTAAAGATTAATATTAATGAAAGGACTAAGAAAAGATTTGTATCTGAATACCATCCTGAGAATGCTGCCATTCCAGTAGAACCAATTAAAAAATATCCAATTGCAAGCACAAAGAATGCAAATGAAAAGGCTTTTTTAAATCCAAATTTATCTGCAAGCGCACCGGCAAAGATTGGAAGAAAATAAATCAATCCGCCAAAGATTGAGGAAAGCTGTCCTGCCTGCACTTCATCAAACTTAAGATGATCGCGGAGAAAAACGCTAAGGATAGTTGCCTGTCCGTAATAAGCTAATCTTTCAAACAACTCCATTCCATTTGCAACCCAGAATGAATGCTGAAAACCCGATTTTAGTTTTTGCATTGTTCCTGTTTGTTCCACAATCTATCCTTTCAAAAAATATTGCGCGCAATTTAGTTAGACATCTTTTCTATAACAATAATTTACTCTCGAGAAAAAACAAATACCAAAAACCCGGAAACATAAAGTTTTAAATATTGGAGTTTGTTAATTTGAGTTTGATATTTGTTTGGTGTTTGATATTTATTATTTGGAATGTTGCTAACAAAAACATTTAGGAATAGTAAATAAACTTATTATTTCATCCACTTACTATAGAACGATGGAAGGATTTTGAAAATCTTTTTGGAGAAAAAGGGGCTTGTGCCGGATGCTGGTGTATGTATTGGTTTATGAATAAAAAAGAATATGATGAAAAACGAGGTGACGGCAGAACCAAAAAGGAAATGAAAAAAATAGTTAAGGATAATGTTGAACCGGGCATAATCGATTATGCGGATAACAAACCCGCTGGATGGATTGCAATTCAACCGAGGGAAAAGTATTCAAGACTCTCCAATTCAAAAACACTTCAGCCAACAGACGACAAACCTGTCTGGTCAATCGTATGCTTTTTTGTTCATAAAGATTACAGAAAAATGGGCATATCGGTAGAACTTATAAAGAATGCGTGCAATTTTGCGGCTTCTAAAGGCGGAATGATAGTTGAAGCTTATCCGACTGATACAAGAACAAAAAACTCTGCGCCTGTGTTTATTTATACAGGAACATTTTCAGCATTTAAAAAAGTAGGATTTAAAGAAGTTGCAAGACGTTCTGAAACAAGACCGATAATGAGAAAGAAAATAAAAAGTTAAGGGTAAAAATTTAGAAGCGAACAATTAACTAAATTGAATTTCAGAAAAATAATTTTTAAACATACAGAAGCAATTATAAAGATTTTAAACAGAGGCCTATAATAATATGAAAACATCCCTAATAATATTTCTGCTAGCAGTATTTGCTGTATCTGTGGGCTATTCCCAAAATAAAAATGCTGTTATCTCCGAATTAAAAAACGACGAAGTAAAAATTAAACTCCACAGATTTATTGAGTTTAACGACTCTGATGCAAAAAGCGGTAAGAAATTTTTAGTTACCGATATTACTATTGAAAATATATCCGGTAAGAGTGTTGCAATGGGAACCGATTATACAATGAGTATTACGATTAAAGATTCAAAAGGAAATGAATATCGTTCCGGCTTAAAGGGTGAAGGCATTATTTCAACTTATCTAACAAAAGAAGGCAGTGAGGAGCAGGATTCTAAAGCGCACAACTTATGCTTCACCGATAACTTTCCTGCTAAAACAAAAGCCAGATCTTTGCTGTGCGGATTTGAAATTCCCAAAGATGCAAAAATTGTTTCATTTGGTTTGAAGAAGAAAAATTTGTGGAGTACTATTAAGTAAACTTATTATAAGGGGATCGTTATGAAAAAAGTTCTTGTACTTGTTTCTATTGTTCTGATCTCAATTCTATTATCTTCTTTTATTGTTGCTCAACATGGCGATCCACAAAATCGCAGAGTTGGCAATATTGATGCTAACCAAATTAAAACAGTATTTAATAACTATGGAGTAGTTGCTCAGCCTGGAGCCGATGGACCGAGATTTAGTTGGATTTATCCACACAATGGCTATTCTGGTGATATGAGCATAGTTATTGGATTAGAACTTCCCATCAGGGACTACAGACTTGGGACACTTCCTCCGGATGGAATTCAGGATACTATTCATTCGGTGATTATAACTCCAGTTGATAGACCCGGTGGCGGTGAAGGCGGTGGTGGAAAATCATATACATTTGAACCCCTGTTGGGCTACTTTAACCCATTAATAAATGGTGTTGGACGGGGAGTTGCAATAAGTACAGACTCCGAAACTTGGCCAACATTATGGCTGGATCACCCAGAATATGGAACGGGTGTTTGGAATGGTTTATATGGACCAAACAATTTTGTAGGAGATGAAGAAGCCTTATTCGTTATGGATGATTTTAATGATGAAGAAAATTTTGTACAAAACGATTTTTTGCCGGATTCCACCAATCCATCCATTAAAGGGCATGGAATTGAAGTTAGAGTTCGATATGTTGAATTGAATAATCCAACGTATAAAGATGTCTTATTTAAAATATATGATATCAAAAATAAATCTCTTCACAATTATCATAAACTTGTTTTAGGAAATTTAACCGGAACTTATGTTGGTATTGAGGCTCCAGAATATAATGATGATGTATCTCTTTACTATCCCAAGGATAATTTAATCATTACTTCAGATTTTAATGACTTCGTTAATCCGGCGGCCAATCCAAATTGGCAAGGTCGGGTTGGAATGTTTGGTGAATCATTTATTTATGCACCATCAACAAATCAAATAGCGAGCTTCGACTACTTTGTTCCTGCTGGAAATATAACAATGTCCGATGATGAGGCAATGTGGGGCCGAATTACTCCGGGACAATATAATTGGCCATCAAGCGTAAACTATATTGATTCAATACCATCTGCTACAAGAGGTGAGGATGGAGATTATTTGTGGGGTGGAAATTACTTTTCATTAAACTCTATGGAAACTAAGAGAATTGTAACAGCCTCCGTATTTGGATATTCTAAAGATGAAGTCTTGGTTAAGATGAAATATGCCGAAGCGCTTTACAATTCAAACTTTGATACTGTAGCAGTTAATAATTCAATTTCTATTACAAGTCAAACCTATCATAAAGTCGTATCAGGTAATGAAGCAATAACCTGGAATGCTATTAACTCAAACGGAACAGTTGAAATTTGGTATAGCGCAGATGGTGGAAATAGCTGGAAAACAATAATTAAAAATACCACCAACAATGGTTCATACAATTGGAACACAACTCTATTTGATGATGGTTCTTTTGCAAAAATATTGGTTCTATTAAAAAATGAAGCCGGTTTTATTTATGCAATAGATGAAAGTAAATACTTCACTGTTAATAATTCCGGAAATGGAATTCCCTTTGTTAAAATATTTAATGACGAATTATCACCTGGAGTTACAATTACAGACGAAGAATATAATTTTAATTTACTTCTTGGTGATCCCGAGGGCGAGCCTTTGTTATTAAAAGCATTATATAGTATTAACTCTGATACTGTTTTTCATCTTTCTCAGAGTATTAATATTAACAGCGATACTTTAATTCAAATTGTTCCGATCAATCTTGTTAACATCCCAAATTCAGATAGATTAAGAATTAAATTCGAAGTTACCGATGGAAATAGTTCATATTCTGATATTACACTCGAATTTGATAAACAGAACCCAAGACAACTGCTTCCCTCTCAGAACTTTGCATGGATAAGACACTATGCAGAAGTACCTGTTGAGGTAAGGATAATTGACTCAACACAATTTACGGGGGAAGAGTATATCATAACGTTTTTAGATACTATCCCTAATGTTCTCAAAACATTTTCTGTGTTTAACAAAACAACAAACCAATACACTGTACTAAACGAACCCTATTACCCAAACAATGAATCTTTAGTTTTTGATGGAATGACTCTTTACACGGAAGACATATTAACTGGTTTGGATGGTGTTCGATGTGGCTGGAATAATCCGCACCCTCAGAATCTTAATTTTGCGATGGATCAGTATACCTCTGCAACACTCAATGCATACAGATATCCATTTGATTATAAGTTTGTTTTTTCATTTACCTTTAACGACTCATCAAATTCTTTAAATCAGATCTTTGGCAATAATGCGCCACCAATAAAAACCAATTTAAACTTCAAGATCTATCGAATTATTGATCAAGACTGGGAAAGAGTACAATTTGCTTTTTCAGAACCAAGACCAGAGAGAAAAGATACGCTATCTCGTGGTGATGTTGTTTTATTATCCGATCCTTTAGGGGCGGAATTATCATGGAGAGTTATCTTTAATCGCGAACTAACCTCAAACATACCTTGGGGAGGAGATACTTTGTTTTTATTTACAAACAAGGGATTATCTGTTTACGACACAATTCGTGTGCATGGTTTAACAGTAGATGTAAATGACAATCCTGAAATGCCTATTGAGTATTCTTTATTCCAAAACTATCCAAACCCGTTTAACCCAAGTACAAAAATTACTTATAGCGTGGCAAGTCTTAGTAATGTTAGTCTAAAAGTTTATGATATTCTGGGAAGAGAAGTTGTAACACTTGTTAACGAAGAAAAACCGGCAGGCAGATATGAGGTTAATTTTAATGCTTCATCACTTGCAAGCGGAGTTTATTTCTACCAAATAAAAGCTGGCAGTTTTATTCAAACAAAAAAACTTATGTTACTAAAATAACTAACATTTAAAATATTCTATTTAGCAGGGAGGATCCTTTGAAAAAGCTAAGCAGTGTTCTAACAGTAATTGTATTGTTTTCTTTTTTCGTTAGCTGCACAGAAACTGTAGCACCCGTTCTTACTGGAAGCATTTCCGGATTCGTTAATCTGTATGAAGAAGATGGTTCACAAATTAATGATAAAAGCGGAGTAAAGGTTTCTATAGAAGGCAGAAATAATTACGCCTATACAAATAATGATGGGAGATATAACCTGGAAAATGTAAAGGCGGGCATTTTTAATATCGTTTTTGAAAAAGCAGGGTATGGACCTCATAAAATTATTGCCCGTGAATTTGTGGGTGGAGGAGATGCATACTTATATAGTATTGCATTAATGGTATTGCCTAGTTTTAATGTTACCTCATTAATCATAACTAAAACAACTGGTTCTTTTCCTTATTTGAGAATGAGTGGAAATCTATCTGATACCCGCGAATATTCAAGAAAGGTGGTTTTATTTTTCGGGAAAAATGAAAATGTGTCTAATGATCCAATGAATTATTTATATGTAAATACAGCATATATTGATCAAGACTCATCTTCATATAGCTCTTCTCTTTATTATAAAGAGTATTTATTAGATAGTGGATTTAATTCCGGCGAAACCGTACATGTCGCCGCATATTCAACATCAAACGGTTATTGGGGTGTTTACGATCCAATAACCGGTAGAGAATTTTTCTATAACGTTGGTACATCACCGGTAAAATCAAGTTTTATCCTTGATTAGTCTTTAGCTATTACTTTGGCTGTTATTTAATTATAGCAGCCACTCATTTTCATTTCTTAGAAAACACAATTCTTTTTCCATTATTTGATAAAATTCCTTTCGCATTTATCAAATAATAAATTGATTTAATCAACTTAAACACAACATTTCATTTCATTTCTGTGGCATACTTTTAGAAAAAATGTAGTGCTTGAATTTTTTATTTGTTCACTGTTGCTAATTGTAAAACTATGTAGAATTGGTCTTTTATGAGTTCAAAAACATTTCACGGTGGGGTTCATCCAAAAGAATATAAAGAACTAACCGAACATCTTGCTTTCGAATTATTTCCATTGCCAGAGCAAATTATTCTTCCTTTATCGCAGCATCTTGGTAAAGAAGCAAAGTCTCTTGTAAAGAAAGGTGAGGACGTAAAAGTTGGACAGATGATTGCGCAGGCAGAGGGTTTTGTTTCTGCTCCGGTTCATTCTTCTGTTGCGGGAAAAATTATGAGTCTTGGTAAAGAACAAACCTCAAGCGGTTTCCCAAAAGATTCAATAGTTATTAAACGTAACGAAACAATAGAATCAGAAAATATTTTGCTTGATCCTTTAAATCCTGAAACAATAACTGCGGATGAAATTAGAGAAAGAGTTGCTCTTGCAGGAATTGTAGGACAAGGCGGTGCAGCATTTCCAACATCGGTTAAGCTTTCTCCGCCAAAGGATAAAATTATTGATGTTGTAATTCTTAACGGGTGCGAATGCGAACCATATCTTACCCGTGATTACAGATTTATGATTGAGCGTCCCGATGATTTAATATCAGGATTAAAATTAATTATGAAAGCACTCGGCGTAAAACGCGGAGTAATAGGAATTGAAAACAACAAACCCGAAGCAATAGAATTACTTTCAAACAAAGTAAAATATGAACACGGATTAGAAGTTGTATCGCTAAAAACAAAATATCCGCAAGGCGCCGAAAAGATGCTGATCAAAGCTGTAACAGGAAAAGAAGTTCCTCCGGGTAAACTCCCGATGGATGTTGGTGCAGTGATTCAGAATATCGGTACTGCCATTGCGATCCACGATGCAGTTGTAAAAGGTGAAGTTTTAATAACAGCCGCTTTAACCGTTTCAGGCAAAGGAATTAAAAATCCTAAAAACTTAATTGTTCCTGTTGGAACAACAATACAAGATGTAATTGATTACTGCGGCGGAGTAACAGAAGATGCAATCAAGATTGTTGTCGGCGGTCCAATGATGGGAACTGCACAATTTGATCTACATGCGCCCGTTATGAAAGCAACATCGGGAATTTTAGTTTTAACAAAAGATGAAGTTGCTGAAAATCCTGAAACTCCTTGCTTAAGATGCGGACAGTGTGTTGGTGCTTGTCCTTTAAACTTAATGCCGACAAAGCTCGCAAGATATTCGCAGCTTAACAGGTTTGATGATGCAGAGGGAGCGGGAATAACTGTTTGTATGGAATGCGGAACTTGTTCATACACTTGTCCTGCAAACATTCCTCTTGTTCAGTGGATAAGATTAGGAAAACAAAAAGTTTTACAAATGCAGAAAGAAAGAATTACAAAGTAAGTCATTGCGAATCCGACTTTAGTCGGTGAAGCAATCTATAAAGATTGTTTAATTGCTTTACTGTCTAATTGTTCTTAAAACAATTCAACAGTTTAGCAATGCAGCAATTGAATAATAAACTACTTGAAATTAAAGAACTTAATGAATACTGATACAATTGTTGAAAATAAGAAATCAATTCACTTTGATTTAACAACATCGCCGCATTTACATTCAAAGTGGTCAACATCAAAAGTAATGTGGTTTGTTGCTGCAGCACTTGTTCCAAGCATTGCTGCTGCTTTAGTTTTTTTTGGATGGACTCAGATTTTTATAATACTAACTGCTGTCTTATTTGCAGTTGGAACTGAATCAGCAATTCAATCAATTAGAAAAAAGAAAGTAACCTGGTTTGATGGCAGTGCAGCATTAACAGGGCTACTTTTAGCATTAACACTTCCTCCAAATTTTTCATTGTCTGCAACTGCGATAGGATCTGTTGTAGCAATTGGATTGGGCAAACAAATTTTTGGCGGTTTGGGATACAACATTTTTAATCCTGCTTTAGTTGGAAGAGCATTTTTGCAGGCTGCTTTTCCGGTACAGATAACAACCTGGTTAAAACCAAATTTTGCTGTTGATTCTGTAACAAGCGCAACTCCCCTTGCAGCATTTAAGTTTGATAAAATATTTACAGACACAATTCCAATGGCGATTGGTAATGTTGGCGGATCACTTGGAGAAACCTCTGCAATCGCTGTTTTGATTGGTGGGATTCTTTTAATTTCTGTTGGAATTGTAAACTGGAGAATTCCACTTTCTATGATTATTGGAATGTTTTTGTTTGGCGGAATTTTCTGGTTAATCAATCCACAAAATCCAACTCCTGTTTTTCACATTTTTGCGGGAAGTTTTCTTTTCGGTGCAATGTTTATGGCAACGGATTGGGTAACCTCGCCAATTACAAATAAAGGTATGTGGATTTTTGGATTAGGAATTTCTTTTGTGCTTGTTATAATCAGAATTTACGGTGGCTTACCGGAAGGTGTTATGTATGCAATTTTGTTTATGAATTCCTTTGTGCCTCTTATTAATAAATATACAAGGCCAACAATCTTTGGTGTTGTAAAGGAGGAAAAGAAATGAATAAAGTTATTCAAATGCTTCTGGTGTTAACCGGAATTGGAATTATCTCGGGTGGATTGCTTGCAATGGTTGATATCTGGGCTGATCCATTAATTGCTGCAAATAAAAAAGCTGAAACAGAAGCTGCTATATTTCGTGTTCAGTCCGAAGGTAAATCCTATGAAGCATTAACCAATGCTGGATTTGAGGTTTACAAAGTAAAAAATGAAAATGCAGAAGAAGTGGGTTACGCTTTGGTTTATGAAGGAAATGGTTTTCAGGGAAAGATAAGATTGATTTGCGGTTTATCTGCTGATCTTGAAAAAATTCTTGCATTAGAAATTCTTGATCAGGTTGAAACGCCGGGCTTAGGAACTGTAATTACAGAACCGCGCTACACAGAGCAATTTATAAATCTGCAAACTTCTCCCACTATAGAAATTATAAAAGGAGTTGAACCATCAAAACCCACTGAAGTTCAGGCGATAACCGGAGCAACTATTTCTTCAAAGGCTGTTGTTGCTATAATC
This sequence comes from Ignavibacteriaceae bacterium, assembly GCA_041738675.1. Lineage (GTDB taxonomy): Bacteria > Bacteroidota > Ignavibacteria > Ignavibacteriales > Ignavibacteriaceae > IGN3. Next base: position 193,807 of record JBGSPH010000014.1, read on the forward strand.
AATAGTGGAATTAAAAAAATGAAAAAGCTGCGTGATAACGGAGGCTTAAAATGAAAAAGCAAGTCTCATTAAGTAAAGAATATTTAAAAGGTGTTTGGGAAAACAACCCCATCTTAATTCAGCTTTTAGGATTATGCCCAACACTTGCTGTTACGGTTTCCGCAATAAATGGATTAGCAATGGGATTGGCCGCAACATTTGTTTTAGTAATGTCAAGTTTGCTGATATCATCAATTAGGAAAATTATTCCTGGTCAGGTTCGTATTGCTTCATTCATTGTTATCATTGCAACCTTTGTTACGATAGTTGATCTTGTAATGAAAGCAAAGTTTCCTGATCTCAGCAAAGCACTTGGTCCATTCATTCCGCTTATTGTTGTTAATTGTGTGATACTTGGAAGACAAGAAGCATTCGCATCAAAAAATAATCCAGGCAGAGCATTACTTGATGCACTTGGAATGGGAACCGGCTTTACTATTGCATTGGTTGTGCTGGGCTCGATAAGAGAAATTATAGGCTCACGAACAATATTTAGTTTACACGTTTTGCCGGATCAGTTTGAGCCCTGGTTGATCATGATATTACCAGCAGGTGCGTTTTTAACTCTTGGATTATTACTTGGACTTTCAAATATGTACACCGATAGAAAAAAGAGAATTGAACATGAATCAATACTGGCTCACTACAAACGTGTTGGCAGAGAAGATTTAGCAGAAGAAATTGAGGTGAAATAATGGAATTATTTGTAATATTTATTTCAGCAGCAATAGTAAACAATTTTGTCCTTGCTTACTTCCTTGGCATTTGTCCGTTTGTTGGAGTTTCAAACAAGCTCAGTTCTGCAATATCGATGGGAATGGCAACTACATTTGTAATGGTTCTTACGGCAATTGTAAGTTGGCTTTTGTACAATCTTGTTTTGATTCCATACAACTTAGACTTTTTACAAATTCCTTCATTCATTTTGGTTATTGCATCACTCGTTCAATTTGTTGAGATGGTAATTAAGAAAGTCAGTCAGCCGTTGTATCGCGCACTTGGAATTTTTCTTCCGTTGATTACAACTAACTGTGCAATACTTGGTTTAGCATTGTTTGGTTCGATGAGAGAATATAATTTTATTGAAAATGTTACCTTTGGATTAGGTGCCGGTGCAGGGTTTACTCTTGCACTAACAATTATGGCTGGAATTCGTGAAGAGCTTGATTTAGCTGATGTTCCAAAGCCATTCCAGGGTGCACCAATAACATTAATTGTTGCCGGCATTCTTGCTCTTGCGTTTATGGGTTTTGCTGGAATGATTTAATATTGGGAAGTAGTGGGTAGTCGGTTGTTAGTAGTAATTAGTTAAAATTATGTTTATTAAATTCTATTTTCGTTTAACGTTTATCGTCTGACGTTTGACAATTAAGGAGAATAAAATGATATCAAGAAGAAATTTTATAAAGATCGCCGGATTAACCTCTGTTGCACTTGGTGCCGGTTATACAACAGGTAAGTTGACCGGAAAATCAAAAACTGTTAGTTATGCTGTACACGGATTTATTCCTGCCGATGAGCAGGTAATAACAAATATTGTTACTGCATTTAAGAACAAGATTAAAAGCAATAGTGAGGCGGTTGTTATTTCTGATTCAAAGGTTGGTGAAATTGTAAATAGGGCTGATATTAAAAACCGAAAAGAAAATTTTTCAAACAAAGGTTCCATTACTTACAGAATAAAAAGATTAGATAAACAAGTTGATTCAGATATCATCGTTAGCGATGCTAATAATGCTGTTTACTCACTTGATGATCTGAGCTCTGCATTTGAAAATATAAGATCGGGTTTAAAAAACAGAAAAGCAGATTATTTCTTCACAGCAGAATACAATGAAACAGATTTTCTATCTTCTATTTTCAAATCCGGCAGTAAAGAAGTTGTAATAGAAAACGAAAAAGGATTGGTTGATAGAATTTCTTTAGAGAAGAGATATAAAAACATTTTAATAGATGGCCCACAGGGCAAAACGGGATTTAAAATTGAAAACGGAATAGTACAAGTCCATACATCAACTTGCAGACATGAAATTTGTAAACATACATTAGCAAGCCGAGTTGGGAACATTATTGCTTGTGCGCCAAACAAAGTTTTAGTGAAAATAGAATTAGCATAATTTGAAAAAATTTATTGCATACGGTGTTTTAAGTATTGTTCTTTTTCTTATTGGATTTTTTATTGCAAGAAACAGTAATGATGAAATAAAAAAAATTAAACGCACACATATTCTTCTTGGAACTGTCGTAGAGATACAAATTAAAAATATTGATGAGCAAAAAGCTGATAATGCAATCACAAAAGCTTTTGCAGAAGTTAAAAGAATTGATGATCTGTTTACAACTTATAATGAAGCAAGTGCTGTTTGGAAAATAAATAATTCGGCAGATACGATTATCAAAGTCGATTCAGAAATTTATAATTTGATTGTTCTTTGCGACTCTATTAATAAAATATCAAACGGCAGCTTCGATGTAAGTCTTGATAATCTTACAAAAGTTTGGGGGTTTTATACTGATAGTCCCGATGTTCCAACTCAAATAGGGATTGATTCTGCTTTGTTAAATAGTGGTTGGCAGAAAATTATTTTGTTAGGCGATAATAAAATTATCAAAAAAGAAAAAGTGGGATTAAACTTTGGCGCAATTGTAAAGGGCTATGCTGTCGATAAGGCAATTGATGTTCTTGAAAAACTTGGAATAAAAGAAGCGCTCGTAAATGCCGGTGGTGAAATAAGTGTAATGGGAAATGATTGGGTTGTCGGGATACAACACCCAAGAGAAATGAATGCAATCATAAAAAAAATTAAGGTAGATGGATACACAGTTGCGACTTCGGGAGATTATGAACAATATTTTGAAGTCGATGGAAAGCGTTACCATCACATACTTGATCCTAAAACAGGTTATCCTGCAAAAGGATTGCAAAGTGTTACGATAATAAATAAATCAAATGCTAATACAGATGCGGTAGCAACAGCAGTTTTTGTGATGGGAAAAGAAAACGGAATAAAACTGATTGAATCTCTTGATGATACCGAAGCAATGATAATTGATAGTGAAGGTAAGATTTTTTATTCAAGTGGATTTGAGAAGTTTTTAATAAACTAAACAGCCCCGACCTTAAGGTCGGGGAATTCAGACACAAATCACTATTTGGCTTTAGCCAAAAGAGATTTAGTTTGGGCTAAAGCCCGAGATTTGTTGTGTGTGTTCAAAATCCCGACTTAAAAGTCGGGGCAATTGAAAAAAAATAAGATAGAGCAAAAATGGATGTAACATTAATAATTGCAATAGCCACAATGGGTGGATTAGGATTTATCTTTGCTGGCGCTCTTGCAATTGCAGATAAAAAATTGCGTGTAGAAGAAAATCCCAAAATTGCCGAAGTAAATGAATTTCTCCCAAACGCAAATTGCGGTGCTTGCGGTAATGCAGGCTGCTATGATTTTGCAGTTAAAGTTGTAAATGGAGAAGCAAAGATTAACGGATGTCCGGTTGGCGGCCAGGATGTTGTTGATGAAATTGCCCGAATACTTGGAATGGAAAGTTCTGCTAGCGTTAAACTTGTTGCCCGTGTTTTATGTAATGGCGGAAATATTGAAGCCACAAGAAAAGCTAATGCGGAATATAATGGACCAATGTCTTGCTCTGTTCAAACAATAGTTGCCGGTGGTGATAAAATGTGTTTATATGGTTGTCTCGGCGGTGGCGAATGTGTTGATGCCTGCCAATTTGGTGCTATATTTATGAATGAAAATTGTTTGCCAACTGTTGTTGAAGAACTTTGTACAGGATGCGGACAGTGTGTTGAAGCTTGTCCAAGAGGTATAATTGAAATTCATCCCGAAGATAGAGAACTGTTTGTGTTCTGTAAAAATCATGATGATCCAAAACGCTCTAAAGAAGTTTGTAAAGTTGCATGCATTGGGTGCGGAATCTGTGCCCGTAAATCTGATGGTTCAATTGTAATGAAAGAATTTTTACCTGAGATAGATTACTCAAAATTAGATCTTTCAAAAATACCATTGGATAAATGTTCAACTAATGCAATTAGGTTTGTTCATCCAGAAAAAGCTGCTGAGTTGTTAAAAGAAGAAAATATAGAAGTAAAAGTAAATTAAAACATACAGTGCCATTCCCGCGAACCTGCCTGACGGTAGGCAGAGTCGTGAATCAATTTTCAAGAACATAGATTCCGGCTCAACTCAGGAATGACAAAAAAAAATGTACACCGAAGAATTAACAGAAGAAGGAATTGTTAAAGAATCAAAAAATGGAATTGCAACAATTGTAATTTCAGATTCTGATAACTGTAAAGAATGTACCGCAAAACTTTATTGTAAACCCGGAAATTCAAATGAAAGAAGTTTAACTGCTAGAGATTCTTTTGGCGTAATTGCAGGAGATAGAGTTAGGGTTTCAATAAAAGGTAGTCAGATACTCCGTGTTTCATTTTTAATTTATGGAATTCCACTGATTCTTATGCTGGTAGGATTATTTGTTGGAATGCAATTCTTTCAAATCCACAAAGAACTTTTCTCAACATTATTTGCCGTTGGATTGGTATCCATTTACATTTTAATAATTATTTTTATCGATAAAAAAAGAAATTCCCATTTTCCATCTTATCCTGAAATTGTATTTGTAAGCGATCGCCAATCTTAATTCTTGCCTCAAAAATATTTCTTGCTATTGGAACATCTTTTTTAATATATTCAATCAAGCATAAATCCTTTCCTTTGTACAACATACGCTTTAATAATTATATCAGGGGTTTTTATTAACTAATCATAGGAGCAACTATGAAAAAGAGCATGTTCTTATTTTTAATCTGTTTGATTTTTGCATTACCAATTTCTGCTGCTGCAAATTTATCGGGAGACGAACCAATTTTTGTAAAAGAGTTTATTGGTCAAATGGATTTTGTTAAGGGAAGACTAATGCAGCTTGCAGAAGCAATGCCTGAGGACAAGTACAACTGGTCGCCTGGTGAAGGCGTAAGAACTGTTGGAGAAGTATTTGTTCATGATGCTGAGGCTAATTACTATCTCATTAGCCAGATGAAAGGAACAAAACCGGATATGAATCAGGAGAAGAGTCCAACAGATAAACAGTCCGCTTTGGCAATGCTTGAAAAATCTATTGAGGCCGTAAAAGAAGCGGCAAGTAAATTAACAGAAGACGATTTGAATAAAGAAGTAGAAGCCTTTGGAATGAAATTTTCTTTAAGAAATTTTATGATAACAATTCTAAATCATAACCACGAGCATCTGGGCCAATCAATTGCTTATGCACGAATGAATGGAGTTGTTCCTCCCTGGAGTATGAAAGGCGAATAGTTAATTTGAAAAGAGCACTTAAATAAGTGCTCTTTTATTTTAAATCAATGTGCTGAATAGTATTTGTTGCCATTAATTTATATGAATCAAACAGATAATTTTATTAATAACTACACGTAATAGTATTGGTCGTTTATATTTGCAAAATTTTTTCTGAAAGATAAAAACACTCCTACTTCGGAAATTATCTTTGTTAGTTTCAAGAAGTAAAAATTCCCCACCAAAAGTGCTAGTCATAATTTTAATCTATTTTACTGTTAAAAAGATATTTTGTTAAATTGGATTTATAAATTTTATCATAAAGTATAAGCATGGCGGAAAAAGCATTTCGACCCCCTGATAATAAAGCGAATTGGCGAATTCGTTTATATGAAGTTATTTTTGAAGCAGATACTCGTAAAGGAAAGCTATTCGATATAATTCTGCTGTGGTGTATTCTGCTTAGTATTATAGTTGTGTTTCTAGAAAGTATCAGGGGACTTGGTGTAAAGTATTCGTTTTACTTTCATCTTATAGAATGGATATTTACAATATTATTTTCTATTGAATATATATTGAGGTTGCTTGCGGTTAAAAAGCCTTTGCGTTATGCACTTAGTTTCTATGGTGTTATTGACCTACTTGCAATTATTCCAACTTATTTAAGTTTGATCATTACTGGTAGTCAGTATCTTATCGTCATAAGAGTTTTAAGACTTCTAAGAGTTTTTAGAATATTTAAAATACGTCCTTTATTAGCTCAAGCAGAAATTCTTACAAGGGCATTAAAAGCAAGTCGGGGTAAAATAGCAGTATTCCTTTTTTCTCTTTTAACAGTAATCGTTGTAATTGGTACAATAATGTATGTTATTGAAGGACCTGAAAATGGATTTACAAGTATTCCCACAAGTATGTATTGGGCTGTTGTAACGTTAACTACCGTTGGATATGGTGATATCGCACCACAAACACCAGTCGGTCAAATTCTTGCATCATTCGTTATGATTCTTGGTTATGCGATAATTGCTGTGCCAACAGGTATCGTTACCGTTGAAATCGCTGAGGCAAGTAGAAAGTCACTAACAACACAAGTATGTCCGGAGTGCTTAAAAGAAGGTCACGATAAAGATGCTGTTCATTGTAAATATTGTGGAGTTAAGCTTTAAATCGTTTGGTGGATTAAAGTATTTTTAAATAAAAATTAAGGGACACTGAAATATTCAGTGTCCCTTTTTTAATTAATTAAGTTTGTTTATTTCTGCTTCAAGTTCATCAACTAACTTGCTAAATTGTGAGATTACTGCTTTTATGGTTTCCGGCTGGGTCAGATCAACGCCTGCGTTTTTAAGTTGTTCCATCGGATAATCGCTGCCGCCTGATTTTAACAAATTTAAATATTTTTCCATAGCTTCTTTTTTCTGATCATCAGTTCCTGTATTAATATTTTTATATATCTGAGCAGAGGAAGCAAAACAGGTTGCATATTGGTAAACATAAAAAGGTGTTCTGTACATATGTGGAATTCGAGTCCATACGCGATTAACAAATTCATCCTTTTCAATAGAATTGCCATAATATGCATCATAAAGATCAGACATAATTTTTGTTAATGTAGCTGCTGTAACTGATTCTCCTCTTTCTACAAGTGTGTGTACCTGAAGTTCATAATCAGCAAGGAGAGTTTGGAAATAAAATGTACCTGTTATTCCCTGTATAGCTTGCTGAAGTAGATTTATTCTTTCTTTGGGATCGGTAGTTTTTGATAACATATAATCGAGTAATAATCTTTCATTAAATGTTGAAGCTACTTCAGCTACAAAGATTGTGTAGGAAGAAGTTGAAAAAGGCTGGTTTTCCTGTGAATATAAAGTATGCATTGTGTGACCAAGCTCGTGCCCGAGAGTAAAAACATTATCAAGGGTGCCATTGTAATTCATTAACATGTAGGGATGCACTCCGTAAACTCCGGCAGAGTATGCACCCGCGCGCTTACCTTTATTTTCAAAAACATCTATCCATCCGCCTTTAAGCGCGCTTGTTATTTTTTCTTTGTAGTCGGAGCCCAACGGATCAATAGAAGCCAGCACCAGCTCTTTTGCGTCATCATAAGGGTATGTTTTTAAGAAATCTGTAAGCGGAATTGATCCATCAAAATTATAATACTTATCCAGCTTAAGTAATTTTTTACGTAGGCTGTTATATTTTTGTAGAGGTTCAGTATTTGCCTTAACTGTATTTACCAGATTCTCATAAACAGCTATTGGAATATTGTTTCCATCAAGTACTGCCTCTAGCGAAGAATTGTATCCTCTTGCGCGTGCAGTTGCCCAATCACTTTGGCATACTGCCGAGTAGATTGATGCAAAAGTATTTTCATTTGCTTTGAAAACACCGTAGTGTGCTTCATAAGTTTTTTTTCTGTCTTCTTGATTACGGTTGGTTGCAAGCACAAGACCGTAGTTTCCGTAGGTTGTTTCTACAGAGTCTCCATTTGATAAAACTATTGTTGGAAAATTAATATCTGCAGTGGTAAGGTTTGAATAAATTTCACTCGGGGAATTATTAACTCGTGAAAAATATGATAAAAGTTCTTCCTTATCGGCAGTTAAAACATGTTTCTGCTGTCTGTAAAGATCTTCAATTCCAAAACGGTAAGGCTTGAATGCAGAATTTTCATCCATCCATTTTTTCATTGTACTCCATGGAATTTCCAGCATTTCGGGATTTATCCAGGAAGTTGCCACTCCAAATTCAGCAAACATTGCTTGTACTTTTTGAAGGTTGGCTCCAAATTGTTGGTCACGAGTATCAAGATCTCGTGAAAGTTGCGGGTATCTGTAAACTTTATAAGATAAAATTCCCAACTCATCATTAAGATGCTGAACTTTTAATAAATTTTCAGAACTCTCTTTAAGCTTACCTTTGTAGGAAACTATCTCATCCATCTTGCTTTTTAATACGGTTAAGTCATTTTCCCACTCTGTCCAGTTGGAATATATATCGTTCAAATTCCATTTAAATTCTGCAGGAATTTCATCTCGACTTTCATATACCTTTTGTGCGGAAATACTTCCGGCAAGAATAAGTGAGACAGCAAGTAACAAGCTATACTTAAGCATAATAATTCTCCGTTTTTATTTGGGTTTATTTACTAACTAATTTAAAATCTTACTTGATTGATATCAAAACTAACAGAGTATTCACAAACATTTTTGATTAAAGGTAAAATAATCAGGTCAATGGATCAGAATTAATCTTATAAATTTTCTACCAGATTATAGTTTTTAATCCACTTACCTTTAGAATACTAATCAATAGAACAGCAGCACCTATCCATTGAACAGGAGAAAGAATATTCCCGTGAACAAAATATTCCAAAACTACTGCTGTTAATGGGAATGCAAGCTCACAAATGGAAGCAACTGAAGCAGAAATTTTTTTTAATCCATAATAGTAAAGAAAAATTGCAGCACCGCCGGTTGTAAACGCAATTATTACAAATATTATGATTTGCTTTGTTGTGATTTGATTAATACTTAAAATATCTCCGGTTGTTGTTGCGATTATAAACATAATGATCGTAGCAAATAAAAACCTGAGATATGTTCCCATCTCATAATCAACATTTCTTAATGCTCTCTTGCTAAGCACTGTTGATGAACTGAAACTAAAGGCAGCAAGCAGAGCAAATAATGCGGCTATTGTTGTTTTATCTCCCGTAGAAAAATTCGGAAGTGTTGTGCCGAATGTCATAAAGTATGCCCCAACAATTGCTAATCCCGCCCACAGAAAAAATTCTTTTGGTAATTTTTCCTTTAAGAAAATTGTTGCGAGTGAAATAGCAAAAACCGGTTGAAGTTTTTGAAGCAATATTACAACAGACAGATTGACGAAATTAACATAGAACAATGCCTTTGTAATTGCCATAGTTCCTATTGCTCCACCAAGTAATGCCACACCAAAAAAAGCCAGCCAATCTTTTTTCTTTAACTGTTTTAATGATGAAAATTTTTTAATAAAAAACGGAGTAAGTAATATTGCAACAATTGAACTTTCAACAAGCACAACCAAAGGTACCGGAAGGCTGTAAAGCGAGGGACGTAACACAATCCCATCAACAGCCCAGAGTGATGCCGCAATTACTACTAATAGTGGAGCAAATAATTTTGAACTACGTTCTTTGATCTTTTCGTCAATCAAGATTTATCCCGGTTATCTTTTTTAGATGGCAGTACATCCAATTTAAGCTTAGCAATTAAAATATAGATTGCAATTAATATCGTAACGGCATTAGCCAAAATAATTGGATACGAAAGCAATAAAATGCCATACCATAACCATAGAACAAATCCAGCTATAAGCAAAGAAAACATTCCAAGTGATATATCCTTGGTGTGTTTTGATTTATAAACTTTTACAGCTTGCGGAATAAATGCAATCGTGGTACAAAATGCCGCTAAATAACCTAAGTAAGATTCCATATTTCTCTTTATAATTTGAGCGGTAAACTTATGAATAAATGCAGAATTATTTGTTAATTGATAGCCAACAGAACCCTTTGGGAATAATTTTGACTAACTCATTTGAGGTAAAAATTACTCAAAATTAACGAAACCTTACTTTTTTATCTTGCCGCCGCTTAGAAAATCTTTCAGAATCTCAATTGTAAAATGGAATAATAATTGCATAAATCTGCTCAAAACAGAATTATGGCATTTGGTGAGATAAAAGAATCTTTATTAATTCGGAGTATTTCATCAAGTGTTTTTTAATAAACCAATTTGAGGTAGTTAAGTGCAAGATCAGCTAACAAAAGAAACCGTTTCCGGTAAGTTTACCGAGGATTTTGATTTAGAGATTGAAAAAACAATCAATAAAAATATCATTCCAACTGAATTACCAAATTGGAATAAGGCAGAACTATCTTTACAAAATAAACTTCAGTTTGTTTTAAGAAGAGTTAATCTATCAAAATCTTTTTTAGATGATGATATTTCAAAATGGGTAAATGCATCAAATGAGCCATATGAACTTTCGTCATTAAGAACATATTTGCTGTTAAGTTGTGTTAATATGATCGGAGAAATTAGTCGCACTGATTCCCCGATGACATTTTTATCGTGGCTTGACACATCAAACTCAGTAACCACAAGAAGTATTCGTGAAGAATCAATCAACAAAGCAATAAATTCAGTTGGTGTTGTTGATGATCAAAAGAAAGCTGTTAAACTAATTAAATCTGTTTTTGCACAATACAGATTAACCAACTCAGTTGATTCAAATTATTTTTCTTTCTTTACGGATGCAATTGATAGTGAAACCCAAAACTGGATTGCATCAAATAGCTGGATATATCAGGATAATCCTTTAGAGAAATGGGCTAATCTTCAAAATGTTAAAGAAGGTTATTCAAATTTAACCACTACAGAAAATAAAAGATTAACAAACTCACGTAAAAGATGGGATGGATTAGATAACAATCAAAAATTATTTGAAGTATCACAGTTCTTAGAGTTTTTATTTAATCAGTATAATTTATGTCAGGTAAATCCTCCGGTTAAAATGGATAAAGATCCTGTTGCAAAAGTCTGGAAGGATATTGATCAGGCAGTTAGCGAATATAAAGTCAATTACTTGTCTAACTCATTGTTTAATCATATGGGTGCAGATGGTCAGAAGTTTAAATTCAATGAAGTTAGATGTGTATTTAAAGAAGAAGAATTAATTGTATTTGAAGGTGATGTTAGAGAAAAAGACAGGGAACTTTGGTTAAAGAGACTTTCGGAATGGGTAAAAACAAAAATTGATTCGGAAAATGCAGTTGGTGAAACCATCTTTTTAGCCCCTAAAAATCAGGCTCTGGTGCTATCCGGTGAAAACCTTGCCCCATTGCTGGAAAAATGGATTGATAAAGCAGTTAAGAATATTCTAAATAAAAAATAAACTTTAAGTAAAGCTATTAACAAAAAACCATGGTGATACCATGGTTTTTTTATTTTAAAGTAAAACGCGTAACTAACTTTCAGCTAATTGAATAGATAATCTTTTTGCTGCGGTAAAGTTTGTATTAAAAACAGTAGCTGCTGATTTTGGAACATGAACATCAATTGACGGCTCTTTATATAAAAATTCAAGACTCAGCTGGTTTGGGTTTTCTTGTAATATCTTTTTGGATTTTTTCTTTTTCATATCAGCAGAGGTTAAGAAGAATTATTTTATTGTGTTAGAAAATTTGTGGTGGTAAAGTAAAAATATTAATCTATAAAAAGAAGGAACATTAAAAATTAATAAATTTATTTTCTTCGAATTAAAAATATTTTAATAAGTTGTAATAAGTTTTTACATGTTTCCAAATCACAATGGATAAATCGTCAACAAGATTTTTATCAGACGCATTTATTTTTAATTGGTCTTAATTAATATTAACACGTCTTTGCCGTCAGGCAAGTTCGTTGCAATATTTTTGCCAAATTAAAACAGTTCTTTTGAATTCAACAGCAAAATTTTTTGAACAGTCAAATAATAGTCATTCAATAAAAATTACTTACCGTCATATTCAACACTTTTTAAGTAATGTGCCGGATCCATATTTCTTAGCATAACAGTATTTGTAGAAAAGTTTTTTTCTTCTCCCGGTTCAAGCTTATCAATTTTTGCTGTGGAAGGCTGTGCATCAATCAAATAATTTATAGCAATGTTAGTTAGTGTTTCATCACTTATATTTTTTACTGTTCCCTCATAATGCGCAAAATCTCTTGGCTGAATTGAGGGCGCATCAAGACTTACAGATTCTCTTGCCTTATTATAAGATGCTTTAATTTCAACAGCTTCTTTTTCTTTTAGAAAACTATCGTAAGCAAAATATCCTGCTACAATTAAAACGATAAAGATCAAAAACTTTTTCATATTCACTCCAGAATAATTTTGAAATAACAATTGGTTTGTTTAATTATTAACATATAAAAATAACCGCTGGTGTAAAAATATTGACAACTCAAAACTATTGCCCGTATTTTTCCGACTGTTATTTTTATAACAAATAATAAACCATCATTAATATTTAACAAAAAGGAGGCTTTATGTTGAATAGATCAATTTATTTTACATATGCCATGTTAGTTGCTCTTATTTTTGTTGTACTTTTAACCGCTTGCAATCAAAACCAACCGGAAAAGAAGGTACTATCTGAACAAGAAATGATCGAAAGGGGAAAATATCTTGTGACTGCTGGTGGCTGCCACGACTGCCATTCGCCTAAAGTTTTTGGACCACAGGGACCAAAAATAGATGAGACAAAAATCTTATCCGGTCATCCTGCAGAAATGCAATTAGCAGAATTTGATCCTGCTATTTTAGAACCGGGTAAATATATCTTATTTACTCAGGATGTAACTGCTGCCATTGGACCATGGGGTGCTTCATTTGCGGCTAATCTTACACCGGATAACGAAACAGGAATTGGTACCTGGCAGCCGGAGATGTTTATTAATGCATTAAGAACAGGAAAACATCTTGGTGCCGGAAGACCAATACTCCCGCCAATGCCCTGGGAAATGGTAGGAAAGCTTACAGACGAGGATCTGCAAGCAATGTTTGCCTATTTAAAATCTATTCCGCCTGTTAAAAACAGAGTACCGGATCCAAAACCATTGGATCAATTGCTGTCCTCCAAGTGATTTATAATCCCTGCTCAAAATGTGGCAGGGATTACTTTTTGCTTCATTTCCAAACATATCCTTATGGATTACTCTATCTTATTCCCATCAAATATAGTCTAAAAATCCTCGGTTTATTAACAATTTTAGGCCATTTTAAGTCTGGCTTTGTATTTGTTAGAAGGCTTTAAAAATATTTATACACTAATTATTGGTAATAAAATGATAACCGGAATTCCCACTACTTATGAAGGAGTAAAAGTGGATTTTGAATATTTTACAAGAGAGGTCTTAGGAGATGTTTTAATCGAGAAGGTTAACTTTTCCAGGGCTACCTTTAAAGAAGCTCAGGAATTTAAGGATAGGCTTGTTTATGACATTCTAATGAACAATGAAAAAATTATAATTGATCTTAGCAGTTGTGAATATATCGATTCTACTTTTCTTGGTGCTTTGGTTGTGATTCTAAAGAAAATGGCAGAGCGCAGCGGAGAGATTAAATACGTTATCCCACAGCCATCAGCTTTATACCTTTTTAAGATAACTGGTCTATATGGTGTGCTGAATTTATATAGAACCAGAGACGAAGCAATTCAAAGTTTTGCTTAATTTTTTTGATGTTTTATTATTTGATTAAAGAATAAGAACCGTTGAATTATGGAAATGATAATTTTAGCTATAGTATTTGTTGTGATATTTGGGTTTTGCTATTCGTTATGGAAATTAGCCGTTAACGAAGAGAAAAAGGAAATTAAAAAATTATTTCACTGATTTTATAATTATAAACTCTATTATTTATTGACCGCAGTAAATGCGGTCTTTTTATTTTAAAAAATCACCATCAATAATTAGTAACTTAACTTTTTCTTTTGCAACGGAACGATGCGAGCTTAAATCGTCGGACACAATATATGTCATTCCGGTTTTTAGCAGATGCTTTTCACCATTTTCCTGTTCATTTAAAACTTCACCTTCCAGACAATGCACAATGTGTCCCTTCTTGCACCAATGATCAGCGAGATAGCCCGCATTGTACTCAACTATGCGAACATGCAAACCTTCAAATTGTAATATTTGCCAGAAAGATGTTCCGGTTTCTCCTTTGTGCTCTTCTTTAGAAACAGTATTCCAATCGATTACTTGAAAAGGTATGTTCATCTTATTTCTTTCCGTAACTCATAGCTTTTATGTTCTTACCCAAAGAACAAGCATTAATTAATTCATTTAATCTTTTCAGTTTTGTCGATTCTTGCATCGCACTCATAACCCAACGAGTAGTTACTTTTCTGTAAGTCGGAGTTGCTGTTTGATAAAATTCCCAAGCTTTTTTATTTGCCTTAAATGATTTTTCAAATGATTTATCGAACTCAACTTTTGGATTTTCATAAGCGTAGATTTTAGAATTTTCTTCTTTCCGATAGCCGAATGCTTTTAATCCTTCTGGTTTCATCAGCCCAAGCTTAGTTAGTTCTTCAACTTTTTTAATGTTATTTGCACTCCAGTTACTAGTTGGTTTTCTAGGTGTAAACCTATTACAGTAACTTTCTTCATCTATGCTTTTTCTTATTCCATCAATCCAACCAAAGCAAAGCGCTTCATCTACTGATTCAGACCAGGTTACAGAAAGTTTTCCAGATGAAACCTTATAATATCCAACAAAAAGTTCTTTTTCTTTTTTGTGATATTTTTCAAACCACCTTCTTAAATGTTTTTGTGTTGGAAAGAAAAGAATAGATTTATCAATCATTTACTTCTTTATAATTAATCAATTTATAAAAAACAAAAGGAGCAATTGTTATCCACGCCAAAAATAAACTCCAAACCCTGCCTTCTGCAAGATTATAATCGTGCAAAAGTTTTTGCCAGGAATTTCCCATTATGTAATGTCCAAATCCAAACTCAAAAAGAATAGTTAAGCCAAGCCAGATTAGTCCAACAGGTATTGCATGTCTTATCGATTCAATTTTCCATCGTTTAAAAATCAAATAAAAAACGAGGGCAAATAAAATAACTCCTGTTGCAGTTGAAATTTGATGAGCGGCCAAATCACCCAGTGGTTTTTTATAAATAAGCTCACGCAACATTGCATTAAATATTGCTATAAACGGAAATGCAAACCACCAGAAAATATGTTTGTAAATATTTTTCATAACTATTTTATGTATGCCGGGTTCAGATTCAATTTATTCTTTTCATTCACCCTTTGCTGTTAAATTAATGAACCAAATGGTAATTTATTCATTAATAACTGTGCGTATATATGATGACCAATATTTAAATAACCCATCCGCATCAAATACAATTGGATCTGCCAGTATTTTTTCATTCTTAAGAAACCATTCTGCAACTGAAGTTAAGTTGTTTTCAAAATCAGTTATTTCTTTATTGGTTCCAATGGTGCTAACTCAGGATTATAGGGTTCAAGTGGAGCCAATTCTAAATCTCCATCATCATCATTAGTTACAGGCTCCAGCGGCCCTAACTCCGGATTATATGGTTCAAGAGGTGCTAACTCAAATTCTCCATCATTCTCAACAATTATGGGATCCAATGGCGCTAATTCAAAATAAGGCTGGTTTAAAATGATTTTTATTTCGATTTTTCTAAAAAATTCGCCACCATAACTTTCGTCTTTGCTATAATAACTGCCTTTTGATTCAATTGTATATTTTTTATTAGAACTCTTCAACATAAACTTATCAAACAATTTATAATTGGTGATCAACAATGGCTCACATCTTTGCAATTCAGACAAATCCTTATCAGGAACGAATGTTACGGCTGAAAAATCAATATAGCTTGGAGTATTGAGTTGTTTGAGTCTGCATTCGTAATCATCCCACGCATAGGCATTTCCTTTGCCTTCAACATGATAAAGACCACCGGTAGGCGCTATCCATATTACATAGGATGGGTTAAGCGGTTGTAATATACCAAAAGGCGCCATAAAAGATTTAACCTCAACAACCAGTCTGTCTAATTCATTATTACCCGAAATCGATGAAATATAGGTGCAAGTAAATATTTCATTTCCTTTTTTGTCTGACCTATAACCCATTGCTTTCCTCTGTTTTAGAACCACTACCGGATGTTTTTTTTCAAAAGAGGGTTTTGAAAAATCTGCATTCTCATACTTTACAAGATGTGAGTTTCCTCCCATAACCGCACAATGCTCCGATGGCCCACATTCTTTTCTAGTTTCGGGATTTTTGATATATCTATTCAGGCGATGTTTCATAACTTCCACGGTCATAAAACCAGAGATATGTGTTCTGTTTACTTCATATTCTGGATCTTTTTTATCAGCATAAGGATGCGTTGTTGAATCATTTACGGTAATAGTATAATATGCCTCAATAAAATCAGATTGAGCGCATACCTGATTGACAAACAAAAAGACTAATGCTATTCCTATTTGTGCATAAAATTTCATTATACTCTTTCTATAATTAAAGTATTAACAAAAAAAGAAAATTGCTTAGTGTTACAGTTTGATAAACTCAACTCTTCTGTTCTTAGCTTTGTTTACTCCAGAGTCATTTTTTGCAATTGGTTCTGATTCGCCTTTACCATCAGTTTGAATTCTTGTTTCATCAATTGAAAAATCGTTTACCAAAGAATTCTTAACGGATAAAGCGCGTCGTTGTGATAAATCAAGATTAGATTTATCATCACCATCAGAATCTGTGTGACCAACAACTTTAATTTTTACAGTTGGATTATCTTTTAACACTTGTGCTATTTCTTTAATCGTTGCAAAAGATTCTGATTTAATTTTATCGGAATTAACATCGAAAGTAATTCCATAAGAAATTAACCTTCCTTCAGTTATTAATTTGTTTCTCATATCGGGCAAGCCGGCAGCAATTCTAAAGTTACTAATCAATGGAGTTGATTCATCAGTATAGGTTTCTATTCTAAAGATGTTGTATTTATAGTTTGCCTGCAAACCTTTAGGAACATCTAATATTTTGTTTTCATTTACATAAATTCTAACTCGTTGTTTTTGTACCCAAATTGCAAAATGATATTTTTCTGAAGATTTTAAAGTAGCTGAAACACTACCTGCATCGCCTTGCCATTCGCGAGCCTCGGACCAATTTCTCCAAAACACATTATCATAATCAGGTCGAAAATTGAAACCTGCTGTGCCGGGCTGTGAACCACCTGCCGGATTGTTTAAATCACCAGATAATAAAAAGAAATCAAGCCCATATATTGTTTCCATATTGGCGCTATTTATAGCAACTATATCAAACTCAATTGTATAGTTATCTGTAAAATCTTCTTTTGCGTCAGGAATGTAGTAACCTGTTTTGGTAAATTGAAACCACCTGCCATCATAATCACTTGCTGTTACAATTTCACCGCTTCCATTTGTATTCCATTGAACAGGAAAATCGCCAACGCTTTCTGAAGTAAAGTCATCAAAGAAAATAACTTTTTCGCCGGGAATAAAATCATACTTAGAGTTTATTTTGTTCCCTTCTTGTGCAAAGAAGTTTGTGGAATTAATTAATAGTACTGCGAACACAACAAGAAATTTAAAAAAGGTTTTCATTTTTTTCCCTTTGTTGTAATTATATTTTATAGACTATTTCTATATCTCGTTTTTTATATTGTTTTGAGATGCTGAAACAAGTTCAGCTTGACTTTTGCCTAGCTTCAGTCACCAATTACTCATTACTATTATTCTTTGTATATGTTACAGGAATCTCAAATAATGATAATGCCGGTTTCTCCATATTAAATTCTGTAGCTTCCATAGTCTGGACCAACTTACCGTTTTGCCAGAGTTCCGTTTTTAAAATAGCACCCTGATCCAGAGAAACATAAGCAATGTTTGTCCATGTGTCTTCTTTCACTTTTTGAACACTTTCATAAATATCGCAGTTGTAATTTAACAGTTTTGCTTCGCCAGTTTTTTTAAAATTGTGAAGATCGCTAATAAAAATATTTGTGAGTATGTGCTGCCAAGACTCTTGGCTCAGGGGAACCTCTCTATAATTTTTATAAGAGGGGTCTAAAGACCAAACAAGCTTTTTATCATTTCGTAAAATTTCAATAGTGTGAGGTTCCGGATTGGAGATAGGTTTTGCATTTAATTGTGCAGTACTGCTTGTAATGATGCTGGAATCATTACTTAAATCAGTCGAAGCCTCGGTGTTAGTAGTCATACTATACTCAACTGCCGTAATATACTCTGTCCGGAATTTGTTACCATCACGCATATAGTATTTTATCATGTTGTAAATAGATCCGTCTGCATTTTTAAAAACATAAACAATCGCATAATCTTGCGGGGATACAATTAATGCTAACGTAGAAGATATCAATAACCCAATGATTAACATTAAAATCAAATTCGTTTTTGACATTATTAAACTCCTGTAAATTTTTATTAGCATAAAATGAAAAACCAACTTATTTAAATATTATATGATTATAGAAACAACCTACTCTCTAGTCAAATTAAACTCATATGTAATTGTTGTTTCTTCCTTTGTTACAGGATCAGTTCTTTTTATAGTGTCTTTGTGTGAAAGTGTTTTATCCTGTGCATTCCCATTAAATGGACCCCAAATTTCATTAAGTCCTACATCCACTTTATTTGTTATTTTTTCAGGTGGATTATTTATGTTATTACAAACGCCTTGTGCAGAAACATCTTTTATCGTTTTTTTCTCGCCCTGTGTTGATGCTGCCGTAACTCTTAAAAAATAAGTTCCATCATCCAAAAAAGTAAGATAGCAGCGGGCATCATCTACTTTTATTCCCTCGCTTTCGCTTTCCATAGACAAGCCCTGAATGTTTGCATAGGTTGTTATTTTTTCGTGATATGTTCTTTGTCCCTGTTTGTTGGGCGCACACTCGTAACACCAGTTTTCTTCATCCGTTGTTGATTCTTCAGATAATCTGATTTTTACATTACCGGTTGAACCGTTTAGTCTAATTTTTTGAATTGTCCAATCATTCTCAGAATAATTATTTATCGTTGTTGTTTTTAGATAAGTTCCATCGTTACCATTACAATAAACAGAATATTCTTCTTTTTGGTTTTCCTTTGTTGTGCTTACTACGTTAGCTTTTATTTCTCCTTTAAAAGGACAGATTTCATATTGCTTTAATCCTTCAAACAAATCATTTGTGGCTTTTTCTGCAGCGTCAAATACTGGATCACCATATTGAGCTGTTTGAAAAGACCGAGAAAGTATCTTTGCTTTAGTGTTATCCATAAAAATAAGAGTAACAAGCGCTTGATCTTGCATAACTTTTACATTAATTGAAATCAAGTATTTACAACCTAATGCAGACGCCATGTTTTGCAAAGCGTTTTCATCTCCGGTTCCAAGTAATTGGCGCTGCCGTTCCAGGCTAAGTAAAGCAGACAGTCCATCGGTATCTAAATATTCTATGCATGGATATTCTTTTATTAATCTTGGAACCAAAAACATATCAACCGCTTGGATCACTGCCGCTGCACGAAGTCCACCTTTGTCATCAAAAGAACTCTTTTTAATAAAAACTTTTACTGGCGAGGCGTCAATTTGCAAAGTTCCGACCAACAGGGAAATGAGTAAAACTGATAAAAAATATTTTTTCATTGTAACAACACCTCGCAGTTTGGTAGAAGTTGTTTGATTTGAACAATTTCAGATTCACTAATATCTGTTTTTCCAACTCCAAGTTTTTCAAGTTGTTTAAGTTTACCGATGGGTGGCAATAAAGTTGAGATTGGATTGATATCAACATAAAGCGTTTGTAACGATGTTAGACTTCCAACTTCCGTCGGAAGACTATTAACATTGTTATTAAGAACAGATAGCAACTTTAAATTTTTAAATTGTTTTATCTGTTTTGGAATTGAATTAACAAAAATTTTAAAATTAATTATATATAATTCTTCAAGCGGATAATTTTTAGCGCGCTTAAACAGATCATCAAGATTAACCGCTGTGCCAAACTTTCCGCCGGTTATTACTAATGTTTTAATTGATTTGTATTTATCCATCTGATCAATAGTTCGCTGAACTGTTTTAAGAGACATATCAATTACAAGCAAAGTCATTTCATCAAGATATTCCTGATTCTTAATTATCGGCGATTCATCGTTTTTAAACTCCTCAATTATTTCTTCTCTAATAGGTTTGCCCAGCAAAATATCAGCGTTCTCACCAAGCTTTGCGGATTCCTGCATCTGGCCCCAAAGCCTCATCTTATAATCAACATTTTCTTTTTCTTGTTCAAGTTTTAAAGAATCGCTTTCGTTGGTTGGATTTTGATTTTTACCGGAAAGCATAAGTTTTTTAGACAGTTCTTTGATTTCTTCGTTAGCTTTTTTTGCTGCCGTAGGATCATCCCAATTGGTTGTTTTTCTTATTTCAGCCATCCTCTTTTTAATCTGAGAGGCATCCATATTCTGTGAATACGCAGATACTGCAAACAGTAATGCCCATATCAATAAAAAATATTTCATACAATAACCTATTTAGATTTATTCCTCTGACACCTTTAATGCTATATCCTGTGGAATAGTATAACTATACGCATCGGCCATAATATTGATCAATGATTTAACAGCACCAAGCTGCATCAAACCGGGGGAGTTCAATCCGTCTTTAGCCCCCAACATAATTTTGTTAATCTCAGTATTGAGCTCCTCCAATCTATTATATTCTGGCAGCAATGGCTCAAGGGAATCTTTTGCATCGGCAATCATATTAATATTCATTGGAGACAGCTTATTGCAATAATTTAAATAATACCCAAACATTAATTTATAGATAGATTTTTGTTGCTCCTTTGTTGGATAATCTAGTAACTGTTTTCTTAATGGTTCTAGTTGTGCTTCCAAAATAACAGTTTGAATAGAATCTTCTTTTCTAAGTTCTTCCATTTTGTTGGCATACTTTTTATCAACAGCATGAATTCTTTCAACTATTAGGGTTTGTTCTTTAACAAGCTCATTAAGCCTAGAATTTTTCTCAAGTTCTTTTTCCATTTTAATTTGTTCTTCTGTTTTAACAGAATCACCGCTTTGCATACTTGACATTATCTCTGTGCTGTATGCCTCTGCCCACGCTTCTTTTCCTTCCTTACTCATTTTTTTAAGCCGCTCAATTTCTTCCATTGAAATATTAGCTTTACTCTGCATCATTTTGTCAGCAATCTTTTTTTTCTCTTCCTTGCTAAGATTTTTGTTTTTAAGTTTTTGAATGTCTTCATCAGATAAGCCAGAATCTTTTGCTATTTTCTTTTCCATTTCGGGCCTTAACTCGTCTGCCTCTTTCTGAACTTCTTTCTTTTTCTTTGAATACACCTCGTCAAGCTGCGTACTTACAGAACTCAACTGACGTGCAAACAGACCTCTTTGTGCCGTATCTACCAAACATACAGCGCCTGGCAAATTCGGTAATCTTGAATAAAAATATTCGCCGGTTTGTGCTAAAATTTGCCCAGAAAAAAGACATAAGGCAACAACAAAAATCTTTTTCATTTTATTTACTCGTAGTATGTGAATAAATGTTTTAATCTATAGCTTTAAAAACTCAACTCTTCTGTTAAGGGCTTTGTTAACAACGGAATCATTTTTAGCAATTGATTCACTTTCCCCCTTTCCATCAGTTTCAATTCGTGAAGCATCAATACTAAATTCTTTAACTAATACATTTTTAACAGAAGCAGCACGGCGCTTAGATAAGTCTAAATTTGACTTATCATCTCCATCGGAATCTGTATGACCAACAATTTTAATTTTTACATTTGGATTATCTGTAAG
This sequence comes from Ignavibacteriaceae bacterium, assembly GCA_041738675.1. GTDB lineage: Bacteria > Bacteroidota > Ignavibacteria > Ignavibacteriales > Ignavibacteriaceae > IGN3. The sequence continues at coordinate 215,598 of JBGSPH010000014.1, forward strand.
AACTTTTGCTATTTCTTTTATCGTTCCATAAGATTCTGATTTAACAACGTCTTTATTTACATCAAAATAAATTCCATAGCTAACAAGCTTGCCTTCTGTAATTAATTTACTTCGCATATCAGGCGCAGCATCAGTAATTCTGAGATTTGATATGTACGAACCACTCGATGCGCCACGGCTTAATCGAAAACATAATCTGCTAAGTTTAACATCTGCATACAGATTAGTAGGCACATCCAACACTTTTGCTTGCTGATGATAAATTCTTACCCTTCTTCCTTGAAACCAAATTATTACGTGATTTACTTTTTCAGCAATAACGGGACTAACATCTGACTTGCCAGTTATTTTTTCGTTTTCACCAGCCTTATAGCCCCAGGTATTCCAATTTTGTTTTTCAATAGAGATCATTATGCCGCCATTGCCAGGTTGCGGACTGTTATCCATTTCTTTTCTCTTGCTCTCTCCGTAAAGAAGAAGTCCAGCCGCAATTCTTCCGCCTTTTGTTTTAGGAACAATATCAAACTCAATAATAAAGTTTTTTGGAAAATCGATATCGTTTAAGTAAAAATAATTTCCATCGGTGCTATTTAGATTAAACCAGTTTCCTGAAGCGATATTAATTGTATTTATTTCACCGGCAGAGTTACCTGTCCAAAGAGCGGGAAAATCACCCACAGCATCCTGGCTAAAGTCATCAAAGAAAATTACTTTATCACCGGGAACAAAATCATATTGAGTTGAGCTGGAAAATTTTGGATCTTCCTGGGGTTTTTGTGAGGTCTTTTCTTCATCTGTTTTATTAACGACATCTGAATTATTCGTTTCATCATTGGTCTTCACTTCTTCAGTTTTTGGTTCTTCTTTCTTTACGTCCGGTGGTTTTTGAGTTTCCTTCTTAATTACTTTTTCAGTCTCTTTTTTAATCTTATCAAATATTTGTGCGTCCGTGATTTGTATTGAACAAAGCAAAAGAGACAAAACGAAAACAAATAATAAATTCTTCATTTTACCGTTCCTTATATATTTAATATTGATTTGATTAATTATTTATTTATAGTTTGTTTAATGGTGTTCTGTTTGAGACTAATATTATTGGGGTGATGTTTTCCGATAGGAAGACCCCTGATGGTATTTTGATTGGCATTGATTCTCTCCCTGAAAAATTTTACTCGATTAGTTGTTTCTATTAAAGAGTAATAAAACCATAGGTGAAACATAATAATCTTTAAAGACAGATAACAAATATTTTATAAGCGATTGCTTTATAAACAGCAACTAATAATCATTATCAAATAAAAAGCAAAACACAAACATTAATAAAAACATACTTAATGGCTGACGAAATATCCATTTTCATAATTAAGCTTTGCACTAAGAAAATTATCCTCAAGAAGCCAGGCAATAAAAATTTTATCTTCATCCCAAAGAAAATAATTCCAGTTGCTGTTGAGATGTGATGTTCTGGAAGATCTCCAACAAGTTTTCTATAAGTTGCTTCTCGCAATACTCAGTTTAATATCCTTGACAAAGGAAAAGCGAACCACCGGAGAATATGTATGATAAAAATTCTTAGGACTCTCTAGTGAAAATTTTCCTACTGCTTTGCTTACTTCCTGAGATTCATAGGGATTTGTTTTGCTGATATCTCTTAAAAATTTGTTTGGTGTTTTTAGGCTGCTAAAGTATTCAATTACCTTCGTAGTGTAGTTCATTTGAATAATAGCATTGTAGTGGAAATTATTTTATTACCATCATTTTATTAGTAGTTGTATATTTTTCAGTTTTGAGTTGATAGTAGTACACTCCGGAACTCAAATCATCTGCATTAAATGTAATCTCATGTACACCCGTTTGTTTATATTCATTCACAAGTGTTTTAATTTGTCTGCCCAGTACATCATAGATTATAATAGTAACAAATCCTGCTTCCAGCATTTGCCAGCTTATTTTAGTATTAGGATTAAATGGATTCGGATAGTTTTGATATAAAACATATTCCTGTGGGGTCTGAGTAATATTATCTGAAACATTAGTCAGATCGCCTAAAAAATCCAAAACATTATTCATCACCTCAAATCGCTTGCTTTCCGGATAAATTGCTTCAAAGGGATATCCGAAATAAACCACACCACCATTAGTTGTCCCACCGGGAAAGAAACCCTTATAAGCCATACCAGCGGTGTTTATAGAAGCCAGTCCACTGTATTTTAATACATTTGTTCCACCATTTTTTCCGTTTATAACATCAGGGTAGCTTACATTATAAGTTCCGTGTGTACCATTATCAAAAGTAATATTGGTTATTCCTTCGAAAACAGAACCAGCAATTCCTTCAGAATTGTAGTAAGTGTTGGATTGATTATTGGGCGCATCAGCGACGTATTCTGATTTTAAGTAATTCCAAAAAAAATTTTTGTCTGTGGTTGAGCCCTTGTAATCAAGATCCCAGGCAATCTCAGAGCCGGAGACAAAAAGCGCACCACCGTTTTGTAAATATGAGCTAACATAATTTTGTTCACTGGAGCTAAATGTTTCATCCACAGTGCTTTCGGTACCGAGTATCCAGCTAACAACATCATATTCATTTAAATTGATCAAGCCGTAAATAATTGCTTCATTGGTTGATGATTCAAAATTGTATCCAAAATTTCTTACAGCAGAAGCATGCATTCTGCTAAAATCCCTCGTGTTGCCAGTATATGAACGATCAAAACCGTTTACTATTAGAATCCGTTTTCCGGAGTTGTTGGGTATCCCGGCGAGCACTTCTGAAAAATTACTAGTATCTGCACCAACCGCCCGGAGTTTTATATAATATACAGAATCGATATGTAACCCGTTGATAATAAGGCTTTGTTTATCGAGTAAAATCGAATTAGGGAAGCTTGAGCCATTTGTACTTAAATGTACCAGGTAATGGGTTGTATTAGGATCGCTATGGATTTTAAGCTTTAAACTGTTTTCTCCATTTGAAAGTACACACCAGGCATTAGGCGGATTGATTGAAGACGTGGTTAATGGATAATATGGCTGAGGAATTCTGCCTTCATCGCTAAACAATATATATAAAGAGTCGTTTTGTAAAATTGATTTTATACTTGCAGGTTGTCCATTAATTGTAATGCTATCCTGTACAAATCTGATACCGTGACTATAATCAGCATAGGTTTCAGAATGTCCGCTGTATAGTGGTTGAATAGGAGTTCCGTTCTGATAGTGCCAGCCGTAAATAACAACTCTGTTGGGAGGCGGATTGCCATAGATGAGATTTGATATCACAACATCTTTTTTACTTCCGGCAACCAATTCGCCCAGCGGATGTGATTGTATAACTGCTTGTCTTTGCTGCCAGACTATCTGATTGTGTTCCCAGAAGACAGGTACCGTTGTCATTTCAGGACTTGGTGCGATGGGTGCCGGGGCGAGTTTAACACTTGCGCTGTTCCAGATCTGATCAACCATTTTTCTAGTCGGCAGTGTGCCTTGCAGGTTATTACATAATCTTTGGGCCAAAACGGGTGTCATAGGTATTAGAAAATAATCAGCATCACTTCCAACGGCAAAATAATCGGGTAGTACATAATATGTTATCTGATAAGTTATTGAACCAAGAGTTTGATCAAAATCAATGGGAATTAAATTTCGCTGGAAATCAGGTATGTTGCCGCTCATTACCTGGGCATAAATTTCATTTTCTCTATCTGTTAATGAAAAATCCCATATAAGCTGAGCAAACTCACTTCCAGTTAGAGCATCAACCGGACGTACAGGTAAATCAAGCACTTGGGCAAAGCAAGCAAAAGAAAAAGAGATAGTTAAAAAGAAATATATAAATGTTTTCATATGATAAATCTGGTTAATGGTTAACAAATCATAATCGTAATTCTTTAATGAAACAAAAAAAACAAAGCAGAAAAAACAAACACTAATTAATAAAACGAAACTATGTGATCTATAAATTTCCCACTTTCATAATTAAACTTTGCGCTAAAAAACCCATCTTTAAATAACCAGGGAATAAAAATTTTATCACCATCCCACAGATTTAATTCCGTGAGTTTTTCGTTTGGTATCCATTCAAGCAGTCCTTCAGGAGAATCAATCAGCTCGCCTACAAAATCATCTGCGGTGAAAATAAAAACGTACCAATCATCTTTTCCATCAAATAAAGGGAAAGTAATAAAACCTTTCATCTTTACAGACTTAACTTTTAATCCGCACTCTTCTTCAATCTCTCTTATAGCACATTCTTCGGGAGATTCACCTTGTTCAAATTTTCCACCGAGACCATTCCATTTTCCTTCGTGATAATCATTTTCTTTTTTTACACGATGCAGCATTAATGTTGTGTTGTTTTTTTTGTCCATTACATAACAAAGAGTTGCAAGTTTCATATATGGTGTAAATTAATTTGTTTGAAAAAATTTAGCGCTTGAAAAATATAATAAAACAATTTAAGTTCTTTACAAAAGAAATCGAGAAAATATTTTTTAAGGATTTTTATTTTTCTATTTGCAGATTTACTATACTCATATAAATTAACAATGTAATTATTAAGTTTTATCGGAGAAATTTTATAATGGAACAGAATAAGTTAGAATTGCAAACTTCAGATAATAACGAAAATCCATTTGCAATAAATGATCAGAATATATTAGGAACCAACTCGCTTTTTGCTGCCAAGAGAAAGAAAAAAGACGAAGACGATGATTATGACGACGATGATGATGCAGAAGACAAAGATGATTATTACGATGATGAGGACGAAGAAGATGAAGACGATTTATTTGGCGATGAGCCTAAGAAAAAAGATGATTTAGATGATGAGTTTGATATAGAAGAATTAGATGAAGAAGATTTGTTTGATGATGATGAGGAAGCACCATTCAATTAAGGATTTGCTTTTTTACATATTGTGATATCGCTGCAAACACTCTGTCATTCCCTCGAAAGAGGGAATCTACTTTTATCCATTGTCAAGATCCCGATCAAGTCGCAAATCACAAAAAAAACCTGTCATTCCCACGAAAGTGGGAATCTCTAATTAGCTATCTGTTATTTGATCATATAAATCCAGCCAACGCGGATTAGACTTTTCTATCAATTCGGTTTTCCATTGCCTGTTCCATTTCTTCAATCTCTTCTCTCTAAATATCGCATCTTCAACTCTATCAAAAACTTCAAAGTAAACCAGCATTTTTAAGTTATATTTTTTAGTAAAGCCATCAATTAAATTATTTTTGTGTTCATAACTTCTTCTTACCAGATCATTGGTAATACCAATATATAATGTTCCATTGGGTTTATTAGTCATAATATAAATGTAGTAGTTTTTCATTTTATTAAAATGATTTTTGAGATTCCTGTATTCACGTGAAGGACAAGTAAATTTAGGAATGACACAAGAACACGCTGTCATTCCCACGAAAGTGGGAATCCATTGTTATTAATTATTGAGATTCCCGATCAAGTCGGGAATGACAAAATAACAACTACCCTTCCTTCATACTCAACTGAATTCGTTTTCTTTCAATATCAATCTCAACAACTTTAACCATTATTTTTTGGTCTAACTTTAAAACCTCGGAAGGATCTTTAATAAATCGATCTGATATTTGAGAAATGTGAAGCAAACCGTTTTCTTTTATTCCTATATTTACAAAAGCACCGAACTTTGTAAGATTTGTTACTACGCCCGGCAACCGCATCCCCGGTTTTAAATCTGTTATTTCGTTTATCGTTTCTGAAAATGAAAATACTTCTGCTTTGCCTCTTGGATCCAGCCCCGGCTTTTCCAGTTCCTGCATAATATCTTTTAACGTTGGCAAACCGACTGTATCTGTTACATAATTATTGATATCAATCTGCTGACGTAAATTTGCGGCTTCAATTAATGATTTAACAGGCTGAGATAAATCCTTTGCCATCTTTGCAACTATGGAATAACTTTCCGGATGAACAGCACTGTTATCAAGCGGATTTTCCGCCCCGGGAATTCTTAAAAATCCTGCAGACTGCTCGAATGCCTTTGCCCCAAGCCCGCTTACCTTTATCAGTTCCTTGCGTGAACGAAATATTTTATTCTCACGACGGTATTTTATAATTGATTTTGCAAGCTTTGGTCCGATGCCCGATACATAACTAAGCAAATGCTGACTAGCTGTATTTAAATTTACACCAACCTGGTTTACGGCAGAAGTTACGACCTTATCCAGACCATCTTTTAAATTATCCTGGTTAACATCGTGCTGATATTGTCCAACGCCGATTGACTTTGCATCAATTTTAACAAGCTCTGCAAGCGGATCCATCAACCGCCTTCCGATAGAAATTGCACCGCGGAAAGTTAAATCAAGATCGGGGAACTCTTCTCTCGCAGTTTCAGAAGCGGAATAAATTGATGCACCTGCTTCGTTTACCACAAATATTTCTGCCTTACCGGATTCATCAATCAGAGATTTTATAAATCGTTCAGTCTCCCTGCCTGCAGTTCCGTTTCCGATTGCAATAGCTTCCACTTTATATTTTTTTAACAACCCTTTTATTTTCTCAGTTGCTTCATCCACTTTCGCTTGCGGGGGATGTGGAAAAATAGTATCGTGATGCAACAGGTTTCCCTGCTGATCAAGACAAACAAGTTTGCAGCCTGTTCTAAATCCGGGATCAATTGCCATTGTAACTTTTGGACCCAGCGGGGGAGACAATAGAAGTTGGCGCAGGTTTTCAGAAAATACACGGATTGCCTCTTCATCAGCTTTAGCCTTGGAACAGTTTTTAAACTCGGTTTCAATTGAAGGTGCTAATAATCTTTTGTGAGCATCTTTAATTGATAACCCGACCTGAACAGCGGATTCATTTTTATTTTTTATAAATATTTTTTCCAGGCTCTCAATTGCGTTTTCATTATCTGTTGAAATTGATACACGCAAAATCCCATCCTGCTCTGCTCTGCGTATTGCAAGTAAACGATGCCCCGCGCAGCGTTCTAACGGCTCGCTAAAATCAAAGTAGTCTTGATACTTAGTTCCTTCATCTTTCTTTTTCTCAATTACTTTTGAACTGATAATTGCATCACGCTCAAACAGTTGTCTTATTTTATTGCGCGCATCTGTGTTTTCATTAATCCACTCTGCAATAATATCCCTTGCCCCGGCTAGTGCCGATTCAATATCGGGCACTTCATCATTTAAATATTTTTCAGCAATCCTATCTATCTTATCTTCCTGCTGCGCCATTATTATTTCTGCAAGAGGTTCTAATCCTTTTTCCCGTGCGGCACTTGCCCTTGTTTTTCGTTTTGGTTTGTATGGAAGATAAATATCTTCAAGCTCTGCCATATTCCAGCAGTTATTAATTTTAACTTCCAATTCAGGAGTTAACAATACCTGGTCGTTAATACTTTTAAGAATAGCCTCGCGTCTCTTAACCAATTCCAGCAAGCGTTTCCATTCCTTTTCAATTGCCGTTACTTCAGTTTCATCCAGACTTCCCGTAGCTTCTTTTCTGTAGCGTGAGATAAAAGGAATTGTTGCCCCCTCCTCCAATAGCTTAACCGTGTTTGAAACCTGTGATTTACTTATTGAAAGTGTAACGCTAATATGTTTAACTAAAATTTCTGTCATGGTTTTTTGTAAAATGATTTTTTTATTCTGGAATTCCAGCATATAAGTTTGTCAGTCCAATATATGTTGAGTTAAATAACAAAATATAACTTACACACCAAACATAGAACACAAACGAACTAACTAGCGACCCCTAACAAGAGCGACAAACTAAAACGCATTACGAAATATCAATCCCGATACATCGGGAAAGTTAATTAATTAAGAACACCTTGAACAATCCGCCGTGGCATAAGCTTAACCTGAACGGCTCATTAAAATTTATATTTTTAATGTAAACCTTAATGAAAGAACGCTTCCATCTAATTAGCAGGCACTGTACGAACTTTAGCCCACTCTCTCATCATATTTATATTTTCCGCCATTACAACAGAAAGTGGTTTTGTTTTTTTTATTTCATCGAGTATCAGCTCAGTACTCAGCTTCTTATAACCGCCAACTGTTGAATAAAAACCCGAAACAATTACCTGCTCAATTTCAGAACCTGAAAATCCCTCACACTTATTAGAAATTAAATCCAATTCAAAATTTGCAGGATCTAATTCTCTTTTCTTAAGATGAATTTCAAAAATAATTTTTCTTATTGTCTGATCAGGTAAATCAACAAAAAATATTTCATCCATTCTGCCCTTTCTTAATAATTCAGGAGGAAGATTTTGAATATCGTTTGCCGTAGCTACAAGAAAAACAAAAGATTTCCTTTCAGACATCCAGGTTAACAGTGTTCCAAGCACTCGCTTCGATGTTCCGCTATCGTTCGAATCAGCAGCTAAACCTTTTTCAATTTCATCTATCCATAGTACGCAGGGAGCCATTCGATCTGCCATTTTTAATGCTTCCCTTATTTTGCGTTCGGTTTCTCCATAAAACTTATTATACAGTGTTCCAAAGTCCAATCGTAACAAAGGAACTCCCCATGTTCCCGCTACAGCTTTTGCAGCTAAACTTTTACCGCTTCCTTGAACACCTAGAAGGAGTACACCTTTTGGTATGTCAATAATTTTTTCTGTTGTGCCGGATATAAAAACTTGTTCCCTTTTTTCAAGCCATTCCTTAAGGTTATTTAAACCACCGACTTCTCCAAAAGATGAAGTATCATGTTCGTAGTAAAGAACATTATCTTTATTCAATAAATTATACTTTGCTTTAGCTATGCCGGGAATGTCTTCTTTAGTAATAGCATGATCTATAAGAGCGTTATATGTTATCCGCTTAATTTCAGAGAACGAAAGCCCTCTTAGATTATTAATAAAAGCATCCATTACATTTTCATCCACTTTTACCTTTTGCGAAGGATTTTCTTTTTGCCATTGGTTTACCAGTTGAAATATCAATTGCTTAATCTCATCTTTATTTGGAAAGGATAATTCAAATTGTGCGGAGAGATGTTTTATTTCGTTGGGCAAATCAATCTGTGCAGAAACTAAAATAATAGTTCGCTTAAATTTTTCAGCATTAGAAGCTATTTCTTTTAGCAGGCGAATGTTCCTATCATTCTGCAAATATGGATGATAATCTAAAAGAACAAATATTCCTCCTAAAGAAGTGTTATAGATGTGAAATAAAATTTCGGTTGGTTCCAGGAGATTTGCACCCTTAATATCGCCGTTACTATCCAATATTGAAAAACCCCTTATAATGTCCCACCCATAAACTTGAGTCCTCATCGACTTACCGAGATTATTAATCAGCAACAGAATATCTTTTTCATCTCTCGTTTCAATTGTAATTATAGGTACACGGGATTTTATTAAATGAAATAAGTCCAATAAGTCGTTCATATACAGAACCTGTAATTATTATTCAATCATTATCTCCGGCTTTGTAGTTTTCAGAAAGGGGGTTAACACATTATCAATTCAAAACTAAAACAAACAGCATATTAACACAATTATTTTCTGTGGTAATGGCTTTATCAACTTTTATAATTTCTCTGACTGACACAATCGCACCATGGCAGAGATTACTGAAGTAATACACTGCCGACAGGCAAGATCGGGGTTGAAATGACAAACCTTCTTATCAGTGTCCCAAATAAATTTCCCTTAACAGATAATTTTTAACGTAATCACTAACACCATCTTCCAGAGAGGTGGCTTGCTGCTTATATCCGGCATCATAGATCTTTGATAGGTTTGCTTCTGTAAAGTACTGATATTTTTCTGCAAGATGCGGAGGCAAACCTATGTATTCAATATTTGCTGGTTTTCCGACAGCTTTAAATAATGTAGTTACTAAATCATTCCAGGTTCTTGCTTTGCCTGCGCCAACATTAAAAATTCCATTTTTATCAGGCTTGTCTAAAAAGTACAGAGTCATATCAACAGCATCTTTAACATAAACAAAGTCACGCATCTGTTCGCCATCTTTATAAGTTGGATGAAGTGATTTAAATAGTCTGACTTTTCCAGTGTCACGGACTTGTTCAAATGCTTTGTGCACAACCGAACGCATATCTCCTTTGTGATATTCATTTGGACCGTAAACATTAAAATATTTTATTCCAACAATTCTGTCTGAAATAGAATTGCGCCTCGCCCACAAATCAAAGAGATGTTTAGAGTAACCATACATATTTAATGGCCGTAAAGTTTCAAGCTTAGATTCGTCATCATCAAATCCAAGCGAGCCATCACCATACGTTGCTGCAGAAGATGCGTAAATAAATCGAATATTTTTTTCTACACAGTACTTCGCGAGTTCTTTTGTATAGTTAAAATTATTGTCCATCAAATGATCAGCATCTTTTTCTGTTGTAGAGGAATTTGCGCCCATATGAATTATTGCTTCAACATTATAGGGGATAACATCATCAAGTATTTGTTCAATAAATTCCAGCTTATTTACAAAGTCATCATATTGTAATCCAACAAGATTTTTCCATTTTTCATCTTTACCAAGTTCATCGACCACGATAATGTTTTTTTTATGAAGTTGATTTAATTTCCAAACAATTGCGCTTCCTATAAAACCAGCTCCGCCCGTTACAACGATCATAACAAAAATCCTTTGTTTTTTAGATAAAGTAATTTAGCCATATTTAACCGAGTTTTAAAGATACTTTAAGACATAACCTTGGGTTGATAAGTATCGCATTGACAAAGTATTTATAATTTATATATTTACACCAGATTTTATTAGTTCTTTTATAAATATAATTCTTATCAAGAACGGCAGAGGGAACAGGCCCGCTGATGCCGTAGCAGCCGGTCTCGATTTATCGGGACGTCGGGTGCTAAATCCTGCCTTTCCGATTTTTATTGGGAGGGAAAGATGAGATGAAGATAAATTGCAAACCTCTTCATTTCATTGAAAGAGGTTTTTTAATTTTAAAGAAGGCAGTATGAAAACAACATTTGAAAATTTTAAGAAGTTATTAACAGAAAGAATACTTGTAATTGACGGCGCAATGGGCACTATGATTCAGCGCCATAAATTGACGGAAAAAGATTTTCGTGGTGAACGATTTAAAGATTATCCACATGATCTAAAAGGTAACAATGATCTTCTTTCAATAACGCAACCAGAAGTTATAAAAGGAATACACAGAGAATATTTTGCTGCTGGTGCCGATATTGTTGAAACGAACACATTCAATGCAAATGTTATTTCTCAGGCGGATTATCACCTACAAGAGATTGCATACGAATTAAATTTTGAATCAGCCAAGATTGCTAAAGAAATTGCAGATGAATTCAATAAAAAGTTTCCGGATAAACCAAGATTTGTTGCCGGCGCACTAGGACCAACAAATAAAACATTATCGCTTTCACCAAATGTAAACGATCCGGGTTATCGCGCAGTAACCTTTGATGAAGTTGCTGATGCCTATTATGAGGCTGCAAGCGGATTGATTGACGGCGGTGCAGATATTATTCTTATTGAAACAATATTTGATACTCTAAATGCAAAAGCTGCAATCTTTGGCGTTGAAAAATTATTTACGGAAAGATCTCTTGATATTCCAGTGATGATATCGGGAACAATCGTGGATCAAAGTGGAAGAACGTTATCGGGGCAAACAACAGAAGCATTTCTAACTTCAGTTTCACACGCAAAAAATCTTGTTAGTGTTGGATTAAACTGTGCGCTCGGTGCAAAACAAATGAGACCATTTGTTGAAGATCTTTCAACAGTATCCGATAAATTTTTATCTGTTTATCCAAATGCGGGATTACCAAACGAGATGGGCGGATATGATGAAACTCCGCAAACAATGGCAACGGTGCTCGAAGATTTTCTCGTAAGTGGTTTTGTAAATGTAGTTGGCGGTTGCTGCGGAACTACGCCAATTCATATTAAAGAAATTGCAACTATTGTAAAGAATCACAAACCAAGAATTCCAAAAATTCAAGAACCTTATTTGCGATTGAGTGGACTAGAACCGGTCGTGTATCGCCCCGATTCTAACTTTATGAACATTGGTGAACGAACAAACGTTACAGGTTCAAAAAAGTTTGCGAGACTTATAAAAGAGAATAATTATGATGAAGCACTTTCTGTTGCACGTGATCAGGTTGAAGGCGGGGCACAGGTTTTAGATATTAACATGGATGAAGGGATGTTAGAGTCTGAAATTGTGATGACAAAGTTTATCAATCTTCTGGAGGCGGAACCAGATATTGCAAAACTTCCTATTATGGTTGATTCATCAAAATGGAGTGTGATTGAAGCCGGATTAAAATGTTTGCAGGGAAAGGGAATTGTAAATTCAATTTCTCTTAAAGAAGGTGAAGAAGTCTTTAAAGAGCACGCCAGAAAAGTTTTAAGTTACGGTGCCGCAGTTATTGTTATGGCGTTTGATGAAAAAGGACAGGCTGATACTTTTAAGAGAAGAATTGAGATTTGTTCTCGTGCTTATAAAATCTTAACTGAAGAAATAGGATTTCAACCGCAGGATATAATCTTTGATCCAAACGTACTTGCAATTGCTACCGGAATTGAAGAACATAACAATTATGCAGTTGATTATCTTGAAGCGACAAGATGGATAAAACAAAACCTGCCTTACGCAAAAATTAGCGGAGGTGTTAGTAATCTTTCCTTTTCATTTCGTGGTAATGATACAGTTCGTGAAGCAATGCATTCAGCATTTCTTTTCCATGCAATTAAAGCTGGAATGGACATGGGTATTGTTAATGCAGGTCAGCTTGAAGTTTATGAAGAAATCCCAAAAGATCTTTTAGAAAAAGTTGAGGATGTAATTCTTAATCGTAGATCGGATGCAACTGAAAGATTAATTGAGTTTGCAGAAACGATCAAGAAGAAAGATAAGGTGGAAGAAAAAACAGAAGATTGGCGAAACAATCCCGTTGAAGAAAGGTTAAAGCATGCGCTTGTTAAAGGCATTGTTGATTTTATTGATGTAGATATTGAAGAGGCAAGAAAAAAATATCCGCAGCCAATAGAAGTTATTGAAGGACCATTGATGGCGGGAATGAATGTAGTTGGTGATTTGTTCGGGGCGGGTAAAATGTTTCTGCCTCAGGTTGTTAAAAGTGCAAGGGTGATGAAAAAAGCAGTCGCGATACTAATTCCTTACATCGAGGCAGAGAAAGAAAAAAATAGGAGTGCGCGCGAGCAAGGGAAAGTATTGATGGCTACTGTTAAAGGCGATGTTCACGATATAGGGAAAAACATTGTTGGCGTAGTGCTTGGTTGTAACAACTATAACGTGATTGACCTGGGAGTAATGGTTCACACAGAAAAAATTCTACAAACTGCAATTGATGAAAAAGTTGATGTTATTGGATTAAGCGGACTTATAACGCCATCCCTTGATGAAATGATACACGTTGCAAAAGAAATGGAACGACGCGGTATGAAATTGCCTTTACTTATTGGTGGTGCAACAACCTCAAGAATTCACACTGCTGTTAAAGTAGATCCAAACTATAGCGGAGCAGTAATTCATGTTCTTGATGCATCCCGTAGTGTTCCTGTTGTATCAAATCTTTTAATTGAAAATGAAGAAGAGAGAAAAAAATATGTTCAATCTTTTAAAGATGAGTATGCTCAACTAAGGGATGATTATTCAAAAAGAAAGTCTGATAAAAATTATATCACACTGGAGAAAGCAAGAGAGAACAGATTAAAAATTGATCGGGAAAAAACACAAATCAAAAAACCAAATAAGTTAGGAATAACTGTATTTACCAATTTTAATCTTGAAACGCTTCGCTCTTACATTGATTGGACACCTTTCTTTATGACATGGGAATTGAAAGGGAAATATCCATCAATCTTTGAAGATAAAAAAGTTGGATCCGAAGCCAAGAAACTTTTTGATGATGCAAATAAACTTCTTGATAAAATTATTTCAGAAAATTTACTCACGGCTAATGCAGTGATTGGATTGTTTCCTGCAAACTCTGTTGGATATGATGATATCGAAATATATTCCGATGAATCAAGAGCGGGAGTAAAAGGAATTCTGCATACTATAAGACAGCAAATCGAAAAATCTAAAGACGAACCCAATATTGCGCTTGCAGATTTTATTGCACCAAAAGAAAGTGGTGTTGAAGATTATATAGGAATGTTTGCTGTAACGGCTGGAGTTGGGATAGAAAAAATTGTTGCGCAATTTGAAAAAGACCACGATGATTATAATAGCATAATGACCAAAGCACTCGCAGATAGATTGGCTGAAGCTTTTGCCGAACATCTTCATAAACTTGTTAGAAAGGAATATTGGGGTTATTCGGCTGATGAAAAGTATTCGAATGAAGAATTAATAAAAGAAAAATATGTTGGTATTCGTCCTGCCCCTGGGTATCCAGCACAACCGGATCACACAGAAAAACCAATCATCTTTTCGTTGCTTGATGTTGAGAAGAATGCCGGAATTAAATTAACAGAAAGTATGGCAATGTATCCAGCCGCAAGCGTTAGCGGATTATATTTTTCGCATCCGGAAGCAAAGTATTTTAGTTTAGGCAAGATTGAAAAAGATCAGGTGCTTGATTACCATCGCCGCAAGGGCATAAGCGCGGAAGAAATTGAAAAATGGTTAAGTCCGATTTTGAATTATTAATTTTGTTTTTATCTGTATTTCAATGAATCCGAAACGATAACGTATTTTATGATTGCGTTATTTATCTCAATACTGCCCCAATAGTTATGTTGTTTGCAAAGATTAATTATCCTATCTTTAAATCGCCTGCAAAAAAATTTGAATACATACCATAATATTCGTTCTATTTTTTATCCACAGGAAAAGAGAGGCATCTCAGATATCCTCTCAATTTATTAATTATTTTTATACAATATTCAGGAGTTACTATGAATATCTTCGTTGGCAATTTGTCAAACGATGTTACGGAAGAAGATTTAAATAATCTTTTTTCAGAGTTCGGACAAGTAAAAGAAGTTAAAATTATTCGCGATATGTTTTCGCAGCAAACAAAAGGATTTGGATTTGTAGAAATGCCAGGACTTGCAGATGCGCAAAAAGCGATTAATGGTTTAAATACTAAAGAAGTTAAGGGAAAGAAACTTGTTGTAAATGAAGCTCGCCCTAAAACTGACAGCAGAAAACGCTTTAATGGCGGCGGTGGCGGTGGTGGAAGATCCGGCGGCAGCGGCGGCGGTCAAAACAACAGACGCAGATATTAATCCTTTCTTAAAAGCCGATTTGGACAGTTAAATAAGTACAAATCGGCTTTGTTTTTAAAGTTTTAGCAAAAAATCTTAAGTCTTCCTTTCTTTTACTCACTTAAATGCAGTTCCGTAGCAACAGCTGAATTGCAATTTTCTCAAGCACCAGAACTACGGAATCAAAAATGCCGGAGAGATAATCTCTATATCCAGATCATCGCCTTTTGTTAAGGCGATAAACAAAGAGATTGATTGTTCGTTATACAAAAGATTAACAAGGTAAAACAAAAACCTGAAATATTATGCAAATTAGTCACCTTATCAAACTGTAATACCATAAATTATTAAAGCTGGACTTGATAAGTTTAGATTAATTAGGTTATTCGCAGTATTAGTATTAGTTTTGCGTCCCCGGTAATAGACCGGAATTTTTTTACTATTTATTTTTAGAGGTTCTAGTGAGTACTAAGTTATTTGTGGGTTCTCTCCCATGGTCGGTTGACGACGAAGCATTAAGAGAAGCATTTGAAGGACACGGAAGTGTTGTTTCAGCAAAAGTAGTTAAAGACCGTGATACCGGCAGATCCAGAGGATTCGGTTTCGTTGAAATGGAGAACTCCTCCGAAGCAAATACTGCTATGAAAGCATTAAATGAGTCGGATTTAAAAGGAAGAAACATCGTAGTTAATGAAGCAAAATCACGCAGTTAATAAAAGTTTCTGATTTGATTTATTTGAGGCGTCCAATGGACGCCTTTTTGTTTTAATGGTTTATACTTCCTTTTCTTTTCTCAATTTTGATCCCGCAAAAACACCTATTGCACCAATGATTGGATTAAGTAATGCAACCAGCGGTGGTTGTTTTGCCTTTTGCATTGCTTCCATGTTTGGAACATCTGCATTTCTCATCTCATGGACTTCGTTTGAAGAATCACTCAAAACAGGAATTGCCATAGTGATGCCAAGTACTAAAACTAATCCGGCTAACACCAGAGCTGCTTTTTGATTTTTTGATATTAGGGCGCAAATATATCCACCCAGTACAGCGGCAGCCAAACCGAGTATAAAACTTATAATTATCCAAACGAGTGATACTTGATAAGTATCAGGCTGAAAGGCACCATCTGCACCTAATAGAAAGTACAAGCCTGTAAATGTCATAAAAACAAACGCAAACATTGCCACGTAACCTAAAACCACCCCAAGTATATTACGAACCACTTATGCCTCCTAAAGTTATTTTTGTCGTTTGGGTTAAGAACCCTACAGATTATAAGTCGAAACTAAAACAATATTTAACAATGGACAACTGTTGGGGTTTGGGAATTATCGGTTTTTGTAAATCGATTTAATATAAGAGAATGATACATATCTGAATAAAATTGGAGAGACGCTTAATTTTATGCATCTCTCCAAACAAATAATTTATTTGAAAACGTTATTCTTTACCAACTCTTTAGAGTCGTATGGAGCAGGATTACCGCCAAGATATTTGTGGAACCACTCGAGATGCGAATTATAATATAGCGGCATTGACTTTACGTTGCTTGGCCAATGTCCATCGTTTTTAAAGATTATTAATCGACTGTCAATTCCAAGCGATTGCAAGGTATTAAAATATTGAATGCTTTGGGTATAAGGTACGCGATAATCTTTTTCTCCAGTAATAATTAAAGTGGGTGTGGAAAAATTCTGCACATAGTTAGATGGTGAAAATTTATTATAAAGATCTGAGTTCCATGGCTGTCCGCCAAAATCCCAATTTGCAAACCATAATTCTTCCGTTGCACCCCACATAGATTCAAGATCATACACCCCCATCATCGAAGCCAAACATTTAAACTTTTTAGTTTGGCCCTGCAGCCAATTCATCATATATCCGCCGTAAGACCATCCCATTGCACCCATTCTGTTGCTATCAACATATGGAAGTTTTTCTAATGCTTCGGTTACTTTCATTACATCTTCATAAACTTTTCCGCCCCAATCTTTTGAGATTGCTTCAGTGTATTTGCTTCCATATCCTGTTGATCCATGAGGATTAAAAAACGCAACAACATAACCGGAACCAGGATAAACCTGCCAATCACCGCGGAAAGAATCCATCCACTGCATTTGTGGTCCACCATGAACATTTATTACAAGAGGATATTTTTTGTATTCTTCATATCCATGGGGTTTAACTATAAAAACATGCACAGGAACACCATCAGCACCTTCGACCCACATCTGTTCTGCGGGACGAATATCAACCTCTTCCGAAAGTTTTTTATTAAAAAAAGTAATCTGAGAATAAATACCTGCATTTACATCGTATGAATATATTTCAGGAAGTTTATCAACGGCTGTAAAAGTTAGATATAAATTTTTATCTTCTTTATTAATCTGATAACCACGAACAGCTTTATCATCAGTAACCTTAGTTATATTTTTAGATTGGATATCAATATTATAAACAGGACTATAGCCGCGATTATCAGCCATGAAATAAATTGATTTAGAATTAGAGAACCATGAAAGATTATCCGTTGTGTAGTCAAAATCTTCGGTTAATGTTTCTGATAAAAGTGTTTTAGTATTGTAAACAGCAATTCGAAATCGATCGGCTTCAAATCCCGGAATAGAATGAGTTTTGTATGCAATATAATTTCCATCTGGGGAATATATTGGTGCACCATCCCAGGCATCATTTGCAAGAGTGATGTTTACCGTTTGTGTTCCCCCCAAAGGCATTAAATAAATATCTGTGTTAGTAGAGTTTGCAATATTTTTTTCTGAAGAAGAAACATAAGCCAAAACCCTGCTGTCCGGTGAGAAAGCATATTTTGGTCCGCCGCCCAGCATATATGTACCTGACAAAACATCACTGCTAGTTATGGCTTGAAATTTATTTTCCATTATATCAAAAAGAACAAGGTAAGATTCTTTTTCTCCTTTGTAATCCGACCAATGTCTAAAGAGAAGCTCATCTGCAATGTATGCTTGCATTGGTCCTTTTGAAGTTGATTCATCCAATCTTTTATTGCAATCGTTATCTGTTCCGCACTCAGGAAATAGTTCTGCAGTAAATGCAATATACTTTCCATCATTAGAAAAAACAGGATCCGAAACTCCGGCATAAAAATCAGTTACTTTAGCAGCTTCTCCAGTATCAAATGAATATTTATAAACTTGTCCTTTGTTCATTAAGTAAAGTTCATCTCTTGAGGACCAAAATGGTGAACTTGCGCCGTCGAGTTTTTCTGAAACACTAATCAGCGACGAGCCATTTTTATTCATAACATAAACAGTGCTGATTGTCTTGCCTTTCGGCAAGTCAGATTCAGACACAGTAAAAGCAATTTTTTCACCTGAGTTTGAAAGTACGGGCACGCTTACGTTTTTAACCTGGTAAAGATCTTCAATTGTAAATGCACGTTTCTGCGGAAACGACATTGCCGTAATCATTAAGAAAATGATTATTAAATTTAATTTAAACCATCGCATAATTAGACTCCTATTGTTTTATTTGCTTACAACTAATTTAAAGGTCTTATTCAGTAAGTAAAAATTTCTTAGGACTTATTTGTATTTTCGCCCAACATTTTTACTTAAAAATTGAATATTATAATAAAGAAAATATTATCAGCATACGGCTTATTTAAGCTTGCTCTTGCAGGAAATGATACAAACATTCTTGATGGAAATATTAATCGTGCAATAGTTCTTCTTGCCATTCCGATGACACTCGAAATGATAATGGAATCTTTGTTTGCTATCGTGGATATTTTCTTTGTTAGCAAAATTGGTGTTAATGCAATTGCTGTTGTTGGATTAACAGAATCGATGTTAACAATAACATACTCGCTTGGCTGGGGATTGGCAATGGGCACCACGGCGATGATTGCACGAAGGGTTGGTGAAGGGGATAATGATGGTGCGTCTGTTTCTGCAGTTCAATCAATTTATCTGGCGCTGATAATCTCCGTACCAATTATGATATGCGGAATTTTCTTTTCTGAAGATCTGCTTAGATTGATGGGTGCAACAAACGAAGTAATATCAGAAGGATCAGGCTACACAAAACTTACACTCGGATTTAATCTTATTGTGATTCTTCTTTTTCTGATTAACGGAATTTTCCGCGGTGCCGGTGATGCTGCACTTGCAATGAGATCTTTATGGATTGCAAATTCAATTAATATTATTCTTGATCCGATGCTGATTTTCGGTATTGGACCTTTTCCCAAGCTTGGAATAGAAGGCGCAGCAATTGCAACAATTATCGGCAGATCTGTGGGGATTGTTTATCAGCTCTATCATCTTAATAAAGGAAAGGGCCTGATAAAGATTCATAAAGATAATTGGCATTTTAAACCAATAATTATCTGGAAGCTGGTAAAATTATCTTCGGGAGTAACCGCACAGTTTATTATTTCATCCGCAAGCTGGATTTTTTTAATGCGCATCATTTCAACATTCGGAAGCACGGCACTTGCGGGGTATACAATAGCAATTCGAATAGTAATCTTTACTTTACTTCCTGCTTGGGGATTTTCAAACGCCGCCGCAACTATGGTTGGACAAAACCTCGGCGCTAATCAACCTGAGCGTGCAGAAAAAGCTGTATGGCGTACAGGTTTCTTTAATATGTTATTTATGGGAACGATTATGATTTTGTTTTTTCTTTTTGGAGATAACATTGCTTCGTTCTTTACAGACGAAAAAGATGTTATTGATAATGCCTCAAAGTGTTTAAGCATTTTTGCAATGGGATATTTATTTTACGCTTTTGGTATGGTGCTTGTGCAGTCATTTAATGGTGCCGGCGATACAAGAACTCCAACGATAATGAACTTTTTCGTGTTCTGGGTACTTCAGATTCCGCTTGCATACACGCTTGCAATATATCTTGGTCTTGGTGCAGAAGGGGCCTACTACTCAATTGTAATTTCCGAATCAACATTTTCTATTGTTGGATATTTTCTTTTTAAAAGAGGAAGATGGAAAACAATTAAGGTTTAAATTTTTTAACACAATAGAGCGCTGATGACGCTGATCCCGCGGATTTTCACTGATTAACACCATTAAAAAAGTTTTCTATCCTTTTAGACAATTAAATAATTCCTAACTTTTGTTTTACATATTTTTAAACTGACTATAAAATAAATTTTAAGGAATTTGCCATGAATAAAAAAATTGAAGTTGCAGGAATTATGGGTCCCGTTTGGTTTATGGGTTGGTTATTTACTATTGGATTTTTAAAACTAACTTTCTTTAAAGGCTTTCTTGCGCTTATACTATGGCCATATTACATAGGAGGTTTCCTATCAGGTAAAGTTATGTGAAAATTCTAGTGGAAAAGTTAAAATGAAAACAATCGGACTTATAGGTGGAACAGGATGGGTTTCTACACTTGAATATTATCGCCTTATTAATGAAGAGACAAACAGACTGCTAGGTGGACATAATGCTGCAAGGTGTATTCTTTATTCTTTTAATTATGCGGATATAAACGAATGTAATCTTCGCGAAGATCATGAAGGTGTTTATAGATTTGTTCTTGATGCAGCAAGAAAACTTAAAAATGCTTCAGCCGATTGCATTGTTCTTTGTGCAAACACCTTGCATCAATATGCTGATAAAATTGTTGAGGAAGTTAAACTGCCTATAATCCATATTGCCGACGCAACTGCTGTTGAAATAAAGAAAGAGGGACTCTCTACAATAGGATTGCTTGGAACAAAGTTTACAATGGAGATGGATTTTTATACTAAGAGATTAATTGAAGCTGGCATCAGTTCTGTTGTGCCGGAAAAACCCGAAAGATTATTTATTCACGACACAATTATGAACGAACTGCTTAAAGAAATTTATAAACTCGAATCAAAGAAAAGATTTTTGGACATAATAAATGATCTTGGACAAAAAGGCGCGCAAGGAATTGTTCTCGGCTGCACAGAGATTCCACTAGTAATAAAACAAGCGGACACTCATTTACCTGTTTTTAATACACTTAAGATCCACGCTAAAGCAGCGGTTGAATTTGCAGTTAAAGATTAATCTGATTCTGTGTTAATTAAATAATCATTTGACTTTAAACACAACAAAAGTCATATCATCTTCCTGTTTGCTTCCGTTAAGCCAATCTTCTGCTGAGTTTTTAAAACTCGAAATTATTTCCTCGGGAGATCTATCCCCTATTACTTTAAGTAAGTCCGGAATTTTATCAAATCCAATCGATTCCTTTTTATTGTTAAACAATTCTGGAAATCCATCGCTGACTATCGTAACAACATCTCCACGATTAAGCATCACAGAAGTTTTGGGGTATTCATAATCAGCAACACTTCCCAGCGGCAATCCCTTTAAAGCCACGGACTCAACAGTTTTTGTTTTAGACCTATAAATATATGCTGGCGGCATTCCGGCACCGGCAAGTTCAAGGATATTTTCTTTTAATCTTAATATCGCAAACGCCATAAAAATGTTTGTAAATCGCATTTTTTTAATTGCAAGATTTGAACTGCGAAGTATATCTGCAATATTTTTTTCATCGGCAAGAAGATTGAATAAACTTTTTATTGCTGTAACCATTATTCCGGCTTGCGCACCATGTCCTGTGGCATCGCCAATCGCTATTGTTAAGGAGCCATCTTCGCTTTCATGAAAATCATAATAATCTCCACCGACTTCTGTTGCTGTTAACATTAAAGCAGCTATAGATACTTTACTATGTCTTGGTAATAGAGCAGGAAGCAAAGAAAGTTGAAGTTCTCTGGCAGCGTCTAATTCTTTTTTCTTTTGTTCAAACTCAACCTGAATCATTGCCGCTTTTGTTTCAGCAGCCTCAGCTTTTAGATTGTAACTTTCAATTTCTATTAAATGAAGTTTTTGTTGGGTTACATGTGCATTTAATTTCAATCGATATCTGTTATAGAGTAGAATTAAAATCAAAAGAACAAGAACTAAGCCACCAATTAGCAAGGTTCTGTAAAGATTATTTATTTCATTTTCTTTTTTAAGAAGTTCAATCTGCTTTTTTTGATCATCCGAATTATACTTTTCCTGCAGTTCCGCTAGTGACTGCTGGCTTTCAGAATTGAAAATTGAATCATGAACCGATTTATAATTCTTATATTCAATCAGAGCTTCTTTGAACAATCCATTACTTTCATAAATTTCAGACAAGACAAGATGAGCATGTCTTATCGATGACCAGGCGCCGGATTGTTTTGCAAGCTCAAGTCCTTTTTTAGCAGTACCAATTGACATATCAGTTTTACCCTGCTTGTTATACACAGAAGCTAGCAGAATCCAGGAACCACCAACTCCGCTTATATCACCCAGCTCTTCACGAAGATCTATGGCTTGCTGTATATATTTTATTGCTTCTTCATAGTTGCCAAGCGTTTCATAAACAGAACCAATATTATGCACAGCAATGGAAACAGAATTTTTACTGCCGGATTTTTCCCAAATACCAAGTGCAAGCTTATAATACTTTAATGCTTCTGTTGGATTGTCTGTAAGTTCATTAACTCCGCCCAGACTATTGTAAGTTGAAGCAAGTCCGGATTGATTATTTAATTGCTCCCAGTATTTAAGAGCCTGTTTGTAGTAATCAAGAGCCTGCGGATATTTTTCTAGCTTCTGATAAAGAATTCCGATGTTATGAATAGCACCAGCAATACCGCGAATATCATTTTGCCGTTTATTTAATTCAAGTGCCTGCTGATGATATGACAAGGCTTTATCATAATTACCTTTTATATCATTTATAATTCCAAGATAAACGTAAGTAGTTGTCAGTTCGTCTTCATCATTAAAAGATTTTAAAAGATTAAGCGCCTGTTCATGATAATTGAGTGCTTCATCCAGCCGGCTTATACGTCTGTAAACAGAACCTAACTCATTTAGTATTCTGATTTTATACTGCAGATCATCTTCATCATCATTAATTCTCTTAGCTTCGTTCAAATATTTTAATGCATCATCATACAAACCTTCATTTCTGCAAATTCTTGCGCGTAAAAATAATTCTAGAACAAGCCCTTTTGTAAATCCAGATTCTTTAGAAATATTTCCTGTAAGATCAGCAAATATTTTTGCGGAGTCGGGTTTATTCATCATACCATAAGCCCATCCCACCAAATATAAAACCTTAGACTCCGTTTTTTTTGCGGGATGCTTTTTTAAAAGATCAAGCGCTTCTTTTCCGTAAATAATTGATTGATTTGGTTTATCTCTCGCCAGTATTTGCATCAATTCAACTAAAACGTCGATGCGATCTTTTCCGGCAGATTTATCCAGTATTGATTTAAGACTGTCTGCATTATTTGCCTGTAAAATAATTTGCAGAGATAAAAAAATTATTATTAAAAACTTTTTCATGTTAATCCGGCATCTGAATAAATAATGATTTATTGGTTTATATGCTAAAAGCATAGGGTTTTAGAGCAGAGTATATGACAACACAACGAACAAAGTTAATTTTTTAACTATGAGAAATCAATTTTTGAATGATAACTGGTTTTAATTAAAAGTTGAAAGGAAACTGAAAATTATATTATTGTTCAAAATCTGTTTTGATTTAAAACATCTTGTTTGTTTATTAAATCGATTCAAATCACATTATCTGGCTAATAAAATATTTTTATTTCCAAACTATTGACAACCCCAAATTATTAATATATTTTCTATTCCCAAACTTAGTATTGTCCCTGTTCTTTTTCGGTTTTGATTAATTAATCACTAACATAATTATCATAGGAGGCAACTATGAAAATATTATTTACTGCTATACTGCTTATTCTTCTCCTTTTACTGTACACCAAATGCACATCAACTCCGGCAGGACAGGCACCATTGTTTACAAACATTGGCTCACATAACTTTTCCATAACTACTGATTCGGATCTTGCACAAAAATATTTTAATCAGGGAATTATTTTTGCTTATGGATTCAATCACGAAGAAGCCTTCAGATCTTTTAAAGAAGCTGCAAGACTCGATACAAATTGTGCAATGGCTTATTGGGGAATGGCGTATGTGTTAGGTCCCAATATTAATTTGCCAATGGATGCTGGCGTTGTACACACCGCTTACGAAGCTGTTCAAAAAGCAATTACTTTGCTCGATGATGAAACACAAAAAGAAAAAGATTTTGTGATGGCGCTATCAAAAAGATATATGAAAGAACCACCCAAATACAGAACACCTCTTGATTCAGCATATTTATTAGCGATGCGGGAACTTCATCAAAAGTATCCGGATGACCTGGATGCCGCAACGATGTTTGCAGAATCGATTATGGATGTCCATCCATGGGATTACTGGTTAAAGGATGGAACACCGCAGCCATGGACAGATGAACTGCTTACAACACTTGAAAATGTTATGCAGAAAAATCCTGACCATCATGGAGCAAATCATTTATACATTCATGCGGTAGAAGCCTCTAAAAATCCTGAGCGTGGAATTCCAAGTGCTGACAAGCTGAGATTTTTAGCGCCCGGCGCCGGACATCTGGTTCATATGCCATCACACATTTATATACGCGTTGGTAATTATCGCGAAGGTTCTCTTGCAAATATGCGAGCAGTAAAATCTGATGAAGAGTATATTAATCAATGCAATCAACAAGGATTTTATCCTCTTTCGTATTATCCTCATAATTATCATTTTTTGTGGGCAACAGCTACGCTTGAAGGCGACAGCAAAACAGCAATAGATGCAGCTTTAAAGGCATCACAAAAGCCGCCGGATTCTTTGCTTGAAGTATGCGGATATAAAACTCTTCAGCACTTTGTTGTTACTCCGCTTTACGCTTATGTAACTTTTGGTAAATGGGATGAGATTCTAAATTATCCTCAGCCTGCAGACGCACGTCCCTATTCAAAAGCAGTTTGGCATTACGCAAGAGGAATGGCTTTTGTTGCAAAAAATAATTTACCTGATGCGGAGAAAGAACTTAAGGAAATTGAAAAATTGCGTACAAATAAAGATGTTGAAGAGCTTATCATCTGGGAGATTAACTCTGCCGGGGTATTAATAAAAGTTGCTTATGAGGTACTGAGTGGTGAGATAGCTGCAAAAAACAAAAATTATACTGCGGCGATTGCACATCTAAAAAAAGCAGTTGAGCTTGAATACACGTTAAGATATGATGAGCCACCAACATGGTTTTATCCGTGCTCACAAAATCTTGGTGCTGTTTTAATTGAAGCGGGAAAATATGCTGAAGCAGAAAAAGTATATCTTAAAAATCTGGTAGATGTGCCGGAAAACGGCTGGGCATTGTTTGGTTTGCATCAAGCGGTGCTAAAGCAGAATAGATTTGATGAAGCTGCCGAAATACAAAAACGATTTAATGAGGCATGGAAATATGCCGATGTTACACTTACATCTTCAAGGATTATGTAAACATTTAAGTAAATGATAGAATCAGAGGGGAAGCCGTTGTGGATTCTTCTTTAGTTAATTTGCATTGTAAATTAATAAAATGAATTTCATTCCATCTTATATAAATCTTTTACGCAGCGGCGAACTTTATAAACGAGCAGAAAAAGCTTACGCTAATCTTTCATCCTGTACAAGCTGTCCGCGGGATTGTAATGTTGATCGCATTAATGATGAGTATGGAATCTGCACAAGCGGGCATTTGCCAATCGTATCTTCTTACACGCCGCATTTTGGAGAGGAACCAGTTTTATCCGGTACCAATGGAGCGGGAAATATCTTTTTTGGCAACTGTAATTTAAAATGTATTTACTGCCAGAACTTCGAGATCAGCCAGAATCCAAAAATTGAAAAACAAAAAGAAGTTTCGCACAATCGTTTAGCAGAGATTATGATTGAACTGCAAAACAAAGCCTGCCATAATATTGGACTCGTTTCCCCGACACATTTTTCTGCAACAATTCTAAAATCAATTTATTTAGCTGCTCAGCAAGGGTTAAAACTTCCAATAATCTATAACACAAATGGATATGATTCTGTTGAAATGTTAAAACTTTATGATGGTGTTATTGATATTTATCTTCCTGATTTTAAATACGGCAATAGTGAATACGCAAAAATATACTCACTTGTTGATAATTATTTTGAGAAAACTAAGGAAGCAATTAAAGAAATGTATAAACAGGTTGGTGATGAACTGGTTTATGATGGTGATGTTGTTGTCCGTGGATTAATTATCAGACATCTTATTTTGCCGAACGATTTATCCGATACAGAAAAAGTATTTAAGTTTATTGCTGAAGAACTTAGTCCCAATGTTCACATATCATTGATGTCACAGTACTATCCAACTAACAAAGCGTATAAAGACATTTTGATTGATCGCGCATTAAGGAATTCCGAATATAACAAAGCACTGCAATTATTAGAAAAATACGGCTTACACGATGGCTGGATTCAGGAGATGGAAAGCGCAAATAATTACCGCCCAAATTTTAACGAGGATAGGGTAAATCCTTTTAAAAATTAAATTACATCCTAAATTGTACAGCAAAAATATTATTACAATATTTTAGTATCGATTCCCTTAAAATCATTTAAAGCCTCATTTATGAAGAAAAGTTTTATACATTCCATAACTATGCTTGTGTTTGTGTGCGGATTATCAACAACAAAAGCTTGGGTTTATCCGGAACATAGAGACATTGCCTTAATTGCAATTCAAAACCTTAGTACCGAATATCGAAGCGTACTTGATGCGATTTGGGCTGAAGCAAGAAAAGGATATGAATTCAGGTTAACTGAAGCAGTAATTGATGCAACACAAAGTACCAATCCCACTCAACTGGATTTTGCCTCCTGGCCAGCGGTTTCGGGCGATCACTCGTGTTCAGCAAAAAATATGCTGCACAATGTATTGGAAACAGATTGGATTCTGAAAGTTGCAGATATTACTGCACAGCTTAAAATTGATATTGCAAAGGCAAGGGATAGAGGAGAAAGAATTAATGCTTTAAGAAAATCAGATCTTGAATTGCAATCAGCTGACCCCGAGTATGCAACAAGAGCCGGATCTAATAACGTACATTTTTTACACCCATTGGCAAATATTTCTATTGGGATAGAAGAATACCTTTATCAATGCCTGTATCCCGAAACAGAACTTAATGCAATCGGTATTTATATGTGGTATCATTCAAGAGCATTATTAAAAGTATCAAAAATAAATTCAGATAATTTTACAGCAGAAGAAAGATCTAAGATTATTCTTTCTGCACTTGCAGACGAAGCTTTTGCGCTGCACTTTCTTCAGGATGTGTTTGCTGCGGGACATGTTGCCGGAACAAGAGGAGATGCATCGCAAAGAAAAGGCACACATGATTATTATAATGAAATGGGATTAAAAGTTAGTACCTGGGAAGGTGAACCAATGGTTTTGACCGGTGATGCTTGGATGAGAGAGCAGGACAGTGAAAAGGCTGCCGTTGCTATTCGTTTGAGTCTGGAGCAATTTCTTGATGTTGCGGCTAATAAGATTAAACTGGTAACCCAACTTAAGGATTTTGATCTCTACGTACCGGAAGATTATAATGTTTGCATTAATAACTACATGCCCGAAATTAAAACGGGAACAGAGTTTGTTGAATCACTTGTTTCAATTGTATTGAAAACACCAATTCCGGGTTTAGCTCAGGGTTTAGGTGAGTTTCCGAGATTCAGAGCAGAAGTTGGTCCCTTTATTGGGTTTTCACCAGCAGCGCGCGGTTCATTAGTCTTCGGTGCTTTTGGATTAGATCAAAAAACAATAGGTGTGATCGGCGGATTAGAATTTGCAGTGAGGTTGGGAATAGGTTTGGACGGGGTGTTAAATGAGTCGGGTGACGGACTCGCATTTATTGATTTTGGATATAGACAGGATGCTTCTTCAACCACAGGAGTAGTTGATGAATCCGGAATACAAGCTTATGGAAATCTACTCGCAGCAATTCCTGGACGATCCGCTTTTAATACAAGATTAAGAATTCCTTTCTATGTAATTCCTGGTGATCTTTTGATTCTGGGACCAATGTTATTTTTTATTAATAATGAAGCATTAGCCAGTGTAGGAGTTACGGCTGTTAACGGCGGTCTTATTCCCTGGCAGGCTGGTATAGAAACATCTTTCGGACGGTTCCAGTTTGTGTTAGGAAGAGAAGTAGCCGTTTATCTTTATGGCAGAACAAAAGAAAGAGATGCACTGTTTAATGTTGCACCGGATGAAAACTTAAACATCTTGTCTTATCGTTCAACTCAGATTGAAATTCCATTTTTAGAATACAGACCTTTCAGATCTTATGATGCTGATCAGAGGTCATCACTTTTTATTCAACTCTATGGAGCAGTTGATATACCCAGCAATGTGGAGGTACTAAGCAGCAGTTCTGAAAACCCGACTACACCGGAATTAAAAACAATTTGGAGCCTGGGACTTAGACTTGTTTTTGATTGGAGACATTATTTTTAATCATCAAAATTATTATCAACCTAAATTTATTTCTATTATAGTATGATAACCTGTAAAAACTGTAATCATGATTTTGAGGGTAAGTTCTGCAATAACTGCGGACAGAGAGCCGATACACAAAGACTGGATTATAAATCACTTTTTAAAGACCTTAGAAAGAATTTTTTAAAATATTTTAACGGTGGTATTTTTTATTCTGCGAGGCAGTTATTTACAAGACCCGGGCATACAATAAGAGAATATATTGAGGGTAAACGCGTAAAGCATTTTGAACCAATAGCTCTCTTGTTAACATTGGCAACTTTGTATGGATTGCTGTATCATACTTTTGGAATTAATTTGTTTGTTGATGTTTCAAATCATAGTTCAGCCAGCCAAACAACTAATATGAACCTTATTAATAGATGGTTCTCAAACAACTATTCATTAGCCACCCTCTTGTTTGTCCCTATCTATTCAATTGCCTCGTTTATCGTCTTTCGTAATCAGCAGTATAATTTTATTGAGCATGTATATCTAAATACCTTTTTAGGCAGCCAGAGAATTTTACTTCACCTGTTAATATTTCCGTTGCTTGTTATGTATAACGGTACCACACAGCTTAAAATAGCAATGGATGTTAATATATTTTTAGATGTTATGTTGCTTGTGTGGAGCTATGTACAGTTTTTTGATAAGCTGACAAAAGGTAAAGCAATGCTTCTTTCCATACTTAGCTACCTAATATTTTTATTTTGCTTTTTTATCACAACAGCAGCGGTACTTTTATTTTTTCATTTAGTATAGCCGCATAGTAATTTTTCTTGTATAACCTTTTTGCAATTCTATTTTAACTCAGCTATTGCAATGCTCGGGTAAATAATTCGCCACATAAAGGTTTTATAATTAGCCATTGTGTGAATAAGTGGAAATTAATAACTTTAAAAAGTTAAATTTGTATTGTTAAAAACTAAAATTAGGAGTCTGTTAAAATGAGCTATAAAAATTTATTTATAATAACCATTTCATTGCTTTTGTTAACAACAAACGTGTACTCTCAATTAGAAATTAAACCAGCTATCGGAATAAATGCCACTAACTTTTCTGAAGATCCGGTTAATGGAGAAACTTCTGCAAATGTTGGCTGGCAGTTAGGCGGCACAATTAAAATGGGCGATAAATTATACGGCGAAGGAGGAATATTCTGGACTTACAAAAGCACCAAGTATGAAGAAGCTGATACTACTTTTACATTTAATACAGAAATAAGCGGTATTAGAATTCCCGCCCTTATTGGTTATCATCTGATTGGCGGCAGCGGCGGCACTTTAGGTCTGCGTGCTTTTGGCGGTGCATCCGTTTTTATAGTTACACAGGTAAATGCTTTTGAGCTTACAAAAGATGATTTTAATAAAGCAAGCTGGGGTGTATTTCTTGGCGCAGGGCTTGATTTTTCAATTCTGTTTGTGGATGTAAAATATGAATGGTCTTTGACCGATGTTAGCAGCGCAACCTCTTTTGATGTAGGCAAATCAAAAACATTGTTTATTAATGCTGGCGTAAGGCTCAGTATCTAATAATATAAAATTCAAATTCAAATTCTCTAAATACATTGTAACACAATAAATAAACAAAGGCAAAGTAATGAAAACATTTCTTATAGCAATTCTCGTCGTTTTAGGCATCTCTCAATTTAGTCAGGCTCAGGAAGTTGGTATCCGCTTCGGTGATGCCTGGGGCGGTCATTATGCAGTAGATGCAGTTTTTGGTCTTGGTCAATTTAGCAGAATACATGCTGACGTATCTTTTGGTAACGACGGCGTTGGTGTTGAGGCTCTTTGGGATCTTCTATACAAACCATTAGAAAAAAACCTATACTGGTATGTTGGCGTTGGTCCATCTGCTTATCTTGGCGATCCGTTTGCACTTGCTGTGAGCGGTGAAATCGGACTTGAATACAGGTTCGATTTTCCAATGGTAATCGGCGCGGACTGGAGACCATCATTTATAATTATTGAAGAAACCGATTTTGAAGCGGGATGGTTTGGTGTTAACGTAAGATACGTTTTTGGCAAGTAAGATATTTTGATGTTTGTAAGTTAAAGACGCACCAATGTGCGTCTTTTTTTATGCATAAATGTTTAACAAAGTTCTATTTATTCCTTTTGAATTTGTTTTCATATCAACAATAACTTTTGTTCTTCACAAAGTGATTTAAGTGTTTGTAAAGCTCTTGGCCACATACCCTCAAACATTTCTTTAAACTCTTCATTGATATCCAAATCGACAACAAGTTTTGTTTTACCACTCTTATCAATAAACGTATAATTTTCTAAAGCGCCAGCCCACACCTTTACGCGATCGCTTGTTGTATCTTCAACTCCATCATAAACTTCACCAAGATGTTCGATCGAAATATATTCGTGCAGCTTATTATCTTTTATTCTGCTAACCATTCCTGCAAACTTACCATCGTTAGATGGACCAAGAAAAAGTATTTTGCTGCCTTGATCCCAGTTGCCAATATAATGCGAGCCGGGAGAGAACTCTTCTGTCCAGATTCTGTAAGTTTTATTTTCAAGCATTGTATCCCAAACTTTTGATATGGGCGCATTAATCACGATTGAAAAATTAAGTTTGCCCATATTCATTTCCTTTCTCTAATAATTTATGCAGTTCAATTTGATTCCTCATAACGTGTTGAAATTAATATTACGGGTTATTTGATTTTTTGATAACCAGATGAATTGCTTTATCGCTTGAAATATGTTTAACACAGTTATATCCCAATGATGTGAGATCTAAATTAAAAAAAAGATTTTCACCATTTCCTAAAATTACAGGCGATACAGCCAAATGTAATTCATCAATTAATTGAGCATTAAGATATTGACGAATTGTACTAACACCTCCCCCAAGTCTTACATCTTTGCCATTTGCAGAATCAAAAGCTCGTTCAAGCGCTGCATTAATTCCATCAGTTACAAAATGAAAAGTGGTGCCGCCTTCCATTTCAATTGGTTCGTGTTTATGGTTAGTTAAGATAAAGACAGGAACATGATATGGCGGATTATTACCCCACCAGCCCTTCCAATTAAGATTAGGCAGACCACGATATGGACTAAACATATTACGCCCTAAAATCCACGCTCCAATATTTTTAAAACCTTTTTCTGCAAAATCATTATCAACTCCTATTGTGCCGTCACTCTTTCCTAACACATTTTGTTGAAAAGTTTTTGTGGGTAAAAACCACTTATGTAAATTTTCACCGCCAACTCCCAACGGATTTTCCAGGCTTTGATTTGGTCCTGCACCAAAACCATCAATTGATATGGCGAAACTCGCAACACGTAACTTTTGCATAAATGCCTTAGATGTTTTTTAAAATTAAATAGATACCCGCTTGCGCGGGTATGACAATAAAACCCTATTGTTTAGGTGCTGAGTAACCAATCATCCACTGAACACCAAACTTATCTACAAGCGAACCAAAATAATCACCCCAGAATTGATCAGCCATTGGCATTTCCGGTTTGCCGCCTTCAGAAAGTCCGGCAAAAAGTTTATCTGCCTCAGCTTTACTTTCAGCATCGATATAGATATACATATTATTGCCAAAATTAATTTTAAATCCCATTGAAGGAAGCGCATCAGTTGCCATTATCATATTGGTTGGTCCCATAGGCAAAGACATGTGCATTATTTTTTGTTTGTCTTCTGCGCTTAGCTTTTCTGCATCTGGGGTACCATCGAAACGGAAAATTCCTCCGGGAAAATCTCCGCCAAAAACCTTTTTGTAAAAATTAAATGCTTCCTCAGTATTGCCGGGAAAATTAAGGTATGGATGAATTGCTTTCATTGTGCTGCTCCTTTTTAATGAAATTGATTTGGTTTATACTTTTGCTCAATGCAATTATAAATAATTGTGCGCTAACAATAAATAATAAAATTAAAATATTTTATTTTTCAATCCATCCCTGGAAAGACGCACTTAATCACTAAAAACAAACAATTAGTCTTTATTTGTTAGTCTTTTGTAAATCTCAACATTATTTTTAGACGCAATAAAGAAACCATATTAAAACTTTGATACAATACCCCAATAATCGTTTAACAAGTAAAACACTTTTTTATATTTTTCTTTTTTTGCTGGGCTATGGATTATTTGAAATCATTTCTTCACTCGTTTATTACACAGAAAGTGGAGTTGTCTTTAGCTGGAATGAAAAATTTGTTTCGCGTCTGCCAATTTATTTAACGTGGATTATTTTCATCCCTTTTATTTATGCTTTTGTCGTTAGACATAGAATAGAAAAACCAGATGTTCTTTCTAAAATAGTTTTAATTGGTTTGTTTGGAATACTTATTGCGGCACTTCATCGAATAGTTGCAGTGACTATTGTGGAACTTTTACAAGGATTGTTTTTGGGAATGCCTATCGACTTAACAGAAATCCTGATCACGAAAAAGTATTTTCTATTTGCTTACATGTTTGATAGTTATTTGATGTACTGGATGATTGTTGCCGTTATATTTACTTTTGATTATTACAAAAAGTTTAATGAAAATCGTTTGATAGCATCACAACTACAATCAAAACTTTCGCTTGCGGAATTGAATATGTTAAAGATGCAGATTCATCCTCACTTTCTGTTTAACACACTTAACACAATTTCAGCACTTGTTCATAAAAATCCCGAAGATGCTGACAAAATGATCTCGAGACTTAGCGATCTTTTGAGAACGTCTCTTGACTATTCCGGTAAACATTTTGTAACGCTAAGAGAAGAAATAGATTTTTTAAATCTTTATTTAGAGATTCAGAAAGTAAGATTTAAGGAAAGATTAAAAGTTGTTATAAATATTGATCCGGCTTCTTTAAATCTTGAAGTTCCTGCAATTATACTACAACCGATAGTTGAAAACTCAATTAAACATGTTTTAGAAAAAACCAAGGACGTTTGTGAAATCAAAATCAGCTCATCAGTAAATAATAATATATTAACTATTGAAGTGACTGATAACGGCCCAGGGATTTTAGAAAGTAATTACATCAATAAAGAAGGTGTTGGATTAAGCAATGTTAAATCCAGACTCTCACAGATTTATAGTAATGATCAATCTTTAAAAATAAAAAATGTGCAAGAAGGGGGATTGCTCGTTTCAATTGAGATTCCAATACAACAACACAGGGATTTAGAATGATTAGAACATTAATAGTTGATGATGAATCACTTGCGCGTGAAAGAATAGCATCACTTCTTAAAAAAGAAAACGATATTGAAATTGTTGGTGAATGTTCTGATGGTGAAGAAGTATTAAAAGTAATTGACACTCTAAAACCAGATCTTGTTTTTCTTGATATTCAAATGCCGATGATGAGCGGTGTTGAAATAATAAAAAATTTAGGTGAACATTTACCCGAAGTAATTTTTGTCACAGCTTATGATGAATATGCAGTTGAAGCATTTGAAATGAACGCCCTTGATTATCTATTAAAACCGTTTGACCAGGAAAGATTTTCTAAAACATTAGCACGAGCAAGACAAAGAATATTAGTAAACAGCACAACCGAAATATCAGAAAAACTTAATAATCTTATTTTAACGTTCTCGAAAAACAAAACGGAAGAGAAGTATCTCACAAAATTTGTTATTAAATCTTCTGGTAAAATATCATTTATAAATGTAGACGAAATAAATTACATTGAAGCTGATGGAAACTATCTGACTCTTCACACCGCGAATAACAAAAGTCTTTATCGGGATACAATTACAACTATTTCTGAAAAACTTAATCCTGAAATATTCGTTCGTATTCATAGATCATACATTGTTAAGATTGAAAACATAAAAGAAATGCAAAGTCATTTTAACAGCGAATATATAATCACTCTAAAAGACAACACAAAACTTAAATCCGGTAGAAGTTATAAAGCAGAAGTTGAAAAATTATTAAAGCATTAGTTCATCACATCATACTTTCATTTCAAAACACATTTCGAACACTCAAACACATTTTGATTTTCTACCTCTTAGCATAAAGATAACTTGCTCATAAAAAAGGAGCAGGTTTATGAAAGTATTATTAATAGCATTCTTTAGTTTGTCTTTTACCCTCGAATTATTCTCTCAGAAGTTTATAAAAATAACAGAAGGGCAGCACGTAAATGATGGAGGCGATTCGCGTTCTGTAAACTGGATTGATTATGATGGAGATGGATGGCTTGATCTTTTTGTAAGCAACGGTCCAAGCGGCGGACAGAATAATTTTCTTTACAAAAACAACGGAGACGAAACATTTACAAAAATTACTGGTATAGCAATAACCTCAGATAATCGCTCATCAGATGGAAGCACGTGGGGTGATTATGATAACGATGGTGATCCAGATTTATTTGTTGCAAACTGGTATAATCAAAACAATCTGCTCTACAAAAATAATGGCGATGGAACATTTGAACTTCTTTCAAGCTCTATCGTTGCCAGCGATGCAGGATATTCTGAAGCCGGAACTTGGGGTGACTACAACAAAGATGGTTTTATAGATCTTTACGTTTGCAACAGTGATGGAAACAGACGAAACTTTCTTTACGAGAATAATGGCGATGGAACATTTACAAAAATAACAACTGGTTCACAATCCACAGACGCATTCTATTCGCGAAATGCAGATTGGATTGATATTGATAACGATGGCTATGTTGATTTATTTGTTGCGAATGAAACAAATCAAAATGAAAATTTTTATAAGAATAACACAGATGAAACTTTTACATCATTACAAATTCCAAATCTTCTAACCTCGAATGGAAATTCCACAAGCAGCAGTTGGGAAGATGTTGATAACGATGGCGACTTTGATGTTTTTATTGCAAACTACGGAGGTCAAAAAAATTTTCTGTTTGCAAATAATGGCGATGGCACTTTTACCAAGATTATAAGCGATCCCGTTTCTAACGATATTGGAAGTTCCTTTGGAAGTGTGTTTGGCGATGTTGATAATGATGGTGATCTGGATTTATTTGTTACAAATGCTTTTACAACCGGTAGAACAAAAAACTTTTTTTACTTGAATAATGGGAACGGAACGTTTACAAAAGACACAACATTTGATTCCGATCTTGGCTGGACGTATGGCTGTGCATTTGGTGATTATAACAAAGATGGATACTTGGATCTTTTTATTGCAAAATGTTTTGGAGCAACAGAAAATAATTCATTGTATAAAAATACTGGTGGAAGCAATAACTGGTTAAGTCTTAATCTCGAAGGCATTGTTTCTAACAGATCCGCCATTGGCGCAATAGTAAAAGTTAAGGCAAATGTTTTTGGTAATTCAATTTGGCAGATGAGAAGAGTTGCTGGACAAACCGGTTATTGCGGCCAAACACTACAGCAGCATTTTGGGCTTGGCGATGCAAGCATAATTGATACAATGATAATTGAATGGCCATCAGGCGGTAAGCAGGTGCTAACGCAAATAAATGTAAATGAACATTTAAATATTTCAGAAGACACAACAACAACTTCTATAGAGATTGGAGAAGTTTTACCGACAGAATTTATGTTATACCAAAACTACCCCAATCCGTTTAATCCAAGCACAAAAATTAGCTGGCAATCTCCTACTGGTGGCCAGCAAACCATAAAATTATTTGATGCGCTTGGAAGGGAAGTTGATACTATTATTAACGAGTATAGAGAAGCCGGAATTCATTCAACATCATATTCTATAAATTCTGAATTACCAAGCGGAATATATTTTTACCAATTGCGTACACAGACTCATTCACAAACAAAAAAGATGGTAGTCTTAAAATGATTTTATCATTTCCATAAGTTTAATGCCTTATTATTAAAATCTATTTCTACAGCATCAAAGCGATTAAAAAAATTCATTCCAAGCAATGCAGAAGTATTTTGCAATCCATATGATTGCAAAGCAGCAATATCGCTAATAACTATTTGCTGGTTTTCAAATTTATAGCTAGATAGTTGAAATTCCGGAACTGATATTACAAATGCATTACTTGGTTTTCCATCTATTCCCGTAATTGTTTTTTCCTTATCAATCATGGAAAATGAAAGATCATCCATCTTAGCAAATAGATCTTTACTTAAAATGGTTTCTCTTGCTCCTAGATCAATTACAAATTCAACTTGATGCGAATTAATTAATCCATCCGTAAAAAATAAACCGCCAGCTTTTTTAATCGGCAAAGTAAATTCTGGAGCTATATCATTATCCTCTCCATTAAAAGTTACGGTTTTTGTTTCACTATTATTAATACCAATAATTTTAATCTTTGAAGACTGCTCAAGAATATCTAACCCCAGAATTCCAGCGACGCCAAGCTCTTCAAGTTTTTGAGGAAATGATTCCAGCACACTTACATTTGTATTTATCACATCAATTGTTCCAATATTTAAAACAGGGATCAAAGCTTTACCGAGAAAGATATCATCAGTTAAAGTTCCAGTTGCTCCCTGCATTGATGAATTAGAAGTATCATTTGTTGAAGAATTATAAGTAATCATTTCTACTTTGTTGATTTCAACGCCTGCGGGTAAAATTTTCCTACTTATTACTGTACTTGTAGCTGCTAAATCTAAAATAAAATTCATTTTTTGATTATTCTCAAAATAAACAGGAACAATTATCCAATTGTTTTTTAATTCGTATTCAACACTGCCTCGAATTATATGATCTACATTTATTTGTGATTTAGTTTCTGTAGTAATTAAAAAATCACCATCGTTAATGGAAATTTTACCTCCAAACATATCTAAAACGGGTCCATCATCATTTAGAAAAGTGCTATAATTTTTTATGACAAAAGCTTTTTTGATACCCTTACCTCCAGTGACATTTATACGAATATCAAGTTTTTTTAATTCGTTCACGCTAACATCAGGCAGAGATTTTTCTGATCCATCTTTTGATTTATGTTTAACTTTTAGAAGACCTTCTTTACATTGAACAATAAACATACCTTCACGTTTTTCTTTTTTTATCATGTCGCCACTCATTCCTTCACCCCAGGAAAGAATAACAGAGATTACCTTTTTATCATTTACTACCTGAACAGTATTATTATCAACAAATATCTTCTCAATTGAAAGCATGTCGTTTTGTTCAACAAGTAAAAAACAATTGCAGCCAGTATAATTATTGTTTTGAGGTTTAATTAAAGAAGTAATAAGTATTACAATTAAGAAAATTATTTTTTTCATAGTCATGCTTAATTATTAGTGAATGAATTCGA
Source organism: Ignavibacteriaceae bacterium (assembly GCA_041738675.1). Lineage (GTDB taxonomy): Bacteria > Bacteroidota > Ignavibacteria > Ignavibacteriales > Ignavibacteriaceae > IGN3. Next base: position 253,515 of record JBGSPH010000014.1, read on the forward strand.
GTTTATAATCGTAAAGTTAGACATGCCAGCTTGATGCATTGTTTCATCAAAATTCATTGAATGTTCTAGATGGTATTATAATAGTGATAGACAGTTAGATTTTAAGTTCAAAGAGTTTTTATTTTCTTCAAATCTATTCACATTAAAATATTTAGCTAATTGTAAAGACGGGGTATCAACCGTCTTTACAGGATTAATACCTTTCCACTAAGTATTGGAACCTTGTTATTATAATTTTTTCTCAGCTTATCTCAACAATGTATTAGCATTAATCCTTTTTTTGAAATAATTTTCTATAAATCTTAAGGAGATAATCATGCAAAAGCGATTTAAATTAATTCTGGTTGTATTATCAATGGTTGCCCCGTCATTTATCATTTCACAAAATATTTCCAAAGAAAGCATTGAGAACGCAGAAAAATTAATAAACCTTAATTTTACAAATGCTGAACGTGATTCCATGCTTGGATATCTTGAAGAGCAAAAAAGCAATTATGATAAAATTAGAAATGTTGAACTTAACAACAGCGTAATGCCATCATTGCTTTTTAATGCAATTCCTGTTGGGTTTACGTTTCCCCAGGAATTGGCAAATGTAAAGTTCAGTGATTACTCAAACACAAAAATGCCCGCCAATAAAGATGAACTTGCATTTTGCAAAATTGGTCAGCTTGCCGAATTGATAAGAACAAAACAAATTACTTCAATCGAATTAACAAAATTTTTTATTGAGCGGTTAAAAAAATATGATCCTGTGCTTCACTGTGTAATAACACTTACGGAAGAACGTGCATTTCGTCAGGCTAAAATTGCTGATGAAGAAATTGCTGCGGGAAAATATCGCGGGCTGCTGCATGGTATTCCGTTTGGAGTTAAAGATCTTCTGGCAACAAAAGATTACAAAACTACTTGGGGCGCAATGCCATATAAAGGCCAAATGATAGATGAAGATGCAACCGTAATAACAAAACTTGAAAATGCAGGAGCTGTCCTTGTTGCAAAGTTAACAATGGGAGCGCTTGCCTGGGGCGATGTGTGGTTTGGCGGAACAACAAGAAATCCTTGGGATACAACAAAAGGCTCAAGCGGCTCTTCCGCTGGATCTGCATCTTCCGTTTCTGCAGGACTTTTACCATTTGCAATTGGTACAGAAACATACGGTTCAATAGTTTCGCCCTCTACTGTTTGCGGAACAACAGGATTAAGACCAACTTACGGAAGAGTGAGCAGAACCGGCGCAATGGCCCTTAGCTGGTCTATGGATAAAATAGGTCCGATCTGCAGATCTGCAGAAGATCTTGCAATTGTATTTAATGCGATTAAAGGAATCGATGGTGTTGACCAAAGCTTATACGATGTTCCGTTTAACTATCAGCCAATAAGTAATCTTAAAGGATTGAAAATCGGATATCTAAAAAATGATTTTGATAAACAATATGATTTTCATACAAACGATTCATTAACACTAGTAAAACTTAAAGAACTTGGTGCAGAATTAATTCCTATTGAACTGCCTGATCTTCCTGTAAACGATCTAGCGATAATGCTTTCCGCAGAAGCAGGAGCTGCTTTTGATGAACTGACGCGAAGCAACAAAGATGATCTTCTTGTGAGACAAATTAAAAATGCCTGGCCAAATACATTCCGCGCATCACGATTTATTCCTGCTGTAGAATATATAAATGCAAGCCGCGTTAGAACTTTATTGATACAAGAAATGCAGAAACTTATGAGCACAATAGATTTATATATAGCTCCGTCTTGGGAAGGAGACAATAATCTTCTTACAAATTTGACAGGGCATCCTTGCATAGTGCTTCCTAATGGGTTTTCTGATAAAGGATTGCCAACAAGCATTACTTTTATAGGAAGATTATTTGATGAGGGGAGATTGATTGCTTTTGCAAAGCTTTATCAGGATGCAACTGATTTTCATAAGCAGCATCCGGAAATGTTTAAATAATTTAACTTATCTATTTATCATGTTGTTTTCTGCAGCGAATTATTTCGGCATCTGAAAATTTCTTTAAGTAGAATGAATCGCTTCTTTTGCTTTGCTTTATTCTTTCGGCAATTTGAATCGTATTCTTAAAACGCCATCTTCAAAACTTGTAGAGATGATCTGAAACTTTCCGATTTCTTTTGTGGAAGAAACATGAACCCCGCTGCAGGGGCAAGAATCATAATCGCCTATCTTAATTATCCGAATTGTGTCTCCGGCATCATCCGGTAATTGAGCGAGTTTGAAGTTATTTATCGCTTTATCTCTTTTTAAAAACTCTTCTGTTACTTTTAAATCCTGATCAATAACATCATTTACCTTTTTATTTATAGTATCAACTTCTTCTTCTGTAAGATTACGATCGAACTTATAATCACATTTAGATTTTTTCTTTTCTATATGATTTGAAAAGGATCTTCCTTTGTTATACATCCTAACCATTGTTTGATTGAGGATGTGTTCTGCGGAATGCATTTCAGGATTATAATCTTTATTTGATTTTACTTCATCCATTGTTTACCATTTATTATAATGAATTTTATCTTGTTTAAATCTTTCTTCTACTTTCACAACTTCATCCGGAAAACCGAGCGAAATTAATGATACTGGAACAATATTTTCAGGCAGCTTAAATTGTGTTTTAATATTTTTGTAAACATCATCCATTCCGTGTATCGCTATCCAACACGAACCGATTCCTAATCCGTGAGCAGAAAGTAAAATATTTTGTATTGCTGCGGAACAATTCTGTAACAGCCAGCTTTCATTTATTTCAACCAAAGAATCACCGCAAACAATAATTGCTCCAGCAGATTGTCTTAACATTTCTGCATAGGGAATTGATTTAATTGTTTCAATCAAAGCATCTTTATTATCAATCACAATAAATTGCCATGCTTGCAAGTTCATTGCGCTGGGTGCGTACATTGCGGCTTTTAAAATCTTATCAATATCCTCTTTGCTGATTTTTTTATCTTTATATTTTCTTATGCTTCTTCTGTTTAGTAACGCTTCTTGTATTTGCATATTTCCTCTAAAAAAATAAGATTCCTCTGTTTTTCAGTGAAACCTCGGTGGCTCTCAGTGTAAGTACTAATCCTTTCACAGAGAAACACGGAATTCCACAGAGGTTAAAATGATTTATTCTGCATCCCCAATATAACAACTCTTCTTTTGGTCTTCGTAATGGCAGCACATTTTTTTATTATTCGATGCAAATTAAAAAGGATTTATAATGAGTGTTTTATTACGGATGAAAGAAAGCTTTACTAAAAAAACTAAATTTTACTATTTCATTGCTGGTGTTCTTACTGTTGTTGGGTTGTTGTTTGTATCAACGAACCTGTTCTTTACACCTAATACTATAGCGGCCACAGAGGGAAATCCAGATGAACAGTTTCCTCAGGATTATAAAATTATCTCTCCTAAAATTCCGAATAGCATTACAATCTTTGGTGAAGGCGTTCCACTAGAAAACTTTGAAGTGTATGAAAGAGTTGATAGAGAAATATTAGTTAACACTTACTGGCACTCTGCAACAATATTAGCAATAAAAAGAGCCGCAAGATGGTTCCCGGTGATTGAACCAATCTTAAAACAAAACAATATTCCCGATGACTTTAAATATTTAGCAGTTGTTGAAAGCAACCTTGAGAATGTCGTTTCTCCAGCAGGTGCCACAGGTTACTGGCAATTTATTAAATCCGCAGCAAAGCAATACGGATTAGAGGTTACTGATGAAGTTGATGAAAGATATGATGTAATTAAATCGACCGAAGCTGCGTGCAAATATTTAAACACGGCTTACCAGATGTTTGGTAACTGGACAATGTCGGCATCTTCTTATAATGCAGGAATGAGCGGAATTGATAAATGGAGCGGACTGCAAAAGACAACCAATTATTGGAATCTTGTACTTGGTTCAGAAACATCGCGTTATGTTTCAAGAATAATTGCAATGAAACTGATTATGGAAAATCCAACCGCCTATGGTTACGATTTGAAAGACGAAGATTTGTACAAACCGCTTAAGTATAAAGAAGTTGAATTAACTACATCCGTTACAGATTTTGCTGATTATGCTTCTACACTCGGCGTAAATTATAAGACGCTTAAACTTTACAATCCCTGGCTGCGTGATACTAAATTAAAAGTAAAGAACGGAGTTGCTTATAAAATTAAAATCCCTGAAGAAGGAAGTATAAATCTTATTAAGGAATGACTTAATTAAGGGTTAGAGTTGATGAATTAATATTAAAGCGATTGTCAAGAATCGCTTTTTTAATTGCCGGAAAGCTTAGTTACAACTCCGCTGTTACTGTTTATCCAAAGCACGAGGGATTTGCTGCTTGAATAAAAGTTAACAATCCAGTCGGCAGAATTATTGATTGTTAAAGTTGTGTCTATAGATTTACTTGGCAGAAGAAACATATCAATCTTAACTCCGGTATTCTGCGAAATAAAAATATTTCCGCCATGCACAAGTGCCGTGTCTATGGTGGCGGGACTGTCTTTATAATTTGCGGCAGGATCAATCGACAGTGTAGAAAGTCTGTTAAAAACACTTCCAAGAATGTTTCCCGCGGTGGTGTCTTTAATAAAAGATAACATTGTTGTAAAGTTAATTGGTGATTTAACGGGTCCTGCCGCAAACACCGGAACATAAAACTCATTACTCTGCAAATTGTTTGACCGGACTACGTAAACAAAAGCATTATCCGTTTCCAGCAAATCTATATTACCCAGCAAATCAACATTCCAGCCGTAGATAGCGGAAAGCTTTGCATCAGTTGCAAAATCTAATCTTGCTTTTTGAAGAACATCATCAACCTTTTCTTTGGCAGTTATCTCGCTATCTACCCCAACATCCGGATCCGTTAATTCTTCACATCCAGCAAAATAGAATAATAATAATATTATTAGTGCTAAAAATATTTTTTTCATTTTGTTTTTCCCTTAATAAAAACTTGTTATTAGAATAATCTCTTCATCTTATGATTGTCATTTCAAATCCCTAACTTATCGGGGTGAGAAATCTGATTACTTACTGCTTTCAGATTTCTCCTTTGGTCGAAATGACTTTAAATAAAATTAATTTTATTAAATAATCAATTTATAATACCTATCAATCTGTTCGCGCAATTCTTCAAGATGTATATTACGCGATGCACGTATTGTTTCTTTGCCTTCAAAATAAACAAGTATTGTTGGAACAGAAAAGACAGAAAGCTGTCCTGAAATTTCTTTTGCTTCGTTTAAATCAACATAACAAAAAATGATTTTAGGGAAATCACTTTCCAACATCTCAATTACTTTTGGTTTTAACACTTTGCAAACATTGCATTCGGGCGTGCTTAAGTAAAAGCAAACCGCCTTGTTTGATTTAGTAATATCAAGAAAATTTTCAAAACTAGTTGGTGATTCTATTTTCATTTTTAATTTAATGGTTAGATTTTTTATTTAACCGTTCATCAAATATTTCTTTGCGATGAACAAACAGTTACTAAAATTAGTGTTCAAATTTAGCAATCAAACATACTAAGGAAAAACGAGTATGAAATCTTATATAACATCTGCTTTGATTTTAGTTTTAACATTATCCGTTTCCTTTGGATCCGATCTTAAAAAATCTAAAGAGCTAAAGAAGGCTTACACAAATCAAACAAGATCTTACGATGGAAGACCCGGAACAAATTACTGGCAAAATTTTTCTGAGTATAATATCAAAGCAGAAATCGAACCCAAAACCAGATTATTATCTGGCAGCGAAAAAATAGTTTACTTTAATAATAGTTCCGATACATTAAAAAATATCGTGTTAAAACTTTACCAGGACATGTATAAAAAGGGAGCCGCAAGAAACACAGAACTTAATCCTGAAACCGTAACAGATGGAGTAAAGTTAAGCAAACTTATTGTTGATGGTAGTAATTTAAGTTTAAATGTTGATGATAAAGTTATTTCTTATCAGGGAACTAACCTTATAATAAAACTTGCTTCTCCCCTTCCGCCAAAATCTAAAAAGGATATTGAAGTTGACTGGAGTTTTGTAATTCCCAAGGGCACAGATATAAGAATTGGCACTTACGGGGAATCAACTTTTTTTGTTGGTTACTGGTACCCCAAAGTTGCAGTTTATGATGATATCCGCGGCTGGGATATGATCAGTTATAATGCTGAACACGAATTTTATTTTGATTATTCTGATATGAATGTTGAAATTAAAGTTCCAAAAGGATTTGGTATTTGGGCAACAGGAATGCTGCAAAATCCAGATGAAGTTTTACACGATACTTATTTAAAAAGATATAACGAAGCTCTCACTTCAGATAAACTTATTAAAATAATTTCTAAAGAAGATAGCAGTAAAGAAGTGTATAAAAATAAAAATGGATTTGCGACTTTTAAATATTCAGCAAAAAACATTTCTGATTTCGCTTTTGGTATGAGCGATTTTTATTTGTGGGATGGTACAAGCATCGAACTAGAAAGCGGAGAACGAATAGCGTGCTTTGCTGCTTACAATCCCGGATCTGATTTTTTTACTCAAGCAGCCACAATTGCAAAAAGATCAATAGAATTTTTCTCAAAACAAATGCCTGCAGTAATTTATCCTTACCCGCAAATAACAGTATTTAATGGTGATGGCGGAATGGAATTTCCAATGATTGTGAACGATGGACAATTTTCTAATACAATAAATGATGTTTATGTAACCACTCACGAAATTGCTCATATGTATTTTCCATTTTATGTGGGAACAAATGAAAGCCGTTACGCGTGGATGGATGAAGGTATGGCATATTTTCTTCCGTGGGATTTGCAGATAGAGCTTTCGGAATATGATCACAGAACACGCGCGGCAGTTGGATTTTCTAAATGGGCAGGAAATGAAATGGATATTCTCATGATCCTTCCATCAATACTTTCCCGCGATCCACATTTAAGTATGATGAGTTATTACAAACCGGCACTTGCTTACGAAATGCTTGAATCGGCTTTGGGTGAAGAATTATTTGCTAAAGGATTAAAAGAATTTATTTCAAGATGGAATGGCAAACATCCAACCCCGTGGGATTTCTTTTACACATTTGAAGATGTTGCAAAGAAAGATTTAAGCTGGTTATGGAATCCATGGTTTTTTGAATCTCACATTCCTGATCTTGCAATTAAAGATTTAAAAACCGAAAATGGAAAAATAAAAGTATTGATTGAGAAGGTTGGAAATCTTCCTGTCCCGATTGATATTACATTAACTCTTGAGAATGGAACGCAAACAAAACTTGCTTCATCAACATCAATTTGGGAAAACGGAAATACAGAAGCTTGGTTGGAGGTAGAAGTTAAAGGAAAAGTAAAATCTGTTGAGATGTTAAATAAAAATATTCCGGATGCAGATGCAAGTAATAATAAGTTAGAAGTTAAGTAGTTAATAATAGAATGTTATGAGGCATCTCATAAGTCAAACTTTATATGTCATTCCCGTGAAAACGGGAATCTGAAAATCTTGAAACAAAATAAATTCCTGCTTACTCAGGAAAGACAGCTCGATAATTTTTGCTTTTGAGGCAGACCCATCTGCTTTTAGAATTGTAGATTCCCACTTTCGTGGGAATGACAAATTAACATAGACAAAAAAAAGAGGATTGAAAAAGTTCAATCCTCCCAATTCTTAATTGTACATTGTAAATTATTAATTAATGGTGGTGGTGTCCGCCAGCCCCATGAACATGCCCGTGAGCCAATTCTTCAGCAGTTGCATCTCTTACATCAAGAAGTTCTAAATCAAAATTTAAATTCTTACCAGCAAGCGGATGATTAAAATCAACCGTAACAGTTTCATCTTCAACATTTGTAATTACAAACGGCATTTGAACTCCTTCAGGATTGCTTGCCATATATTCCATTCCGGCTTCTAAAACGAAATCTTCCGGAAAATTTTCTTTGCCAACAGCTTGAACGGCATCGTCATTATATAATCCATAGCCGTCTTTTGCTTCAAGCTTTAATTGTTTTTTTGTTCCTATGATCATTCCGCTTACAGCCTCTTCCAGCTTAGGTAAAACCATTCCTTTCCCAGAAATATATGAGAATGGTCCGCCAGCATCAGTAGAATCTAAAACGTTTCCGGTTTCATCAGTTAATGTAAAATTCATCGTAACAACTTTGTTTGCTTCAATGGGCATTGTAGTTCCTTATTAATATTAATTGATAGCGAATAATAAATAAAGTGTGATAAAAATAAAAAATAAAAGGGTAATCAAGTGACGAAGTTAACTTAATGAAGTTTTTCTGCGCGCAAAATATATTGCAAACACAGAAATAAAAATTCCAAGCAGTATAAATAAAAGATAATTGGATGAAGCTGTTTTAATATTATCTATTTTAGAAACATCACCAGAAAGAATAAATGCCGACCAATAATATGGGTTAGCCGAGTAGTTTTTTCTAAAAAATATTTTTGCTTTTCTTAGTGCTTCAGATTTATCAAAACCCTCGCTTATATATTTATAAAAACTCTGCATAAACAATGAAGTGTATTTATCATTAACATCCCAAAGAGAAACAACAACGCTTTTTGCTCCTGCTTCAAAAAAAGATTTTTGCATTCCTATAACGCCTTCGGATTCATCAATTTCTCCAAGACCCGATCTGCAAGAACTCAAAACAACCAAATCAGAATTAAGATTTAACAGGAGTATTTCTCCTCTTTCAAGATATCCGTCTTCCGACTCATCTTTACTTTTTGAAAAAATTATCAGGGGCTGATTTTTATGAAGAAATGAATGTGTTGATAAATGAATTATACTGCTCTGCGCTGCATTTTCTTTGAATTTTTTTTCAGTAGCTTCACCAGAAAGCAAAGTAAATCCATTTGAAAACATCGAGTTTAGGTTTTGAATTTCTTCTTTTGAATAACGCAAAGGAAACAAAACAATATTTCTTGCATTAAAAGAATCATCTTCAAGTAAACCGCCGCGATAACTTAGAGCAAAATCCTGATTACTAATCTGAGGATCGCCAACCAAAAGAACCTTATCCTCATTTATTTGTTTTATCGATTTCTGCAAAACATAAATAGATGATGACGGCGAATATGATATTGCATAGTCATCGATTAAATAATTTTTGTTATCATAATAAAACGGACTATCATCTTCTTTAAACTCAGTTACAAGAAACTCAAAAGGAACTAAAACTAATTCTGAAGGCAAGGAAAAGATGAGCTTATTTCCTTTTGGAATATCCTTTAATATTGGTTGTAAAACTTTTACGTAAAATTCATTTGCGGATTTTGTATTGAATGAAAATAAATCCTGGTTAAAATATAGGCCGCTGTTCTGATACTCAGATGAGTAAAGCGGAGCTATTTTTTTTAACAGATCAACAACTTGCTGTTTAGATAAATTGCTTTTTTCAACTAAATATTTTCCCATGTTTACGTTAAAGAAATAAAGATTTTCTTTTCCGAAAAACAAGGTTAATAAATTTTCATCTTTACTTAAATTTTGCTGAAGCTTTGCAATGTTAAAATCATTGATCGAACTTGTTAACAGTTTTCCTTTTTTTCCAATTTCATTTTTTATTATTTGATATTCAGATATTAATTCTGCAAGCTTATTTCCTGAGAACATTCCAGATTCAATCATCCATTTTAAATCATAAAACTTTTTAAGCTTGTCACTAGAAATTCCTAATGAGTTTATTCTTAAATCAGATAAGTTTTGGAAAGTGTTTCTTGAATGAGATTTTTCAATAATTGCAAAAGCCTCTTCATTTCTGTTTTGCTGTAAGTACATTTCGGCAAGTTCAGAATAACTATCATTCAAACCGGAAAAATGTGCAATTTGAATTTCTGCATTATTAATTAATGATTCGGAAATTTTATCGGAAAGATCAATGGCTTTTAAATAATGTTTTTCGGCTTCATCAAACCTGCCCTGATTTACAAAAACGTTTGCAATAGAATATTCGGATTCAAAAACATTATTGTAATCCATTTCCTGTTCTGCAATCAGAGAAGCCGTTTCAAAATACTTTATAGCCCCGGTTAAATTATTTTTTGCATAAGCGATTTTTCCCAAATAAAGATTTTGCAATCCAAGTAACTGGTTAAATCCATTGTTTTTTGAAAGTTGCATTGCGCTGTTAATATAATTTTCAGCTTTGGCAAAATCTTTTTGAAGAAAAGCATTGTACCCAAGTTCAGATTTAATTATGGCTGTATAATACACATCGTTTACAGATTCAGCTATATTAAGTGCCGTGCTTAGTGCTGAATCGCTTTTGTCTAAACTATCAATTGCAGAATATGCCAATCCGATTTTAAATAATATATCTTCAGCCGAATATGGATCTGATTTAGAATCAATTTTATCTTTTGCGTCTAAAAAAATCTGCAGAGCCCTGATTGGCTTATTAATATTATAGTATAATGTTCCAATGCTTACATCAACAGAAGATTCTGTGGCAACATCTTTTATTTGCTTAGCCAATTCTTTAGCAGTTTCATAATATTCAAGCGATTTAGAATAGTTAGAAAGATTACTATAAACATCTCCAAGTCCGCGAAGATTTAAAACTTTGGAGGCAACATTATCTCCGGCAAAATTAAAACCATTGTTGTAAAATTCTATTGCTAAAGAATAGTTTGCTGTTTGAGAATAAAGAGAGGCAATGTTTGCACAAAGATTTGATAATCGTTCTTTGTGGTTTAATACTTTAAATATTTCAAAACTTGCTTCGTAATTATTTTTGGCTTCAATAACATTGCCCGAGTAAGTATATGAAACAGCAAGCTCTGATAAAGCGGTTGCTTCAAGTTCTTTATCTTCAATTGCTTTAGAAATCTGGATTGAAATTTCAAGTTTACTTTTTGCTTCGTCTACATTTCCGTTTTGATCATCAAGTATTGCAAGATTTATGAGAGCTTTAGCTTCTTCTTTTATATTGCCGAATTGCTTTGCTGATTCTAATCCGGCAGTATAGAACCTTTCTGCTTCATCATACTTTCCGGAAAGCAGAAATAGGGAACCTTTTGAAATAATTACTTTGCTTAGCTCATAACTTTCTTTTTGCAGTAAACTTTCTGCTTGATTAATTACCGACAAAGCCTTTTCATAATCACCGAGACCACGATATGAATAAGATAAAAGATATAGTTGTTCAAAATCATTTTTGTCATTTAATATTTCAACAGCTTTGGAATATTTATTAGTATGATAAAAGAATAATGCTGTCAAATAATCAAAATACTTGTTCTGATATTTCCCCGTCTCAACGAACTTTTTTATTTCATCAAGATTATTTGAGGCTTTTGCGAAAAATATCAATTCATCATAATATTGATAATAATTTGGTAAGCCGGATAACATAGAAAGTAAAAGATTAAATGAGTTTTCATACTCGCCTTTTCTTTTCTGTAATAATGCAGTTAAATAATTTTTCTCAAACGTATTCGTTAATTGGTTTATAGAATCAGCGATTGCAGTAATGCTTGATGAGTTAAGGAGCGCTTTCTCGATTCGTTGAAATTTCAAAGATGCAATGAAAGATTCAGATTGGGTTTTTAAATCTCTCTTTTTATCATATGTTATTTCATCAACGGGTAAAAATCCCGTTGCAATAAAAAACAATCCAGTTAGGGCAAACAGTATTAAAGCAAAAAATGTAGTTGCGGGTTTTTTCATCATCGTAATTCATTAAATCGAATTATAATTTTTTTATCAATTCTTGCGCTTTTTTGTAATAACTGCCTTTACCGTCAACAACTAGCTGCAAGTGTTCGAGTGCAGAAGTTTTATCATCAATCAATAAATATGATTTTCCAATAAAAAATTCTGCGTCTAATTTCAGGTTGTCAAACTTACCGCTATTATTAAACTGGATTGATTTTTCAAAATTCTTAATTCCTTTTGCAACATATTCCTTATTAAATGATCTGAACAAACCCAGAAAATCACTTTCAGCTTTGTTTATATAAGTTATCCCAAGAACAAAGTGTGTGTAGAAAACTGATTCGTCTGATTTGCTGCTATTAACATCATCACTTAAATATTTGATAGCAGAATCATAATCTCTTCTATCTATGGCATCTAATCCTCGCTGGAATAATTCTGAAGTTCTTCCGCGTGTTGTGTAAAAATCTTCGCCATCCATAAAAGATTTTTTATAATCCGGAGTTGTAAATGATGAAACAGCAAACAATCCAAGATATAAAACAACAACAGCCGCTAATGATGCAAAAGCATATTTTGCAGTACTAAAACTGTTAAATAGAAAAAATCTTTTTTGCTCTGTTAGTTTTTCTTGATTAACCTGTTCAACTACGGATTGACTAACAAAAGAATCAACATCGCAATATTCTGCGTTTAGCTCTGTAAAAAGTTTTTCGCACTTAACACATTTTCTTATGTGATCTTCAATTTTCTTTGCGAGCAGCACAATCAATCTATCTGAAGAAAGATTATTTTTATACATTACATATTCAGCCATCAACTCTTCATCAATGTGTTCATTTCTTTTTAGTGAAGTTTTAAGATTTAAGTATGCATCGTTTATTTTTTTTGCTTCGGGATTATTCTTAATCATTTCATCAAGAAGATTTTTATCATCTTCAGAAATAAATTCTTTATCGAGCAACTCTATTATTTTAGAAAAATCATTCATTTTATCTATGCCTTTTTGTGCTTCTTAACCATTAGTAATAACAATCAATTAAAAGTGACATTATTCCAATTTGTTTTTTAATTCTTCTATCGTTCGGTAAAACATTTTTTTTATTGCCGCCTCGTTCTTATTCAGTTTTTCTGCAATCTCAGAAAACTTCAAATCACCCCAAAACCTTAGCTTCACTATTTCTTGCTTGTCTTCACTTAAAGTATCCAGAATCTTTAAAATAGCATTTACATCAAAGCCTTCATCCGTTCTAAGATTTGAATCATCGGCAGTAATATCTTCGTTTAATTCTAATGTTCTGCGCAGATTATTTTGTTTGTACCATCTTACAAAAGTTAAAAACAAAACCCGGCGCAACCAGTTTTCAATAGCATCTATTTTATGATATTGTTCGGCAAAAGCGATATATACGTTGGTGGCTAAATCATCAACATCGTCTTTGTTGGTAATCTTGTGAGCGCGATGTTTAGATAAAAAGTATGAATAAGATATTTCCCGCACATAGCCGGATATCTTGTTAAATGATTTTGAATCCCCTTCTTTTGATGAAATTAGAAGCGATTCAAGTTCGGGTTTGGATATATTCAAAAAGTCGATTTTTTTCTCTCTTTAATTTGTCACTATTTTCATATTATTAGTACTAAAATAAATAAACTCGTGACTATGAATAAACATTATTTTACAATTTTAATAGCTTTATTATTAATTAATAATAGCTTCGGTCAGCCCGATATAAAGATTGAGCCAAGAAATATCCAATTTGAAGATATTTTTAGCAGATTTGACTATACTTATTTATATAATGATGGAAACGAAATACTTTATATTGACAGTTTAACATTAACCAGCCCATATTACATTTTAGAATTTGAAGATCACCCTCAACTTCCAATAGCGTTAAATCCAGATGATACCGTACGATTAAATATTACGCTTACAAATTTTTATAACATAACTGTAAGTGATACGGCCGATACAGTTTGGGTTTATAGCAATGTTCCTGAAAGTCCACGAGATTTAAGAATTAAAATAGATTTTTTTGATGATGATTATGGAACTTGCTCGGGGATTATTTCTGACGAAATTTTAACTGCCTTGCCAAATTCTAAAGTATACTTTTTTTACTATGGTATTTATCTTTTTGATTCCACATTTACAGATATCACCGGTAATTATAATCTACAATTGCCTGTAGGTGATTACACTGTTGCAGCCGAAAAGGAAGGATACCGCGTAATGTTTTCGGGCAATACTTCAGATCCATACTTTGCACAATCTGTTCGGCTCGACTCAGGCCAGACCATTAGTGTTGATTTAGCGCTCCAAAGCATAAAAAACTTTGGGCTATCAGTTTCCGGAGTGTTAATTGACTCTGTTTACGGAATACCCATAAACAAAGGTGTTGTGGTTGTTAGAAAAGGCACACATACACCAACATTATTAAAACCAAATTTATTATCTGCCGATTCCTCTGTTTATGCAGGATTTATAAGGCCAGATGGAAGCTATAATATTAATGTTGAAGACAGTTCCTATTATTTTGTCCAAGGTTATTCAGAGTATTTTCTTCCAACATATTTTAATAATCAAAATGCAACTTCTGTTTTCTGGCAAAATGCGGATTCGGTTTTTGTAAATCAAACAATTACAAACAAAAATCTTTATTTGGAAAGAGACTCATCTTACGGTGGCGGCGGTGCTTATGGAAATATTACACTTCCATTTTTAGAATCGCAGGGATTAGATGGTATAACAGTACTTGCAAGGTCTATAACTAATAATCATTTATATTCTTACAACTTTGGCAAGGAGGATGGCAGATTCTACGTTAATAATTTGCCCTATGGATCATATCAGTTAGTGGCGCAAAAGGCTGGATTCCCAAATGCAGTAAGTGAGATATTTATAATAAGTCCGCAAAACCAATCTCAATATAATTTAAATATTCAATTCACGCCCACTGATGTTGAAGAAGAAAAAATAATTCCGACAGAAATAAAGCTTTATGCAAATTATCCCAATCCGTTTAATCCAACTACAACTATTTCATTTTCACTTCCTTCATCACAAATTGTAAAAATTAAAGTATATAATTTATTAGGCGAAGAGGTTGCTGACATTAGTAATCAATTATTTTCTGCCGGATTAAACGAAGTGAATTTTAATGCAAATGGATTAGCCTCAGGAGTTTATATTGTTTCACTTGAAGCAAACACAATGCGCTTATCACAAAAAATTGCTTTGATGAAATAAGACTTTTAATAATAATTCCGCCTTAGTATTTATGTAATAAACCGAAACAATAAAATGTTTCGGTTTATTATTTTTATGCATCGCTGCAAATTTTCATTTTAAATCTTTCCAACCATGATCCATTTCATACTATTCGGATAAAATTAATTTCCCTTGTCACTTTAATGTTATCACACACACTTAATCATTAAAGACATAAAAATTGAAATTGAGTTTAATCCAATAAACACAAACACATAATAAAAGGAACGTACTATGAAAACACAATCGACTCTTTTGCGCTTTACTTTATTGAATATCAGTAAAGTATACTTGATACCGCTGCTATTATTTATCAGCAGTATTAATCTTTTTGCATTACACGATCTTGAAGTAACCGGAAACATAACCGAGCTTGGTGCTGATTACCTTGTGGTTCAGGGTTATACGGTTTATGTTGATGCCGGTACAGAATTCAGGGGACCGAGTGGTTCTACAGTTACATTTTCTTTCTTTCAGTTAAATGATCTCGTACAGGTTCAGGCAGATCTTAGAAATGATGGAACGTACCTGGCCTCCAGAATAAAATCAGAGGATGGTGTGGGAAATGAAAACGAAGTTGAATTAACAGGATATGTTACAGAGGTTGGCGCAACTTCTTTTGTTATCAACGGCAGCACATTTTATGTTGATGCTAATACCGAATACAGGGGTAGAAATGGAAATACTTTTTCATTTGAACAAATAGTTGTTGGAATTCTTCTTGAAGTTAAAGCAAGCTTGCAAACAAATGGCGATTTGCTTGCAACAAGAGTAAAAACCGAAGATGATCACAATCAGCATAACGGCGAACTGGAAATAACAGGATTAATCGAAAGTCTGACATCAAATAGTTTAACCGTTGGACAGTATGAATTTTTTGTTGATGCTCAAACCGTAATTCTTGATCACAGCAGAATGCCGATTTCTTTTTCTGACCTTAATGTTGGAGATAGAGTTGAGGTTAAAGCATACAGACAACCCGATAACTCATTTTTAGCAGTCAGAATAAAGATGGAAGATATGCCGGGAAATGAAATTGAATTCACGGCGCAGATTGAAAGCATCGTCGGATCAGACGTAACAATAAATGGAATCACTTTTGCAACCGATTCAAACACAGTTTTTCTTGATAACAACAGAATGCCTGTTACAATTGCTTCTTTAGCTGTTGGAATGTGGGTTGAAGTAAAAGGCTTCAAAAAACAAGATGGGACATATTATGCAAGCAGAATCCAGATTGAAGATTTTGTAAGAAATGAAATTGAAATCAAAGGAAATATTACTGATTTAACGGCAACCTATCTTATTGTTAATGGAATTACATTCAGTGTTGATAGCACAACCCAGGTATTAGATCATTTAAATAATCCAATCGAATATTCCGCACTTCAAGTTGGGCAGTTAGTTGAAGTTAAAGGTACAAAAACCGGAACAACAACAGCTAAAGCATCAAGGATTAAACTTGAAGGAAACGAAGATGTAGAGATCTTTGGAAGAATAACCGTAATAAATTCAAGCTGCATAGAACTTAACGGTCTTGTAGTTTTTGTGAATGCAAATACCGCTTACCTTAATCACGCTAATCAACCAATCTCCTTCTCAGACTTAAGCGTTGATCAGTTTGTTGAAGTAAAGATGGTAAGAACTCCGGATAGCACCCTGCTTGCATTAAGAATAAAGATCGAAGACGGAATGAATTTTTCGAAAGTTAGTGGATTTACAGGAATTGTTAACGGATCTTCAATCCAACTTCCAACAGGTAATTATAATATAGACAATCAAACAATTGTAATTGATAACAACTACAATCTTATAAATGCGAGCCAATTAACAAATGGGCAGCAAGTAATTGTTTGGTCTGTTGTTGATGCATCATCAAACAAAACAGCTTTACAGATACAATCAAAAATTACTTCACCAACTGGGATTGAAGAATCCCCCGTTGTTGTCAATGAATTTGTTCTTGAACAGAATTATCCAAATCCATTTAATCCATCAACTACAATATCATTTACAATTACCGCAAATCAGTTTGTAACATTAAAAGTATTTAGTGCTCTTGGTGAAGAAGTAAGTACTTTATTAAATGGAAATCTTACTCAAGGTTCGCACAGCGTTAATTTTAATGCAGATGGTTTAAGCTCTGGATTCTATATCTATAGATTGGAAAGCGGCAGCCAGGTACAGGTTAGAAAGATGATGTTATTAAAGTAATGTTAAATCGTTAGAAGTAAATATTCAATTAAGGCGATTCGAAAGGATCGCCTTTAGTTATTAAAAATTATTAGGGTATTAAAAAAAACAAAAGGGATAAAATGATGAAAACACTAAAACTTATGAGAATTTTTACGACGCTGCTAACCTTGTCTTTCTTTGTATCCTGTTCAGAAGATCAAACAACTGCACCGCCTACTAACAATGTACCACTTGCAAAGTTTAGTGATATTAAAGCAAAAGTATTTGTCAACTGTACCGGGGCACAATGTCACTCATCATCTGGTAATCAAGGTAATCTTGTTTTAGAATCAAGTGTGGCGTTCAACAATCTTGCTGGTGTGCAAAGTGTTCTCTTTCCTCAATATAAAAGAGTAGAAGCAGGCAACAGTGCTAATAGTTTAATAATAAAAATATTAAAAGGAGAAGTCAGTCCACAGATGCCATTGAGTGGAACCCCTTTACCTGCGACAACAATAGATAGTATTGCAAAATGGATCGATCAAGGAGCGTTAAATAATTAATTAACTAAAATAAAGTAAAAAGGAGCCGCTATGATTACAAAAAGATTCTTATCGTTGATGAACTTACTGCTATTTATTTTAACAGTAAGTGTTATTGGTTCGCCTCAGCATGAAAATGTTACAATTAACTTTGCCAATATGTCACCACATCTAAATCAGAACCTTTACTTACGGATTGTTGATAAGAGCACATTAAAAGAGACTGATAGAACTTTTGCACTAATTTCGGCTGTAAGTTTTAGTGTCACCCTGCCCGCTGTTGATGTTGGCGGAAGTTATTTTGTTGATTTTTTTGCAGATGTTAATGCAAATGGAAAATATGATGCTCCGCCAACAGATCACGCTTGGAGACTTAACTTAAACAATGCTTTTGGGAATGATACTATAACCTTTTCACACAATACAAGTTTTACAGATATTAAATGGCAAAATATTCTTACAATTAATTTTACAGGAATGACACCACATGTTGGGCAAATGCTTGAAATAAAACTTGAGAACAGTACACTTGAAAAAGAAATTGGTCGTGTAAAAATTCCTTCAGTTGCTTCGGCATCATTCCCCGTTCCGATTATTGGATTGATAGAACCCGGTGATTATAGTATTGAGTTTTACGCTGATCTTAATGGAAATGGAATTTATGACGTTCCGCCAGCAGATCACGCCTGGAAAGTAGGTTTTAATTACACAGGTGGAAATGCGGAAGTTAACTTTACTCACAATGCAACATTTACAGATATTCAATGGAAATATTTATTAACTGTTAACTTTACCGCAATGACTCCGCACATTGGGCAGTTATTTGAATTGCGTGTTGTTAAGATCGAAAATCAGGAAGAGGCAGGCAGAGTTTCGTTACCAGCGGTTTTGGTTTCAAACTTTAGTGTTGAGGTTCCGGGATTTGATCTTAATAAAGATTACAAAATAGATTTTTATGCCGATCATAATGGTAATGGTAGTTATAATGCCCCACCCATTGATCATGCTTGGAGACTGACGTTTAATTCAGCAAATGGAGATTTTGTATCGGCTTTTTCTCACAACGCAAATTTTGTTGATATTCAGTGGCCGGGTGCTACTGCTGTTGATGACCTAACAAATTCACCGATTGATTATACTCTGTTACAGAATTATCCTAATCCATTTAATCCAATTACAAAGATCCAATTCAGTATTCCTGACCCGGGAAATGTAAATCTTATAGTGTATAATTTACTCGGACAGGAAGTAAAAACGCTTGTAAATGAATTCAAAGAATCAGGTACATATACAATTAACTTTGATGCAGTTGGTTTAAACAGCGGCGTGTATATTTATAAAATAGAGTCTAGCGGGTTTACTCAAACCCGCAAGATGACCTTGCTGAAATAATTCAAAAGTTATGTGTGAATTAACACAAATTAAATTGATTAAAAACAATACATAAAGGAACTAAAAATGAAAAAGAATGTTGGAAGTGCAGATAAAATTATCAGAATTATTCTTGGAGTTTTAATAATTGTTTTCGGAATTTACAATCAGAGTTGGTGGGGGCTAGTAGGAATTGTGCCCTTATTTACGGCATTCATTAGCTGGTGCCCCGTTTATAGTCTGATAGGAGTTTCTACCGAGAGAAAAATTACGGTTGAAAAACTGGATTTGAAGAACTAATTACATCTAATTAAATAAGAATGCTTAATGTTTATTATTAAAGGGGTAATTCTATAAAGGAATTACTTTTTTCAACAAACTATAACTTTATTTATCAAACAAAGATTATTAAAAAAAATCAGTGGAGACTTCCATGAAAAACAGCTTACGATTCTTCTTTTTTTTGTTTCTATTATTAACAACAGTATCAGCTCAAAATCCACAATACTCCTGGCGTTATTACAACACCGGCAATACTGGAATTCAAGGTGACTATGCCGAAGGACTTTGGATTGATCATGATGGAGACCCATATATAGCAGCGTATAATCCTGGTTTTGAGGAAGGTGGATTTGCAAAATATATTCAAGCCGAAAATAGATGGATGAATTATTCCAATGTTGATTATCCTGTAATAGGAGATATTAATGATGTTGGCGCATCACGCATAAGTGATATTGAAGAAGATGCGAATGGAACCTTATGGATGGCACACTGGCGGGGTTTGTTAAAATTTGATCCGGTGATTGGCGGAAGCTCATTACAATTCTGGGGTTCAAACAATTCAATACACCCCGGCGGCAGAAGCAGAGATCTTGCAATCGCCCCCGATGGTTCAATCTGGGCTGCAGTTGTTTCAGTTACCTGGGGAAACGGCGGCTTGGTTAATTATAATCCAACTACCAATCAATGGCGTTATTGGGGATACGGATCTACAGCCAACAACTGGCCACCACTTGTTCCTTTTCTCATTAATGTTTCTATCCAGGAAAAAGCTAATGGCGGTTACTTTGTCTGGGCAAGTTATGAATCTATAGTAATAGTTTTTGATAGTGATACTCAATTGTTTACAGAG
This sequence comes from Ignavibacteriaceae bacterium, assembly GCA_041738675.1. Lineage (GTDB taxonomy): Bacteria > Bacteroidota > Ignavibacteria > Ignavibacteriales > Ignavibacteriaceae > IGN3. The sequence continues at coordinate 273,691 of JBGSPH010000014.1, forward strand.
TTACCAAACAGCGGTAATCCGGGTGATGTAATAAAGCTTCCCGGGAATGATTGTGTAGATGATTTAAATAATCTATGGGCAATCAGAATTGCCACTCCTGGCATTTATTCACTTGATTATAAAACTGAATCAGGTAATTGGGTTACACCTGCGCAGCCTCCATTATCAGCCTCTTTAATAAATGAGGTATGGGCATTTAAAGCTTACGGTAACAATAAAGCATTATTAGCAGATGGTAACAGTAATATTTGGCAGTTCAATGGAACTTCATGGCAGAATCTTGGCATTTGGCGGCAAGGGGGATTTTCTTATGGATTAGATATAGATTCTATTGGTAATATCTGGGTAACCGGAATTGCCGGTGCTGCAAAACGTGATGCTCAAACTGGAATCTGGCAACGTTACCGAATTACAAACTCTTCTCAAATCGATTATTGGGTTGATGATATATCAATCGATAACAGCGGTAATGTTTGGATGACAGGGAATGCCGGACCAGGTGTTGGAGGTTTTCAAAAATTTGATGGAACCAGATGGATTGGATTTAACAATGAAAATTATGGTTTAGGCTATCCGTTTCCTTTTCAATCCGATAATACTGAAGTGATTTATTACAGACCATCAAGCGGACAAGTTATAATAAATCCTTTGTTTGGTTTTCTTCATTCCTGGAATGGCAGTTCATATACTTCACTTAATTATACTAACGATAGGTCAAAAGGTGTTGTTGAGGATTCGCAAAACAGATTGTGGAGTCTTGGTGAGTATTATAATCTAAAATATTATATCGATGCAAATAATTCCTGGACTACAGTTCCATTTGATGGATGGGGCGCAAATATCGAAAAAGATCCCACCAGAGCGGGAACAATTTGGGCTTGTTCGGGGAATCAAATTTTACGAACAGACGGTTCTTATAATTTTACAAGAGACAATACCAATTTCCCGGAATTGAATCCTCAAAGTGATCTTCTCACAACTGTTGCTGCTGATTTAAATGGAATAGCCTGGGTAGGAAGCAATCAAGGGCTATTTAAGATAAATGCAAACACCGGAACCTATCAATATTATTCGCCTTCCAATTCTCAAATTCCTGGAGATAATATATCACCTATTCTGGTTACGCCAGATGGACGATTATGGTTTGGCAATTTTGGCAGTACCACAACATCAACGTATGGTTTATGCTGGTTTGATGGAACTAATTTTGGTATTATTCCCCAGCAGCAAACCAGTGGATTACCGCATGCCCAGATCTATGATATAGAAATGAAAAATGTTCAGGATGGTTATGAGTTGTGGATAAGTTGTGCCAGCAGAGGTGTTGCGGTTCTAACAGTAACTGGCACGGTTGTTCCAGTGGAACTTGCTTCATTTACTGCTAACGTTATAAATAGCGCTGTTGAATTAAATTGGATTACCACAACTGAACTTAATAATTCAGGATTTGATATCGAACGCGCTGTTGATTCTAACGAAGAGACTAACTTAAGTTGGCAAAAACTTAGTTTTGTAAATGGTAATGGAACTACAACAGCAATTCAATCTTATACATTTGTTGATAATAATCTTGTTTCAGGAAAATATCTTTACAGATTAAAGCAGATTGATTTTGATGGAACATTTGAATATTCAAACATTGTTGAAGTGATTGTTAATGTTCCGGATAAATTTGAACTATCACAAAACTATCCTAATCCTTTTAACCCAAGCACAAAGATAAAATGGCAGACCGCATCGCAAACA
>JBGSPH010000007.1:0-26138 GCA_041738675.1 Ignavibacteriaceae bacterium
CTGAATTGCTGCTACACTTTGGACAATGTTTTTTTTCATCATTCTCAACTACCATTGAGTTTTGTTCCTGTAAATTTATATAATGTAATTACTTATATAAATTCCAGCAACACTTTTTGACTATTATGCCCGAAATGACAAATAATATAAAATTATAAATTGTACGCAGCAATTTTAAAATAGAATATAATAGTGGAAACCTAGATGAAAAAAACTACAGCAGAAACTCGTTTATACCGCACAGAAATGAATGACAAAATCCTTAACTCAGGTTTTAGAGATTTTAATAAATTCTTTGCTCTTGATAACAAAGCCTATATTAATGGAGCTTTGAATGCAAAGACAAAAGAGTTGATGGGATTATCAGCATCAATGGTTTTGCGTTGCAACGACTGCATTTTTTATCATATCGATCGTTCGATTCAGGAAGGTGCAACACGAGAAGAGTTAATGGAAACATTTAATGTTGCATTGATTGTTGGAGGTTCAATTGTAATTCCGCATTTAAGATATGCATTTGAAATGATGGATAATATATTTGAAGAAAAAGAGAAAACATAAAAATGATTATTGTTCCAAAAAATATTGTAACTGTTGATGGAAAAGATAGAATTCTCAAAAATCATTTTGTTGAAATTGAAAATGGAATGATTATTCGCATTGCAAAAAATGATGAGAACTATTTTAAAAAATATAAAAATGATATTTACAGATTTGAAAATCTTACTTTAATTCCCGGATTTGTACAAACACATATTCATCTATGCCAAACATTGTTTCGTAGTTTGGCAGATGATCTTGAACTGCTTGATTGGCTGCAGCTAAGAATTTTTCCATATGAAAATGCACATAATAAAAACTCATTACTTGCTGCAGTAAGATTAGGCATAAATGAACTTTTATTAAGTGGTACTACAACCTTACTTGATATGGGAACTCTGCGGCATCAACAAGTTATTTTTGAAGAGTTACAGAATTCCGGAATACGTGCAATCGCTGGTAAATGTTTAATTGACGAAAATGATTTGTTCCCTGAATTTAAATCTGATACTAAATCAGAATTGAATGAGATTTATCAGTTGGCAAAAACATATCACAACACTTCAAATGGAAAAATTAAATACGGTTTTGCTCCAAGATTTGTTTTATCATGTTCAGAAAAACTTCTCAAAGAATCTTTTGAAATGAAAAAAGATTTTGTCGGAAGTTTATATCACACCCACTCATCAGAAAATAAAAGTGAAATTGCAGAAGTTAAACGAAGACACAATAAAGAGAATATTGAATACTTCGAATCAATCGGTGTAATTGATGATCATTCAGTTTTAGCACATTGCATTCATGTAAATGATAAAGAGACTAACTTACTCAAGAAAAATAATATTCGCGTTTCTCATTGCCCTTCTTCAAATCTTAAACTTGGTTCAGGAATTGCGAATATTCCAAAGTATCTGGAAAAAGGAATTTCAGTTTCATTTGGTGCTGATGGTGCACCTTGCAATAATAATCTCAGTATCTTCAATGAAATGAGATTAGCTGCACTAATCCAAAAACCTATTCATGGTCCAACTGTTATGGATGCTAAAACTGTCTTTAAACTTGCAACGATTGAGGGCGCAAAAGCATTGCACTTGCAAAATGAAATTGGAAGTATTGAAGTAGGCAAAAAAGCGGATTTAGCTTTTCTTGATTTAAATACAAATGTGCATTCAATGTCAGACAATGATGAATCAATTTATTCTGATATCGTGTTTTCCTCTAATGCGGATTCAGTTAATTCAGTTATGATTGAAGGGGAATGGAAAGTGCTTAATAAAAAATCATTTTTGTATGATCAAAAAGAATTAAATCAAACTTCTAAAGATGAATTAAAAAAATTATTGAAGAGAGCTAAAATTTAATTAGTGGACTTTGGTGTTTTGGAGTTTTAGTTGCAGAAAGTCTTTGGCCACTAAATCACAAAAGCACTAATTAATACAAAATAGAAAAAATTATGAAACAAATATTACTCGCAACTACAAATAAAGGTAAGCTGCACGATGTTAAAGAAATCCTGAAAGATGTTGATGTGGAAATATTATCCTTTCTGAACTTTTCTGATTATCCTGATGTTGAAGAAACAGGATCAACATTTTTAGAAAACGCTGAATTAAAAGCAAAAGCAGCTTTTCACAAATACGGAATTCCAAGTTTTGGCGATGATTCTGGATTGGAATCGTTTCAACTCAGTGGTGAACCTGGAATTTATTCTGCAAGATATGCCGGAGAAAATTCAGATGATGAAAAAAACAATTTGAAGTTGATAAAAAAACTTTCTGAATTTCCTGAACCACATCCCGGAAGATTTGTTTGTGCAGCTGTTTATTTTGATGGAAAAGAATTTAAATCGGCAATCGGAGAAATAAGAGGAAATATTATTAGAACTCCTCGTGGAAAAAATGGATTTGGTTATGATCCACTATTTATACCGAACGGATACAATATTACTACTGCAGAAATGTCGCACGAAGAGAAAAATAAAATCAGTCATAGATTAAATGCGTTTAAGGAATTGAAAAAATATTTATGAAAAAAAGTTCATTAATTATACTGTTTACGCTAATAGCTGCTGTAGGTTGCAAAGAATCAACAACAGAACCTGATGCAAATGCAACCTCATCAGATTATTTTCCCAACTCGAATGGAAACTATTATTACTATAGTATTTCGGCTGGCGATAGTTCAGGATTAGTTCAATCTGGAACAAGAAAAAATTATTATAGTGGTGATACAACTTTACTTCAAACTCAGTATCAAACTAGGGTTGATACTTTTCAAATTAATGGTGTTCTATCCGTAAGTAATTCTTTCTTCAGAAAAAGCAACTCGGGTGTTTTCAATTATGTAGATATTGACACGAATGGATTTGCTGTAATTATTCCGGATTCGCTGCAAGGAGCCATATCCTTCGATGGAGAGTATCGACTTCTTTATCAGCCTCTTGAACTATTTCAAACCTGGTCAGTTTATAAGATTACCGTTAATTACCTATCATTTCAATATGATGTCTTTACAATAGACGCACAGGTTATTTCAAAAAATACTATTGATTTTGCTTTTAATAATTCTACAGTTACAAAAGAAGTTTTTACAATTCGATATACCGCTAAATTAACTACCGATTTAACTCAACCACCAATGATATTTAGTGCTATTGGCAGAATAGCTGAAGATATTGGGTTTATTAGCTGGGAAGGTGATTCAGAAATTATTAATTTCCTGGCGGGCGAAAATATTTATTTACCAAACACGTATGTTATTGAAGAACTATATTCGTACAAATTACAATAACTACTTTTTGGCTATCACAACCTGTACGGTTTCAAAAGTAAAATTGTACTTTTTGATTTCCTTAAATCCAGAATTAGTTAAAAGTTTTTTAAGATTTACTTTATCATCAAACTCTTGAACAGAATCTGGCAGGTAAGTATAAGCTGCTTTATCTCCGGAAATTATTCCGCCTAAAACAGGTAGGATGTTTTTAAAATAAAATTTGTAGATGCTTTTTATAATTTTATTAGATGGCATTCTGAATTCAATAACAGTTGCTTTTCCTTTAGGTTTTAATATCCTGTAGAAGGAATTAAATCCTTCCTGAATATCATAAAAGTTTCTTACTCCAAATGCTACGGTTATGTTTGTAACAGAATTATCCTTGAATGGAATTTTTTCTGCAACCATTTGTACGAGCTTTCCATCAATCCATTTTGATTTTTTATCAAACAGGCTCAACATATTGTAAGAAAAATCCGCACCGTAGATTTTTTGCACACCCATTTTCTTTGCCTGAATTGCAACATCACCAGTTCCGCAGGCAACATCAAGCAAAATTGATTCTGAATTCAATCCTGTTAGTTTTAACGCCTTTTTTCTCCAGTAGAAATCCAAACCAAAGCTTAAGAAGTGATTTAGAAAATCATATCTGCCGGCAATCTTATCAAACATTAATTTTACTTGTTTCTTTTTCTCACTCATATCAATTAATGCTTTTCGTATTCAAATAATTCTTTACCGATTTTTCTTCTCCACCAGTTAAAAAATAATTTACCGCTCCACATTGAAAAAATCATAAATAACAATCCGCCTATTAAATCAATAACATAATGATACCAAAGATATACAGTCGAGAATATCAGTAACATTCCAATCGGAATGAAGAAATATCTGCTGCGACTTCTCAATCTTACAGAAAGATACATTACAATTAATGTTATCATTGTATGTCCACTGGGAAAAACATCCCGTTGAACAACATCGGCAGGATTTAATGTTCCAAACGGAATTCCTTCACCGGTGTTTGTCATTTCTCTTAAGAAATTTGTGAGTGATAAACCAGGAAGCATTTCATTTATTGTATTAAAATCGTGCAGGGTGAATCGCGGACCAATTCCCGGAAGAGAAAAATATCCAAGGTAAGAAAGAAAAAATCCATAGATAATTGAAAACAGCGCAAAATCCAGTGCAACAAATCGATCCTTCTTTAACAATGAAAGACAAAGAATAATTGGAAGCAAGTAAAACATTCCATATACAATTTGAAGGATCTCAGTTAATAACGGACTGGAAAATTGATAAAGGAAGTGCGTTGGATCAGTCCCGAACATCCAGCGGTCAATCTCAATAAACCAATCGTCATAATCATAAACACGAATTGGTTTTACCATAAAAAATAATTGTCTAAATGTAAGCAAGATAATTGGAGCGATATACCAATAATGGATTATGCGCCAGACCTTCTGATCATTCAGTGCTTCTAAATATGAAATCCCAAACGCAATACTAATCACGACAAAATTAATAAAAATCCAGGTCAGTGAATTTTCAATCTTACCATGAAAGATTATATGAAGTAAAATTAAAAACACATAAAAGCTTATAACTACTACATCAAATGCTTTTAATTTTTTTATTAAGGATTTTATTCTATTCATTAATCAAAATTAATTTCTAAAAAGGGGACTTATCTATTGCTGACAAATTCAGTGAGTTTGATGAAGTCATCAACATTTAGCTGTTCTGCACGCAAAGACAGATTTATACCGCAATCGCTAAAATTTACTTCGGCAAATATACCATTGCTCAAGGAATTTTTCAGTGTTTTTCGGCGATTTCCGAATGCAGATTTGACTATTGATTTGAACATCAGATTAAATTCTGGATTATCTCTTTTATCATTAAAGTAAATGTGAACAACAGCCGAATCAACATTCGGCTTTGGATAAAAAACATTCGGTGAAACTTTAAAAGCCAGTTTAGTGCTGCCAAAATACTCAAGAAGTACTGAGAGTATTCCGTAATCTTTTGAACCCATTTTTGCAGTCATCCTTTTTGCAACTTCGTATTGAACCATAAATACTGCATCCTGAACAATTGTGTTGTTTTCAAAAAGCTTAAATAAAATTGATGAAGTAATGTTGTACGGAATATTACCAACAACTCTTAACTTTTTTCCTGATGAATTCACAAACAGATTTAAGTCTAGTTTCAGAAAATCATATTGCAACAAATGTAAATTAACAAATCGAGATTGCAGATCGTCAATAACACGCTTATCGATTTCAATCGCTGTTAGATTGGCATTACTTTCGAGCAATAAAGAAGTAATCGCACCCTGTCCTGGTCCAATTTCAATTATTAGTTCATTTTCTTTGGGATCAATTTCAGCAATAATCTTTTTAATGATATTCTGATCCTGCAGATAATTCTGACCAAATCTTTTTAGGGGTAAAAATTTATTCATAATACTTTGTAAAAACTTCAACAAGATAGCAATTTTCCTGTGGAAAATTTTAATTCAATTTGTATAAGAAAATAATATCTCATAGTTTTCCAATGTAAACTTCTATTCCAAAATACAAGGAGAAAACAGTGCAAGAAAAATACATTGTAAGTGTTGATATGGGCGGAACTAAAATACTTGCCTCTGTACTCAATTCAAAAAAGGGAATCATTGCCCGACAAAAGAAGCCAACTGATATAACAAGCGGAACAAAAATTTATGTTAAGGATATTGCAGAATTAATTAATAAAGTTGTTTCAATTTCTAAACTTAAAAAAGAAAATATAGTAGCAGTTTGTCTCGGTGTTCCCGGTTCAGTAAACCCACTGACGGGAATTATAGGATTTGCACCAAATCTTGGAATAAAGAATTATAAAATGAAAGCTGAACTTGAAAAATTAATTCCATATCCTGTTCTTTTAGAAAACGATGTTAACCTTGGTGCACTTGGTGTTAAGAACTATGGTGTAGGTAAAAAATCAGTAAATATGCTTGCTGTATTTGTTGGAACTGGAATTGGTGGCGGCGTAATTATTAATGGCAAAATATATCGCGGATTTAATTTTGTTGCGGGTGAGATTGGGCATATGCTTGTCCAAAAAAACGGACCTAAATGCGGATGTGGTAAGAAAGGTTGTTTTGAAGCACTTGCCAGCAGAACTGCAATTGTTAACAACATTATTTATGATGTTAAAAAATTAAAGAAGAAAAGTGTACTGACTGATTTAATAAAATCTAATCAAAGAATTAAAAGCGGCGCATTAAAAAATGCTATTGATAAAAAGGATAAAGTGGTAATTAACAGAATTACGGAAGCTTGTGAAACTATTGGTGATGTTCTAGGAAGTGTTTGCAACTTAATGAACTTTGACATGATTGTTCTTGGCGGGGGAGTTATTGAAGCTCTTGGTGACTTTATAATGCCTATCATTAAAGAAGAATTTCATAATCATGTTTTTGATGCTGCTGAAAAAGGAGTAAAAATTGTTGCTTCAAAGCTTGGTGATGATGCTGCAATTTATGGAGGTTTAGCTTTGGCAGAAGAGTTTTTAGGTGTTAAAGTTTAATTGAATTTCAAAATGGTCATTCCGAACTTGTTTCGGAATCTGCATTTTAAGATTAATATTTTTAGAGAAGCTGAAATAAGTTCAGCTTGACAATACAATTTTTGTTTTTGAATCTTCTAATTGAATTGTGATTCTAGCTCTAAAAGTTTTTCAGTCAGCTTTTCCCATTTTTTATTAGCCTGTTCAAGTTCAGATTTAGCTTTGTTAAACCTGTTTGTTATATCTTTTGCAGCAGCCCCATCGTTGTATATACCTGGGTCTGCTAATTTGGTTTCAAGATCTTTAATAAGATTTTCATAAGAACTTATTTTTATTTCCCAGCTTGAAATTTCTTTTACTAAATTCTTTGTTGCATTATGTTTCTGTTGGCGTAATTCTGCTTCAAGTCTTTTTTGGTCTTTACGATTTATTGTTTCTACTTTTTCTTTCTTCTCAACTACAACACTGTCTCTTTCAAGTGATGACAAATCCCGTTTTGAAAGAAAATAATCGATATCACCCAGATATGTTTTTATTTTACCTTTTCGTATATCAATAATTTTTGAGGCAATCGGTCGTAAAAAATCAACATCATGCGAAACAAGAATAAGAGAACCATTGAAATCCACCAAAGCTTTTTGCAGTATAAGTTTTGAAGTATAATCAAGATGGTTTGTAGGTTCATCAAGAATTATAAAGTTAGCTTTTGTAAGTAAAATCTTACATAGTGCAACTCTGCTTTTTTCTCCACCTGAAAGTACACCCACTTTTTTAAATACATCATCACCAGAAAAAAGAAATGAACCAAGCAATGAGCGCAATTGTCCAACAGTTTTATTTACATCAATTCCATCCACTGTCTCAATAATATCTAGGTTGGGATTAAGATTGTCAGCCACATCCTGTGCATAGTAAGATATTATTGTGTTGTGTCCTAAAATTCTTTCACCGGAATTAAAATCGATTACACCCGCTATAATTTTTGCAAGTGTAGATTTACCCGCTCCGTTTGGTCCAACAAAAGCAATCTTTTCGCCCTTTTCAATTTCAAAATCTACTCCCTGAAAAACTTTTTTATCGCCATAAGATTTATGTATGGAAATTAGTTTAATTGGCGTTCTTCCACTTTGAGGCGGCTCAGAAAATCTAATATTAATTTCACTTTTATCTTCAGGTAATTCTATAAGATCAACTTTGTCAAGCTGCTTTATTCTGCTTTGCACTTGTCTGGACTTTGTTGCTTTGTACCGAAATCGCTCAATAAACTTTTGTGTTTCCTTTATCTTTTTTTGCTGTTGTTCATACTGGTGAACAGTTAATTCGTCTCGCTCAATTTTATAATTGATATACGCTTCATAATCACCTTTAAAAGTAAAAAACTTACCAAGGAAAATTTCAAGTGTTCGATTTGTAACCTGAGTGATAAAATTTTTATCGTGAGATACAATTAACAATCCACCATCATAAGCTTTAAGAAAATCAATAAGCCATTCCAGTGAATCAATATCAAGGTGATTAGTGGGCTCATCTAAAAGTAAAATATCATTTTGCGAGATAAGAATTTTTGCAAGTGCAATACGCATTTGCCAGCCGCCGGAAAACTCATCTGTTAATCTGCTAAAATCTTCTTCAGCAAAACCAAGTCCGATTAAAATCTTTTCAACTTTAGATTCCGCAGAATAAGAATCCAATCCATCAAGTTTATGATGAACTTCGCCAAGCTGATGTGCAAGATCCATTTGTTCTTCTTCTGAAAGATTTGGATTTGCTAATGCTTCTGCTAAAGAAGTTTCTTTTTTCTGCAGTTCAATTATATCTGTTAGTGCTGATGAAGCTTCTTCTAAAAGTGTTTTGCCAATATGGGTAACATGATCCTGGGGTAGATATCCAATTGTAATTCGTTTTTGTTTTAGCACTTCACCGGATTCTGGCTGAAGCAATCCAGCAATAATTTTTAAAATGGATGACTTACCAGTACCGTTAGCGCCTACTAATGAAATTTTATCGCCGGAAGAAATCTTATAGTTAACATCCTTAAAAAGATATTTACCGCTGAACTGAAGTGAAATATTCGAAAGATCAATCATAGTTAAACTATTCTCTCAGCACGGCAATTTTGCCGGTCTCAACACCGTTACCTTCCTGATCAAATGCAATAATTATATAAACTCCGCTGCTAACAAGATCACCATTATTATCACGTCCATCCCAAAAGGCTGTGCGTCCGCCAGGTGATGAAAACTCACGTACCAGTTTTCCCGAAACAGTAACAATTTTAATATCTGAGTTTCTAATCAGCCCATCAATTGTTACTAATTTGCTGCCATCACTAATAACAAGTGGATTTGGATAAATTGTTAAACCATTAAAACTTTCTACAGGCAGGATTGATGGAGTATCGAATGAAGTTAATCCAGATGCACTACCTACATACACTCTTCCGGTTTTTTCATCTATTGCCAGACTTTCTATTTGATCTGAAAGTAAAGGACTATTTTTGGAATCAAGTGTAGCCAGCAATTGAGTTCCATCTGTACTTAATAAAAACAATCCTTGATTTGTACCTAACCATTTTTGATTAAGTGGATCAACTTCAAGTGCATTTACAGTTTGCTGTCTTACTGAAAATGAATTTGTTATTCTTAGTTGTGGATTTGCAGAACTTAAAACTGTATTAAGATTTGTAATTATGTTTACACCTAAACTTGTTCCAACCCATAAATCACCTCTGCGATCAATAGCTAAACTGTATATTGCATTACTTGTTAAACCTTTGCTGGTTGTAAGGTATCCATAGACATCATCAGATGGATCGGTATATGTTCCTTTCTCATTAAAGTAAAATAATCCCAAACTTCCTTCATTACCCATGGTGTACCATTTAGTACCGTATTGGTCAATCACCAAATTTTCTACTTCACTAAAAGTCAAGTGTTGCTCAAGTGGATTGATGAACGAGTACCAGGTGCTGTCGGAAGTAAACATATATAGTGATTTGTTATCGGCAGCATTTAGATTAAGAATCCACATATTGCTTTTTGAATCTTCAGCGAACCCGCTAATAACGAGAAAATTTGTATTGTTTGCAGTATTACGAGTGTAAACCATTTCAGAATTACCGATATAGTATCTTAATATTTCATTACCGTTGATTTTAGCAAAACCCTGACCCCAGCTTCCTCCATAAATAGAATTATCAGAAGAAGAAAAAATTGAGTAATAGGCATTGGTAAATAAATCTGGATAATGCGCCGCGTCGTAAGTTTCCCAGTCAGATCCACTATATTTGTACATTCCAACTCCGGTAACATCTTTACCGCTTGATGACCATAAATTACCTTCTCTATCAACTGTCATATTTGGAAATTGATTAGCGGCAGGACCATTCGGATATACAAAATTACTATTTAAATAAATTCCCAATTTTGTTGCAACGATTAATCCTGCATTTTCTTGATAACCAAGTTTAACCGGTTGTGAATCCGTAGTCCAAGTTTCGGATAAAGTAATTCCATCATAAGTAAAAACTTTTGTAGTCGTTAGGATGTTCAGTGAATTATTAATCACAAGAAGGTCTAAAATTTTATTACCAGCTAAACTTGAATAAGGCTGCCAGTTATTTCCATCAAAAGAATATAATCCGGAATTTGTTCCGGCAATTAGTACTCCATTGAAAAATGTGAGTACATTAGTTCCGCCGGTGGGAAGCCCGCTTGCTTGATCATAAACATTCCAGGACTCAGGAGCAGATAGATTTGTTGCATCTGCTTTTTGAATTGCCACACCGGATTCAGTTGAGGCATAAATTAATACTGAAAATAAAATGTTATTTACTTTGATGTTAGAAGTAAATGTTCCGAATTTAAAGTAGGTATCATAAAAGATGAAACTTTTTGAATCGATTAGTGAAATTCCGAAATCAGTAGCAACATAAACAGTATCGCCGGAGATTGTTATATCATTTATTCGTTTGTTTGTTTTATCAGAATTTGCAATATCAAGTATTGATCGGAATGAATTACTTTCAGGGTTGTAAACATCTATTTGCCCGCTTGCACTTCCAAACCATACTTTATTATAGGTATCAATTCCGATTGCCGTGAGTTCTGTTCCATTAAGTCCGTTAGCTTTGCTGTAAGTTGTAAAAGTATTATCAATTAAATTTAAAAAATAAGCTCCACCCTGCGAGGCGGTCCAAACTCCCGTAGAAGTTGTAGCAATATCTTTAGCTGATTTCATATCAGCATAATTTTGCCAATTAGATTGCTGCTGTGGAAATGAAGTGAAAATTAAAGCAGAGGCAACAATGAGTGATATTATATTTTTCATTGGAAATCCTAAATAATTAAAAGCAGTAAATGTAATATCGATATCTTCTCAATTGTTGTGATAAAAATAGAATAAATAATTAATATAAAAAGTAGAAAAAATCTGCCTAGATCATTTTAAATAAGTCAGCCATTTCCAGAGCAGTTAATGCGGAATCCCATCCTTTGTTACCTGCTTTAGTTCCTGCTCTTTCAATTGCCTGTTCAATAGTATCTGTGGTCAGCACCCCAAAAATAACAGGTAACGAATACTTTTGAGAAACTTGAGATATTCCATTGCTGGCTGCAGAGGCAACATATTCAAAATGGGGAGTAGCACCTCTTATAATAACTCCTAAACAAATTATGGCATCATATTTTTTCTTAGAGGCTAACCTATCGGCTGTAACAGGAATTTCAAATGCGCCGGGTACTTTAATAATATCAATATTATTTTCGTTAACGCCATGTTTTAACAAACAATCATTTGCAGCTTTAAGCAAACCATCACCAATAAATTCATTGAACCTGCTGAAAATTATTGCAAACTTTTTTCCACTGCCAATTAGTTTTCCTTCAATTGCTTTCATCTTTATGCTGTATTCCTTAAAATTTGTTTTCTCATTGCTTCGATTTTTGAATAGGATACTGAATACTTGCCCAAATTAGAGTAATCATTTCGTTCCCCGCCATGGAAATCTGAGCCGCCGCTTTCTAATAGAAAAAATTCATTAACAATTCCTCTATAATGTTTTACCTGATGAGGTAAATGGGATGGATGAACAACTTCAATTCCATCCAATCCGGCTTCAATCAATTCGACCATAATTGCATCCGGCAAATGCCCTGGATGTGCGATGAATGATAATCCACCAGCATCATTTATAATTTTGAATGCACTTCTTGGTGAAACATGCACCTTTCTTTCGTATGCAGGGCATCCATTTCCAATATATTTACTGAAGGCTTCAAAATAATTTGAAACTAATCCATTTTTTACTAAAACTTTTGCAATGTGTGGTCTTCCAACGGCTGAGTTACGGGCTAACTGCATCACCTCTTCTAATTCAATTACTAATCCAAGTTCTTTAAGTTTTTGGATAATGATAACGGCACGCTTAATTCTTTCCGCTCTAAAAAACTTAAGGTACTCCTCTAATTCTTTATTGGCTGGATTAAAAAAGTAGGCTAGCAAATGTACTTCACGATCTCTGATATCAGAACTAATTTCTAATCCAGGTATAACCTCAACACCGTACTTTTTACCTGCTTCGATTGCTTCTGAAAGTCCATCAACAGTATCATGATCTGTAACTGCAATAATATCAATTCCGGCTTCCTTAACTTTTAAGATAAGTTCTTCAGGTGAGTGCTGTCCATCCGAAAAATATGTGTGCATATGTAAATCAATTTTTCCACTCATACATCAATTAAACATTTCTTTAAATTTTTCATAATCAGTTATTCTAAGTTTAGAGCCATCTAATTCAACTAAACCCTTTTTAGCAAATGAATGCAAAGTACGTGAAATGGTTTCCCTGGAAGTGCCTGCCATATTTGCCAATTCTTGCTGAAAAGGTAAATGATCAATCTCAACCACACCCTGACGTATCTTGCCAACATCATCTGCAAGCTGCAGCAAAACGGTTGCTACTTTTCCCTCTGCATCTTTTAGTGATAGTGCTTTAATTTTCATTGTTGCATTTCTAAGTCTTTTTGTTAACTCAGTTAGCAACGCAACAGAAACATCAGGAAATTTTTTAAGCAGATCTAAAAATTCTGCTCTTTGAATAATAAATAATTTTGAATCTTCAACAGCAGTTACTGTTGCTGATCTTGCCATACCATCAAGCAGGGACATCTCACCAAAAAAATCAGACTCATTTAAAATTGCGAGTATCACTTCTTTCTCATCATTGCTTGATCTGGAAATTTTAACCTTACCTTCCGCTATTACAAATAATGCCGATCCTGCATCCTCCTCGGATAATATGACAGCGTTCTTTTTGTAAGATTGAAGTACACCTGATTTAGCAATTTTCTCAAGTGTTTCAGCATCCAAATCAGAAAAAATTGGAACGTTTGCAAGAAATTCTGTATTGTTTAACAAAATATTACCTCTCTTTTAAAATAAAATCATCAAAAAATACCCTTGATGCACCTCAAAGTCAACTTTATAAATTTATTACTTTCAAACTTAGTAAGTAAATTGCGGTTAAAGTCTTTAATGGATGAATTTTACGAAGGTTTTTAATTGTTTTTTAGGAGTGATGTCTCTATTTTAAGCGGCTTAAATTTTCAAAGTTAATTAATACGGAGATATAGATATTATGGCTATGATGGCCAAAATGAGGAGTTTAGCTCCTGCCTTTATTCTAACAGTTGGCGGATTATTCGTCCTGTTTATGGTAATTTCTGATTCAAACGTTTTAGAAGCAATCGGCGGCGGCGGAAGAACTAATAATGTTGGATCTGTTAATGGTGAAGATATTACTTACCAGGAATTTCAAACTGCGTTAGATCAGCAAATCGAAAATCAAAAAAGACAGACGGGTAAAGATCTCGAAGAAACTCAAATAGATCAGATTAGAGAACAAGTTTGGGATGCAGTAGTAACTCAAAAATTACTTTCGCAATTAATAACGAAATATGGAATAACAGTTACAGATCAAGAAATAAAGGATGTAATTTTAGGTGATAACCCTCCTGATTTTTTAAAACAAAACTTCATTGATTCACTTGGAAATTTTAATAAGCAGCTTTATGAGCAGGCAATTTTTGATCCACAGAATAAAGAGGCATTAATTCAGGCAGAAGAACTTGTTAGACAATCAAGATTAACACAAAAACTTCAGAGTATGATTTTAGCTTCTGTAACTGTTGGCGAAGATGAAGTTAAAAGAAAATTTATTGATCAGAATACAAATATTGAAGCTGACTATACATTAGTAGATATCAATCTTGTTAAAGATGCTGATGTTAAAGTGACTGATGATGATTTAAAAGCTTATTATGAAAAAAATATTAATACTTATAAAATTCCTCCCCAGAGGAAACTAAAATTTGTATTATTTAAGAATGCAGCATCTGCAGAAGATTCACAAATGGTTTATAAAAATCTGGTGAATGTTAAAAATACATTATCTAGTGATACTTTAGGGTTTGTGCAACTTGTTAATATTTATTCAGAAACACCTTATTCAAAAGATACATTATCAGTATCCACATTAACACCTGAAGTGACTTCGGCTCTTAACAAAGCTAATGCTGGCGATGTTATTGGTCCCTTTATAACCCCACAGGGTTATACATTATTCAGATATAATGGCGCGATTGCATCCTCAGAAGTTTTTGCAAGTGCTTCTCACATACTTATCAATCAATACGGAAGCGATGAAAATAATTTAACCGAAGCAAATAAATTATATGAGAGATTAATTGCCGGTGAAAATTTTGCCTCATTAGCAAAAGAATATTCTAAAGATCCTGGAAGCGCAGTTAAAGGCGGCGACTTAGGATATTTTGGCAAAGGTATGATGGTTAAAGAGTTTGAAGACGCATGCTTTAATGGAAAAGTTGGAGACGTACAGAAACCAGTAAAAACTAACTACGGTTATCATATCATTAAAGTAACTGATAGATCGAATAAAAAATATATTGTAGAAAAAATTGTTAATCAGGTTAGCCAATCAGCAACAAGTAGAGATCGAAATTTTAATGCTGCAAATGATTTTGCTTTTCTTGCAAAGAAAAATGATTTTGAATCAGAAGCTAAATTATTGAATTATGAAGTTCAGGAAACCCCACTTTTTTCTGAATTATCCGGCTCTGTGCCTTCAATAGGGCAGAATAAAAGATTGGTTAAATTTTCATTTGAAAATAGTTTAAACACAGTCAGCGAACCATTCAAAATTCCTACTGGTTATGTGGTAGTTAAGATTACAGAAGTAGCTGCTGAAAAATTCAGACCTTTTGAAGAACTTAAAGAACAACTAAAACCAGCAGTAATAAGAGAAAAGAAATTTGAAAAAATTAAATCGACTGCTGATGATCTTTACAAAAAAATCGGTAGTGATTTAAGTAAGGCTGCAACTATTGATTCTAATTTTGTTGTCAGACAGACAGGAAATTTTACTCCTCAGGGTTCAGTTCCAAATGTGGGCAAGGATTATGCATTTATAAATACAGCCTTAAAATCAGATTTGAATAAAGTATCAGAGCCGGTAAAAGGATTAAGAGGTTATTATCTTATAAAGGTTACCAAGCGAGCAGCCTTTGATGATAATTTATATTCAACTCAAAGTACAACTCTTAGAAATACAATGCTTCAAGAAAAGAGAAGTCGTTTCTTAAACCAATGGATAACTCAGATAAAAGAAGATGCCGATATACAAGATAACAGACATCTTTTCTTTGGTCAGTAATTTTAATCATGAACTTAAAACCCCCAATTACACTTTTTAGTTGTAGTTGGGGGTTTTCTTTTTAATGCCATAGATTTCTTTTTTTCTCACTCAATTCTTTAAATTAACTCACAACTATTTATTTATTTAATCTCTGATATGACTAAAAAAATAATATACTTAACCGGATTTATGGCATCGGGTAAAAGTACAATTGGACCGATACTTGCCAATACTCTTGGTTGGAATTTTTTTGACCTGGATAAATTAATTGAGAAAGCCGCAGGTAAATCAATCAAAAAAATATTTGAGGAAAATGGAGAAGATTATTTTAGAGAATTGGAAACTAAAACTCTTAAGGAAACTTGTGAATTAGAAAATTACATAATAGCATTAGGCGGCGGTACAATAGCAAATCAAAGTAATCTTGAGATTATTAAATTATCTGGTTATCTTATTTATCTTGAATCCTCTCCTGAAGAAACGTATAAAAGGCTAAGATTTAAACGCGATAGACCGGCTCTGCTTTTTGATGGAGATGAAGAACCGACGAAAGCAGAATTTATAGAAAAGATTAATTCTCTTTTAGAAAAGCGAATTAAATACTACAATCAAGCGGATCTTAAAATAAACACAGACAATTGCCAGGTTGGTAAAACAGTTGATAAATTATCACACATAATAAAAAAAGAATTTTATGGCGAAAGTAATAAACGTTAAATTATCCGAGAAAAGTTATCCATTAATTATCGGCAATGATTCTCTATCAAAAGCTGTTGAGAAGATAAATAAGTTATCTGTTTCAAAATGTTTATTAATTATCGATCAGAATGTGTTAAAGTTTCATTCATCACTTATTAGAAAAACTTTTGCATTACTTGATTGCAAAGTTTATAACTATACCTTTTCTGCAAATGAAAAAAATAAGTGCTTATCCCAAACTGAAAAAATTTATAAGTTTTTATCAGATAACACTTTTGATAGACATTCTATGATAGTTGCTTTGGGTGGTGGAATAACAGGGGATATTGCTGGTTATGCTGCATCCACTTTTATGCGCGGCGTCAGGCTCATTCAAATCCCAACAACTTTACTTTCCATGGTAGATAGTTCTGTTGGCGGTAAAACCGGAGTTAATTTTAATTATCAAAAAAATATGATTGGTACCTTTTATCAACCGGAATTTGTTGCTATATATCCTGAGTTTCTTTCAACGCTGCCAAAGAGGGAATTACATTCCGGAGCCGGTGAAATTTTTAAATACTCATTCTTAGCGGATATCAAAAATTATAACTTATTAAAAAACAATCTCTCAAAATTATTTTCCAACAAATCATTCGATATCGAGAAGACAATACAATCGTGTTTAAAAATAAAAGCCAATGTTGTTGAGAATGATGAGAAAGAAATAACAGGACTTCGAAAGATTTTAAATCTCGGTCATACTTTTGCACACGCTTTCGAGGTTGAATCCAATTATAAATTAAAGCACGGCGAAGCAGTTATTGGTGGAATATTTTGTGCTTTATTTCTTTCTGAAATTTTGGGATATATTAGTAAAGAAAGACTAAAAAATGTTTTAGATGATTTTATTTTTATTAAGCTGAATAAAAAATTGGCTGCAATGAATCCGGATTTGGTTTTTAATTCAATGGGAAGCGACAAGAAAAATTCTTTGGGTAAAAAACGGTTCGTTCTTACAGAAGATATTGGAAATATAATCGTGGATGTTGCTGCTGAAAAATCTTCAGTTTTAGAAGCAATTACAAATATGAAAAAATTAATTTGAACTAATTCGCTTTAAAAGAGGAAAACTGTCAGGTTTTGAGGGCGAAACCTGACAGTTTGTGTGTCATTTTGGAGGGATGCTATGCTTAAACTATTTCGAATAATACTTAACAACATAAGTGCCATCTTTTTTTCGATCGAAAGACAATTTTGGGTACAAATTCGACGGTAAAAAATTCGTTTTAGTAATTTTTACTTCCAGTAAACTTTAGAAATCCAGGAGTTCATAATGGAAATGAATATAATCAGCGATCAAGTAGATTTTAAATCTGAGATCCTGAAACTTAAAAAAGATTTAAATGCTGTGATTCTTGCGCATTATTATCAGGAATCTGAAATACAGGATATAGCTGATTTTGTTGGAGATAGTTTGGAGTTGGCAAAAAAGGCTAAGTCCACTTCCGCAGATGTTATCGTTTTTGCAGGTGTCCATTTTATGGCTGAAACAGCTAAAATTTTGAATCCCGATAAATTAGTTTTACTTCCGGATTTAGAAGCAGGTTGTTCTTTAGCCGAAGGTTGTCCCGCTGAAGAGTTTAAAGCATTACGTGAAAAATATCCGGATCATATTGCGATTACATATATAAATTGTTCTGCAGATGTTAAAGCCTTAAGTGATATAATTTGTACTTCAAGCAGTGCGGAAAAAATAATTAGTCAGATTCCGAAAGATCAACCAATTCTTTTTTCTCCTGATAGAAATCTTGGAAAATATCTGATCAAAAAAACGGGAAGGGAAATGCTGCTCTGGGATGGAAGCTGCATTGTGCATGAAACTTTTAGTGAGCGAAAAATTATTGATCTTAAAATAAAATATCCTATAGCAAAATTAATTTCACATCCAGAATGCGAAGAGCCGATATTAATGCACTCTGATTTTATTGGATCAACAAGCAGGTTATTAAAATTTGTACAAGAGGATTCTGCGATGCAATTTATTGTTGCAACAGAAACAGGGATAATCCATCAGATGAAAAAAGCAGCACCAGATAAAGAATACATCCCAGCTCCGCCGGAAGACGATACTTGTTCCTGTAACGAATGCCCTTATATGAGGCTTAATACATTAGAAAAATTATATCTATGTATGAAGAATAAGTTTCCAGAAATCGTTATGGATGAAGAAATTAGAAAAAGAGCATTGCTGCCGATAGAAAAAATGTTAGCAATGAGCTAACATTTTTTTAAGAGTATTTTGAAAGTAGTACCTTCGCCCGGTGAAGAATTTTTTACAAATATTTTACCACCGTGGTAGCCTTCAATAATTCTTTTAGAAAGACTTAATCCCAAACCCCAGCCTCTCTTTTTAGTACTGTAACCTGGTCTAAAAACATCTTTACGTCTTCGCAGATCAATTCCTTTACCGTTATCGGAAACTTCAAGCTCAATATGTTTTTTGTTCTCGAGTATATCGATATTGATTTTGCCTTTTTGTGTTTCAATAGCATCTAAAGCATTTTTAATAAGGTTTTCCAAAACCCATTCAAATAACTCACCATTGATTTGTGCACAGCAGGTTTCATTACCTGAAATAGTTAGTTCAACAGTTTTTCCGGTTTGCGGTAATCTGCGATTAAAATATTCCGTAACTTTTTTAACCTCGTCGTAAACAATTTGATTTTTAATTTCAGGTTTAGCGCCGATTTTAGAAAATCTATAAGTTATCTTATTCAGTTTATCAACGTCGCTCGAAATTTCTTCAGTAATATCCAGTACAGCATCAGGTTTTTGATAATTCATTTTCATCATTTCGATCCAGCCCATTAGGCTCGAAATTGGCGTACCGAATTGATGTGCTGTCTCCTTTGCCATTCCAACCCAAATATTACTCTGCTCACTTCTTTTGATCTGACTAAATCCGATATACCCGATAATTATAAAAAGTGCTGCGATAATTATTTGCAAATACGGATAAAATTTTAATTGTTTGATTAGTTCAGAATCACCGTAATGAATTCTTTGCAGGATAATTGTATCTGCATAAGTAACATTTATTGGCTGATGAATTTGATCGATTTCTTTTACAAGATGTTGTAGAAAAGATATTCTTTCTGCTTCTGTTAAAGAAGAATCAATTTTAACATTTTTAATATCTGTAGTACTTGCTGGATTAACATTATTAGAACTATCCGTTAAGATTATAGGAAAATCGATGGGTTTTATTATGTTATCAAAAAGAAAAGTTAAGTCAACATCAGCAGAACTTGAATTTGCAACGTATTCAATTCCTTTTGCATAAAGCTCAACGATACTCCTCTCACGTTTCTGTAATTTTTCAACAAGATTTTGTGTGTAGTATAAGGTTCCACCGGCAATCGTTAAAGCGATTATGAGCAGAATAATTTTAAAGTTTACTGAAGCAGGACCACCGGACATTTTCATAATTGATTTCTATCTGATGTTTTTGATAGGCAAAAATTACATTATCAGAAAGCAAAATCCAGCGTAAAATAAATCTCTAATTTGTCCTTTATTCAACGTAAAAAGTTTGTTTACGCTTTGGACCGACAGAAACAATATCTATTTTAATTCCGGATTGCCTTGAAATAAAATCTAAATAATCTCTCGTCTTTGCTGGAAGATCATCATAATTCTCACAGTTAGTGATGTCAGCATTCCACCCATCAAGCGTTTCGTAAACAGGAGTAACCTTCATCAACTGATCAACATTTGTTGGGAAAGTCTTTAACTTTTTACCACTAATTTCATATCCAACACATACTTTTATTTTTTCAAATCCACTTAAAACATCAAGTTTAGTTAAAGCGACTGATGTGATTCCATTTATCATTTTTGAGTATGCAACCAGGAAAGCATCGTACCAGCCACAGCGTCTTGGTCTTCCGGTAGTGGCGCCAAACTCAGCACCAATTTTTCTAAGTTTTTCTCCATCATCATCAAGCAATTCAGTCGGGAAAGGACCATTGCCCACTCTTGTAGTGTAGGCTTTCACTATTCCAATTACGCTGTCTATTCTTGTAGGAGGAATTCCGCTTCCTGTACAAGCTCCTCCGGAAGTAGGACTGCTGGAAGTAACGTAAGGATAAGTTCCGTGATCAATATCCAGAAAAGTTCCTTGTGCGCCTTCAAGTAAAACTGATTTCCCTTCATCCATTGCACGATTTAAAAACGCCGGTGCATCTTTAATATATTTATCAATAGTAAGATCAAATTCAAGATATTCTTTTACAATTGCATCAACATCAAGACCTTCATGGCTATGTATTTTTTGAAGAATCTCATTTTTTTCTTTAAGATTAGCACGAATCTTTTTTTCTAATTCTGTTCGATTTAATAAATCAACAATTCTGATTCCTTTTCTGGCGTACTTATCTATGTAACAAGGTCCAATTCCTCTTCCGGTTGTTCCAATTTTGTTGTTACCGCTTTCATTGATTGAATCAAGAAGTTTATGATAGGGCATAATGAGATGTGCATTATGGCTGATAAATAATCTGCCGTCAACATCAATATTATTTTGTTTTAGAAGTTCAATTTCATCAAGAAGGGCTGTGGGATCTATAACAACGCCGTTACCAATTACACAGATAACTTTTTCTCGTAAAATTCCTGAGGGTATGAGATGAAGAATATATTTCTTATCACCTATTTCTACAGTATGTCCTGCGTTAGCACCTCCCTGATATCTAACAACGATTTCAAATCCTTTACTAATAAGATCAACAATTTTGCCTTTACCCTCATCACCCCACTGAGAACCAACAAGTACGGTTGCACCCATTTGAAAATCCTGATTTAGTTATTATAGATTATGCAAAATAAAAACTCCGCATTTTAATAATACGGAGTTTATAAAACACTAATATAAATTATTGATCAATCGAAACTTTTTACTGCATCATCAACGGTATCGAATGATTCAAAAATTGTTATAAGTTTAGTAATAATTAATAAGCTCTCAATTTTTTCTGTAACATGAGCAAGTATTAATCTTCCGTTTTCTCTTTTCATTGTGGTTAAACCACTTATCAGCATACCGAGACCGGAACTATTCATAAATTTAACAGCGGAAAGATCAACAATTACATTTTTCTTTCCTTCATCAATAAGTTTATGCAACAGTTCATTAAATTCTTTAGTATCCTCGCCGCCCATCACATTGCCCTTAAGTTCAACAATTACGGCGTTATACTTCTCTAATAGTTTTGTTTTCATTAAATATCTCCAAAATTTTTCTCGAGCAATTTAAGTAAGCTTAATTACTCATGCAAGCATGATTTTGCAAGATATAATCACTTTTTACCGGCTATCAATTTTGGCATTTGGACAAAGAAAATATTAATTATTTTTGGAACTAAAACTAAAGAATGGCGTCTAAACAATGGATTACGAACAAAAAGAGAAAATGCAGCAGCCAAAAATTTTAAGTCTGGATGACGATTTTTCGCTTATCAAGCGGTTTATTGACGGTGACGAATCGGTTTTTAGTGAATTGCTAAAACGGCATAAAGAAAAAGTTCGCAATATCATTTATATAACTCTTTCTAATACAGATGGAGTTGATGATATAGCGCAGGAAGTTTTTATAACCGTTTACAGACATTTGAAGAGCTTTAGATTTGAATCTCAGTTTACAACATGGCTTTACAGAATTACAATTAATAAATGTAAGGATCATCTAAGAAAAAAGAATATCAGAAGCATATTTTTACCTTTGAAGGATGAAGAGCCGATTTTTGAATCTATAAACGAAGATACAGATATTAAGCATATTATTCGTAATGCAATTGAAACTTTACCTGATAAACTGCGAATTCCTTTAGTGCTAAAAGATCTTGAGGGATTTAGTTATCAGGAAATAGCTGATACTATGGAATGTGAAATTGGCACAGTTAAATCAAGAATATTCAGAGCAAGAGAGGCTCTAAAAAAAATACTTAAACCTCTTGAAAAAGAGTTGATGCTATGAGAAAAAACAATACAGATATTGAATTACTTTCTGCATATATTGATGGAGAATTATCTCCCGCAGAAAAAAAATATATTGAAGAAAAAATTAAATCCTCTTTAGAATTACAAAAAGAATTATCGGATTTAAAGAAACTTAAAGAACTAACTTCTTCTTCGGTTGATCGGATTTCGGAATCACCATTTTTTGAAACTAGATTATTCGCAAGTTTGAATGTAGAATCTAAATCAAAAATCAATCTTAAGAAATGGATTCCAATTTCATCTCTAACCGTTGTTACGTTAGCTTTAATGGTTATTCTAAAGTTTAACCCAAATCTTCTGGATAATATTATTAAAGAGCAGGAATCTAATCTTGTTGGATTCTACAAGGAAAATCTGCAGCCTTTACTTTATGCTGCTAATCTTACCAATGAAGACATTTTTAACTTCGCTGTTTATCAGGAACTTCCGTTGGATAACACAAATAATCAAATTTTAAAACTTGGTTATGATACTAAAGGTGCTGAGTATTTTGAAATCAAAAAAGCGAATGAAATTAAAGAGCCTGATAATTTACGGAAATTTGTAGCAGCCCTTGATTTTGATGAAGATGAAATTAAAAAAGTTGATTCAATTATTGGTTCTTATTCTCAACAAATATCAGCATTGGTTTTAGTGAACGATCAAAATGCAGTTGCAATAAATCCAAATATATGGAATACAAGAAAACTAATTCTTGCTGATATTCTTGCCTTCGCAGAAAAACATGCTTCTTCTAATTTTAATAAAATGATTCCCAATCAAGCTATGCAATTTGATGATCGTTCAGTTGCAAAGTGGGTTAATGAAGCTAAAGCGATGAAAGATAATCAGTACATTTTCTGTACTTCTGATTCCATCTTTAAAGAAGATTTTGTTTTTGATATGACTGAATACGAAAAAAATCTTGAAAAAATGACTGATAATTTAGCTGAACTAAGTGAACAAAATGCCATTTTGCGTGAATATCGCTTTAAAGTTGATTCATCCAATAGTAGAAAAAAAAGGAATGCCAATTGGACAGAACAATTCCAGGTTTTTGTTGATTCAGATCTTATTAAAGTAAGTGTGCAAAATATTGCTGTATCTATTCCGGAAATTGATTTACCAAATTTTGACAGCATTGCAATTGTAATTCAAGAAGCAACACAAAATGTCAGGTCTGTTCGTCCGCCCGCTCCGCCAATGACTGTTGGAAATAAGAGTTACAATTACGAGTACAATACTGTTACTCCAAAGAAAAAAGGGAGAATTGATTTTAATCTTGATTCTTTAATGCAAATAAATAATAAGCAAAATGAGAAAACACGAGTAGAGCAAAGGGAAAGAATCAAAAAAGAATCCAAAGAAAATAATATTCAGTTTTATAACGGTGATAGTTTGATATTGATGCAGAATCAAGAACTAAAAAAGGAAATGGATAACCTGAGAAAAGAGTTACAAAAATTCCGTGAGGAATTTAAAGATCCACAGTTAAAAAATAATGATTCTATTAAAAAAGACAGTTCAAATGATGTCGATATAATTGAGATATAATATTAGTTAGGATATTCAATCAAAATTCTTATCTGGCACAATTTGTAAAATGCCGCTAATCCATATATTTTACCGCATTTCCAACCATTATCCTCTCATAATTCTTTTCTTTAAATGATGAAAAATTTGATTTATTTTACGATGTGGAAGTAACACATTTAACATAAATCGGATTAACTTGAACCTAAGCAGCATTAAAATAAGTTCTAACTTTATAGTCTGGATTATTGCTTCATTGGTAAGTGCTGTATTTATTTATCGTTTGCTCTTTTTTTCCAGCGATTCTTTTATCTTCTTTTTAATTAATGATTCGTTATCAATTCTGCTTCTTCTTGTACTTACCGCGTATCTGATAAAAACACTGGCACAAAAAAAACCGCATCCTTCTGCACTTGTATTAAATGTTGGGATAATTTGTGCATTTATATTTTTGGTGATAATGTTTGCAGAAAACATTCTGAATATTCAACTCCAGAACATTAGCGCCAAATTGGTAAATCAGGGAATGTTTGAAAATCTTGTTAATACTTTTTATGGATTGATGTTTTTAGGAATTTCAAGTTACTGGTTTGCAACGTTAAAGGAATTTTATTTTTATAAACAGTACCGTAAAAATAATACTTACTTTATTACAATGTCTGTCTTCATTGCATTCTCTGCAATCTCAAATCTACTCTTCAGAGATTCAGAATATGAGTTTATATACAACACATTTTTGATCATCTCAATAATGCTTATATCATTTAATTCCATAAAAATTTCGTGGATTGCATTTATATCTAAGAAAGAAAAAATTTCTTTACTCATTCTTTCGATAATAATCTCATCACTTTTTATATTAAATCTGGTTAACAATGGCAAAACAGATTTTAATGGTACTATGTTGATGAACTTTTCTCCGACCGTTTATCAATTCTTTAATCTCATACTTCTTTATGGTGGAATATATTTTGCCGTTCTCTTTTTTACAACATTGTTTCATATCCCAACAGCAGAGGCTTATGATCGCAAAGCAAATGAGGTTTCATCTTTGCAATATTTCAGCAAGCTTATAACACAAGTTTTAGATATCGAAGAGCTTGCAGAAACCATCACCGATATTACAACCAAAGTTAGCAATGCAGATGCTGCTTGGATTGTTATAAAAGAAAACGGTAATAGAAAAATTCTTGCAAACAAAAACATTGCATTAATTGATGCTGATTTAATTGATCAGTTTTTGCTTGAAAGTGGAATTTGCGAGAACATCACAGAAACAAAAATTTGCAGTCTCCAAAAGTTTGCAAACAAATCTCAACTTTCAGAAAAATTTGGAAGCATTGCAATATCTCCTTTAAGAAGTTGTAATGAAATAAAGGGCTATTTAATTGCAGCCAGAAAAAACGAACTGATATTTTATGAGGAAGATAAAACAGCAATAAACACTTTTTCTGATTACGCTTCGGTTGCAATAGAAAATTCTTTGTTGCTGGAGCAGTCAATTGAAAAAGAACGTCTTGAAAAAGAGCTAGATGTAGCAAGGGAAATCCAAAAGAAAATATTGCCAGCAAAAGATCCTGAATTTGAACATCTTTCAATTTCCTCAGTGTTCATTCCAGCTTTTGAAGTTGGCGGTGACTATTATGATTTTTTTGAAATATCTAAAAACAAGTTTGGATTTATAATCGCTGATGTATCCGGTAAGGGGATTTCTGCTGCATTTATTATGGCAGAAGTAAAAGGAATTTTCAGCTCATTATCCCGCCTGATTGAAAGTCCAAAAGATATTTTAATTAAAGCAAATGAAATTTTGCAAAACACATTGAACAAAAAAAGTTTTGTAAGTGCTTTGTATGGGATTATTGATTTCGAAAATGAAATCGTTCGCTTTGCAAGAGCAGGGCACTGTCCCGCACTTTTAGTCAGAGGTAACTCAGTTGAGACTTTTAAACCCTCAGGTATCGGACTTGGTTTAACCAATCAACATCTATTCAGTAATCATCTGGAAGAAATTAAAATTGATCTTAAACAGAATGACACTTTAGTTTTTTATACTGATGGAATTACCGAAGCGAAAAACAAAGAATTTGAAGATTTTGGTGAACAGAGATTTTCCGAAATTCTAATTGAATATTCAAATGAAACAGTAAATAAAATTGCAAATGAAGTTATAAAAGATGTTACATTATTTTCCAGAAACCACTCTCAGTATGATGATATAACTTTAGTTATATTAAAGTGGCATAAAAAAAATAACATAGATGGAGTTAAAGAATGGCAGAATTCAACACCTCAATTAAAAACCAAGGTG
>JBGSPH010000065.1:0-66547 GCA_041738675.1 Ignavibacteriaceae bacterium
TTTTGGAAGGTTAAAACAAAAGTATAGAGTACATAGAGGACTATCTCCTCAAAAAAGAAAAAGTTATTTTAACTGGTATTTTTATTTAAAACCAATTTAATTTTAGCAACACAAAATGACTATTATGCCCATTTCGACCAACGGGAGAAATCTGAGTGAAATGATTGTACAGATTTCTCGGTCGCAGACTCCCTCGAAATGACTTTTTTGGATTAACTAATTACCAAAAGTCGTGTAATAATTTTTTCAGAGTTCATCTAAAAATTTATTTTTATCAGCATCATAAGATACTTCTAACTTATTTGCAGGGGTTTCCGATTCTTCATTCTCCCAATCATATTTTTTAGGCGGATCAACTTTTCTAAATATAAATGAAGCTATAATTCCTATTATTGCTCCGGATAAATGCGATTCCCAGGAGACTCCTCTTTCAACAGGAAGAACTCCCCAGATCAATCCACCATAAAGAAAAATAACAACTAACGCTAATGCAATAGAGCGATTATCCTTTCTAAAAATACCACTGAAAAATAAGAACGAAACAAATCCGTAAATAATTCCACTCGCACCGATGTGATATACTTCTCTTGCAAAAATCCATACGAGAATACCAGTTCCTAAATAAATTATTGCAAATACTTTGTAGGCTACTTTGGGATAGAAATAATAAATTCCGATTCCCATAAAAATTAATGGAGCAGTGTTTGAAATCAGATGCGAAAATCCGCCATGAATCAATGGTGAAGTAAAAATTCCTACTAGTCCACTAAAGTTTCTTGGTAGGATACCGAGTTTGTAAGTAGGAATATCCAATAAGTAGGTGACTAAATAAATTACCCATAAGAACAATGGGAATGTTAATGGTATAAAAAGTTTTCGAAAAAAATCTTTTGGGTTTTGCAATTATATAATATTTCAGAAGTTCAATTGATGTGTAAAAATAAAATTATAATTGATATTAAGAAAGTTATTCTGATGTACAAATCTAATCACTTTTAGAGTTTACAGTACAAATGTCACAATGAGTCCCGATATGAATCGAGATAAACTCCGTCGAAGTGTGAACACAAAGTATTAAGTCAGGCTTCGACTGCGCTCAGCCTGACAATACAAGTATTCATATATTATTTAATATTGGCTAATATTTCTCTAATTCTATCTTTCTGATTATCAGGTGCCATTCCCAAAGCCTTTTCATAAAGCTGTTTTGATTTTACTTTATCGCCTTTGGTCAGCAATCCTTCAGCTAAACTATCCCAAACATTCCAGGAATCAGGATGATCAATAGTATTTTTTTCAAAAACTTCCAGCGCTTCTTCTGTTTTTCCAATTCCCATTAATTGATATCCAAGCGTATTAACCTGCACTTCATCAATCCCAGGTAAAGCAAATGCTTCCTGCTTAATGTTTTCTGCTTCTTGTGATTTTCCCATACTCTCAAGAATTAAAGATTTAGTAATTAAGTTTGTAAGATTTTTATTAATACCGATTGATCTTTCAACCCAGGCTGATGCTTTTTCTAAATTGTAATTATTTGTTAATGCATAAAGTGCAATCTGATTCCAGCCCTGCCAGAAAAATCCTGGAATTCCTGTAAGTTCTTTTTCCATATTTGCTATCACAGTTTTATTAATATCAACTTCAATATTAATTGGAATAGAAAGTTTTTCCCATTTCAAATTAAGTGTAGTTGATTTTGCGCTTAGTTCATCGAACGAATAAGCAAGCCATTCCTGAAAATCACTTTGCACTGGAGTAACTGTAAATCTACCTGCATCATTTTTTTCATCATAGAAGAAACTACCCCATGCTGCATTATCTTTACTTAAAATTATAGTCCAGGAATTTTTTGTTGGAATCATATGCAAACCATAAGTTCCTGCAGCAACATTTTTATTTTCAACCTTTACATCCGTTGAAAAAGAAATTGTAGTATTTTCATTTGCACCTGCTCTCCAAACTTGATCGTATGGAACAATGCCGCCCCAAACTGTTCTGTTGTTAACAGCTGGGCGGTGATACACAACCTCAATATCTGTAAGTCCGATTCTTTGTGAAATTGATGCTTTCTGGCTCGCTTGTGAAGTAGTAAGATTTTGCTGTGCAGTAATTGTTACTACTGAGAACAAAAATAATAAACTAAGCAATGTGGAAAGTTTTAACATAACAGGCCTCTCTTTTTTGAAAAATGAATGTCAGAAAATAGAGTGATATTTTATTAAAAACATTTTTACTTGATAGACGGCTAATCCAAATGATTAAAAGTTAATATTGAAACTATTGATCAAGAATATTTTTAAGAATTTCATCGCTAACGGATAATAATCCAACCGGAGGTAATCTTTTAGTCAATTCTTTCCAGTTAGCATCTTTGGAAAATATTTCTTTAAACATCGGTAATGATTTTTCTACTTCGCTGGTATTTGCTAATGAAACAGCCGTCCAATATTTCATTTCAAGATTTTCCGGAAACATTTTCATTGCCGAATTATATTCATCCATTGCAAGTTTCATATCATTTTTTTCAACAGCAAGATCACCTTTGTTCATGTGCTCGTATGCACGATGGACCTTTAATAACCTTTTGATTTCATCAATTGGCTCGGGATTATCTTCGACTCGCAAATCAATTAATCTATCTTCCCAAAGGTTTCCTGATGCTTCTCCTTTAACAACCATTATGCAAGCAGATTGTTTTCCCCGAATATCTCCGCCAGTATTTTGGGCAGCCTCCAAAGCTGCAACTAATCTCTCTGCGAGTGGACCTTCGGACCTCTCAAATGCTCGTGCCATTGCACCCCAGACACGATCATTCAACATCATATTTGCCTGAACAGAATAATTATTTCCGACTACGTGTCCGGCACCCGAGATGCACTTTGATCCTGTATAGCCTGCTGAGTTTCCTTTTGAATCAACGATAGCAAGCTGTCTAAAGTCTCTTCCCTCATCAGATGCAATAAGCTCATCAACAGTTTCTTGCGCTGTCTTTCCTGTTTTAAGTAATTCAAGTCCACGTTGCCCGAAAGAAGGATTAACAAATGATTGCGTTGCAACAACTCCAACGCCTGCTTCACCCCATGCAACGATTGATCCAACAGAAAACCAGTGCGATTGGACTGCAACTCCCATTTCACCGGTTTGCGGATCTCGAGCAACAATTGAATAAGTATGTGCGAGTGGCTCTGATCCAAAAAATGTTTGCGGAACTAATTGAATAGTTAAGAAAGTAAAGAACAAACAAATATGAACTATAATTCTTTTCATTATACATCCTCATAAGATTAAACAGGGTCATCCTTCAACTACGCTCAGGATGACATTATAAATAATTCAAAACCTTAGTCACACTGAGCGAAGTTGAAGTGTGAGGTCATTAAACAAATTGTATAGCCTATTGTAAAAATCATTATAGAATTTTTAACGATATGTTACTTGGATATTCCTTAGAATGATAAATTTTAATGTTTGCCTTAACAAATTTATCACGATCGGCATTGTAAATATCACAAAAAGTATTTGGATTAACATCAAAGAATGGAAAATATGATGATGAAACCTGAATCATTATTCTGTGTCCGGATTTGAATGTATGAAAAGCGTCATTCAAATTTATTCTAACTTCTGTTACTTTGTTTGGTTCAAATGGTTCGGGTTTTTCATAACTGTCTCTGAATTTACCACGCATAATTTCAGTTCGCACCAATCTTTCATATCCTCCCATTTCAACCTTTGCAGGATTTGGATCAGGGTCGCTTTCATCATCCGGATAAACATCTATTACTTTCACTACAAAATCAGCATCTGTTCCGGTTGTTGATACAAACAAATCTGCCATAATCTCACCAGCAATTGTAACATCCTGAGTTAACACTTCAGATTCAAATGTCAACACATCAGGACGAGTTGAAACATATCTCTGATCTTCGATCAAATGAACTTCATTATAAAAAGATTTAGAGTCTTCGAACTTTGCTGTGTACGGAACAGGATTGAACGGATCACAAATATATTCTGTAAAAGATTTTTCATCCGTTGGTGTTTGACTACTTAATTTCTCATTTGATTGAAAATAATATTTTACTTCACTAACATTTTTTGGTGGCCAGGCTGAGTAATTACTCCATTCATTTTTTCCAGTATCAAAAACATAAGCATCGTTTAGATTTAATTTTCCTTCACCTTTTAAATGATATTTAAAGAATGGAAGTAATATTTCTTTTCTATAATAATCAGCAGCGTTGCTATCAAAATAAAAATCTCCAAGCGAATCACCTTTAGCCCAAATCCAGGAACCGTGCGTCCACGGACCCATCACTAATCTTGTGTTATTTGGTTTGTCGTTTTGCTCAATAGTTTTATAAATATGAAGCGGACCATACAGATCTTCTGCATCATACCATCCGCCAACAAGAAGAATTGCCGGTTTCATATTCTTTAAATGCTGAAGCTTGCTTCTTGATTGCCAATAGTAATCATAAGTTCCATGAGCCATCATTGAATCCCAAAAAGGAATTTCATTTTTTAATATTTCTTCATTTAATTTTTTTATCGGTGTATGATCCAGGAAAAAATTATAAGCATCAGGAGAATCATATTCAGCTGCGGGCGGATATTTTGTTAAAGGTTCAGGTCTGGGATTACCAAACTGCTTAAAAAAATTAAACGACATCAGTACCGAAAAAGCTCCGTTATGATGCATATCATCACCAATAAACCAATCTGATATTGGAGCTTGTGGTGAAGCGCAAACAAGATTTGGATGAGCATCAATACAACCCATCAATGCATAAAATCCCGGATAAGAATTTCCCCAGATCCCAACTTTTTTATTATTGTTATCTATATTATTGATTAGCCATTCAATCGTATCATAAGTATCACTGCTCTCATCAATCTGTTTTCCTGTTTTATTTGGAATAAATGCTCGCATATTATCGAACTCACCTTCGGACATATATCTTCCGCGAACATCCTGAAAAACAAAGATAAATCCTTCCCGTGCAAAATCTTTTGATGCGCCAAGAAATCCTGTAACCTTATCTTCACCATAAGGAGCAGAAGAATAAGGCGTTCGTGTAATCAAAATTGGATATTCTTTTGCTTTATCTTTCGGCGAATAAACTGAAGTAAAAAGTTTTATGCCATCACGCATTTCAATCATATATTCTTTTTTGTCATAGTTTTCTCTAACATAAGATTTCTGGGATTGTGTGCATTGGGTAAAGAACACTAAAAATAGAATTGCTAGTAGAATTGAATATTTATGAATGTTCATGATTAGCTCTCTATGTAAAAAAATAATTTTGTTCTTTGTAAGAAAGTTCTATTTTTTGTCATTCCCACGTAAGTGGGAATCTTTTTAGTTATAAATAACCTAGATTCCCGTTTTCACGGGAATGACAATAAATCTAAACTTCTTAAAATTCTTTTCGCAGATAAAATACTTTATTTTTGTTTTAGTTAAAAAAGAAATTACAGGAACGGTGTGCCGGATATATTTGGAATAATAATCTTATTTGTCGTAGGTGCAATTGCAGCATTTATAAATGTTAATGCTGGAGGTGGATCCTCACTTACCTTACCAGTATTAATTTTTCTTGGACTTGATCCTTCTGTTGCTAACGGAACTAACCGCGTTGCAATCCTATTTCAAAATGTTTCCGCAGTTTATGCTTTCAAAAAAGAAAAGTTCTACGAACTCAAAAACAGTTTAATCCTTTCTGCCCTTACTTTACCCGGAGCAATTGTCGGCGCAATAACTGCTGTTCAGATAAGTGATGAATTATTTGAGAAAATTCTCGGCGTGATAATGATTTTTATCATCATCACAATGCTGCTGCCTAAAAAGAAAACAGAAAAAACTAAAAGTGATTTTACTATCGATTGGAAAATTGTTGTCGCAATGATCGTTGTTGGATTTTATGGTGCATTCCTGCAAGTTGGAGTTGGCTTTTTATTGATGGCCTCATTCCAATATTTGATGAAACTTGATTTGATCAGAGTTAATATGCACAAAGTATTTGTTGTTTTCATATTTACTCTTCCGGCATTATTAGTTTTTATTTTAACTGATAATGTTAATTGGTTTTATGGTTTAACACTTTCTGCCGGAAATGCATTCGGCGGATGGTGGGGTGCAAAACTTTCTGTTAAGAAAGGTGAGAAACTTATTAAGTTTGTTTTAATTGTTGCAATTTTAATTATGGCGCTTAAACTTTTAAATGTTTATTAGAGGAATTATGAAACGAGATATTAACTACAAAATTAAACTGAATAGCGGAGTTGAGATTCCACAATTTGGATTAGGTGTTTATCTTACTAACTCAGGAACAGAATGCATTAACGCAGTTACCTGGGCTTTAGAAGCTGGTTACAGACACATTGATACTGCAAGAATATATGGAAACGAAAAAGAAGTTGGCGAGGCTGTTAGAAATTCCAGAATTAAAAGAGAAGATGTTTTCATCACAACAAAACTGTGGAATGATGACCATGGTTATACTTCTGCATTAAAAGCGTTTGATAAAAGTTTAAAAACTTTGAGAACAGATTATATTGATTTGTATTTAATTCACTGGCCTGTTAAAGAAAAAAGAAAAGATAGCTGGAAAGCGTTAGAAAAGATTTATGAATCCGGTTACTGCAGATCTATTGGCGTAAGTAATTATATGATTGTTCATCTTGAAGAATTGTTTTCTTATGCAAATATAATTCCTGTTATTAATCAGGTTGAGTTCAGTCCATATAATTACCAGAAAGATTTACTTGATGTTTGCAACAAAAATAAAATTATTCTTGAGGCTTATTCCCCGCTTACAAGAATGAAGAAGACTAATGATCCAAAAATTTTACCGATTGCAGAAAAGCATCACAAAACAGTTGCACAGGTTTTAATTCGCTGGGCAATAGAACATGATTTAGTTGTAATACCAAAATCTGCACGCAAGAACAGAATAATTGAGAATGCAGATATTTTTGATTTTTCCCTCGATGAATCTGATTTGAAAATTTTAGATGATTTAGATGAAGGATTTAGATGTTCATGGGATCCGACAAAGATTGATTGATATTCTGTTCTTTATTGCGAGAAGTCCTCGACGAAGCAATCTGAAAAAAATAAATTATTTTTTGGTGAAATTATGAATAATTTAACATCACTTTTATTAACATTGATATTTTTGATTTCAAATATATCGTTTGCTCAAATGCCAGATACTATTCTAATAAAAACTAAAAGAGTTAAAGGTTATGGTCCTTTTGAAAGAAGTGCCTCATTCGTTCAACCCTTGCCTGAAGACAATCCTTGGTTAAAAGCAATTCCAGATTATAAAGGTATGCCCGACAATTTGGAATATTTAATGTTTGCAACAGAGCAAACAGATTTCCTTCAGTACACTTATCAAAGTTACTATAATAATCTAATCAATGAGGAAGTTTTTGAGTCTTGTAAGAGTTCATGGAATTGGAATCCCTCCTCTTCTGAATACACGAAAGATCATATAAAAGTAAACATCGGAGTCGTCGCTGGCTATGACAGTCTTGGAGAATTAAAAATTAAGGTTGATAAAAATAATAATTATGATTTTTCAGATGATGAATATTTTACTTTACCTGAAAAATTACCTGGTCAAAATTGGTGGGGAAGATATTCTGATCTATTACCTTTTGAAGTTAGTTATGAATATTATGATGGGAGTTCAATTAAAACTTCTAAAACCTGGATTTATATGGATTATTTTATAACTATGTATAACAGCACACAGGAAAGACCAAATCCTATTGTTTTAACTTTTGGTTTAGCAGAGCATCATTTGGGTGATTTTATTGTTAATGGCATTAAATATTACGCTGCTGTTGGAAGTGACAGAGCAACTTTTAGAGATAATTATAAAATCAAATTGTGGAACGAAAAGGATAATATTGATAGTATTTCCTCTCAAGCTAATATATCAAGAAATGGATTTGTAAAAATAGAGAACAACTACTACAGATTTAATTTTGTCAGTGCAAATGGAAGTGAAATTATTTTAATTAAAGATAGATCTGTTTTAGAAAGAGGTGGGAATCAAGTTGGATTTAAAGCTATTAACTTTGTTAGCAAAACTCTTTTGGGAAATACAATAGAACTTGATAAACTAAAAGGAAAATATGTCTATCTCGATTTCTGGGGAACCTGGTGTTCGCCTTGTCGAGAAGAAATTCCAATACTAAAGAGCATTTATAGTGAATATCAAAATGAAAACTTTGTCTTAATCGGAATAGCAAATGATGATATTGAAGCATTACAAGACTTTGTTGAGAAACAAGAAATAGAATGGGAGCAAATATTACAATCAGAAGATAAATCAATAATTGCTGACTATGGTGTCACTGGTTATCCAACAACTTTTTTTATTGATCCTGAAGGAAAGATAATTTCTAAAAACATTAGAGCAGTTGAGTTGAGTGAAAAGCTTAAAGAAATTTTTGACAAAAAATAAATTTTAACCGTCACTAAAATTTTTCTTTGGAAATGTATTTTAAATTTAGGCTAAAGTCCATATTTTCTTTTTCTAAGTATCCACGACCTAAAGGTCGTGGCAATAAATAATTTATTTCACATAAATATCTGATAGATTGCTTCCCCGATCGCATCGGGGCAGGCTATTGAAGACTCCTCGCAATGACATTAATGAGATTTTT
Organism: Ignavibacteriaceae bacterium; assembly: GCA_041738675.1. Taxonomy (GTDB): domain Bacteria; phylum Bacteroidota; class Ignavibacteria; order Ignavibacteriales; family Ignavibacteriaceae; genus IGN3. The sequence continues at coordinate 8,686 of JBGSPH010000065.1, forward strand.
TTAATTCTTTAACTAAAAACTTACCAGTTAAACTTTTTTTGTTTTTGATTATTTGTTCAGGAATTCCTTCGGCAATTATTTTTCCACCAAACTCACCACCGCCAGGACCTAGATCAATAATCCAATCAGCAGTTTTAATTACATCAAGATTGTGTTCAACAACTACAACTGTATTTCCTTTATCAACAAGTTTGTTTAAAACTCCTAAAAGGATTCTAACATCTTCAAAATGAAGTCCTGTTGTTGGTTCATCTAGAATGTAAATTGTTTTACCAGTACTGACCTTACTAAGTTCAGTTGCAAGTTTAACTCGCTGTGCTTCTCCACCGGAAAGAGTTGTTGCCTGCTGACCAAGTTTTATGTAACCAAGTCCAACTTCGTGAATCGCTTTTATCTTTCTATTTATTCTCGGCAAGTCTAAAAAAAATTCTAACGCTTCATCAACGCGCATTTCAAGAACATCTGAAATAGATTTTGTTTTGTATAAAACTTGTAACGTTTCTCTATTGTATCTTTTTCCCTGGCAAACATCACAAAGGACATAAACATCAGGTAAGAAATTCATTTCAATTTTCTTTAAACCATCACCGCCGCACTCTTCGCATCTCCCGCCTTCAACATTAAAACTAAATCTTCCCGTTGCGTATCCCCGCATTTTGGATTCTGGTAACTGTGCAAACAAATCACGAATGTGAGTAAACAATCCTGTGTAAGTCGCAGGATTTGATCTCGGAGTTCTTCCAATTGGTGATTGATCAATCTCAATTACTTTATCTATATGTTCTAAACCTTCTACAGATTTAAACGGAAGCGGAACAAGTTTAGAAGAATAAATTCTCTTCATCAAAATTTTAACAAGTGTTTCGTTAATCAGTGTTGATTTACCTGAACCGCTAACTCCAGTGATGACAGTAAAAGTTCCAAGCGGAATTTCCAGATCAACACTTTTAAGATTATTACCACTTGCACCTTTTAAGATTAACGATTTGCCAATTCCATCTCTTTGCTTTTCAGGAATTTCAATTCGCTTTTTACCATTTAAATAAGAAAGTGTTAATGAATCAAAACCATTTCTAGAATTAAGTAATTCAATCGTTTCACCGGCAATACAAACTGCTCCACCGTGAATACCGGCTGCGGGACCAAGATCTATTATGTAATCTGAGCTCTCAATAGTTTCTCTATCGTGCTCAACAACAATTACGGTGTTACCCAGATCGCGAAGATTTTTTAACGAATTTATAAGTTTAATATTATCGCTTTGATGCAATCCGATTGAAGGCTCATCTAAAACATAAAGCACACCTGCAAGCTGCGAACCTATCTGTGTTGCTAATCTTATTCGTTGTGATTCCCCGCCAGATAAAGTTCTTGCAGAACGATCAAGGGTTAAATAGTCTAATCCAACATTTAGTAAAAAGTGTAATCGCTCAGTAATCTCTTTTAAAATAGGCTTGGCAATAATTGCATCTTTACCTTTTAACTTTAAATCACTAAAAAACTCTGCAGCACGATTTATTGAAAGCTTTGTAACTTCACTTATATTTTTATTTTGAAACTTTACAGATAAAGATTCTTTCTTCAACCTTCCGCCATTGCAGGTTTGGCAGGTTGCAGAATTCATATAAGCTTCAACCCATTCGCGTATATGATTTGAACTTGTAGTTGCATAAAAGTTTTTAAGATAACTCAAGACTCCCGCAAACCTATGAAGATATGTTACAGGTTTACCTTTACCGTAATTATAAGTGAAAGAAATTTTTTCAGAACTTCCATTCAGCAATAAATCTTTCTGTTCTTCATTTAAATCTTTAAGCGGAGTATCAAAATCAAATCCAAACTTCTGCCCAACTGCTTCAAGCTGATTGAAGAACCAAATTGATCTTGGTTTACCAAGTGCGGCAATTCCCTCTTCGTTAATTGATTTATCCCAATCAGGAATTATCAAATTAATATCAAGCTGTTTAATTTCTCCAAGACCTTCGCAATCACTGCAGGAACCATAAGGTGAATTGAATGAAAAAGAATTTGGTGCCAGTTCACGATATGAAATTCCACAATCTAAGCAAGCTAAATGGCGGCTGTAAATTTTATCATTTCCATCTTCATCAATAATTACAATTCCATTTCCATAATTAATTGCAACTTCCACGGATTCAGTTAATCTTCCTCGTGATCTTTCACTTGCGTTTACCTTATCAATTGCAATCTCTATGTTGTGAATTTTATAACGATCAACATGAAATCCTTTTTCAATTTCGTGATATTCACCATCAACTCTAACTTTTAAAAATCCATCAGAAATAATTTCATCAAAAAGTTCGCGGTAATGTCCTTTTCTTCCACGAATAACCGGAGCGAGTATGGATATTTTTTTGCCAGATTGATTTTGAATAATCGTATCAATGATTTGCGCAGAAGTTTGTTTGGTTACCGGTTTACCGCAATTGTAACAATGTGGAATTCCAATTCGTGCATACAACAATCTTAAGTAATCATAAATTTCTGTTACAGTTCCAACTGTAGAACGCGGATTACCTGAAGTAGATTTTTGCTCGATAGAAATTGCCGGACTTAAACCTTCAATCAAATCAACTTCAGGTTTTTCAAGCATATCCAAAAACTGGCGTGCATAAGCAGACAGTGATTCGATGTATCTTCGCTGACCTTCTGCGTAAATTGTATCAAACGCAAGAGAAGATTTACCAGATCCCGATAAGCCTGTAATTACTGTGAACGATTCACGAGGAATTTCAACATCAATGTTTTTTAGGTTGTGCTCGCGTGCACCTTTAATAATTATAGTTTCTTTTTCCAAAGCTCTATTAACTCAAAATAAATTAGATTTAAATTTTCAAACACTTATTTTAGGAATAGTGATATTGATAAACAAATAATTTTAGTATGGATTATTCAATCGCACAACAATGTTACCTGAACAAATAAAAACGATAAAAGATTTCCAGGAGTTTTCACTCAAAGAAAGATCATCAGAATTTATAGCAATAGTTTATCCTGTTGATAGTGAGGGATCTGCACTAAATCACTTAAATGAAATCCGAAAAAAATATTATGATGCAACTCATCATTGCTACGCTTATAGGTTAAAAGGCGGCGAAGAAAAATATTCTGATGATGGTGAACCAAAAGGTACTGCTGGAATTAGGATATTAAATGCAATTCAGCATTTTGATTTAAGCGACGTATTAGCGATTGTGGTGCGATATTTTGGTGGAACCAAGCTTGGGGTGGGGCCTTTGGGAAAAGCCTATTATAACGCATCTATCGAGGTTTTGAACACATCCGAAATCATCATTAAGACTCTCTATCAAAACATATTGATTAAAGTTGATTTTAATTTTATTAGTCACGTACATCGTGTTATTAATCATTACTCTGCAATCATTGCGGATTCTGAATATTCCAGCATTGCAAAGTTTAATTGCTTTGTAAAGCCAAATAATTTTGAAAAGATAAATATTGAATTATCAAATCTTACCAATGGACAAATCTTGATTAAAGCTCTGACAGATTACAAATATTTTTAAAAAAATTATAATCTGTACTTGATATAATTATTTTTATTATCGATATTTGTCATAGACAATAATTCATCTCTAACTAAACGGACATCTTTATGGAATTAAATCACAATGCAGAACAATTAGCAAACTTAACTTTTAGTTTGTTAGCAAACTGTCAAGAGAAAGAAATTCGTCTTGCAGAAGTTCATAGTTTAACCCAGGCAGAATTTAGATGCCTTAGATTATTCGGTTCTGATGAGAGCATAAACAACAAAGCGATTGCTGAAAGAATGAATCTGAGTCCAAGCAGATTAACTCGCATTATTGATGGTCTCGTTCAGAAAGAATACATCATCAGAGAAATTGATCCGAATGACAGAAGAAATATGAAGGTCTGTTTATCACGTAAAGGTCAGCTTCTCGTTCAGCAATTAAATAAAGCTTATATAGAAATACATAAAGATATTCTTCAAGATATTGATGTAGATCAGCATCAGCCGTTAATTACTGCGATGACGCATCTATTAACAGCTTTAGAAAAGTGGATTGCTAAGACTTAATTGTTTAGTCATGCTGAACTCGATTCAGCATCTCTAAAATTCTTAGTTAGCAAAAATTTAATCGTGGATATTGATTGAAAAAAATTCTCTACTTTTTACTCATAGTTTCATTAATAGGTTGTGGGACAACAAAATCCTTTGAAGGTAATAATTTAGTTCCTTATGCTATTATAAATGTTTCAGATGATCTTAATATTACTGGTAGGCTTCTAGATGATAATGATACTTTTCTTTTAGTTGCAATTAATGGAACTTCACAAAAATATATTAAGTCTGAAATTAAAGGATATAAATTGGTTCAACTTCCAGATGAAAGATTAATGATGGAAGATATTGTGAACAATACTAGTAACGCAGCTAATAACACTGCTTTGTATGTTGTGCTGTTGTTTACAGCAATAATAACTAGTTTAGTTGTCTCCAGTAGTAATTAATTAAACGCGCTTAATATCAATATTCTCTTTTGGGCAATGTTTCTATTTTCTTTTAAGAAAGTTTAAATATTTCTTAATGCTATCTAAATCTTCCACTAATTGCTGAAGATTTTGTAGTGAGGTCTGAGATAGTTTTAAATAATTTTCTTCAAATAACATTTTATTCTTTTCATCCATATTTGAAGTAATTTCTTTTAACTGCAAAATTACTTTTTCCAAATTTTCCGACAAATCTTTTTTTATATGATCTACATTTTCCACTTCAGGTATTTTAGCGCTGTTCGCTAAAACCCTAAATAATCCATTTACATACTTTCCTGTAAAAGATAAATTTTCTAAATCTTCAAACTTTTTAGATGACTTGTATGCTTCAATAATAGTTGAGAGATCATCTTTTTTATTTAATGATTTGCCGGAAAACTTTTCAACATCATCAAGAAAATTTGAATTGAGTCTAATCATAATTACTTTTTGATTCCCAGACCAATACCATCACCAATGGGAATGATCATGGAATCAAGATTTTGCTGCAGTATAAATAATTTATTAAAATCTTTTATGTGCTTTGCTGATTTGCTGTACTTAGAAGGAACACGATTTGAAGCAGCATATCCATGCCACAAAAGATTATCAACAACTATTACTCCACCCTTTCTCAATAGTATCATTGAATAATCAAACAATCTTTTATAATCTTCTTTATCAGCATCAAGAAAAATAAAATCATATTTTTTATTTAGCTGCGGCATCACACTTAGTGCATCACCTTGCAGCAACTTAATCTTCTTACCTGCACCTGATTTTTCAATATTCTCCAGGGCAATTTTGATATTGTCTTCACTCTTTTCTATGGAATGTATAACCGATCCCTTATGTAAACATTTTGCAATTCTGATTGTTGTATAAGCAATGGCAGTTCCTATTTCCAGCACTCTATCAGGTTTATTTATGAGAATTAATTTTTCAATAAAATCTGCTGCATGCCAGTCTAGAATCGGGACATTATGCTCGTTTGCATATTGCTCCATTTCAAGAATTAATTCATCACTTTTTTTTCTAAAGGATTCTAAATACTTTTTTTGTGCGGGAAATAATATTTGTGTCATTTTAATAACTTTGAATTATAAAGAAAAACTTAAAAACCTATTTTATGCAAAGAAAATTCACAACGTCACATCGAGCGAAGTCGAGATGTGAAAACTTTTGAAACAACTATATTTCAAAAGACCAAGCTTTAATTGTAATATGGTTCTGCTTGACGAATAAAACTTAATGATTAGAGACTTCGGAAAAATTCGATGTGTCATTCCCGTGAACACGGGAATCCAGTGAATATAAAATAGATTCCCGCTTTCGCGAGAATGACATTTACATTAGAAATCTATTTTTCAGAAGTTTCTTATTATTTAATAAGAACTAATTTTTTACCATACTCTTTATCACCAAGCTGAATCAGAGCATAATAAACTCCGCTGGAACAAAGATACCCACGATCTGAAAAACCATCCCATTCAAAATAGTTTTCACCAATAAGCGTAGTGGTTGATATTTCTTTAACTCTTTGCCCTGATCCATCAATCAGCAATAGTTTAAATAATTCTTTTCCTGATGAATAATAATTTATCCTTGTCGTTCTATGCATTGCAGGGATAAATGGATTTGGATAAAAATCACTTACTTCATAACTAGATGTTGGATTTTCAATTTCCAAGTTTAATGAAATTATATCAGAGCCATAAGTAAATTTATATTTTCCTGATTGAGGTAATGTGGTATTAATATTTTGACTATCGCTATACAGAATTGTAAACTCAACCAGATCACCATTATTTCCTGGAGGAAATGTATAAGTAAAATCATAGTCACCAGACTTAGTCATTGGGTATGCTATTAAAAGATCATCACCACTTTGAAACACAATATTTACTGAACTTGCAATTATATTATCATCCAAAAATGTTTTGTGCAAAACATAGCTATCATTTATATTTTCAAGATTTGGAAATTCTATTGCATCTTTTGCAGAAATTATCCCATATCCAATTTGGTTATTCGGATTTGAAGAGTTCGAAGATGATTCGAGAAAGATACTTCTTATCTGAGTATTTTTTAGATGCGGATGAGCAGACAATAGTAATGCAGCAACTCCACTTGCAATAGGTGTTGCGGCGGAAGTTCCATTAGCAAATCTGTAACCATTATTCGTTCCGGCAATAGCACCAAATGTGCTAACACCCTGAGCAGAAACTTCTGGTTTTATTCGTCCATCTGCAGTTGGACCACGACTGCTGAAACTTGCCACGTTTCCAAACTCATCAACAGCACCTACTGCTATTGTTCCAAATCCATCTGCAGGTGCAATTATAAATCCCCACGAATTATTTCCTTCATTACCTGCCGCAGTAAAAGTAGAAACACCACGCTGAAAAGAAAGTTCGGCCGCTTTAGTAACGATAGTAGTTCTGCCATCCATATCTGAGTAAGTGTAAGAATATCCCGAATCAAAAATATTGTAACCTAGTGAACTTGTAGTAATATCAACACCGTATGATTCCATCCATATTAATGCTGCGGCATAATTGTCTTCTTCAATGTGGGTTTCACTTCTTATATCCTCTGTCTTTGCAAGTATAAAGGAGGAATTGAATGCGGGACCAACTAAGATGCTGTCTGCAAATCCGGCAATAATAGAAAACACATAAGTTCCATGACTATCCTGAGAAGGACTATCTTCTGGTTGATTTGCCGTTACTGAATCATCAAAAATAAAATCATACTCTGCAATAACATTTCTATCTTTTAATGAGTTATGAAGCTGCCAATCAAAACCAGAATCGAGTACTCCAATTAAAACATTTTGTCCATTTATGTTTTTCGAATGAACTAAAGGCACATCAGACAAGTCCATCTGTTTAAATGAAAGACCATAGTTGTAATTGTCGTCTGTCGCTTTAAATAATTGCTGTTCAGGAGTTAACAACGGATCATTCTGGAAATAAAGTTTCTTAACAGGCTCAATAGATTTAATAAATGGAATATTAATAAGCAGTTTTATTTGATCCGAATTTAAATATGCTGATACAGAATTAAACCAAGTTAATTTGCGAAAAATTTGAATGCCAAGTGTTTCTAATTCATTAATATAATTTTTGTTGATTGGAAGATCATCGTAAGTAATAAAATCCTCTCCCATATTTTTTAATCTGCGCTCAACTGCTTTTGGAGAAAGATCCTCAACAGATTGAATATAAGCCGCACTAGTTTTGTTTAAGAATTTAGAATTCTCAGTTCCTTTATCTTTAAAGTAAATAAAGAATTTTTCCTGAGTAAAGACTTGTGTGGATAAGACTATTAAAAGTAAAAGGGTGTATTTCATTGTATTTTTTTTCGTAAAACTACGAATTGGGAGAACAATATCAAGCTTAAAAATTTGTCAGCTATTTTTTTTACTCTATTGATTGCATCAATCGACTGAACCTGATCGAATGGAAAAAGTCTGAAATTCCGGATGATTGAGAAGGAATCTGAGACCAGTAAATCATAAACGCTTTACCAATTATCCATTCTTCGGGAATGTATCCAAAGTATCGGCTGTCTATACTGTTTTTTCTGTTATCACCAAGAACAAAGTAATAGTCCTTTTCAAAAATATAATCTCTTATCGGCTGCTTATTAAGGGTTATCACTGTTCCTTCAACACTGATTACTTTTGAACCATAGTCTGTATTAATTGCATTTTGCCAAAGAAGAATATTTTGCGGATCAAGTTCTACTCTCATTCCCTTTTGAGGAACCACAATTGGACCATAATTTTCTAATGACCACTTATTGTTATAAGGGAATAGATCCTTGTTAACATTTTCTATTGGAGTTTCATTTAAATTTATTTTGATAAATGATGGCGTGCGGTATTTTTTTCGGTTGATATATAATTCCTGATCTTTAATTTCGATAGTATCGCCAGGCAGACCAATAATTCGTTTAATCAAAACCGCATATTCTTCTGACGCTGGATCATAAATATTAGCTGGAATCTCAAATGCTATAACATCATTAAACTCAGGTTTACCTGTCTTAATCAATTCTGTTCGTGATAATCTTTCTCCAAGAAAAGGAATTTGATACGGAGTGGAAATTGAATAAGCAGTTTTGTTTACGAGAAGAAAATCACCTTCCAGTAAAGTGTCTTTCATAGAGCCGGTTGGTATTTTAAAGGCATCTACTACAAATATTTTTAAAATTAAAGCTAAAATTAAAACTGAGATTAAAATTTTTATTAGCTTTTTCATTTTTTAAGTTCCCTCCAAAAATTCTTTTAATCGTCAATCTGCAATACAGCTAAAAAAGCTTCCTGTGGAATTTCAACATTGCCAACCTGTTTCATTCGCTTCTTACCTTCTTTTTGTTTTTCCAAAAGTTTCCTCTTTCTGGAAATATCTCCACCATAACATTTTGCAAGCACATTTTTTCGTAAAGCTTTAACAACTGATTTTGAAATTACTTTAGTTCCAATTGCGGCCTGAATATTTATTTCAAACATCTGGCGCGGTATTAAATCTTTTAATTTTGAACTTACTTTTTTTCCCCATTCAAATGATTTACTTCTGTGAACAATCATTGATAAGGCATCAACTGGTTCGCCATTTAAAAGAATATCCAGCTTTACTAAATCTGATTCGCGGTAACCAATATATTCATAATCGAAAGATGCATACCCTCGTGTTGAAGATTTTAACTTATCATAAAAATCAAAAATTATTTCTGCTAACGGAAACTCAAATTGTAAATCGGCACGTGTTGGATCCAAATAAGTGGTATTGATGTATGTGCCGCGTTTATCCATTGCGATTTTCATAATGTTGCCAACATATTCACTCGGAGTAACAATTTGCGCTTTCATATAAGGCTCTTCAACTCTGTCAATATTTCCTACCTGCGGCATCTCTGCAGGATTATCAACAATTATTTTTTCACCTTTCTTATTGTAAACAACATATTCAACGTTTGGAAGTGTAGTAATAATTGATTGTCCGTGCTCTCTTAAAAGTCTTTCTTGCACAATTTCCATGTGCAGCAAACCAAGAAATCCGCAGCGGAATCCAAATCCTAGTGCAGCAGAAGTTTCAGGCTGATAAATTAAAGCAGAATCATTTAAACAAAATTTTTCTAATGCATCTCTTAAATTTTCAAACTCATCTGAATCGGTTGGATATAGACCGCTGTAAACCATTGGTTTAACATCCTTGTATCCGGGCAACGGACTGCTTGCACCATTTCTAACGTGCGTTATTGTATCACCAACTTTAGTATCGCGAACGTCTTTTATTCCTGCAATGAGATATCCTACATCACCGGCAGATAATTCGTTGGATTTTATTTTTTTTAATCCAAGTTTGCCAATTTCTTCAGCTACAGATTCCTTGTGAACTTTAAAGAATCGGATTTTATCATTATTCTTTAAAGTTCCCTGAAAAATTCTAACATAAGCTATTGCACCACGGTATGCATCAAACACAGAATCAAAAATCAATGCTTGTAATGGCGCATTTGGATCACCTTTTGGAGGCGGAACTTTTTCTATTACAGTTTCTAATAGATCAACAATTCCAATTTTAGATTTAGCACTAACTAAAATTATATCTTCCTTGTTGCAGCCAATCAGATCAATTATCTGACCTGCTACCTTATCAATCTCAGCGCTTGGTAAATCAATTTTATTAATCACCGGAATAATCTCCAAGCCTGCATCTGTAGCAAGATAAAGATTGCTGATAGTTTGAGCTTCTACACCTTGTGCCGCATCAACAACAAGTATTGCACCTTCGCACGCCGCAAGCGAACGTGAAACTTCATAAGTAAAATCCACGTGTCCGGGTGTATCGATTAAGTTGAGTACATATTCCTGTTTATCTTTTGCACGATAGTGCATTTGAATTGCATGAGATTTTATTGTTATACCGCGTTCACGCTCAAGTTCAAGATCATCTAAAATTTGATCTTTAGCCTCACGCGCAGACACCACTCCGGTAGTTTCTAAAAGACAATCGGCTATTGTTGATTTACCATGATCAATATGTGCAATTATGCAAAAATTTCGGATGTTATTCATATTCTCTTAATAATTTGTATACAAATATAGTCAGGTAGTTAGTATTAAAAAAGATGAGATGTTTGGAGGCAAAACCTTACTCAGGTAACATGTTTACTCTTATTAATTAAATCATATACAACACCTTCGCGCAGTGCATATTCAGACAAAACCATTTTCTGAATATTAAAAAGTTCAAAAGCTTTTTTTAGAATAATAAATCCAGCAGGAATAATATCAGCACGTTTGCTTTCTATACCCGGCACTCTCATTCTTTCATCTGGATTTTTTAAGTTCATCACGAAGGAATAAATTTCATCAAACTCTGCTTTATCGAAAGTGTATCCATTCAATCTGGGTTTAATATCAGTTTCTTTTTGAGATTGTTTTATAAGGCAAATTGTATCAACAGTACCGGATGATCCAACTGCAAAATCCATCTTAATATTAGTTTGAATTTTGCTGTTTATTTTAATCTGTTGTTCAACATATTCACTGCATTGTTTTACTGCAGAATCAGTAATTATGAAATTAGGAAAGAATTTTTTTGATAATCTAACTGCGCCAACTTTTACACTCTCAGCAAAAACAGGACTGCCATTTACTCCATAAATAAATTCAGTACTCCCGCCTCCAATATCAATTCCTAAAACGGATTTATCATTAATCGGCAAGGCGTTCTTCATTCCAAGGAAAATTAATTTTGCCTCTTCCGTTCCCTCAATTGTTTCAACTTTAATTCCAGTTTGCTCAAACACCGTTCGAATAAACTCATTCTTATTTTTTGCCTCTCTTACAGCACTTGTAGAAACTGCCCTTATGTCTGCTTTGTGATAATTTGCAAGCTTTGAAAATTTCTTTAAAACAGAAATCGCTTTTACTATTTCTTTTTCAGAAATAAAACTCAAATCTTCGCCGAGTTCTGAACCTAGTCTTAAAAATTCTCTTTCTCTATCTAAAAGTTTTAATTTACCACCTTTCCTAAATTCAACAATAATAAGATGAAAAGAGTTTGTGCCTAGATCTATTGCAGCAAATCTATTTTTTTTAGTTAAAGTCATTTATCTTTTAGAAGATTTCTACAAACACTAAAAACATCTTCAACTTCTATATCATCAATCAAATCCGATTTGCGTATAAATATTTTATTCTTACCGCACGGTGCCCAGTTGAATGGATTAGTTGATCCGAATAAAGAAATCTGTGGCGTTAAAGTTGTTCCTGCAACATGCATGATTCCAGTATCATTTGTAATAAAAAGATTGGAGTGGGAAATTAGTGCAGCAACTTGAGGAATTTCTTTGTTCAAAAACCTATTCAGTTTCACATTAGAATTAACAATTACAAAATTTAATTCGTAATTATCAGAATCTGACCCCGTTAAATAAAAAACGCAATTATAACTTTTATCCAATTTATGTATTAACTCAACATACTTTATTAAAGACCATCTGTTTTGTGGTTTACCAGCTCCGACATGCAATCCAACTAAAATTGATTTTGAGTTCCTTTCTATTTCTGAAAGAAATTTTTTAGCAACATAAATATCTGATTCATCAAAAGAGATTTCAGAACTTAAATCTTTCGTATCAATTCCAAAAGGTCTCACAATTTCAAGGATGTGTTCAGATACATTTGAATCAGGATACCTGCGCCAATCAATATCAACCCTGCGATCAAAGAAGTATGCACTATCATTTGGTTTTCCATCCAAAGATTTTGGACCAATTCTAATTTTGCTTTTAGATAATCTTGCAATTAAATTGCTCGTAAACGAAATCGATACTGTAACAGGTACAATTGTTAAATCAAATCCCTGTCTAATCCTTTTAATAAAAGTATTCAGTTCAAATGGATTAAACATTTTCGATTTATCAAAAACTATCAGCTCATCAATTAATTTATTTTTCACAACACCGTAGTAATTATCTCTGCTGGACAAAAGTGTGAGATGTGATTGAGGATATTTTTCCTTAACTGCTCTGAAAAGTGAAACCCCTGCAAGCATATCCCCAAGCTGGTTATGCTGCCGAATGATAAGAATTTTTTTGGAATCACCGAGGTTTTTATCAGGATTTTCAGCGACGGTAAATATTTTTTTGAGGATAAAATTTAAAGCTTTAGATGAGATTGATTTGCCGGACATTTTACATCAATTCTTTTTTTCATCTTCTGATTTGATCTCAATGTACTTAGCGTCTTCAACATCTTCAAATTTTGATTTTTTCTTTTGAGATTCGTTTTTAATTGTTGTGTCTCTTCTGTTTTTTAGAAAAATGCCGATCACTGATTTTAACAATCGAAATAGAATAAAAAATAATATAAAATATAAAATGAAACGCAGCATACTGGTTATCCTAAACTTCTGGCTTCCGGCTTAAAGTACTCAATTACGCCACGATCTTCTCTAAATATTTGGCGGAACAGTTCATCAAAATCTTCATCGTTATTTACAAAATCTATATCAGTTGAATTAACAATAAGAAGTGGTGTGGAATTATATCTAAAGAAGAAGTGGTTATAAGCATCGCTTAATTCCTCTATATAACTTCTGGTAAGATTTCTTTCAATTGCTCTGCCGCGTTTTTTAATATTAAACATTAATCTATCAAGACTGGACTGAAGGTAAATAACCAGATCGGGTTTTCTTAAATTTCTCGAAAGCAGCGGAAAAACATTTTCATATAATTTCAGTTCTTCTGCAGAAAGGTTGAGATATGCAAAAATTTTATCTTTATCAAAGATGTAATCGCACACAATAAAATTTGTAAAAAGATCTTCCTGATTAAGCTCTTCCTGCTGTTTAAATCTATTTATCAGAAAAAACATTTGTGTTTGAAATGCAAATCTTTTTCTATCATTATAAAAATTTTCCAAGAAAGGATTAGCTTCAAACTGTTCAAGAATAAGTTTTGATTCTAACCTTGACTTTAGTTTTTTTGCCAGAGCAGTTTTACCGGATCCAATTACACCTTCAACGGCAATAAACTTTATTTCATCATTTGATGCCAAGATATTTTTCTTCCGTAAATAATGGTTCAGATAATTTATTAATAATATTTTTTATTTTTAGTCCCGAAACATAATCAGCCATTTTTTTCTTATAAACCGGATGAATAAGTTCAGGTTCAATTTCAATCAACGGAACGAGAACAAAATCCCTATAAATTATACCTTTATGTGGTAAAGTAATAATTTCATCTGAATAAATTAAATCGTTAAAGAATAAAATATCCAGATCAATTTCTCTAGGTCCCCATTTTTCACGGACAATTCTTCCAAGTTTTTGCTCGATTATTTTCAGCTCAATAAACAGTTTTTGCAGATTTAATGATGTTGAAATTTTTATAACAGCATTTAAAAAATTATTCTGTTTAACATCCCCATAAGCAAGCGTTTCATAAATCGAAGACACTTTTTCGAAAGTACAATCAGCTAAATCATTAATTAAAGTAATTGCTGATTTAATATTATTTAATTTATTCCCTTCATTTGAACCGATACCAATGAAGGCAATATTTAATTTATCGTTGTTCAATCTAAAATATCTTTTCTTTCTTTAATCACTTCAACTTCAACACAATCAACAACACCACCTAATGGCGGATTATTTTTTCTAACTCTTACTGCAATTTTTTCTATTGCAGCAAATTTGATTAAAAGTTCATCGGCAATTTTAGAGGCAACAGCTTCAATAAGATAATATTTCTGTTCAAGTGCAAGTTGATATAATACTTTATAAACTTTATGATAATCGATAGTTTGATGTAATGAATCTTTCTTTGCTGCTTCTGTAAAGTCTGTATAAATATCTACATCAGCTTCAAATTTACCGCCAACACTTTGCTCTTCGCTCATAACCCCGTGATAACCGTAAAATGTAGCTTTCTTAATTCTTATTATGCTTTGCATCTTTTTAGCCTTTTTTGATCTGTACAAATTTAAGTATTAAATATTAAATCAGAGCGATTTTTGAACTTCAATTTTTTGCTTAATCACTGATCCAAGATTTGCGATTAACAGTCCGGCTAATACCATTACGCTTCCAATTATATGCTGCCCGGAGAGAGTTTCATTATAAAATATCCATCCCAAAATTAATGCAACAATTGGAGTTATAAATGCAATTAGTGAAAGTAGTACTACATTTATTCTTTTCATCAGCCAATAAAAAGATGTAAAGGTAATAACACTTCCAAAGAAAGCAAGATAAGTGACTGAAATAATAGCAGTGTCGTCAAATCTTAGTTTGGATAAATCTTCAACTAAAATTCCTATCATTAATCCAAAGACACCAGCAATTAACATAGGAATAAAATTCATTGATAATGGGTTTAAATGTTTGCCCGATTTCTTAAGAGTCACGGCAATCCAAGCTTGAATGATTCCGCTTAGTGCAACTGCTATCATTCCTAAAAGAAGATTTGAAAGATTTGCGGTAAATGAATCAGAAAAGATTACTACGATTCCTAAAAATCCTGAGATCATTCCAATTATTTTTAGTTTGCCTATTGGTTCATCCGGCAATCTAAAGAAAGAAAATATTGCTACAAAAAAAGGATAAACTCCGAATAGCACTGAAGCTAATCCCGAAGGCACAAATTGCTCTGCCCAATAAACCAAACCAAATGGAATCACGAATGATAGAAATCCCATTAAAAGATATAATCGAATTGATTCTCTATCCGTTTGTAATGAAACTCCCCGAAATTTCATCAACGCTAAAATAAAAATTGAGGCTAATAAAAATCGGGAGCCGCCGGATATAAATGGTGTAAGTGATTCTAAACTTGCTCTTATTGCCAGCCAGGTTGATCCCCAGATGAGACAGAGCAAGAGGTAAACTAAAAATATTCTAAGCGGAGTTGATTTCATTTCATCCTTTTATCGCAATAACTCCGAGAGATCTTCCAGAAAGATTTCCATCTCTTCGATACGAATGAAATAATTTACTGAACTCATAAGTACATAATTCAGATTTTTGAATTTGATTTTTTGGAATCCCAAAATCCAGTAACACTTTATAATTGATACCGCTTACATCCAATAAATATTTCTCACCTTTCGGTATTAGATAAATGCAATCAAACTTTTCCGCAAATTCCGTCCCAACTTCATAGTTAACTTGAGAGATTGATGGTCCAAGGTAAGTAATAATATTTTCTGGTTTTGATGAATAATTTTTTTGCATCATTAAAAGTGTTTTAAAAAGGATTTTCTGTTCCGTCCCCTGCCAGCCGGAGTGAACTGCGGCGATTACCTTATTTTTAATATCATATAAAAAAATGGGAGTACAATCTGCAACCGCAATCGCAAGACCAAGATTTTTTTCATGTGTAATAAGTGCGTCACTGGCACCATTGTCTCCCCCGCATCCAATAACCTGAACAATATCTGAGTGGATTTGTCTTTGATAGCCAACATTTTCAAAACTCAAGCCAATTTCTTCAAAAAATTCTTTTCTATTTTTATCTACAATACTCTTCTCATCGCCAACAGAATAAGAAAGATTAAAGTGATATGGGGGCTTCGCATCAGATGAAATTTTTGTGCTGAATCCGAAAATAATTTCTGGATAACTATTAAATATGTAAGGTTTAAGTATGTACACCAATTTTAAAATCAATAATTTGGAAAAACATAACCAAAATATACAAATGAATGATCAATACATTAAACTGTTTTTCGTAACTCAGACTTCAGTCTGAGCTTAACCATTTATTAAAGATTTACACAGAATAAATTCTGTGATACGATGATTTTCAAATTGAGTAAAACTCGGCATAGTGCTATATTGCTTTTGCAAATAAAATAATTAGGAATAACATTGAGAATTTTAGTTTCAAATGATGATGGAATTGATTCTGTTGGAATTTTTTCTTTAGTAGAGGCTTTAAAGGAAATTGCAGAAGTTACTGTTGTAGCCCCACACAAAGAACAAAGTGCAGTGGGTCATGCAATAACAATGCAAACACCTCTTAGGGTTTTTGAGTATCAAAAGAATGGTAAATTTTTTGGATATGCAATTGATGGAACACCTGCTGATTGTGTAAAAATCGGTATGCGAAATCTAATGCCTGCTTCACCGGATATTGTTGTATCGGGTATAAATCATGGCTCCAATACTGCAATAAATATTATTTATTCGGGTACTGTTTCAGCAGCAAGAGAAGCCGCAATAATGGATGTTCCTTCAATAGCAATTTCAGTAGCAAGTCACCAGGTTTTAGATTTTTCATTTGCATCAAAAGTTGCAAAGATGCTTACTCAGGAAGTTCATAAGCGAGGCTTACCAATCGGAACTATGTTGAATGTTAATGTTCCAAACTTACCGGAAGATCAGATAGCTGGGATGGTAGTTACAAAGCAAGGAAAATCTAAATGGGATGATATTTATGAAATGCGTATCGATCCGTATGGAAGAAATTATTATTGGCTAACAGGAAACTTAATGGATGTTGACCTTTCAATTGATTTAGATCAAGCTGCAATTAAAAATAATTATGTTTCAGTTTCACCAATTCATTTTGATCTTTCTGATTATCAGACTTATGATAAGATGAAAGGATGGAATATTGAGAATCTTCTTAATGGCAAAAGAGATTGAAATTTTTCAAATAGATGCTTTTACTACTGAGGCATTTCTGGGTAATCCCGCTGGAGTAACATTTTGCAATGATCTTACTGAAGTTGAAAAACAGTTGATTGCAAATGAAATGAATCTTTCTGAAACAGCTTTTATAAGCAATTCCAAAATTGCTGATTATAAACTGCAATGGTTCACTCCAACTAAAGAAGTTAATTTATGCGGACACGCTACTATTGCTTCACTCCATTTCCTCTTCGAAAAAGGAATCATTTCTGAGAATCAAAATGTTTCTTTTGAAACGCTTTCAGGAAAAATTAATTGTGCGAATAAAAATGGTAAATACTTTGTGCAAATTCCTATTCCGCAATTAACTGTATTTGAAGGTTGCAAAGAAGAAATTGTAGAAGCTCTTGGTATTGATAGAGTAGATGTATCCGATTTACCTTTTATTCTGCTTGATAACGGCTATCTTTTCATAAGTGTTATTTCATTAAACGCACTTTGGAAAATCAAACCCGATTACAAAAAATTAAAAGAGCTAAGCAATAATAAAAAAGAGTTTTTTGATATTGCCGTTTTTACAAATGAAACAATTGAAAAAGATTCATCTGCACATTTAAGATTTTTTGCCCCTTATCATGGGATTGATGAAGACCCGGTTACAGGTTCCGCTTGTGGACCTTTGCTGCTTGTTTTAACAAAGCTTGAGCTGATCAAAAATTATACTGATGACTCCTTCATTAAAATTGAACAAGGGGATGCGCTAAATCGTAAAGGCAGAGTTGAAGTGAAATTTAACGCTTCTAAAAACGAATTAATAATTGCTGGGAATGCACTAACAGTGTTAAAAGGAAAGATGCATCTTTAATGTTTGGATTTGAAAAGATAGACTTAAGTTTTTCGTTTAATACTATTTTCTTTTTTATTGGTCTGATATTATTAGCAGCTTATTCATTTTATGTTTATAGATTTACACTCCCTCCTGTATCTAAAACAAAAAAGTTTTTACTGATTTTACTACGATCACTTGCACTGGTTCTTCTCCTTTTTATTTTCTTTGAACCTGTTTTAACATTAACGAAGAAAAATATTTTAACTCCAATAAATCTTTTCTTTTTTGATAATAGTAAATCAATAACAATAGAAGATGGGACGAATAGGATAGAAGAAATTAAAGGCTTGATTGAGCTTACAAAATCCGCAGCAATAAATGGAAATAAACAATATTTTTCATTTGGTTCAACAGTCAATCCGATTGATGAGGATACCGTATCAACAATTAAATTCTCTGAAACTGTTACGGATTTCTCAAAGATATTTTCAAATGATAATCAGACCGAAAACAACATCGCTTCAATCACAATTATTTCTGATGGTGTAATCACTGAAGGTTCTACGCCAATATACAGTGCAGAAAAACTTGGCATACCCGTTTTTACTGTCGGGATTGGTGATAGTACTAAAAAGAATGATGTTGAAATTAAGAATGTTATTAATAACGAATTCATTTATGCTGAAACCCCAACCACTATTTTAGCAACCATATTAAACAAAGGATTTTCAGGAAAAACTTCGCAAGTATCGCTTTATGAAAACTCACAATTGATCGAACAAAAAAGTTTAGTTTTAGATGAGAGTGGTGTAAATTCTGTTTCATTTGATTACACACCAAAACAAAGCGGTGAAAAGAAACTTACTTTAAAAATTGCGAATCAGGACGGTGAATCAACGTTCTTAAATAATCTAAAAGTTTTTTACATAAATGTATTAAGTAACAAGATTAATGTTTTACTTCTTGCCGGCAGTCCTTCCGCAGATTTAACATTTATAAAAAATTCTCTTTCCACTGATGAAAATTTAAAAGTTAATACACTAACTCAAATCTCTGCGGCAACATTTCTGGAACAGAATCCAATTGCAAAACTTGATAGTGCAGATATTATTTATCTGATTGAATTTCCCACAAGTGCAACAAGTGAAGATTTAGTAACCAGATTGAGTAATAAATTAGAAAATAGAAATACTCCTTTCTTTCTACTACTTTCCGGTGAAGTTGATCTAAATAAATTAAACCGCATCAGCAGTCTTTTACCATTTACGGTACAGATGATAGATAAAAATTATTTACAAGTACAACCAGATATTCAGCTCAGCGAATTATCCAATCCAATTTTTCAGAATAATTTAATCACCGATTGGAATAATCTTCCGCCAATTTCTCAGCCAATAGTTTCTTTAACTCTTAAACCTGAAAGTAAACTTCTTGCAAAGGTAAGAATCAATAATCAGCCGAGAAATAATCCCTTAATTGTTAGCAGAAGTTTTGGGTCTAAAAGATCACTCGCTGTTATTGGAAAAGATATTTGGAAATGGAAACTTCAAACAGCAACAAAAGATTTAACACTATTTGATAATTTTATATTTAGTTCTGCAAGATGGTTAAATGCTCCGGATGATCAGAAAAAAGTTAGAATAAAAACATCAAAAAAGATTTATTCATCAAATGAGTTAGTTGAATTTTCTGCTCAAGTTTATGATGAATCCTTCAATCCGGTTAATGAAGCTAAAGTTAATTTGCAAATCAACACAAGAGATTTTAAGGAAGAACTTAATCTAACATCCGTTGGTGGAGGATTATATGAAGGAAGTTTTTCTTCTACTAAAAATGGAGATTATGTTTTCAAAGGGACTGCAACTATAAAGGGTAAATCCTTGGGAGAAGATAAAGGCTCTTTTAATGTAGGTGATGTTGAAATTGAAATAATTGATTCCAGGATGAATTATGATTTTCTAAATTTGTTATCAACTCAAACTAATGGAAAATATTTCGATCCAGATCAGTACGAAATGCTTTTAAATTATCTTTCGAAATTGAATCAAACTTCGACAAAAGAAAAATTAGTTACAACAGAAATTCGTCTTTGGTCTGATGAATGGTTATTGATAATTGTAATTCTTCTCTTTGCAACTGAATGGTTCATTCGTAAAAGAGCAGGGATGTTATGAGATTATTGGGGGAAC
Source organism: Ignavibacteriaceae bacterium (assembly GCA_041738675.1). Taxonomy (GTDB): domain Bacteria; phylum Bacteroidota; class Ignavibacteria; order Ignavibacteriales; family Ignavibacteriaceae; genus IGN3. The sequence goes on from JBGSPH010000065.1 coordinate 28,902, forward strand.
CAAAATATTTTGCAAATAATCTTTTAGATTTTATACTACCCAGATTTTGTTGTTCATGCAAAACAAAACTTTCAGCTAATCAAGATACAATGTGTGGCAATTGCTTATCTAAAATTCAAAGATCAACTTCATCAAGACTTCAACGAGAATTTGAAAGAAAATTCTTGAATAATAAAATTATTTCCGAATTTTATTCGCCATTTGTTTTCGAAAAGGATAAAGAACTTCAGCACGCTATCCACTCATTAAAGTACGATAAGAAATTTCCTGTCGGAATATTTCTTGGCAAACTTCTTGCCACAGAAGTAAAGAGTTCTAAAACTAATTGGAATTTTGATTTAATCATTCCAATTCCCCTTCATCAACTTAAAAAAGCAGAGCGTGGATATAACCAGGCATACTACATTGCTAAAGGAGTCGGAAGTATATTAAAAGTAAAAGTATCAGATCGGGCTGTTAAAAGAATTAAGTACACAGAATCTCAAACAACTATGAATCTGAATGAACGGGAAGAAAATATTTCTGGAGCATTTAAGTTAAAGCAAAAGAAAGCAGTTCGCGGTAAAAATATTTTATTGCTGGATGACGTTATAACAACAGGCGCAACAATTTCTGAATGTGGAAAAATTCTTTTGGAATCCGGTGCTAATAAAATATTCGCAGCCTCAATTGCAATTGCTGATTGAGTTACATTTGCTCTGGAGCCGAAACACCCAGAATACTCAAGCCATTTTTTATAACAATCATTGTTGCGTAAGCTAAAGCTAATCGTGCTTCTGCAAGATTTCTTTCTGTTCCTAAAATTCTGCAAGATCTATTAAATCTGTGGTAAGCACTTGCCAAATCATAAAGATAAGTACACAGTTTATGTGACTCTAAATTTTCCGCACTATTTAATACTTCTTCCTTAAAATTATGCAAAACCTTTAATAAAGCCTGTTCATCTTCATGGATCAATAAATCCAAATGATTTATCGAAACCTCTAACTGTTCTTCTTTCACTCTTCTAAGAATTGAACTGATTCTAGCGTGAGCATATTGAAGATAAAAAACCGGGTTTTCATCCGACTGTTTTTTTGCAACTGCAAGATCAAAAATCATATGAGAGTTAACATTTCGCATATTAAAAAAGTATCGCACAACATCTTTTCCAACTTCCTCATTTAATTCATCAAGAGTAATGTAATTGGCTTTTCTAGTGGACATTTTAACAACTTCTCCGCCATCCATAATTGTAACAAACTGATGAATCAATACTTTTACTTTTGAAGAATCGTAACCAATTGCTTTTAATCCAGCCATTACATCCGGATATGTTGCATTATGATCCGATCCAAAAAGATCTATTAACAAATCATAACCACGATCCAGTTTAACAGCGTGATATGCAATATCCGGAAGACGATATGTAGGTTCACCAGTATTCTTTACAATTACTTTATCTTCAGTTTGACCGAGTTCAGAAAGTTTTAACCAAGTAGCCCCTTCTTTTTCATAAGAAAGATTTTTTTCTTTAAATATGCTTAAAAGTTCTTTAATCTTTCCATCTTCATAAAGCGTATTTTCATTAAAATATATTTTATGGTTTATACCCAGATTCTTGAGAGATTTTTTTATATCAAAAAATATTTCCTGCTCTGCAGTGTCTTTAAATATAGATTCAGGATCCTCATTACGAAGTTTATCGCCGTACTTTTCAAATAACTGCTTTGCAATTTCCTTTATGTATTCTCCCTGATAATAATCTTCCGGAAAACTTACCGCATCACCTAATGTTTCTAGGTATCGGAGCTTAACAGAATCTCCGAGCACTCTCATCTGCCTTCCGGCATTGTTAAAATAGTATTCTCGATCAACTTCATAACCAATCCATTCAAGTAAATTAGCAACAGTATCACCAACAACGGCATTTCTTCCATGTCCGACAGTTAAAGGTCCTGTTGGATTCGCAGAAACAAATTCCACATTAGCTCGTTTACCTTTGAACTTATCTGATTTTCCAAAATTCTCTTTTTTATCCAGAATTTCTTTAATGATTTTAGAAGTGTAATTAGATGTAAAGGAAAAATTTACAAAACCCGGTCCTGCAATTTCAGTTTTTGCAATAACTGAACTGTCAAGATTTAATGAATCAATAATTTCTTGCGCAATAACTTTTGGATTTTTCTTAAGAATTTTAGTAAGAAGCATTGCAGCGTTGCTGGATAAATCACCATGCTCAATTGATTTGGGAACATCAAATGAGATTGAAATTTCTTTTAGTTGTGGAATTTTACTTTCTGCTTCTTTAAATGCGGAGTAGAGGTATTCTTTCAAATGATATTAACTTAAGTTTAGTGAAAATTTATTTTGTAGTCTTTTTTCTTGTTGTTGTTTTTGCTGTCGTTTTAGAACTTGTTTTACCTGTTGTTTTAGTTTTTTGTTTAGCATCTTTTTTTCTTAATTCAGGATCAACAACCTCAATAGATGTTGCATCACCCCAAAGTTTTTCAATATTATAAAACTCACGTGCATCTTTTTTGAATACATGTACAACAACATCAACATAATCCAGAAGGACCCAACTAAGCGCCATATAGCCTTCTTTATGCCAGCATTTAATTCCTTCATCCCTTAAACTTTTATCAATTTCATCAGCAATCGCCTTAACCTGCGTATCAGAATCAGCAGAACATATCACAAAAAAATCTGAGAACGTGGTTAGGCTGCGTAAATCAATAATACGAACATCATAACCTTTTTTATTAAAAATAAGATCAGCAATTTTTTCAGCAAATAATTTTGAATCCAATATTAACTCCCGCTTTTTTGAAAATAATTTTTATAGTCTTTTCCGATAACAATAGTTAGATCTAAGAAGTAGCTTTTATTTTTTTCTGTAATGATGAATCTTTTATCAAGATTTAATGAATCAGCAACACGATTAGCAATTTCAATTTTTCCAAGCCGATCAACTATAAATGTATTTTCTATATCAAACGATCTGTAATTTCCAGTCTTAACAACATCAATACCTTTTGCTCTTAGAATATCTGTTAATCCATCACCAACACCTGTAACACCGCATCCGTTTAGAACTTCTACCTGAATTAACTGTTGAACATTTTGCGGTTTCGCATTTTCATCACTACCAAAATTTATTATTCCGGTTTTACCCAAAAGAGAATAAAGAAGAAACACTGCGAAAACTGATAATATTATCGATGCAATAATAAAGAAAAGGTTTGTATTTTTTTCTGAGTCAGGCTTTTTTGAAATGTAATCTTCCGGATTTTCTTTTTCCTTCAACATAATTCCTTATTGTTAGTACATAAAGGAGTTGAAACCAGAACTGAATGGTCGATCATAAAATGAGTTACCATAAAAGCCGTTGTACCTGTTATAGGGATCATAAAAATAATTGGGAACATTGCGGTATTGAATTGATATTGAAAAATCATCCCACGGACGATAGTTAAATGCTGCTCGATTTATATAAACACCCTGAATGGAATTTTGAAAATCTTTTCCTAAAGAACTGTACGGACTTGTAACAAAACTTGCATCCAATTGTACGTTCATATCATCTGAAAATTTATACATCATACTATTTGTATAGGTTGCCAAACTGGTACCGTAATTACCAAATGTGGAGTACGACAATCCAACTGAATGATGCATACTAAAATTATCAGGATTTATAAAACCAAATAACGAATTTGGAGAATTGTTCATTATTCCATCTTTAGGTTTTTCAGTTTCAAATACAGGATCCTTGAACTGTCCTGAGACGGAAATTGACAATAAAACGAATACTGTTAATAAATACTTTTTCATAATTTTCTTAAATTTTTCTTAACGATTTTATAGAAATATCAGCTTAATGTCAATGAATCAGAAAGTACTTTTTATGTTCTAAAAGACTCTCTTTATTGTTTTATCAAATATAATTAGAAACATCTTCAATTCTTAGAGTCTTTTTTAGATTACCCGAGAATGTCCTAATCTTTCTCGAAAATATATTTTAAGAAATATCTAATTATCGCTTGACAAAGTAAAATTGATTTTTATATTTGCACAGTGATTATGAAAAACTTTACTCGAATATATCAAACAGCTAAAATAAACCAGAATATCTGGTGGTGGAATTTTATTATTTGATATGACTCAGTGAAGTGAAATAAAATATTTTTTTAAAACCCTTCTTTACTGAGAAGGGTTTTTTTTTGACTTATAAACAGGATGAAAATGACATTTGAGCAGTTTAATCATTTAGCAAAAGATTACAACCTTGTGCCGGTTTATGAAATTATAACCGCAGATCTGCTAACTCCCGTAATGGCTTATTTGAAGATAAGACAAAGTGGTAAGCAAAGTTTTTTATTGGAGTCGGTTGAAGGATCATTAAACCTTGCTCGATATTCTTTTATCGGTGTTGATCCTGAAAAAACTATCAGGAACAAAAAGAAAAAACTTTTTATAAACGATGGTGGAAAAGAAAGCACAAAAATATATTCCATATTTGATCAGCTGCGTGATGAAATAAATGGAATTAAGCAAGCCAAGTTACCGGAGCTTCCATCATTTACAGGCGGTATTGTTGGCTTTCTTGGATATGAAAATATTTTGCTTATAGAAAATGTTTTAAAGTTTAAGTATCCTGAATTAAATGAATATGACTCCACATTTGGCATATATAAAACAATACTAGCATTTGATCATTATAAACATCAAATAGTTTTAATAACTAATGTTCATATTAAAGAAAATGACGATGTTGAAACTGCTTTTAATTCAGCCAAGAATATATTGAGCATATTAAAATCCCTTTTGCTCAATACAAATATCTCATTAAATAACTTTAAAATAAATGAGATGGTTAAAGATGATTTTGATAGAGAATCGTTTTATTCATTGGTAAATCATGCAAAAACTGAAATTACTAATGGAGAGATCTTTCAGATAGTACTTTCAAAAAGATTTTCTGCAAAATTTAATGGAGATTTGTTTAATGTTTACAGGGCATTGAGAATTATAAATCCATCTCCATACATGTATTTTCTTGAGTATGAAAATAATTCAACAATCATAGGAACCTCACCGGAAGATCTGCTACGGGTAAATAATAGAAAAGCTCAGGTGCTTCCTATTGCAGGAACTCGTAGAAGAGGCAAAACGGAATTAGAAGATAGTGAACTTGAAAATGATCTATTAAATGATCCTAAAGAATTATCTGAGCATACAATGCTTGTTGATCTAGGTAGAAATGATCTTGGCAGAGTATGTAAATATGGGACAGTAAGAGTTTCAGAATTAATGAAAATTCAAAAGTACTCTCACGTTATGCATATCGTTTCAAAGGTAGAAGGAGAAATTGCTGACGATAAGGATTCTATCGATGCACTTATGTCTTGCTTCCCTGCCGGAACAGTTACCGGAGCCCCTAAAATAAGGGCAATGCAGCTAATCAGTGATTTTGAAAATGAAGAGAGAAATGTTTACGCCGGTGCTGTTGGTTATTTAGATTTTTCAGGTGATCTTGATATGTGCATTGCAATACGAACTTTATTTTCCAAAGATGATTTAATTTATTGGCAATCCGGTGCGGGGATAGTTGCGGATAGCCGACCTGAACTTGAAGCGAAGGAAATAATTAATAAATCAGCAGTTATGGTTAACGCAATAAAATATGCGGAGGATTTATGAAAGTATTAGTTATTGATAATTATGATTCATTCACTTACAATCTCGTTCAAATGATTGGGATAAATAATTGCAAACTTGTTGTAAAAAGAAATGATGAAATAAATTTGGATGATATCAAAAATATTAATCCGGATAAGATTTTAATTTCTCCTGGTCCAGGTAAACCTGAGGATTCTAAAGTTTCGCTTGAGATAATTAAACATCTCGGAGATAAAATTCCCGTTTTAGGTGTTTGTCTCGGTCATCAGGCAATCGGCATTTGTTATAACGGAAATGTAATAAAAGCTAAGGAACTGATGCATGGAAAAACTTCTAAAATTAATCATAATGGAAAATCAATTTTTAGAAATATTCCTCAAAATTTTAATGCGACAAGATATCATTCATTAATAATTGAGAAAGTATCACTGCCGGCTGAGTTGGAGATAACCGCAAGTTCTGAAGATGGAACTATAATGGGCGTAAAGCATAAAGAGTATCCGCTTGAAGGAATTCAATTTCATCCTGAATCCATACTGACAGGCGAAGGGAAAAACATTATCAATAACTGGTTAGCGTTATGATGAGGAACTATCTAAATAAAATAGTCGAGAAAGAAAATCTGTCTCTTTATGAATCTTACGATGCAATGTTAAGAATTATGTCCGGTGATGTCAGCAATATTTTGCTTTCTGCATTTTTAATCGCTCTAAAATCTAAAGGCGAAACTTCCGATGAGGTTGCCGGGTTTGTTAAAGCGATGCGTGAGAAATCTATAAAGATAAATATTGATAATGCAATTGATGTTTGCGGAACGGGCGGAGATAGTTCAGGTACATTTAATATCTCCACTGCTGTAGCATTTGTAGTAGCTGGTGCGGGAATAAAAGTTGCAAAGCATGGCAACAGATCTGTATCAAGTAATTCAGGCAGTGCAGACGTTTTGACAGAGTTAGGGGTAAATATTGAAATGAAACCGCAACAGGCAGAGGAAGCATTAAATAAAATCGGAATAGCATTTTTATTTGCACCTCTTTATCATCCGGCAATGAAACATGCCGCCGAAACGAGAAAAGAACTTGGGACAAGAACTATTTTTAATATTATTGGTCCGCTAACAAATCCTGCAACTGTTAAGCGTCAGATGATCGGTACATTTAACAATAGCACAGCAAAACTTCTTAGTGAAGCTTCGGAAAATCTTGAGTATGATAAAATAAAAATTATTTGCAACGCGAATAGATATGATGAAATTTTACTAGATGATGAAACAAAAGTTTTTGAGTACAACGTACTTAATGGACAAACTGAATACTCATTGACAAATAGAGATTTTAATTACCCAATTGTTGATACCAAACATTTGCTCAGCAGTACTTCTAAAGAAAGTGCAAAAATGATTTTTGATCTTCTGCAAAATATTTCTACCAATGGAACATTTCATACTGTTGCGGCAAACTCGGCATTGGCTCTAAAATGTGCTGGATATTCTGATTCACTAGAGGATTGTGTTTTCGCCGCTGAAGAATCAATACTAAGCGGTGCTGCTTTTAACAAACTTAAGGAACTAGCAGAGATTTCAAATAAATAAAATGAATATTCTAAACGAAATATTAGAAACAAAAAATGATGAGGTTAAATCCCTTAAAAGAAAATATTCTATCTCTTCATTTGAAGGAATGGAATTTTTCAATAAAGCCAATTTAGGATTTACTAATCATCTTGAGACTAATAATCATTTATCAATTATTGCTGAAATCAAAAAAGCAAGTCCGTCTAGAGGTGTTATAAAAAAAGATTTTAATCACTTGCGAATTGCAGAAACTTATATGAAACATACTGTTGATGCAATTTCTGTGTTGACTGATGAAAAATATTTTGCAGGCAAAATTGAATATCTACAACAGATTGCATCAATTAAAACTTTACCTCTGCTTCGCAAAGATTTTATTGTTGATGAGTTCCAAATTTTTGAATCAAAAGCATTTGGTGCTGATTTAATTTTACTTATCGCAGAGGCTTTAACAAAATCACAGATCAAAGACTTCTCTCAAACAGGTTTTGAAATTGGTCTTGAAGTATTATTAGAAATACACTCAGCAGATGAGATAGAGAAAATAGATTTTGAGTTAAACAAACTAATTGGAATAAATAATCGTGACCTCAAAAGCTTTAGTGTTGATATAAATACAACTATAAATTTGAAAAAACTTTTACCATCTCATATTCAAGTAATCTCCGAAAGTGGAATAAGTCTTAAAAGCGATATTGAACTTCTTAAAGTAAATGGTGTAAATGGAATCCTAATCGGTGAACATTTAATGCGAAGTGAGAATCTGGATTCTGACTTAAATCGGCTGATAGAATGGTGCGCAAGTGAAAGTTAAAATTTGCGGAATAACGAATCTTGAAGATGCATTACTTTGTGAGAAATTTGGCACAGATGCGCTAGGTTTTATTTTTTATGAAAAGAGTAAAAGACATATCCAACCAAATTCTGCTGCGGATATAATAAAATTGCTTTCCCCTTTTACTTTAAAAGTTGGCGTATTTGTAAATGAGCTTCCTGAAAATATCAATGCAATCTCAAAATTAGCTGGATTAAATATTGTGCAACTCAATGGTGATGAAACACCAGAACAGATTGCTGAAATAATTTTGCCGGCTATTAAGGCATTCAGAGTTAGTGATGATTTTGATTTCGATATTCTGAATGATTACAAGAATTGTTACTTCTTGTTTGATACTTATTCAGTATCAGAATATGGAGGGACTGGAAAAACTTTTAATTGGGATATTATTCCAAAACATTTTGTGGATAAAATTATTTTATCCGGTGGAATATCTAATGCGAACATTCAAAAGATAATCAATGAAGTAAATCCCTATGCTGTAGATTTGTCTTCATCAGTTGAAGAATATCCGGGCAAAAAAAGTGAATTAAAACTAAAAGAATTTTTTAACATCCTAAAAGGAACCAATTAATCATGCTTATATTGCTAAAATTGGATGCACCACGCGACCATATTCAAAAGATAAAAGATAAAATTACTTCTTTCAATTGTACGCCGCACGAAATTCCCGGCTCATTAAAATTGGCAATCGGTATTACTGGTCAATCTTCAACACTTCAAATCGATGACTTTCTCAGTATGGATTCCGTAGAAGAAATTGTACGTGTTTCCAAACCGTACAAACTTGTAAGTAGGGAGATGAAATCTGAGGATACAATAATTAAAGTTGGTGATCATAAAATAGGTGGTAATAATCTTACGATAATTGCTGGGCCTTGCTCAGTCGAAAGCCGCAATCAAATATTTGACATTGCAAGCGAGCTAAAAGAAATGGGAATAGTATTTCTTCGTGCAGGAGCTTATAAACCACGCTCCAGTCCGTATGCTTTTCAAGGTCTCAAAGAAGAAGGATTAGAATATCTTGCTGAAGTAAAAGAAAAATTAGGAATGAAAATCGTTACTGAAGTTAAAGACACACAAACTCTCCCACTGATTCTAAAGACTGCAGATATATTACAAATCGGTGCACGCAATATGCAAAATTTTTCCTTGCTTGAAGAAGTTGGCAAGTTGGATATTCCTATCTTTCTTAAACGCGGACTAGCAGCCACTATCGAAGATTTATTAATGAGTGCAGAATATATTTTATCAAAAGGAAATTATAATGTAATACTTTGTGAGCGAGGAATCAGAACTTTTGAAACTCATACTCGTAATACAATGGATCTAAATGCAGTACCAGTCATTAAAAAACATTCGCACCTCCCAGTTTTTGTCGATCCATCACACGGGATTGGAATATGGGATAAGGTAAAACCGATGGCTCTGGCTGGTATTGCATGCGGCGCAGATGGATTAATGATTGAAGTTCACAATCATCCTGAGGCTGCATTATCCGATGGTTATCAATCTTTAACTCCAAAAAATTTTAAATCTCTCTTAGAAAAAGTAAAACAGTTGGCACCAATTGTAGATAAGACATTTGATTTATGATAACTCAAAAAACATATAATCAGCCCGACTCAAACGGTAAGTTTGGAAAGTATGGTGGTAAGTTTGTCCCTGAAACTTTAATAACTCCGCTTTTAGAACTTGAGGCGTCTTATAATTCTATTAAGGAAGATGTTGAATTCAATAGTCAGTTAGCAAAACTTAATAAAGATTACACTGGCAGACCAACTCCACTAACTTTTGCTGAAAGATTAACGCAACATTTTGGTAGAGCCAATATCTACTTTAAACGGGAAGATTTGTGCCATACAGGGGCACATAAAATAAATAATGTGCTTGGCCAGATTTTACTTGCAAAAAAAATTGGCAAGAAAAGAATTATTGCTGAAACCGGTGCGGGTCAACACGGAGTTGCAACTGCAACAGCTTGTGCAAAGTTTGGACTAAAGTGTTTTGTTTATATGGGTGAAACCGATATAGAACGACAAATGCCAAATGTTTTCAGAATGAAACTACTAGGGGCAGAGGTAATACCAGTTTCATCAGGAAGTAAGACATTAAAGGATGCAACTAATGAGGCAATTCGGGATTGGGTTACAAATGTGGAAGACACACATTACATAATAGGATCAGTTGTTGGTCCACATCCGTATCCAATGATTGTGCGTGATTTTCAGTCAATAATTGGAAGAGAAACAAAAGAACAAATTTTATTGGAAGAAAAGAGATTACCGAACTATCTTCTTGCTTGCGTTGGTGGCGGAAGCAATGCAATTGGTTTCTTTTATCCCTTCATAAGTGATGATGTTAAGAAGATTGGAATTGAAGCTGCCGGTTATGGATTAAATACAGACAATCATTGCGCAACTTTAACATTAGGACATGAAGGAATTTTTCAGGGAATGAAAACTTATTTACTACAAGATAATAGTGGACAGGTAAATGAAGTTCATTCAATTTCTGCTGGACTAGATTATCCCGGAGTTGGACCAGAACATAGTTATTTAAAGGATAAGAATTTTGTGGAGTATAATTCTATAACCGATGATGAAGCTTTGAACGCTGTAAAATTAATCTCTGAGTTAGAAGGAATAATTCCCGCTTTAGAGACAGCACATGCACTTGCATACTTAAACTATCTTACGCCTCAAACTACAAAGGATGAAATCGTAATTGTAAATATTAGCGGCAGAGGTGATAAAGATTTAAACACAATCATTAATTATTTTGATACAAAATGAAGCAAAGCAAATTAGAATCATATATTAGTAACGCAAGTAATGATGGCAATAAAATACTTTCCGTCTTTCTTACCTGTGGTTTTCCTTCTAAAGAAGGATTTGAAGAATTAGCTTTATCGGTATTTGATGCAGGTGCTGATATAATTGAATTGGGAATACCATTTAGTGATCCTATTGCAGATGGTTCAATAATTCAATATTCATCTCAACACGCGTTATCAAATGGAATTAATCTTGAACAAACTTTAGAAATTGCTGCAAAAATAAAAAGCAAATCAGAAAAGCCAATTATATTAATGGGATATGCAAATCCATTTTTAAGTTTTGGGATTTCTAATCTTTCCAAAGCAATTAAAGAAATTTGGATCGATGGAATTATTGTTCCGGATGTACCACTTGAAGAGTATGATGATTTTTTTGGAAATGATTTTTATGAAGTCGAAACAATAATGCTTGCAAGTCCAACAACTCCACGAACCAGAATTATTGATATCGGTAATAAAAGCTCCGGTTTTGTTTATTGTGTTAGTGTTAAAGGAATAACGGGTAAACAGAAAAGTGTTGAACAAAACTCAATTGAATATGTACGTAACACTAAAAATATTTTAAATAATAAAAAAGTATTGGTAGGCTTTGGAATATCCGATGAAGAAAGTGCAAAAACATTTTCTAGTGTAAGTGATGGAATAATAATTGGAAGTGCTGTTATTAAATCACTTATGAATTCAAACGGCACTTATAAAGAAACTTTAGATTTTATAAGGAGGATAAAAAACGCAATCTCTAATTAGTCTTTAAACTCTAACAATCATTTCAATCTCAACAGAAGCATTAAGCGGAAGAGATGTAACTCCAACCGCACTACGAACGTGTTTCCCTGCTTCACCAAATATTTTTCCAATTAATTCTGAAGCACCATTAGCAACTTTTGGCTGCGCAGTAAAGTTTTCTACACTTGCAACAAATACAGTTAACTTTACTACCTCAATTATCTTATCAAGATTACCTATAACCTCTTTAATTGCTGCAAGACAGTTAAGTGCACAAATCTGTGCAGCTTTTTGTCCTTCTTCTTCTGTAAGATCGGATCCAACTTTTCCGGCATAACTTATAACACCTTTTACTAATGGAACCTGACCGGAAGTCATAACAAGATTACCAACTTTTTTTGCTGGAATGTAGGCAGCAAGCGGTTTTGCAACTTCAGGAATTTCAAGCCCAAGCTCTTTTATTTTTTCTTCTATCATAAATACTCCTTATGTGTAAATATTTTTTCTTTAAATTTGATTAGAACAAATTATCTAAAAAGGAAACCGAATGACTGGAAGTAAATTTACTGAATTTGTACACATTGTTAAACGATTAAGAAAAGAATGTCCGTGGGATAAAGAACAAACAAATGATTCAATAAAAGCTAACACAATAGAAGAAGCTTACGAAGTAGTTGAAGCAATCGACAATAAAAATTTTGAGGAATTGAAAAAAGAATTAGGTGATCTTTTACTTCACGTTGTGTTTCATACTCAAATTGCTGAAGAAGACGATTATTTTAATATCGATGACGTTATTGATTCCATAAAAGAAAAGTTAATTCGAAGGCATCCCCATGTTTTTGGTGAAACTAAAGTTACAGATTCCAATGAAGTAAAAAAGAACTGGGAGGAAATAAAATTAAGTGAGGGACGCGAATCTGTCCTGGATGGTGTGCCGCATAAATTACCCGCTTTACAAAGAGCGCATAGATTACAGGAAAAAGCTGCAAAGGTGGGATTTGACTGGGATAAGAAAGAAGACGTCTGGAAGAAAGTTATTGAAGAAATTGAAGAAATGCATGAAATTGAAAAAATGAAATCACAAATTCCAAATAACAAGAATCAAGAAGAGTTACAGAGAAAGTTAGAAAAAGAAGTTGGTGATGTATTTTTTGCAATGGTTAACTACGCCAGATTTCTGAATATAAATCCTGAAGATGCATTAAGACTAACAAATGAAAAATTTATTAAGAGATTTAACTATGTGCAACAAAAAGTAAAAGAAACGGGTAAGGCTATCAATGAATCAAATCTTGAAGAGATGGATAAATACTGGAATGAAAGTAAGAAACTGAATGGTTTTGATTAACTTTTACCGTTACCATTAAATTTATCGTAGGCATCAATAATATCTTTTACCAATTTATGTCTTACTACGTCTTCCCTATCAAAATAAACAAATCCAACGCCGGTAATTCCGCTTAGTATTTCTTTAGCCTGAATCAATCCGCTTTTTGATTTTGATGGCAAATCAATCTGAGTTATATCCCCTGTAATAATTGCTTTAGAATTTGCACCAAGTCGAGTTAAAAACATTTTCATTTGGACGTCTGTTGCGTTTTGTGCTTCATCAAGAATTACAAAAGCATTATTCAGTGTTCTTCCGCGCATATAGGCTAATGGCACAATTTCAACAATACTTTTTTCAATGTAGCCTTTTAATTTTTCAGAGGGCATCATATCATCAAGTGCATCGTATAAAGGCCGAAGGTATGGATCAATTTTTTCCTGAAAATCGCCGGGCAAAAATCCAAGACTCTCGCCAGCCTCTACAGCAGGACGTGCAAGGACGATACGTTTTACAATTCCTCTTTTAAGTGCAGAAACAGCTAAAGCAACAGCAAGATAAGTTTTACCTGTTCCTGCAGGTCCGATAGCAAAACAAATATCATTTTTATTTGCAGTCTGAAAATATTGTTTTTGTCCGGGAGTTTTAGCTTTAACAACATCATTTTTAGTGTATAGAACTATCGAATCAAATTCTTCTTCATTAATGATTTCTTTTCCTTCAACTGTAAGGTTAAGAATTGTCTCGACATCATTTCGGTTTAATCTACCGCTGGTGTTAAGCACATAAGACATTTCTTTTATAACCTTTTCAACAAGCTCAACTTCTTCAAGTACGCCCTTTATATTTACTATATCCCCACGAACACTAATAGTTGAGTTAAACCGATCCTCAAGGATATTAAGATTCGCATCATTTACTCCAAGAAGTGCGAGCATATCAATTCCGGTAAGTGTTATCTTTTTTTCTGCTGTTGTCATATCGTATTTAAATATAAAAAGCCCTCATCAATAAAGACAAGGGCTTATAATAATTTTAAGAGAACAAGAAATCAATTATTGAACAGGAGCTGGTTTATAATTAACTCTTAGTTTCTCATATTTTGATTTTTCTTCTTCAGTTAGATTAGGAATCTTGAAATTTTGATTAGGATAAATCAAATCTGGATTCTTGATCTGGTCTCTGTTTGCCTGATAAATTACTGGCCAAGCAAATGGATTGCCGTAGTGTTCAGATTTCTTTGCAATACCCCAAAGATGATCACCTTTTACAACTGTGTAGTTGATTTCTGTTGGAGCTTCAACCCAATTATCAAGGTCTTTTTGCATCTGGTTGTGAACTTTGTTATAGAATTCTGGTAATGCAGAAATTTTATTCATTTTAAGAGCGTTAAGATCTGTTTGTCTGTCGGCTTTAGGACCTTCTTTTCTTTTGATCTTACCATCTAATTCATTAACAGCTTTTCTATAGTTATTAACGTCATTACGTGTAGCACCAACAAGTTGATATAATTCGTCAATGCACTCTTCTGGATCCTGAAGATCCATTGCTTTAAGATTGTCGATATCAGTTTTAAGTGCAGCAATCTCGGTTTCTAAGGCAACTTTCTTATTCTTGAAAGCAGCCATTTCAGATTCCCACTGTTCCTCAGTCATTTCTTCCTGTGCAAAGTTTACAACAGTTAAAAGCAGAAACAGGGAAACTATGCCTAATAATTTTAGTTTAAGATTCATTATTTATTTCCTCTGAATATTTTTTAAAATCGTTAATTAATTCTACTACTTAGGTAGTTTTTCTAGGTTAGCTCTTGCTTCTTCCTTCTGCTTTTCGCATTCAGCAAGTTTCCTGTTTGTTTCTTCCATCTGAGCTTCAAGTTTAGCTCTTTCATCTCTTAAAGAATTAGCTTCTGCTTCGAGAGATGCAGTGAGACTCTTAAGATCGCTCAATTCTTTTATTTGAGCATCACTCAATCCGCCGCATCCGCTAAAGAAGGCAGTAGTAAGTGCAATACCGCCGAACAATACGGCAGTTCTCAATGATTTTGTTATGTTCATTCGATACCTCCGAATATTATGGTTAGTGATTAAATAATTTGAAATATTCAATTTTGGGTTAAAAATTTTGATTAACACGCCTAGAAATATATGAAAAAAACTCACAAAACAAAGTAGAAAATCAAATTTAATCTACTTTTAATTCAAATAACCCCATTTTACAACAAAATAAAAATAATTTTTCATCAAATCTAAACAGGAGGCTTTGAATCTGTAAGTAACTATAATTATTTCAATATACTTTTAACCTGCTTTTAAGTTATGGAATCTATCCACACAATCCAATCATCCTAAAGGATGAAAAAGGGATTAGACCATTAAAGAGAATAAAGACAAGTTTTAAAATAATTGGTTAAATCAGTCGTTTCTCAACAAAACTTGTATAAGAATTACCTGCAATAATTATATGATCAAAAACCGGAATATCCATCATTTTACCAGCCTCAACAATTTTTCTTGTAATGGAAATATCCTCATTGCTTGGTTCGGGATTCTCGCTTGGATGATTATGAATTAGAATTATACTCGCCGAGTTATTTTCAATGGCAGTTCTAAATACTTCACGTGGATGAACTACGCTTGAATTGAGATTACCCAAGGAAATTCTTTCATATCTAATAATTTTATTTGCAGAACTTAGGCATACAACAATAAATTGCTCTTTCAATTCATCGCGTAATAAAGGTATAAATATCTCGGCAACATCCGCGGGTGAAGTAATCTTTTTTTGCGAAAACCATTTTGCCTGAGAGAGTATTCTTCTGCTAATCTCAAAAGCGGCTAACAAAGTTGCGGCTTTATCATTACCGATTCCTGATGTCTTAATAAGTTCAGCAGATGATTTTGATGCAAGCTTTGCAAGATTATTTTCTTTAGTAATCATATCCTGAGCCATTGCAATAACAGATTTACCTTTTGTTCCGGTTCTTAAGAGAATTGCAATCAATTCTGCATCGGTTAAATTTTGAGGACCACGCAGTAATAATTTTTCACGTGGTCTGTCATCAAGTGGAAGATCTTTTACTTTAGACATTTCTCCCCTTTCAACTATTTACCTGCACGGAATTTATCAACTAACTGAAAAACTCCATCGTTATAACGAACAATATTTATAAACTTATTTGTTCTGTCATAATCAAATGAGATATTATTATGAAAACCCGTTACATTAATTCCCGATTCAATTTTATACTTTATATTTTTTCTAGTTGGATCGATGTTTCTGATAACGGTTAAAATATACTTAGCTGTATCATAACCGTAAAGAATATTTCTGTTGATTTCCATTCCAGTAGTTTTCTTAAATGATTCTGAGAATAGTTTAAACTCTGTACTATTAAAATCTATAAAATAATCTGAATCAAAAGTTAGTTTATTACTAAGTTCTGATGATGATTCGAATCCCTTTCCAAGAAACCAATCCTGATTACCATAAATTTCAAGATTTAATCCGCTATGAACCATTTGAGATAATATCGCATTTGCATCACTTCCATCTGATATAGGTGCATAAATTCCTTCTAAGGAATTTGATATTGAAGATATTCTTGTCATTTGCTCAGCAAGTGAAAAACTCTTGCTTTTGTAAGTTTCCTTAGCAGTAATTTTTCCACCCAGACGCTCAAACTCCTGACTAAAACTTGCAGCAAGTAATGGCGAATACCCTTCAATGGAGTTTATTACTGCAATGCTTCTCTTATTTTCAACATAATACAAGTACTGCGCAAATATTTTTCCTCTAGCAGTTAATGAAGGGTTTGCCTGATAAAAATTATCACTCAAAGAAATTAAATCATCGTCTGTTGCTGTTGGGGATATAAGAATAATATTTGAACGATCTATCTCTTTAAGTGCATCTCTAACATCATCACTAAATACAGGACCAATGATGCATCGAACATCATTGTTTTCAATAAAATTATTTATCGCTTTCGTTATCATAGTTTTATCGCGCTGAATATCACTCACTATTATTCCAACTTTTTCACTATGCTCGGAATTGTACTCATGAAAAGCAAACTTAATTCCTTCCAAAATTTCTTTGGCTGATTCTATTTCTCTTTGATTATCATCTGTTAATGATAACAGAACACCAACGATTGGAAATCCGGCACTTGTTTGTGAATCACCAATTGTCTTTTTTAGATTAAGGGCCTCAACATACTCTTCGGACGTAATATAGTTTGATGTTATTTCATCAAACTTTTTGAGTGCATCAGAATTATCTCCTTCAGCTAAGTATAGTTTGCCAGTTAATAGTATTAGAAATGGTCTTAGCGTTGAATATTTACCAACATACTTTTCAACTTCTGAACTCCTCAAACTGCCTAAAGCAATTTTTTCTGCAACGTTTTTTGTCTCATTCTTAAAAACTATTGAATTGGATGATTCAACAAAGGTAAGACAGGATTCAAAAGCTTTTACAAGTTCTGATTTATCGACATACATTTTTATTAAAAGATATTTAACCTCATTAGCATATTTGCTTTGTGGATAATCTTTTAAAAAATCATTTATTGATTTCTCAGCTTCAAAATACTTTTTTTGATCAACCAGAATTTTTGAAACAAAAAAAGCAGAGGCAGTATTTTTTGTATTATTTTCTATCCTGACTGCAATTTTTTGAAAAAGACTTAGCGCATCATTAAACTTTTTAGAGTTATAAAGACTTAGTGCTTTTTCAAAATCCTTATTAGTATCAACAGTAATATTCTGTGGATATAGCACCGAACAAGCAATAATTATAATGATAAAGATTTTTTTCATATTACATACTATATATTAAGATCACCTTTAGCAGCTATTGCAGGCTGATAAGCAGGATCAATCTGTAATGCCAATCCAAGAAAAAGATTTGCTTCATCAATTTTTCTTTGCTTAACAAACGATTTTGCTAACAAAGTATATATTTCTGCAGAAACTTCAGAACTTAATTCAATAAATTCCGAAAAAAACTTTTCTGCTTTTTTAAAATCATGCAATTGATAATAAATCTTTCCAGCAAACTCCTGCACGGATGCATCTTTGGGATTAAGTTTTAATGCCTTTTGTATTGGATTTACAGCATGAGTAAACATATCTAAGCTGTAATAGACTTTTGCAAGTATCAAATTCAGTTCCCAAAATTCAGAATAAAGGTACTGAGCTTTAGTAGCATAACTTAAAGCAGAATCATAATTCTGTAATTCGTATTCGATCTTTGCAAGATACAGATTGGCTTCCTGCTTAAGATCATTTTTCTCGTCGGAAAAAATAAATTGGGCAAAATATTCTTTCGCAAGTTCAAATTCGTTCAGCATCATGTAGGAATATGCAATTAAAAAAAGAGATGCAGGTGTTGAATCCGCTATGCTGTTTAATTCTTCTATCGCATCAACCCATCTGGAATTTCTTAAGAGATACTGACCAAAATATAAAGTAACATCGCTGCTGCCGGATTTTAGATTTTCAAGATCTTTTAAAACATTTACTCCTGCATCAACAAATCCTAAATCTTCAAATAATTCAGCAAGCTGAAAATAAAATTCTTCTCTTTCGGTTTCTTCAATAAGATTCTTATAGATCTGAACAGCATGCAGATTTTTTCCCTCAGATATAAAAGCTGAAGCAAGTTTGAGTTTAAATTTTATTCTCTCTTCGTCCACTTATTCCCATTCAATAGTTGCAGGAGGTTTAGAACTAATATCATAAACTACTCTATTAACACCACGAACTTTATTAATAATTTTATTTGAAACATCTGATAAAAAATCATGCTCAAAATTATACCAATCTGCTGTCATTCCATCCACAGATGTTACTGCACGCAAAGCAAGAACAAATTCGTAAGTTCTTGCATCGCCCATAACCCCAACAGATTGAACAGGCAGCAGAACAGCAAACGCCTGCCAAATTTCATTATAGATTCCGGCACTTTTTATTGCACTAATATAAATATCGTCCGCTTCTTTTAAAATATCAAGTTTTTCCTGATCAACTGAGCCAAGAATTCTTACTGCTAAACCCGGACCTGGAAACGGATGCCTTTCAATAAACTCTTCTGGAATACTTAATTCTCTGCCAACATTTCTCACTTCATCTTTAAATAATGCACGGAAAGGTTCAATCAATTTAAGATTCATCTTTTCCGGCAAGCCGCCAACATTATGATGTGTTTTAATTGTTACTGAAGACCCTTTTACAGAAACTGATTCTATTACATCGGGATACAGTGTTCCTTGAACAAGGAATTGTGCATCATCAATCTTTTTCGCTTCTTCTTCAAACACATCGATAAAAGTGTTCCCTATAATTCTTCTTTTTTGTTCTGGATCGGAAATACCTTTTAATCGGCTAATAAATTTTTCGGAAGCATCAATGTGGATGTGATTTAAGTTTAATTTCTCATTAAAGATTTTTCCTATTTCATAACTTTCGTTTTTGCGCATCAATCCGGTATCGATGTGGATACAAATCAAATTATCAGCAACAGCTTTTTTAACAAGCACTGCTGCAACTGTAGAATCAACACCGCCGCTTAAGGCACAGATAACTTTAGAACTGCCAACTTTTTCTTTTATATCTGTAATGCTGTTTTCAATAAAATTATGTGATGTCCAATTACCAGTACATCCACAAATATCAAATAAAAAGTTGTGAATGATTTTTCTTCCTTCGTCTGTATGCACAACTTCGGGATGGAATTGTACTCCATAAATTTTTTCAGATTCATTTGCTACTGCACCGATTGGTGAGTGATCAGACTTTGCAATTATATCAAATCCTTTTGGAAGTTCAGTCAGATAATCTCCATGACTCATCCAAACTTTTGATTCCCTATTTACATCATTAAATAATGGAGATGTTTTAACCACATTTAAAATTGCTTTTCCATATTCCCTATCTTTTGCAGGTTCAACTTTGCCGCCAAGTTTTTTACTTATTAACTGAAGACCATAACAGATGCCAAGCACGGGAACATTAATGCTTAATATTCTTTCATCCAGATCAGGTGCATCAATATCATAAACACTCATAGGACCGCCAGAGAGAATAATGCCGGTTGGTTCGAACTTTTTTATCTCTTCAAAAGTAATTTTGTGGGAATGAATTTCTGAATATACATTTGCTTCTCTTACTCGTCTTGTTATAAGTTGAGTAAACTGAGAACCAAAATCTATTATTAGTATTTTTTCTTTAGGCTGCATTGAGTGATTTTTTGTTTAAAATAAAAAAACAAAATTCGTTTGCCCGAATTTTGTTTTTAAAGTTTTCAAAGAAAATTATTACTGTCCGATTAAAGCCTGATAGGCAGATGCGTCAAGCAAATCTTCAAGATCTGCAGGGTTACTGATTTCAATCTTAATCATCCAGCCTTTTCCATAAGGATCTGTATTTACAATTTCAGGACTATCTTTAATTTCAGAATTAAGTTCAATTACTTTGCCGGAGAAGGGTGCAAAAATATCACTTACAGTTTTTACAGCTTCAATAGTTCCTATTGATTCGCCTTTTTTAATTTCGCTTAAAGCAGGATCGATATCAACATAAACAACATCACCTAATTCTCCCTGCGCATAATCGGTAACTCCAATTGTGCCTACTCTGCCTTCAACAAGAACCCACTCGTGTTCTTTTGTGTATTTTAAATTATTTGGTATGCTCATTTTCTCCTCTTAAAATTTATCTGAATAAAGAATTATTTATCTGCATTAAACTTATCAAGAAAACCGGTATCAAAATGCCCGCTTATAAAGCGAGGATCCTGAAGAACTTTAAGATGAAAAGGAATTGTAGTTTTTATTCCTTCAACAACAAATTCTTCAAGCGCACGTTTACCTCTTGCTAAAGCTCTTTCTCTTGTTCTTCCCCAAACAATAAGTTTAGCAATTAAAGAATCATAGTGCGGAGGTATTGAATAAGATTGATAGATATGTGAATCTACTCTGACTCCAAATCCGCCAGGAAAATTTAGCGAGGTAATTTTTCCCGGTGATGGTCTAAAATTGTGCTCTGGGTCTTCAGCATTAATTCGGAACTCAATGCTGTGCCCAAAAGGTACTTGTGGTGGTGTATCAGCTTTTTGACCGGAGGCAACTAAAATCTGCTGTCTTATAAGATCCACACTGTATACTGTTTCTGTAACGGGATGTTCAACCTGTATTCTGGTGTTCATCTCCATAAAATAAAAGTTCTTATGCTTATCTAATAAGAACTCTATGGTTCCTGCTCCAAGATAGTTTACTGATTTGGCGCCAAGCACAGCCACATCACCCATTCTGGTTCTTAATGATTCATCGAGCGCAGGTGAAGGTGATTCTTCAATTAGTTTTTGATGTCTTCTCTGTACCGAACAATCACGTTCTCCGTAATGGAATACATTACCAAATTTATCACCCATAACCTGGAATTCAACATGGCGTGGATTTTCTAAAAACTTTTCAATGTAAACATCAGAATTATTAAATGCAGCTCCAGCTTCTGCCTGAGCAGTTTGGAATGCATTATCAAAATCTTTTTCTTCCCAAACAATTCGCATACCTTTTCCGCCGCCGCCAGCAGATGCTTTAACAATAACTGGAAATCCGACTTCGTGAGCAATTTTTATAGCTTCACTAATTTCTGTAACAACGCCATCACTTCCGGGAATAACAGGAACGCCATTTTTTCTCATCGTATCTTTTGCAAAAGATTTATCACCCATTGCTCTTATCATTTCAGGTGAAGGTCCGATAAAAGTAATATCTGATTCTTTACAGATTTCAGAAAAATCGGCATTCTCTGCAAGAAATCCATAACCGGGATGAATAGCATCTGCTCCTGTAATTTGAGCAGCAGAAATAATTGACGGAATTTTTAAATAGCTGTCTTTTCCTAAGGCGGGTCCAATACAAACTGCTTCATCAGCAAATGTAACGTGTAAAGAGTCACGATCTGCTTCAGAATAAACTGCAACCGTTTTAATTCCTAATTCTTTGCAGGTTCTGATTACCCTTAAAGCAATTTCGCCGCGATTAGCGATTAAAATTTTATTAAACACAATATCTCAAAATTTATTAGATTAACTTGTCTGTACTAAGAACAGTGGCTGATTATATTCAACGGGTTTTCCGTTTTCAACTAAAATCTTCACTATCTTTCCGCTCACATCAGACTCGATTTCATTCATTAGTTTCATGGCTTCAACAATACACAAAACTGATCCGGCAGAAACCGTATCTCCCACCTGAACATAAGAATCTGCGTCGGGTGCAGGTGCTCTGTAAAAGGTTCCAACTATTGGAGATTTAATTTCGTGCATTCCGGCGTGTTCATCAACAACTTTCTTGTCCTCAGTTTTAGATCCTGATTCTGAAATTTGATGAGTTACAGGAGAGGAAGCTGCAGCCGGAGTATAAGCAACAGACTGTGTTACACGAACTTTCTTGGCAAGTTTAACTCTTGTACCGTTCTCTTCTATTTCAAGATCAGTCACATCACTTGCTTCTAGAATTTTTATCAGTTTTTTTATAAGATTTAGATCCATAGTTATACCTCTAATTAGGATTTTACTCGTTCAACATATTCCCCGGTGCGCGTATCTACTTTAAGCAGATCATCAACATTAACAAACAAAGGAACATTAACTGTGGCACCGGATTCTAACTTAGCAGGTTTAAATGCATTAGTTGCTGTGTTGCCCCTAAATCCCGGTTCTGTTTCTGAAACTTTTAGATATGCAAAAATTGGCGGTTCAACTGTAATAATATCATCGCCGTTAAAAAGGATTTCTATCTCCTCACTGCCTTTTAGATAATCAACAGAATCACCAAATAAAATAACTGGAACATTTATTTGTTCATAGGTTTCATTATCCATTAAAACAAGAAATTCATTTTCACGAAATAGATATTGAAATTTTTTACGTTCAACTCTGATAATCTCAACAGACTCACCCGATCTGAAAGTGTTATCTAATACTTTACCAGTTTTAAGATTTTTTAGTGTGCTTCGAACGAAAGCTCCGCCTTTGCCAGGTTTAACATGCTGAAATTCTGTTATTACATACGGGTCGTTTTTATATCTAATAATAAGACCATTTCTGAAATCTGAAGTATCTGCCATATTGCTTTAAATAATTGTTAATAAATGACTTGAAAAAAATAGAGATAGAAGTCTGTAATGTCAAGAAAAGGTTTTTAACGATTATTGACAAAAAACCGTGAATTTCTTCACGGTTTTAATAAAAAATCTATCAAAATCACCTAATTTAGTTGAGAGAGATATCTATCAACCTGAGAATAAACGGCTGAAGTTTTGTAATCTTCTTTGATTGTCTGAAGAAGACTTTTTGCCTGATCTTTATCGCCTGCATCAAAATAGTTTACCGCTGCCTGAAACATATAATCAGAATTCATCACATCAGTTTTAGAAACTTTGGAGGCTTTCATATAAAGATCTGCAGCTTTTTCGTATTCACCTTTTACAGCATAATATCCAGCCTGACCGGCTAAAGATGCAGCAACATAAATATCAATATCGCCGCTGTAATCTTCATAATATTTTAATGCTTCATCAGATTTACCTAGATTAGCATAACTGTTTGCAAGATAAATTTTTGCAACTTCACCATTTTCGGTGCTGCCATATTCCGCTACGATATCTTTTAGCCCTAATAATTTAACATCCTTTTTACCTTCGATAGCGCCTAGATAGTCACCCATATCGTACATATCCATAACTTTAGATAAATGACCTGCAGCTTCTTCATTTTGTCCGCTGCGGTAATTCATAAAAAGAATTATAGCCACAACAACCAATGCAACTGCACCCAAATAAGTAAATATCTTATTTTTGTTCTCTTCAAAAAAAGACTGTGATTTGTAGTAAAATTCTACAAGCTTATCTTCTTTTATTTCTTTTCTTGAAAGCTTCTTCTGTTTTGTTAACATTCTTTATTCCTGTTCTGATTCATAAAAAAAACTGGGGCAAATTTAACACTAAAGTGCCCAATCTTCCAAAGATTTGAAAAATCAATTAAATGATAAAAAATGGTTGTTTATAAGAATTGTAAAAAGAGATTCTTTATTTTGACAAAACTAAGAGCTGACTTGTAACTGGTTTGTTTTTTATTTCTGAAATTATTTTTAGTCCTGCACTCTCAACCAATCGAATTAAACCCCCATTTGCAACAAAATCTTTAAAGTTTGTATAATGTTCCTTCCCTGCTAAGTATTCCACTATAACATTTAGCAAACTCCAAAAACCTTTGTTAACAGGAACAAGATAATCTCCGATAATAACTTGATCGGCAATTTGTGCCATCGCTTTTAACAACGCAATTCTTTCCTCGGGATTTACTTCATGAATCACGTAAGTCATAATGGCATAATCAAAATGATGATTTTCAGAAATTAGTTTTGCAAGATTTGTATGATGAAATGAAATTTTATTATTTGGATTTTTTTGAAGCGTTTGATTTGCTGACGCAATATTCTTGCTTGATAAATCGATTGCAACAACACGCTCTACTTTATCCGCGACTGAAAACGAAAATCTCCCTGTGCCGCATCCAACATCAATTACAGTTGAGTTTGCTTTTATTACTTTTTTGATTTCACGAAATATCCGATCCTGATTAGGAGCAATCATCCTATCGTAAAACCAGCCATCGTACCAGTGATTTTTATTTTGCATCAGTTGTAAGATTTAATAAGTAGTTGTGGAAATCAAATGTTTACTCTTATATGATTAGAATAAATCCACGCTCTGTCTTCGTGATATACCTCAATACGGTATGCACCTTTTTTGTTAACAACAAATTCCGCATCGATTCCTTTATTAGTTTCTATGATGTGCCCGTTACGCAGTAGTTTTATTTCAGCGTTAATTCCCGGTAGAAAAACTTTAAGCGTTACATTTTTATGATCGGGAATAGTATCGCCCATTTGATATTTTATTCCATTGGATTCTGCATAGAATCTAAACCCTTTTGATTCAGCAACATAATCATTAGCTACAAAACTTCTTCCGTCTTTTAGCGAATTATAAATTTGCCACTTGGCAGTTTCAATATCTTTTGTACTTTTGCCTTTTTTTATTGCTTCATCAATGAGTATGTGTGTGCGAATAGATTTAAATAATACTTTGTATGGAAAAATTTCTACTTCTAAAAATCCAACAAGATTGTATTTGTGTGCATGTGCATCTATTCCACCAATGCCAATAACTTTCCTTTTTTGATTTAGTTCATCCCAAACTTTTAATGTTTCTTTTGGCGGAGCGCTAATAGTTCTTAACGGATGAAGAAAAGATCTGTACTTATTTTCCTCAGTAAGATTTTCAACCCACTCAGACATGTGATTCCATATTTCAATTCCTGTAAAGTCTTCAGTATCCCATTCGATCCATGGATAAGCAGGATGTTCCTTATGTTTTCTTTTTTCATGCGGATGAGCTAAAAATCCTATACCGCCAAGTTCTTTAACTTTTGCAACATATTTTTTTGCAGGAGTTCGAGTAGAAAAAGCTTCATCAATTCCAAATGCTAAATAGTGATTTCTATTTTCCTTATCATTTATCTCGCAGCCTACAAGCAGTAAAGTATTGCCATACCATTTTTCATAACCTTCCTGCAATGCACGCAATGTATTATGATCCGTTAGCATTATAAAATCCAACCCAACTTCATCAGCAAACTTTGCAATATCAGTTACTTCTCCGGTACCATCGGAAAAAGTAGAGTGCATATGTATAGAACCAACGTATTCAAACATTTTTTTTATCTCTTAATTGAGTCAAAAATATATATAATAAGTTTATAAGGAAAGGATGATTGTTAGTATGTTAACTTACATATAAAACTAGTTTTTAATTTAAATCCGTAAAGCAGACTAAAGTCCGCTCTACGATTTGAATAATTGTTTATTAACCTCTGTGTAAGGTAAGTTAGTAATTAAAATCTTGTGGTTATATCGAAAAGAATTCTGCTATAAGTGTGTGTGGATTCAAAAACACCTTCGTAACTTATATTGAATGAAAAAGGTCTGAAGGCATTGAGCGAATAATCAAAAAGAATGGAATTCTCTTCTAACTGATTTGCACCGTTAGTAAAGTTGTAAATAGTTTTTCTGAACCCAACTGATAAATCAGAACTAAGTGAATAAATTGATTTTGTAAGATTAGCTGAATAAACATAACCATCAACATAGCTGCTGTTTATTCTGTTAAAATTAATATTTGCAGATGACTCAATTAACGGAACCTTAGAATAACCTAAATTAGCTCCGTAATTCGTGCTGGCTTTTATATCACCTTTTCTATAACGATATCCATACTGCAAACTAAAAAATAAATTTGTAATAGGTCTAAAACTGGCTCTGGCTCTAAAACCCTGGCGAAGTTCATTTTCAAGAATTGTTTGAGATAATGATTTATAAGTTTCATAGTAGACAACATTTCTTCTTGCATCGTATGAAACATTTAATGAAAACTCTCTTGCGGGTGAGTATCTGGCAGAAAAGAATAAGCCTGTAAGACTAAAATCATTCTGAGCAATGCTGTCGGCTATTTTGAAAAGATCAACTTCTGCGGAACCGAATAAAAAAGTATTTTTAATTAAACTATTTGTGTGCTGAAAGTATAAAAATCTTCTATCGGTTTTAAAGTCATTGGTTTGATTGAAAGCAGATATTGTATTTTCCATAATCCCTGTGCCGATTTTATCGGACTTACTTATGTAGCCGCCATACTCAAACAGTTTTGGATTAAAACTAAAATCACTAAAGTCCGGGCGGGAGCCAGCAACTAATCCAAAAGTCCATGAAGAAAAAGATTTTTCAACCATCGCTCCATCAACTGTGCTAATATTGGATATCTTACTGTTAAGAAATCTTCCAGCGACTATCTTCGCTGTTTCATCAAATTCGTATTTGATGTTTAAATCATAAACTTTTAATGCTTTGTTAATATTATCAGAAACAAGATTCCATTCATCAGCTTTGTATGCAAATATAGCATATGTAGAAAATGAAAATCCTGATTCACCAATTCTTTGTGAGGTAAATCTTAAAGAGTGCCTCCATCTTTGATAGTCAATACTAGTTCCATCATTGGAAAAATTAGAATACGACTGAAGTGAATATCTGCCATCTGTTTTTGAGGGTGAAACATCTTGTTTTTCAAATTCGGTGGATGAATTAATAGGTGGTTCTACAACTACTGCAGTACTCAAGCCTGTTTGCAAGCTATTTTTATAATCAGAACTAGAGGTCGAATCTTCTATAACTACAAACGCAAAAATTGAGGTACCGGCTTCAATATTTTTGGTTGTTAAATTTTCACCAGATAATGAACTCTTTGAAAGATATTTTACTCTTATGGTAGGATTATATTTGTTTTTCATTTTGTTAAAAAGCGTATCGCCAACAGATATTCCTTCTGTGTTTTCAAAATCGACATAAACGAGTTCGGTTGAAGCATAACTCACTTTGCCTTCTTTAACAGTTTGCTGAGCGTTGACTGAAAAAGAAACAATAATCAAAAATAAAAGTATGTTAATTTTCTTGATCATTGGAATGCTTTACCATCTTCGAGTAATTTTATGCCCGAACTCCAGTTATTTGTACTGTGGCAGGAAATGCAATCTGTTGAAATTCCTGCTGCCTGATGGTTGGGATTTGCACTTTTCAAATAATCCTGCGAATGACAAGAAACGCATTCATCTGATATTCTATCCTGTTTGGAAGAGTGGCATTGAGCGCATTCAACATTTATATGAGCTCCAGTTAAAGGAAATTCAGTCGTCGTATGATTAAAAACCACCGGGCGATCCTGACCATCCGGATGGCAGTCATAACAATTTATACTATTATAAACATAGCCACTTACACTTTGATGCTTATCATCCATTTCTGATTGTCTATGCTCATGACAATCTATACAGGAGAATAAACTGTAATTGTTTGGAGTTGTATGACACTCAGAGCATTGATTCCATTTATCTTTATGCTTTCCTGAAAAAATCGGGAAGTACTGATTATCGTGATCAAATGTTGCTGGAGTCCACGCTGATGTTGAATGACACTCCACACAAGTTGTGGGGAAGTTTGCTGCAATATGATTTGGATTTGTTGTGTTATTATAATCAGTTTCATGACAAGCAACGCAATCAGTTGGTGTATTATTATAACCTGATTGATGACACGATTGACATGAAGTGTTTATATGTGCACCCGTCAACGGAAATCCTGTATTCTGATGATCGAATGATGCTGGCTGCCAAGCAGTTGTTGAGTGGCAATCCACACAAGTTGTTGGAATATTTTCAGTAGCGTGATTTGGATTTGTTGTGTTATTATAATCTGTTTGATGACAGGATAAACAATCCGCTGGTGTTCCTGTGTATCCATTCTGATGACACGATTGACAAGTTGTACTTGTGTGTGCACCGGTTAATGGAAAACTTGTATTCTGATGATCAAAGGTTGCAGGCTGCCATGCAGTTGTTGAGTGGCAATCCACACAAGCGGTTGGAATATTTTCAGTAACGTGATTTGGATTAGTCGTATTGTTATAATCTATCTGATGACAAGATAAACAATCCGCTGATGTTCCTGTATATCCATTCTGATGACATGATTGACAACTTGTACTTGTGTGTGCGCCGGTTAATGGAAAACTTGTATTCTGATGATCAAATGTTGTTTCATTCCAGTTTACAGAATTATGGCATTGTTCACAGTTTGTTGGATATGATTGTGCTGTATGATTTGCCGCTTGATTATAATCTGTTAGATGGCACGAAACACAATCACTCGTTAATCCTGTTGTTGTCCCGCTATGGCACTCTGAACACTGCAATGGCTGATGTGAACCTAATAACGTAAATCCTGATGTACTATGATCAAAAGTTGATGGTGACCAGCCGTTGGCATTATGACAAGTTGAACATTCTGTTGATAATCCTGCTGCACTATGATTTGGATTTACGGCTGTGTTATATGAACTTATATGACAGTCTGAACAAACCGATGTTGTTCCGGCATATCCATTCTGATGGCAATCAGCACAGCTTGCTGTCAAATGAGAACCTGTTAATGGAAAATTTGATGTTGCGTGATTAAATGCGTTGTCGGAACTTCCTTGCGGATGACAGGAAAAACAATCTGCACTATTATAAAAATATCCCTGCACTCCCTGATGATCTTGATCCATATCAGTTTTATTATGCTCGTGGCAATCTATACAGGAAAAATTTGAATAGTTATTTGGAACCGTATGGCATTCAGAGCACTGGTTCCATTTACCAGAGTGTTTACCTGAATAGATTGGGAAATATTGATTATCATGATCAAAAGTAGCTGGTGTCCAGGCTGTGGTAGAATGGCAATCAACACATGACGTTAAAAATCCTGCTGCCTGATGATTTGGATCTGTTGTGTTGTTATAGTCTGTTTCATGACACGCATAACAATCTGTCGGTGTTCCTGTATAACCACTAGTATGGCAGCTTGCACATGCAGTTTGAATGTGAGCACCTGTTAATGGGAACTGTGATGTATTGTGATCATAATTTGTATCATCCCAGTTAGTGGTATTATGACAAACAGTACAATCCTGAGGATAATTTTCTACAACATGGTTTGGGTCCGTGGTTGATTCATAATCCTGCTGATGACAGGCATAACATTCTGTTGGTGTTCCTGTATAACCGTTGGTATGGCAATTAGAACAATCTGTATCAATGTGTTTTCCTGTTAACGGAAAAGCAGTCAAATCATGATTGAATTCCGCCGGAACCCAACCTTGAATTGAATGGCAAAATTCACAAGTCGTTGGCATCCCTGCAGCAATATGATTCGGGTTTTGTGTCGATTCATAAGTCTGTTGATGACATGAATAACACTCAGTTGAAAGCCCGGTAAAATCTCCACCTTGCTGATGACAAGAAAAACAACTTGGCAATGCATGTCCGCCAACGAGTGGAAAGAAACTGTGATCTATATTTGTTGCATTCCACGAAAGCGCACTAATGTTGTGGCAATCCTGGCACTCTGTAGAAAAATTTGCTGCAACGTGATTTGGATTTTGTGTTGATTCGTAATTCTGTTTATGGCACGCATAGCAATCAATATTTAGAGGTTCAAAATTTAATTGAGGATAACCAGAATGGCATTGAGCACAATCGGCTGTTTGATGTGCCCCAAGTAAAGGGAATCTGCCATTTTGATGAAGACCAATGATATCCTTTACTATCCATGTTGTTGGCGTGTGGCAGCTTGCACAGTCTAAACCAACTGTACCTTGATGAATATCTTTATGACAGGAAAAACAGTCCTTATCCATTTTGGAAAAGACTAATGATTCATGACAAGATTTACAATCAACATTTATGTGCTGACCAATTAATGCAAAATTAGTTTTTGAGTGATCAAATGAAATTTGGGTAAGATCAACCTTCCAACTATCTGCAGTATGGCAATTAGAGCAATCAACATCAAAATTATCACCATGCGGTGATTGCGCAAAAATGCTTATCGTAAAAAGAAAAAATATTATTTGGTATGACAAGTAGCGCATTTAAATTCTTTTAACTTGTAAACAAAAAATTTATTTCCGTTTTCAGTAGTTGATGGATGACATTTGATACACGGAACTTTTTTATGAGCGTTATCTAATGAAAATTTAGTTTTGTTATGATCAAATTTTTCCGGCTTCCAATCATTAAATGTATGGCATTTTTCGCATGTCGTAATTTTATCAACCTTAAACTGTCCAAAATGAATATCTTTATGACACTGCTCACAATTATTATTTAGAGAAGAAAACTTAAAAATTTTCTGTTCCGAATCTGCTTTTGTACTATGACACTTTCCGCAAGTTACATTTTTATGTTTGCCTAATAATACAAATTCTGTGCTATCATGATCAAAAGTAATAGTACTCCAATTTTCAGTTTGGTGACAAAAGTTACAATTATTTTCCGGTAAATATTTCTGAGCCAGTTCTGTACCATGAATATTTTTATGACAATCTATGCACTTTAACCCGACATTTTTGAACTTCCACTCTTTCTCTTGCTGATGACAATTTTTGCAGGGCACAGCTAAATGCGCACCTGTTAATTGGAACATACCCTTGTTGTGTTCTTCAAGAGTAAAGCTGGAAATATTAAAATCCTTTTCTGAATGACAGCTATTACAATCCTTAACTGCACCATTAACTTTAAATTCTCCCTTGTGATAATCCGCATGACAATCGAGGCATTTTGCAAACAGTGGTTTCTTTTTGTGATCACCTTTATGGCAGTCATTACATTTTACTGTCTGATGTTTTCCTATCAATGGATATTTTGTTTTGCTATGATCAAAGTTTTGCTGATTAATAATATTAAATCCATTTACTGTGTGGCAGGATTTGCAATCCGCACCAAATGCGCCTTTATGAACATCGTTATGGCAGGCAGAACAATTTGTAAACTTCAATCCTTTGTACTTTGTAAAATCTTTTCCATTCTTCTTTTCTGTTAGATGACATTTTGAACAGTCAACTTTTAAATGTTCCCCTGTGAGTTTGAAATTGGATTTGTTATGATCGAAGTTTACAGCAGGTTTAAATTTCTCAGAATTGTGGCAACTGCTGCAATCATCACCTAAAGTTTTTTGATGATTATCCTCATGACAAGATGCGCATTTCTGCTCCAAGCCTAAATGAGTTTTACTTTTCTTTTTTAGTTTGCTGTCATTAATAAATTTTGATTGATGACAGTCTTTACATTCTTTATTATAGTGGGCGCCGGTAAGTTTAAAACCCGTTTTATTATGATCGAAATCGTTTTCATCAAAATTTACAATCCTAAAGTTTCTTCCGTGATGTTCATTATGGCAGGATACACACTCCCTTTTTTTAACCTCAGAATAAGAGTGGTATCCTCTATTGGCATTTACCAAAGATTGAATTTCCTTGTGGCAGTCTAAACATTTCGAACTTAAAACTTTTTCACCAATTTCATGGCACTTTGTACAATTACTAATACCCTCTAAATCGGCATGCGCTTTTGTAAGATCGCCCGGAGATATTTGTGCAATAATCCTAACAGAAAAAAACAATATGATAAAAAAGTATTTCAATAATTTATTAGTGCTTTAAAAGTGCGTCGCCAAATTTCTTAGTTATTTTGATCCCAATACCTTCAAGAAAACTTGTAGGTAATATTCCGCCTGCAAAAACGTATGTAAGATCAATTTTTAATTTCAGTTCATCGGGTTTGTCATTGAAAGTAAAGCAAACTTCATTTTTAAATATTTCTTTAATAGTGGAATTGAATAGTGGTTTTATTTTTTTCTTTTTGATATAATCATTTACACGTTCAAGATTTTTTGGTTTTAGTCTTGAAAACGTTTCGCTGCGATACGAAAGTATAACACGATTTTTTTCATCAGCAAGCAACATTGCTGATTCTACAGCAGAATCCCCTCCGCCAACAACAAGAACATCTGTATTATGAATTAATTCAGGTTCAAGTAATCTATAAAAAACATTTTCTCTATCTTCGCCAGGTACACCGAGTTTTCTGGGTGAGCCTCTTCTACCTATTGCGAGTATAATTCCATTGCTTGTATAATGTTCCTTGTCGGTTTTAACAATAAACATATTATCTTGTTTTACTATCTCAACAACTTTTTCTTGTTCATTAATTGAAATCTTGTTTTTTGTAAGAACATTATTCCATAGATCAAGTAGTTCAGATTTGCTAGTCTCAACTAACTTCACTTTACCCCAGAGTGGTAATTCCATAGGTGATGTCATCACTATTTTGGCACGCGGAAAACTAAAGACCGTTCCTCCAAGTGAATCTTGCTCTAACGTCAAAAATTTTAAATTGTTTTTAGCCGCGGTTAGTGATGCTGATATACCCGCCGGACCAGCACCTACAATAATTAAATCATATTTTGCATTAGATTTTGGGTAAGATTTGTTTAGATAGTATTCTACAGCTTGTTTACCTTGTTCTACAGCGTTCTTTATTAAACCCATTCCACCAAGTTCACCGGCAACAAAAATTCCTGGAATGTTAGTCTCAAATTCCTGCGAAACGTGCGGAAGTTCAACTCCTCTTTTTTCCGTTCCGATACAAAGAGAAATTGCTTCTACAGGGCAAGCATGAAAACAAGCTCCGTGTCCAACACATCTTGAAGCATTTATTGTTTGAGCCTGACCACTATTAATTCCTAAAATGTCATGCTCAGGACATGCTTTAATACAAGCACCGCTTCCGATACAGATATCCAGATCAACAACCGGATGTAAAGAAACAGGTTCGTGAAGACCATACTCTTTCGCTTTAGCAGTTTTACTGATTGTTTGCACAGATCTCAGTTTATTCTTCATCAGGTAGAAGTAAAATATTCCACCTAGAAGTAAAAGCACAAGCACATAAGCTAAAATATTTTCGAGTAATTGTTCCAAATTTACAATTTTGGTTATTTATTGATTGCCGATTATGAATAATTTCAAAAATTGTTCCTTAACACAGGCAACAATATATACTATAGCTTATTGAGAGAACTCTTGGCTAGTTCAGTTGTTTTATCATTTGGATAGTTTTCAATCAGCCTTGTCCATATCTCTCTGGCTTTTTCCTTATTACCCTTAGTCGCTTCAATGGCTCCAATATTATAATTCACCATCGGATCGTCAGGAAATTGGACGAGCATACCACGAGTAACTTCTTCAGCTTTTTCAAGGTTGCCCTGATTATAATAGACGAAAGTAATACCGAAGTAAACATCTTTCCTGTTCTTATCAACATCTAATATTTTTTGATAATATTTGAGTGATTCATCAGGATTGTGCGCTGCAAGAAAATCTGCATATTCTCTAATCTTCAAAGTATCTTTGGGATTAGCCTCTACATATTTTTTAAGATCTGCAATCTTTTGTTTAATCTCTTCTGCAACATTGCTACCAGTGGGATTATTCATCATACCATTATTAAGATTTTGATGAACATTATCCCGTGGCATTTCTTTGTTCGTGAGATCGATATTATTTTTTTCATCATTGCTATTTAGCGATACTATGACCAGAGTGACTATAGCGATTAGAGCAATGATGCCGTATAAATAAATTGGTTTGAATTTCATTTTATATCTCCTAAAGTATCCATTTATATCCAAAAGTTATTGTTACAATTACGTGAATTATCATTATTACAAACATTGATATTGCAAAAGGTAGATGCGCAACATGCCAGTAACGAAAAAGATTTTGCATCGTTCTTAACATTCCGAGTCTTCTTGATAAAATAATTTCTGCCTGTGCTTTATTTTTTATTTCTTTTCTTCTGATTTTGGAAAAACCTGTAACCGCTAAATTTTTTCTTAATTTGGATTGAAACGATCGAATACGAAAAAAATCCTTAAAGTAAATTAATAATGTATCCAAAATGCCTAATGACTTATATCTTTCCGGCGAAGCAAGTTCATCAAGTTCTTCTATCAGCCTCACGTCAAAAAGCATTTCAAGTTTCATTTTTTCTATGAGATCTTCACGCATCGATGCCAGATCATTTATATCGATTTCTTTACCCTGAATTGTTCTTGGTATCTGAATATAAATAAATCTCCCAACAACTCCGCTTAGCACAACCAGCACCATACTCCAGAAACTAACTGAAACAATTCCGCCAAACTTAAACGCTGTATGATACAAAACTAATATTGGTCCAACAGTGCATAAAAAAATATGAAACTCAAGCCAATGCTTTAAATATCCGAAAGTAAACAACTTCGTGGATCGCTTACGAATCATATAAATTACAACGCCAAATATCATCATCAGCGTACCAATTATTCCAAATCCGTGCCCCAAGCCGCCACTTGGCTTTAGAGTAGCATGCGATGGATCAAAAAATCTTTCTTCAATCGGAGTTGAGTAATATTGATAGCCATTGATACCTAGCAAAATTAAAACAGCTATTCCCACAACAAAAAAACTTCCAATATAGATTAAATGTAATTTCTTATTCATCAGGACAAAAAGAATATTATTAATAAGTGATTTAAGTTTTAGAAAAGTGACATTTGAAAAAAATGAAAGGGTCTCAATAGAGACCCGCTAAATTTATTCTTCTGCAAGCTGGACAAGAGTATTGTATTTTGTGGATTTATCAACGGACATACCACTTATTTTATCGACGAGGATATTTATACGTTCATCATTCATATCATCAAAAGCTTCGTAAGCTTCCATATTTGTGAATGTATAAAGTTCTTGAAAACTAACTGATTTACTTTTTACTTCGTAAACTTCGTATGATTCCAAACCCTCTGCTTTAAGAAGATTTTTTAGTTCCTTAACAACTTTTAAATATTCATCTCGTTTTTCTGGAACAATTTCATACTGAATTGTGAATAGGACTTTTGACATTTGTACTCCAATATTTAAATAAATAATTTCTCATCTATTGAACCTTCAAAAATAATTTTTGCAGGTCCGGTTAAAGAAAGATTTTTAACTTTCTGATTTTCAATTTCAAAATTAACAGTAAGATAATCTCCGCCGTACGTTTTTAATTTAATTGGCGGTTTAATATTATCCGTAACATAACAAATTATAGCCGCAGCAACGGAACCAGTTCCGCAAGCAAGAGTTTCATCCTCAACACCACGTTCATAAGTTCTGATATGAATCACGCTATCAATGACATCAATAAAGTTTACATTAGTTCCGCCAGGTTTAAAATCACTGCTGTATCTAATTTCTTTGCCCAGATTAAAAACCGGAAAATCTATAATATTCTTAAAAGATGATTGAGGATTTGCTACTTCTTTAAGAACATCAGAAATTTTAATCACAACATGCGGCGAACCAGTATCAGAGAAACTTGATGTTATCAACTGCCCAAATACTTTAATCTTAAAATTGTACTTAATCTTTTTAGGAGAATTAAGATTAAATTTAATTAGTTCATTTTCTAAAACTTCACCGGAGAATTCATCATCGTTTGAAACAAACTTTGCAACCCCGTTCTTTAATCGCGAAGTTTTTTCCGCAAACCAGATTGAGCATCGTGCGCCGTTTGCACATAAACTTCCGGTTGAACCATCAGCGTTGTAGTAAACCATTTTGTAGCTGTAATCAGCTAAATCCTCAATCGTAATTACACCATCCGCCCCGATTCCGTTTCTTCGGTTACAAAGATTTCTAATTTTTTCAGGAGTAAGGTTTAACCCGGGATTTTGATTTTTATCAAAAAAGATAAAATCATTACCGGCACCGCTCATCTTTTTAAAAAAAATCTTTTGCATTCAACTTCTAATTTAGTTTAATGCTTTATGCTTTTCAATAAAAATTAATTTTAAATATTAGATGTTTATTTGGAGCAGGACAAATGGAAAGAAGAATAATCCTGCAGATATTTCTATCTGCAGGATTAGAGTTTAGAACTTACTTTATCTGTTTAACCATCATAGCAACTTGCTGGGCAACGGTTGAGTTGTATTCAAATGCGAGTTTTCTATGATTTACCAAATCCACTATTGTACCGATTACACATAATCCTGCAGTTAAGAAATATAGAATACCCATCCCAATTTGGTTAAGCATAAATCTGTGTAAACCAGCAAAACCAACAAATCCAACAAGAGCCAATATTAATATTGTTGTAGGATCCTTTCTGCGTGCACTATAAGCCATTGCAAACTGCTGTGCTTGCGTGTCAGTCATATCATTAATAACACTTTGAACGTATGACATTTCTTCGCCTTCAAGACTTGGTAATAATTGAAAAATATTTGGCATAGCCTCTCCTTATTTATTGTTGTTAGATTTTTTAAGATTAAAGAACATAATTGTATAAATTCTATGAAGGATTATTAGCAAAGCCGGAATACCTAAAAAATGATTATCAAATGATTGACTGAATTGTCCTCTAAATATCAAAGCGATCGAATTTCCAAGCCCACAACCGGGGCAATGCTCAAATCCAAGATTTGAAAGCGGACAAATTGTAAAATGCACTGCGTTGGGATTAACAAAAAATCCTAAATAGAGAAGAGTCGAAATCCAAATAAAACCTTCAAAACCAAACAGTCTAATTGAATTAAAAATCTTTTTTATAAGATTAATGTTTTCAATTGAATTTATATAAGTTGTAATGTCAATCACTGTTTTAATCTAAATTGTTGATTAAAACATAAGTAATAATTAAAAGCAAATCAATTTTGAGTTGATGAATGGCAGGTTTTTATCGGTAAATGAAAGGAAAAGGAGAATCAGATTAATTGAAATAAAAATAATCAGATTTTGAGAAATATATACTCGAACAAATAGTGGAGGTGGCGGGGGTCGAACCCGCGTCCGAAACTATGATCCAAAGAACATCTACATACATAGTCTATTTCATTTTTGACTTTAAGCTGCCAAACAGACAAAGATCACTTAAAGCCTACTTGCTGTTATTTCGCTTTTCCTGCGCAAGAGACAGAATCAGCTATTGTATCTAAACGTCGTTCAATCCTAGCCCGATACAAGAGGATAAGTTGAACGGCTGTTAACTATTAATTAAGCAGCAAGGGCGTAATTAGATTCGCCATTTATTGTTTTTTCCCAATTCATTTACGTGTATTCGGGGAACACGGTATGCAGTTCTAAGTCTCGTT
>JBGSPH010000015.1:0-2338 GCA_041738675.1 Ignavibacteriaceae bacterium
ATTTGCTGAGAGTGCAAGAGCATCCTGCGGGCAGGCAACGATGCAAAGTTCACAGCCTTTACAAATTTTGCCATCAACTTTAATAGTACCTTTGATCATTTTTATCTCTCTTTTGGATGTGAGAATGCTTTTAATTATTACTAAAATCTCAATCTTAGTGCCATTGGGTATTATCACTTAAATCGATCTAAAGCTGTTTTTTTAGGTTTAATTATCAGATTTAGGAAGGCTAAAAGAAAGCCTATTCCTATTTGTGAGAAGGTTTTGTTAGTTAGCAATTATTGAAGGATTTGGGGTGATTCAGTTGTCACGGATCATTCGGTGACAACTCTTTCTGTAGTACGATTTAAGCACCGTGCGATCGTGACTTCCAAAGAAGGGAAAAATAGCTTTCATATTTTATAACCAACGGTTAATGTCAATGTAGATAAAGATGTATTTGCATAAACCTTAACTAATCCTCTGGTATATCGAACGTTGAAAAGAATATCATCATAATTAATCCCTAATCCACCCACAAAACTATAATCTAAAAATGAATCCGGTGTATCCCCCAAATTAGGAGATAAAAAGAAATGAGTTTCATTATGTGAAAAATTAGGATTTGAGTGCTCCAACGTTTTTGTTCCATAAAAAACTAAAAGTGAAACAGCACCGCCAACTTCCATTTCAAGTTTAACTCTGTCTGTCAAAGCATAATGAAATTTTAGGAGATGTGGCAATTCTATGTAATAAAAAAATTTCTTTACATCACTCGTATCAATTATTTCAGATGGTGTTACTTCAGAGTAAGTAATAAAGTCTTTAAGTAAGCTTCCTTTTGCAGAAATACATATTTCATATCCAAGAGAAAAATACGATTCTCCGTTTGATTTTTCGTTTAAATTCCAATCATTAAAATATCCTAAATACGGACCGACAATTGATTCATGATTTGACCCATTAAAAGTGGTTTCATTTATTATATAATCTGAGATATTTAACCCGATTTTAAATCCATTCTGAGCCGATGTGAAATGGGAAGTAAAAAATAAAATTATGAGCCAATATATTTTCATACTATTCTTGAAATTAGTTTGTAATCTTCGAAAACTATTTACTACAATTTGTTAGTTGTCACGGACCATTCCGCTACAACATTTTTTAATACCATTTAAGTCACGGTACGACCGTGACTTCCAATTAACACAATATAGATTTCCGCTTTCGCGGGAATGACACCAAGTATTATACCTCTCCAAGCCAGTTTTGACTATGATAATTGAATCTTTCTGTAATCAAATTATTAAGTTCAATATCCAGCGGACCTTGTTCAATAATTTTTATGTTTGATTTTAGATGTTCAATATTTGTTGTTCCAACAATTGCAGTATCAACTCCATTTGCAAAAACTGTAAAGCGTAAAAAAGTATCTAACCAATTTTCTTGTTCGGGTAAATTCATTGTTTTCCAGCGATGCCAGTATTCTTCACAATAATTTCCAACAGGTCTTTCAGAAAATCTCCACGGTGCATTTGCAATCGGGCGTTTTGCAATTACACCCATTCCCTTTTCTTTTGCTTGCTTGATAGAACCATCAATATCAATTTGATCACAAATGTTTACCGATGTTTGAATGCTTCCAAATGAATTTGAATCAACTGCAAATTTTAATTCTTCATTTTCACCTGAGTAAGCCGCAACTCTGACTTTTCCCTGCTCAATTGATTTATGGAGTGCTTCGATTACCTCACCACGTTTTAAAGTATTTAGCTCGCAGGAATGAAGATGAACGATATCAATGAAATCTGTTTTCATTAATCGTAAAGCATTATCAACTCCGGCTATAATTATATCATAACTCCAATCGGCAAGGCCATCAAATCCATAACCAACTTTTGTTGATAGGATAAATTCATTTCTTCTGTGAGAAATATATTTCCCTATTCGTTCTTCACTTGCAAAATAACCACGAGCAGTATCAATAAGATTAATTCCTAAATCCAAAGCTGAGTTTAGAATACTATCAGAATCTTTTTCCGAAACTGCATAATCGCCTATTTCTCCGGCCCCAAATCCGAGTGAGGATACTTTTAATCCTGTATTTCCAAAATTTCTATATATCATAATTTATTAATTATTGTATTTGTCATTTCGATCTCGATTTTATCGGGAGAGAAATCTGATTGAAATAAGAGGAAAGATTTCTCAGTCGAAAACTCCTTCGAAATGGGCATAATAGTCAAAAAGTGTTGCTGGAATTTATATAAGTAATTACATTATATAAATTTACAGGAACAAAACTCAATGGTAGTTGAGAATGATGAAAAAAAACATTGTCCAAAGTGTAGCAGCAATT
>JBGSPH010000022.1:0-106541 GCA_041738675.1 Ignavibacteriaceae bacterium
TATTTTGGAAGGTTAAAACAAAAGTATAGAGTACATAGAGGACTATCTCCTCAAAAAAGAAAAAGTTATTTTAACTGGTATTTTTATTTAAAACCAATTTAATTTTAGCAACACAAAATGACTATTATGCCCGAAATGACACTTAGGATTTTAAATATAAATCATTATTTGAAAAAGACTATTTAGTTGATTCCTCAATTTCATCAATAATCAACTCCGCCTGCAATACTTCAGAACATGGAACCATTAGTTTAAATTCATTAATAATATGTCCACTCGGATCGCCGGATGCTTTAAATAAAGTATAATCAGGTCCACCTAAACTAATTGGAGAAGCTTTGCGTGAATATATAAATGGATGAAGATCATTTTCTTCTAATACAGATTTGTAGAGGTTTACTTGCTGTTCATCCGATGAACCAAACACGCGTGCCATACCTTCATAAATTTCATAATCAGAATGTTCGTTGCATAAAAATATGCTGTTAACACGAAGTCCGCATCTTTTGCAATAAGCTTGATGACAAATTGCACAAACACCTTTAGCTTCATCATCAGAGTGATTAAAGCAGCTTACATCATCAATAAAAATTGTTCCGCATTTAGTACAGAATTCCGAATCGTTTGATATTTCTGTTCCGCAAAAATCACATAAAAGTTTTTCGGGCATTGTTCCTCCTGGTTGCTGGATTCTGGATACTTGATTCTAGATGCTGGGTACCAAGTGCTGGATATTGGTAAGAAATTCTTCTCCTGTCTTACCAGCATCAAGGATCCAGAATCAAGCATCTATTAAAATCTACTACAAAGTTATTTATAAAAAGGAAATTTTACTCAGCCGATAATCCTCCTCGGTTATCGCGTATCATTCTTGAGTAAAGTGATAGGTCGGGATCAAATAGAAATTTTAGCCAGAGTTTTGTCCACGATTTATGATAAACAAGATTATCATAAAACTCCGGCGCTGCTGCTTTAACTTTTGGAAGATTACTCCACGGTATAGATGGGAAATCATGATGTTCATTATGATATCCAACATTAAGTGCAACAGTATTTAATGGTCCGTAATAACTATAAGTTTCCTGCGGTGGTGCGATAAGAAAATGTTCCTGTATCCATCTTGCACCAAGCGGATGAAATCCGATTGAGAAGAAAAAAGAGAAAACAAGATATAGAAATGAATTCCAGCCAAAGAAAATTATTACTAATGCATCAACTCCAAAAACAACTATCCAATTAAGAATTGTCCACATATTCATAAACTGAATTTCTTTTAATCGCGGTGTTCTTATTGCTTGAAATACGGGAAAGAGAATTTCCCACAAAGCTTTCCCGAAAAATGAATTGCCAACTACTTTTGCTTCCCATTTGCTTGCAAGATCAGCATCAAGATAATAATCACCTTGAAAGGAATGATGTTTTAAATGGTAACTTCTGAAAGACACTGAACTAGGAAGGACGTTAGGAATATCAGCAAGAATTCCTGAGATATAATTCATTGGTCTGTTCTTAAAGATAAGATTGTGCGCTGCTTCGTGAATTAAAACATAGCAAGCATGATTTGCAAAAGCACCAACAAGAAACGCAGCAATAAGTGCTAACCACCAGGGCTGTGATGAAACAAAGTAAGCGATTGTTAATTGCAGTCCAACAGCAAACAGAATAATTAAAAAGCTAACCGGATTTCTTCCAATATGTTCACGCACCTCAGGATGCGCTTTAAGAATTGCTCGTGTTCTTTCTTTGTGCGGCTCAGCTGTAGTTGAAAACTGAAAATCGTTTTTTGTAGTAGTCATTTTATGTTGCCTTTATTTATTTGACACTTCAATTGCACAAAATTACGATTAAAATTTGAAAGAATTTATTAGAATAAAAAAGTCATTTCCACCGGAGGGAGAAATCTGGATATTATAATTTAGTAGATTTCTCACTCGAATTCGCCTTGGCGAATCGTTCGAAATGACTTTAATACAGTTATCACAAAACTATATTGTCATTCCCGTGAAAACGGGAATCCGGAATATCTTATGCCAAATAGATTCCAACTTCCGTGGGAATGACAATTTTGTATCGCCAACTTTAAAATAATTATTAATTATAAATGCTTAGTAAAAGCTCTTAAATGATTTTCTGAACCGCGTTTAAGATTTTCATAAACTGCTTTAATATCCGGATTATCAGTCTGTTCAATTCTTTCAATCAGATCTTTTATATCTAGTTCTTCAATTTCTTTTCCAACAAGCATTGCATTTTTAAAGGATGTTTGTCCCTTTGCAACAAGATCATCAAACAATTTTTTAAATTCTGTATTGGAAAAAGAACCAACTTCATTATCTATAACCGGATCAGCAATTTCATATTTATCCAGTAAAGCTTTTACTGCATCCATATGTCGTTGTTCACTATCAGGAATGTTTACAAACATTTTTTGTTTGTATGTTTTTCCAAGAGTAAGATAAACATCACGAGCAAGTTTTTCTTCCAATCTTATATAAATCAATCCATCTTTTTCAATAGATGAAAGATCATACTTAACTGAATCTATAGAATTGACACAATTTCCTTTTCCGCCTTTACAATTTGCATTTGATTTGTTTTTGTGTCCACAGTTTTGTGCGTTTAAATTTAAATAAGTAAAAAAGATTAGAAGTAAAACAAGTAAGTTTCTCATAAATGATTTGTCTCCAAATAGT
The DNA here is from genome assembly GCA_041738675.1 of Ignavibacteriaceae bacterium. Classification (GTDB taxonomy): domain Bacteria; phylum Bacteroidota; class Ignavibacteria; order Ignavibacteriales; family Ignavibacteriaceae; genus IGN3. Next base: position 2,694 of record JBGSPH010000022.1, read on the forward strand.
TTCCGTAACTCAGACTTTTGTCTGAGACAGAAATACCCAGTTAAAAAAAGTAACGCAGACTTAAGGCTGCGCTACGAATTATTATTAAAATGCAGTTACAAATCCAACACCAAACTTCGCATATTCCTGTTCAAAGTCGTAGTTAGCTTCAACAACCATCCTAATATTTCTTCTAAACACATATCCAAGATGACCGGAAAGTGTTTTGTAATTTAATTCAGAAAAATCAGACTCAATCCAGTTGAATAACCCAACCGCATACCATTTGCTGTCATCTCCATTAGGTAGATAAATGAGTTCTGCAAAAGCACCGCGGGTTTTAATATCTTTGGGAGGATTAGTATAATATATTCCGCCATCAGTAAAGAAATACGGGTTGCCGTCTTGTCTTTCAACATACTGAACATTTAATTCTAATGGGTCAAAACTGATTGTTGCATCTCCACCTAACATCCACAACTCATTTGTTTCATTAAAATCCCCCTCAGGACTTTTTTGTTCTTCATTTCCATAATAACCCATCGCGCCAATTCTAAGATGCTCTCCAACATCTTGCGAAATTCTTCCCATAACATTTTTGTATTTATCATTATCAAAATTGCCGTCTAAAAACCCTTCGCCAATTCCGCTGCCGTTTACTATTTGTAATGCAAGATCGGTTCCTGATTCAAATCCATATGTAAGCATAATTCCTCTATCATAGGTAAGATCAACATTTGATGCTCCAGGTCTTACTTTGTAGATATAGTAATCATCCCGAGTTAATCTTAATTCTCTTTTAAACAATGGATCGCAAACCTGAAACTGTCCAATTGTTAAATCAAGTTCACTTTTAAATAGATCATTAAACATTAGCCAGGCATCTTCAATCTTCCCAGCTTCACCATTTTCTAGAATGTAATAGACATAGTATGAAACATCTTTTGTAATAGCTCCGCCCGTAAGAAGTTTAAATAAAATCGGAGTTGTAAAATCTGATTTCTCTGTGTTGCTTTGATTGTATGTAACATATCCTTCCAATCTTAATGCAAGAGGAAGATCACGAATAAGTGAAAGTTCCGGATCACCAGTCTCTACATAATATCTGGGGGCATCCTGATCTTTTAGTTGAAATCCATTTCCGGCAAATTCATCACCATAAGGTTTTAGCTTGGGAAATGGTGAGTGACATGTTTTACAAGTCATATTGTATTTTCTTGCGAAAGCAGGTATTGCAAAAAGATCATTTGCAAGGATTGTGATAATGATAAAAGATAATACTGTAAGTGTAAATATATTTTTCATTTGATACCTCTTTTGTTTTGTCTTGTCATTCCGCAATTGATGCGGAATCTATTTTAAGTATTGAGATGCCGGATCGGAGTCCGGCATGACACTTCGTGTTTATGGTAATACTGTTACATATGTTGAGTGCTCATTAACTTTTATTATTTCTTCTTCTTCATCTGGAACATTTAGAAAATCTGCTACAGGCTTAACTAATTTTTGATAATTAAGTACTGCAGTAATTTTCATTTCTCCAGGAGCCACTTTATCGGGTAGATTGAAAGTGAAATATTCCAGCTTCGTTTCGCGTGGTCCAAGTCTGTAATCAACACCAAGAGATTTTGTATTCCATTGTTGAATTGTCATTCGCCCTTGCGGATCAAAATATGCCATTCTAAAAATTCTATCTCCGATTGGAATTCCATCACGCTGTACACCTTTAAAGTTTGGATCGTTCTTTGCGATTCCCATATCCTGATAAGCTAAAACATCCGCACCAATTGTATATTCTTCACCCTCAAATCCTTTTTTGTTAACAGGTAAATGATAAACATTACCTTTCGCATCAACAGCTTCAACGTGCATCCAGACTATTCTATCTTCAACAGATCCTGTTGGAAATTTGTGTGCGGTTTTTTGATTGAATAGTGCAACGGTAAACTTAATTGTTTCTCCAGGTTCTGCTTCGCGAATATCAGGGTGAATTCTTAATTCAATTGTACCTTTAACTTTTCCAGGATCGTGAGCTCCATGAAATAAATGCTGCCATGCATCGGGATATTTGTTTCCCATTGCTGCAGTGTAACCTTCTGCCTGAGTCATATGGCAGTTCTGGCATTGCACACCTTCTTTTGAATAAGGACCCTCCTTCCATTCAAGATGTGTTGATTTAACCCAAACACCAAAAGGCGACATTTCATTATGACACGTTCCGCAAAAATCTGCAGACTTAAGAAAATCAGATTTTATGATTTTATGTTCTGGTGAATTTCCGGTTCCGCGTGGACCATACTTTGTTTTACCATCTGTTGGATTTGAAACGAAATTGAAATTGTGGGGAATCTCTCCTTCAAATCCCGACACGGTATGACAAACATCGCAGGATACTGATTCATTTGCTCGTGAATTCATTTCTGGTTTTGGTGGTGGAACATCGCCCACTAAAAAAGAGATCGGTGCGTGGCAGCCGTTGCAACCCGCTTTAACTTCTGCAACAAGCGGATCTTTTTCTGCATGCGGAATCGCAAGTTCAAAGTATTCTATCTCATCCCAATGATGTGTATAAGCCTGCGACATCATTGCTTGCTTCCACTGCTGATAAAAATCAACATGGCATGATGAACCGCAAAATTGCGGAGTTTTATATTCATCATATTTTCTTGTGCCAAGAGCTTCAGCACCTGCTTTAGTTTGAGAATATAAATTTGTAAAAATGATACCTGAGAATAAAAAGGTAATTATAATAAGTTTAAATATTTTCATAAGTAACCTTACGGTTTAATTTTGAAATAGAGTGGATTAGAATTTCTGATTGGATAGATATAGAAATTGGACAAATGCGGCTAACAATTAACCACAAAAAAAGCTGAGGGTTTATTTTTTTTCGAACAGAAACATTAAACATTTTTTACTCCCCTAAGAGTTTACTTAAAAATAAGAAATTTATTTATTAATATCATCTTTTATTAAAAAGAAGACGACCTTTACAAGCCGTCTTCCTGGGAAGGAGAAGGAGCTACTCACTACGAACCTCATCGGAGGGCGCTATATATTTTATTCGGCAGCTAATAATAAAAACGAAAAATGTTTTACTGACAATTTTTTAAATATAAAACAGAAGACGGTTTTTAAACCGCCTTCCTGGCAAATAGAAATAATACACCAAGAACTATTAATCAATACATTTTCATTCGGTAGCTAAGGATATAGTACATCTAGTCAAATTTTTATTGAATGCTGCTAAATGGCTTACTGAACCGGCTTTAAGATTTGTGTAAAGCTTTGTAATCCCCGGATTTGTGACAACAGTTGTTAACTGGTAATCAAGATCTGCAATATCCAGTTCTTCAATTGCAACTCCAGCTAATAGTGCTTCATTCAGAGTAATGTTTCCCTGGGCAATATATTGATCATAAAGGGCTTGAAAGTCTGCGTCTGGGAAAACACCAACTTCATCTGTGGTTAAAGGATCTGGAATACTGTATTTGTCTAACATTCTCTTTACAGCATCCATATGTGCTTGCTCGCTTAATTTTATATTTAAGAAAACCTGCGCATTATAAGTTGTGCCTAAAACCGTATAAACATCACGAGTAAGTTTTTCTTCAATTCTCATATGGATTAAACCTGCTATTTCAGCCTCTGTAATTCCAATATTACTATCATCGGTTGGTATGAATTCAGAAACCCCTGTTTTTGGTAAACCATTTTGACTATCAGGAGAAACAACATTTGTTTCGCATCCAATAAGTAAAAAGGCAAAGATCATCAAACCTACCATCTTTATTGCTAACTTTTTCATATTATCCTCACTGTTTTAATAAATTAAAAGCGATGCTCATTTTGAGCATCGCTTTGTTAATTAGTTATCTTATTACTTTCTTCCGCCGCGTTTACCAGAAGATCCTGTACCATCACAAGTTCCTGTTCCGCTGCCGCTTCCACTACCAGAGCCATAACCGCTTCCATCTTTTGGACCAACACCGCTGTTACCTGTTCCATTTCCAGGACCGTATTTGTTTCCACCTGACTGAGTTTGGGTGTTTTTCCCATGTCTATTTTGCTGACCAGTACCATCTTGAGGTTTTACATAATCTGGATCCTGACCATTTGGAATTCCATCACCATCAGAATCAAATGCATTGTCATTTAGACCGTCGCCATCTAAATCAACAAAGCCTTTTCCATTATTTCTGTTTTTTGCGCCGGTGTAATCTTCATCTCTGCCGTTAGGAATTCCATCGCCATCAATATCCGGTGCGTTATCGTTAAAACCATCTCCATCTGCATCAACAAAGTTATTTCCATGTTGGGTTTTTAATTGGTTTTGACTTTTAACCTGTGACTGGGTTTGAACTTTGGTTTCATTCTTAACCTGGGTCTGAATTTGTTCTTTCTCCTGAGTTTGAACTTTAGTTTCGTTCTTAACCTGGTTTTGAACTTTTTCTTTTTCCTGCTTTGGTTCTTCCTGTGCAAGAATTGTTGATGAGAACAGTACCGCCATAAGCACTATTGCTGAGAGAATGCTTATAAGATTTTTCTTTTTCATTTCACTACTCCTTTGTTTTTTATATGGTATTTAATTAATTGAATTCAATTTAATTTTTTTTTGAGTCTTACTTACTTGAATTACAAAATCAGAGTTTTTATCATCAACATCTCATGCACTTTATAATTCTTGCCTTATGTGTCAACGAATGTGCCAAAAAAAATAAATTGATTTTTTAACAAAAAGAAGTGTTTTTGCTTTTATTAAAAAATTTTATCGACTGTATAGGCGAGGGGCTGCGACACGATAGACGAAAATAATTTTTCGATTAATAAATGTCACATCATGACATCATTAACAATTAGCAACTACCGACGACCAATCCGTCGGACAATCGACAACTCTGTCGAATTTGAATTACTGTTAATTATTACTTATTTATAATTATTAAATAAACTAACTTAGTGTTAAGGCACACGTTTTGACTCGCTAATACTTACCCTTGTTTCTTCGTGTAGAAAATGCATTGCAGTATCCTATTGGTAGGGCGATCGGTTAAATCAATTATTGATTTAATCAAATTAGAGGATGCTATGTTTATTAATGGACCAGTTTTAAAATCCCTCCTTTTTTTGCTTCATTGGCGCATAATACACCATACGCATCCTATAAAACTATTTCTCAACATTTTTAAAGGAGAAGCGCTATGAAATACTTTTTTGTTCTTTTCAGTTTTGTACTAGCTTTTACGCTAGTTCAATGTACCGACAATTCGGTAGTACCGGTACAAGATGAATTTGTTACTAAAGGTCCCGGTAATGGTGGAGGCGGCCACACAGAAACACAACCCAATAATCTATCATTCCCAGCTCTTTGTGCTGATGGTTACGCGATATCACCAATTCTAGAACCACTTTTCGGTGTTGAATACCTTGGACCATACACAGGTGTTGAAGACAATTTAGAGTGGATTGAAGTTGAAGGTCCATGGTATGCTCAAAAAGTAGAAGGTAATGTATGGCAGGCCGATTTTGCAACTGTTACTTCAGCAAACGTAACTTTTATTGATTGGGGTGATGCAATAGAGTCTGTTGATCCCAAAATCAACAGACCATACAGATTAGAGTTAGCTCTTTATAGTAATCAATATGCACCAATGACTGCTTATACGATGACCGAGTTGGCATTCCCAAGCAGTCCGCAAGAAACTCAGGGAACAAACACCAAGGTGTATGAAAGTAATTATGCAGCAGTTGCATCACCAATGGGAAGATTGGTTGTCCAAAAATTTAATGATGGTGCAGTCTTAACCTGGAATGGAACATCATGGGATGGAGCAGATCGTCCTGTCTCAGTTACTTTTGCACAAGAATTAAATGTTGGCGGCAGACTTATTTATGGTGCTTCAACAGGTGGATGGAAACCAACTGTGATAGGTAACTATAGAATTACATTTTATATGGCAGAAGGAAGTACAGTAAATTTAACCCCCGCTATTATAGCTGATAAAACAGCTCCTGAAACTCCCAAAATTGCAGAAAACAATCAACCATATGTTGTGGCTCAAAATAACTTGACATACGTTGATGTACAGGCAACCGCTGGCGGCGGCGGTGGTGGTGGCGGTCACTAACCATTAGGTAGTTCATTAAGTTTTGGGAGTCATTACATTAGGTGACTCCCGAAATTTAATTTTAGCGGGTTATATTATTGATTCAAATATCATCTTTTAGAAAATGTAAAGTAATAGGATATGAAATTGCCTGTAAAATTTAGGAGAGACTATAAATTTATTCATTCATCTTCATCAACTTTTATCTTCAATTAAATTGCATAACTATTCCAGATCTATTTGTATATAATTAACTTTGAGTATGAAAATATCATTTAAAGTAAGACCAAAGATTCTAATTTTTATTGCTTTAGTTGTAAGTATTGTAATGATATCTTCTGCTTACTTTGAACTTCGTCAAAACAAAGAAGAAGTTTTTCATTTACTATCCGAAACAGCACATTCTCTTTCAGAAATTATAACAACCAGCAGCATAAATGCTCTTAACTCAAGTAATGAATTGGAAAACCTTATCACAGAAAGGCTATTAAATAATGCCAGGATGATCAGGGTATTAGACAGTCTAAATTTATTAAGTCACGAAAAGCTGATAAGGATTGGTAAGGAAAATAATATATTTAGAATAAATATCTTTGATAAAAAGGGGAATAGGGTTTTAACAAACAGAGTTATTGCATCTGATGATCATGTGCATGGCGAAGAAAATGTTAATCGCTATGATGAAGTAAAACCAATTTTAGATGGATTTACTAATGAACTTATAATTGGCTTAAAGCAAGCTATGCACGTAGAAGAGCAGAGATATGCTGTGGCTCTTGCCCGTTCGGGTAGAGGAGGCGCCATTGTTGTTAATATGAACGCCGCGGATTTTTTATCTTTCAGAAAAAGAATTGGTATCGGAAAAATTATACAGGAGATAGGCGATGATTCTGAAATAGAGTATGTGGCACTTCAGGATTCAATAGGTATTATGGCTGCCAGTGTTACCGTAAAAGAACTAAGTAGTTTTTCAGATGATAGTTTTCTATTAGGCGCAAAATTAAATGATTCAACTTTTACAAGAGTAACTAACTTTGACGATAGAGAAGTTTTCGAAGCTATAAAAGGTCTTTATTATGAAGGTGACTTTATCGGCGTATTTAGAATTGGAATTAGCTTAGATGAAGTTAGAAGTATCGAAAGCAGGATCATAAGAAGAATAATTATTATATCAATTATACTTGCAGCAATTAGCATCATTCTGCTGAGTGTTATTTTTTCTAATCAAAATCTAAATCTAATCACTCAGGAGTATGATAATTATAAATCTTTTACAAGTTCTTTTTTGCAGAATATGAAAGAGGCTGTGCTAACTGTATCAAGTGATATGAAGATTACCTTATTCAACATTTCAGCAGAAAAGCTTTTTTCGATTTCCGCATCTGAAATAGTCAATAAAAATATCGGTACTACGGGTATTAGATCGTTAGAAATAATCGGGGACAATATTAAAAACAATAACACATATAAAAATTTGGAGTTATCAGTCGAATCTGGAAACAACATAAAATTTACTTCTGTAAACATATTTCCAAATTACGATCTTGATAAAAATCTTGACAGTTATACGATTATAATAAATGATATTACAGAGTTAAAAAATATTGAAGAGCAAACAAAACGAAATGAAAAATTACTGGCTATGGGTGAACTTGCATCTGGTGTTGCGCATGAAATTCGCAATCCAATTAATTCTATCGGTATGATTGGTCAAAGGTTAAATAGAGAATTTACTCCTAATGCCGATAATACGGAGTATAGCACATTAACCAACTTGCTGACAAGCGAAGTTAGCAGAGTAAATAAAATAATTACCCAGTTTTTACAATATGCCAAGCCATTGGATTTACAAATAGTAAATGTTGAGATAAGTAATTTAATGACAGAATTTTATCATCTTTTTATTGAACAAGCTGAACAAAGAAATATTTCATTTAAGATCAAAGGAAACAAAAACATTTACGCAGTTGTTGATCCTGAATTATTTAAGCAAGCCATAATTAATTTTATTCAGAATGCATTTGATGCAGTAGAAAAAAATGGCAAGGTTTGGGTAGAGTATTTTATAAAGGATAGAAGTTTTATAGTAACAATTAAAGATAATGGTAAAGGGATACCCGAGGAAGCTCAAAGTAAAATTTTTGATCTTTATTATTCTACAAGAAAAGAAGGATCGGGAATTGGTTTGAGTATTGCTCAAAAAATAATTTCGCAGCACAACGGAGTAATAGATTTTACATCCGGTAATAATGGAACAACATTTAATATTAAGATACCATACAATGAAAAATTATAACATTTTAATTATTGATGATGAAAAATCACAAAGAGATATTCTTCAAGGATATCTTGCCAAAAAAGGTTACAAGGTCTTTACTGCAGAATCCGGCAGTCAGGCTATAAAAATAATTAATGAAAATCTTGTTGACATAGTTTTATCTGATTATAAAATGCCGGAAATGACCGGGCTTGAAATTCTGGCAAAGGTTTCTCAAATAAATCCCGAAATAAGTTTCGTAATAATTACTGCTTACGGCACTGTTGAAAATGCTGTTAATGCTATGCATTTAGGAGCTTATGATTATTTATCAAAACCAGTTAATCTGGATGAGCTGGATTTATTAATAGCAAGAATAATTGAACACAAAAATTTAAAATCAGAAAATGAGCTGCTAAAAAAACAACTTTTTGAAAAATATAAATTATCCTCATTCATTTCTCATTCTTCAAAGATGGAAGAAGTTATTAGTGTTGCGGTTAGAGTTGCCGAAAGCAAAGCAACAATTTTAATAACAGGAGAAAACGGCACTGGCAAAGAAGTACTTGCTAAATCAATTCACTTTATCAGTCCGCGGAAAGATGGTCCTTTTGTTGCAGTTAATATTCCGGCTCTTTCTGAAACATTATTGGAAAGTGAATTATTTGGCCATGAAAAAGGCGCATTCACAGGTGCTGATAAAATGAGAAAGGGTAGATTTGAACTAGCGGATAAAGGAACAATATTTTTAGATGAGATTGGTGACATTCCATTATCCATACAGGTAAAATTACTTAGAGTATTACAAGAACATCAATTTGAAAGAGTTGGCGGCACAGAAAATATTAATGTTGATGTGAGAATTATAGCGGCAACAAATCATAATCTGGCTAATAAAATTAAAGAAGGATCTTTTAGAGAAGATCTATTTTACAGATTAAATATTGTTAGTATTCATATACCGCCTTTAAGAGATAGAAAAGAAGACATACTTCCTTTAATAGATTTTTTCTTGAATAAATATTCTGAAGAAAATGGGAGAAGTGATATCGAAATATCTAAGGAGGCTATTGATGTACTTATGAAGTATAATTACCCGGGTAATGTGCGTGAACTTGAGAATATTATTGAGAGAGCCGTAGTGCTTGCACGAACAAATATACTTGCAACCGGCGATTTGCCTTTAACAGTAAAGGGAGTGAAATTTGAAGATCAACTTCCTGAACTGGGAAAAGGTACTTTAACTGAACAGGTAGAAGCACTTGAAAAGAGACTTATCTATGATGCATTAAAAGAAAGTAATGGTAACCAAACTAAAGCAGGAAAATTATTGGGGATTACTGAGAGAAATCTACGATACAAGCTTCAGAAATATGAAATCAAACATTAAGAATAGCAAGGATTAAAAATCATAACCCAGTGAAACAGAGAACATTTGATTAGAGTATTTATAATAATAATCGTTTGAGTTGTTCTTTATATAATTCCACGCCCCGGACAATGATAAACCATTAATCACTCCACTCAAATCAAAAATAATTCCTGCACCAAATCCAAATTGTGTATCTTCTCTTAAGTAATCTAATTCTGTTCCGCTTTTATCTGCGGCAGGCAGCGAAGAATAGTTTCTTATCAAATATTTTGCTTCCAGATTCAGTTCAATGTTTTCATTAAAGTAATGCTTAAAACCTAAACCTGTTTCAATTCCATCATAAGAATAAATATCGTTAAAAATTTCTTCCTCATAATAGATTAACGAATCACTAATAATATATCTGCTTCCTTCAGAAAGATTTTTTTGATAGACTACATAACCATTTAATCCAGTTAAATCACCAAGGGATTGTCCAATGTTAAGTCTGAATTTTAACAATGATGATTCATTCAGATAATCTTCGTAATCATATTTTTCATTATAAATTTTATAAAGATACTCTGTATTAAATGTTAGCGAGGTTTGAGTTTCAAAATTTGAAATCCACGTAAGAAATACACGGTGTTCATTATTTGAATATAAAGTGAAGTTGTTGTAAGTGTTTTTATTAAAAATATAACCGGGCAAAATAAAATCTGTCTCGCTTACTGATTGACGATAATTAATGTAAGCTGATATCTGATCAAAATCATAAACCTCATATTCATCTTCATTATTTCTGAACGAATAATTTATACCTGCATTCAATGGATTATCATCAATTGAAAATAAATGTGTTTCAACTAATCCTATACGATGGGTATTAAAAGATTTTGCAGTTGTTGTCTTAAAGTAATTTAAACTCCCCTCATAGTAAATCTGAACGTTATTAAACTCAGATTCAAAATTGTACGCAGTGCCAAATGACAAGCTGTTTATAAAATCAGATACTTTATCGCTGGTATTAAAAATGTTATCATCGTAAATACCCTGATAATATGTATAGAGGTTAAACTGAGCTTTTGCAGAAGTAAAAAAAAGAATTGATAAAATTAATATTGTGCTGAATTGTTTTAGCATAAGTGGTTTTAGGAAAATCAATGAGCCCCACCGGAACCACTGCCATTTGTATTTCCATTACCACCATTGCCATTTCCACCTGATCCACCGGGACCACCAGGACCCTTTTGTCCCGAACCTTGTCGTTTCCTCATTTTATTAAAACTCATTCCGCTCTGTCTGGAATCGCAAATACCATCGCCATCTTTATCAATAAAAACATCTTTCTTTTTACGATTTTCTTTCACATCTGTTTGCGGATCACCTTTTGGTCCTATCTGATTTTGCAATTTATCGTTTTGTTGTTCCTGTGCTTTAACTTGATTTTGCTCCTGATTTTGCTTTTTGATTTGCAGTGAATCAACAGTTTGAGCAAACATAAGTCCGCTTGAAAATATTATTACGATTATTATTGTTTTCATATAAACCTCTGGTAAACTTGAGCAATATAAATGCCATTAAAACTATTGTCATTCCTCAATAAAAAGGGAACAATTGAAAAAACATTTTCGACAAATATAGTGACATACGACTAAATGGTCGAAAATTATAAATCATCATTCTTACTTAAGAAATTTAATATTTAATTTGACAATATGATTTCATCATTTTTATCACGGGAGGATTATGAAAACAATTTTGCTAATTCTTGTTGGTCAAAGAAAACAAGCTGCTGTTCAAGTTCAAAAAGTTTTAACCGGATGGGGATGCATGATCAAAACAAGATTAGGCATTCATGATGGTGTTATGGAAAACTGCAGCGATCAGGGGTTATTGATTTTGGAGCTTGCAGGTGAAAGAAAAAAGATGGATGAACTTGCAAGAAAAGTTTCCTTAATCAAAGGTGTTTCTTCTAAGCTTGTTGATTTGAAAGTAATAAAAGAAACTAAAGTCGTTAAGCCTGTTTCTTCAAAAAAGGCAAAGTAATCGTAACACTAGTTCCCGGGTATTTATTTGTAGAAAGATGCGAAGGACTTTGAACATTTATTGTGCCGTTGTGTCTTTCTACAATTTGTTTAACTACTGATAAACCTAATCCGGAACCCTCAACACTGCCGTGTTTGATATTACTTGCTCTGTAAAAGTCATTAAATATTTTTTCGGTTTCTTCTTTGGGAATTCCAACACCGTTATCACTAACCTTAATTATTAAATTATCCCTGTCCTCGTCAACTTCAATCTCAACTACACCATCCATAAAATTATACTTTATGGCATTACTTATAATATTTGATAAAGCAATTTGAATTAGTAAAGGATCGCCTTCAATTGTGTGTCTTTCTTTTCTATGATTTATTAGTGAAAGCTTAACCCCTTTTGCCTCTGCATTTACTTTTGCACTTTTAATTGCTCTTGCAAGAATCGAGGCAATATCAACTTCTTCCTTAATAAATGAATCTTCAATTCTAAGTTTAGAAATTTTTAATACGTTGTTGATTAATTCTATAGCTTCATCAGATCTTCTTCTTGCGCGAGTTAGTTTTTCTTCTACAACTTCATCCAATGGACCAAGAAATTTTTGCAGTACTAAATCCAAATAAGAATGCACCGCTGCAAGGGGTGTTTTAATCTCGTGTACAATACCTGAAATATATTTTTGCTTTTCTTTTTCGGCAGCATTTATTTTATCTATCGATTCCAACAATTGCTGCTCTCTGATATAAAGTTGATTTGCCATTCTATTTGATATCAGCACAATCATATCAACCAGAAATGCAAAACTAACATTAATCGCAAGTACATAATTAAATTGCTGGTGAAGAGAAAATGGAAGGAAACCGGATACATGGTGATGTGGTATCAATGAATAATATTCACCTACTGTAATACCCCAAAATGTAAGCACAATTACAACTGCAAAAGTATAGATAACAAATCCCGGTAAAATTAAACTGCCAACAATCATATGAATTACAAAGAATAAAAGTAAAGGTGATTCAACACTCCCGGTAAAGTAAACAATAAGCATAAGTGCAATCGTATCAGAAACCATTTGCAGGATTGACATATGCAATGGATTAAAACTATCGGCATCGTGTTTAACAAATTGCCGGATGTAATGGAAAGCAATATTATATACTAGAATTGAAAATGTGATTATTAAAAGCACAGATTGCTGTTCATCAGAAAAGTTAATTTCTAAAAAGTACTTAGGAAAAATTATAAAGAAGAGAAGCATTACAACAGCGGTATAGCGTAATTTTATAAACCAGAGATTTCTTCTGCGTACGGTTAACCAGAATTCTTCGTAGTGTTTTGCCCAAGCAGGTACAAGATTAAACATTACAATCTCTTTTTATCACTGTAAAAATAAAAAAGGCAGATGCCAATTACGAACATCTGCCTTAAGAGTTTGTTACATAACCGAGCTTTGTCACCCTGAATTTGTTTCAGGGTCTTAACGTTTTAAAGGTTTTCGATGCTGAAATAAATTCAGCATGACGAATATTCTATTCAAATAAACCTATTATAATCTATGCTATATATTTTCCTCTCTTCACATAATGTGTGTGAAGAAGTTTGTGAGATATATGTCCGCAAGGTCCGTCTGTTAAGAACTCGGTATAGATATCTGTAACGTGTCTATTTTCATGAGATTTTCTTAATGGTAAAGAATTATCTTCATCATAAATAGCTTTTGCACGCATCTTTCTTACTTCTTCACTTGTTGGAATTGGCTGACCACCGCCGCCAATACAACCACCGGGACAAGCCATAAATTCAATGAAATGACATTCACTGAATTTACCACCAGCTTTTATATCATCCATAATTTTTTTAGCATTTGCTGTTCCATGTGCAACTGCAACTTTTAATGTGGCGCCTTTTAACCAGTTCCAATCAGGTACAAGATGCTGAAGAATTTTAGGAACAGGGCCAACTTCCGTAATTGGAAGTTCCGCATATTTTATTCCTTCAAATCCTCGTAATGGAATTATATCTGCGTTAGCAAAAATATCTTCTACTTTCTTTCCGGTTACTAATTCAATTACCGTACGAAGAGCTGCTTCCATTACTCCGCCAGTTGCACCAAAAATTAATCCTGCACCGGATGCATCACCGAATGGATCATCAAAATGTGATTGAGGCATTTCAGGTAAATAAATTCCTGCTTCCTTAATCATTTGTCCAAGTTCGCGTGTTGTTAATCCGAAATCAACATCTTTAAAACCTGAGTCATTCATTTCAGGGCGATTGCATTCAAACTTTTTAGCGGCACATGGCATAACTGCAACTGATACTATATCTTTTGGATCAATGCCTTTCTTTTCTGCATAAAAAGTTTTGATAAGCGCTCCAAACATTTGTTGTGGCGATTTTGCAGAGCTTAAATTATCAATGTATTCGGGATAAAAATGTTCAAGATATTTTACCCAGCCTGGTGAACATGATGTAAACTGCGGAATTGCAACTTGTTCTTTTTTAACCAATGCTTTGTAAAGTCTTAAAATTAATTCAGTTCCCTCTTCCATGATCGTAAGATCTGCAGTAAAGTTTGTATCGAAGACAACATCAAAACCAATTCTGCGTAATGCAGTATTCATTTCACCTGTAAAAGATTTACCAGGTTCTAATCCAAATACTTCACCGATTGCAGCACGAGGAGATGGCGCAGTTTGAATTACAACATGTTTTGTTGGATCATCAATTGCATCCCAGATTACATCTGAAGGATCATTTGCTTTTAATGCGCCGGTTGGACAGCGATTAATGCATTGTCCGCAGTTAATACAAACAACATCAGCTAAAGGTTTTTCTAAAAATGTTCCGATGTGTGTTTTATCTCCGCGATCAATTGCTTCCAATACTCCAACTTCCTGAAGATCGATACAAGTTCTAACGCATCTTCTACAGTTAACACATTTGTTCATATCACGTATAACAGAGTAGGATGATAAATCCTGTTCAAATAATGGCTCTGTAACATGACCAAATGTATAAGAATCAACTCCGTATTCTTTTGCAAGTGTTTGAAGTTCGCAGTTGTTATTTCTAACACATGAATAGCATTCGCCGTAATGCTCGCTAAGTAGTAAATCTATAATATGTCTTCTTGCTTTACGCACCATACTGCTTGAAGTTTTTATTCTTATCGGGGCAGTTATCGGGAATGAACAAGCTGTTTGAAGAGTCCTCATCCCTTCAATTTCTACAACACAAACACGACAAGTGCCTGCAATACAAAGATCAGGGTGATGACATAGAGTAGGAACGTGAATTTGATTTTCTTTACAAGCATCAAGTATTGTCTGTCCAAAAAATACTTGTACTTTCTTTTCATTTATTTCAACTGTTACCTTACTTCCGATTCCATCTTCTAAAGTTGGTTTTTCAATCGTAAGCGGTTGCTGCGACATTGGTGTTCTTGATTTTTCTTTCATCACTTACCTGCCTTTCCGTTTAATCCATCATTTCCAACCGTGTGAAAGATTTCATCTTTAAAATTTTCCAGAATAGATATAAATGCATTCGGGCTTGATTGACCCAATCCGCATTTAGAAGCTACCTGCATTGTTTTTCCGAGTTCTTTTAATGTATTTATATATTTGAAAGTAAAATCTCCGCGTTCAATCATATTAATACCTTCAAGAAGTTTTACATTTCCGATTCTGCATGGTGTACATTGCCCGCAGGATTCTTCAACAAAAAACTCCATAAAGTTTTTAAGAACGTGAAGCATATTTCTAGATTCATTAAAAATAATCACAGAGCCTCCGGTTGGTATATCTTCATAACCAAACTTGCGATCAAACTGCGACTTTGGAATACAAGTACCGGATGCACCGCCAACCTGAACAGCTTTTGTGTTTCTAGCATCAACTATTTCTAATAATTCGTTAATTGTAATTCCCCAGGGTAATTCATAAACTCCGGGTTTTTCACAATCGCCGGAAACAGAAAATAATTTTGAACCGGTAGATCTATCTGTTCCATGACTCTTAAACCAGCTTCCGCCTTTCATAATAATATGAGGAACAGCAGCAAGCGTTTCCACATTATTTACAGATGTTGGATAGCCCATATATCCTGTGTTAACAGGAAACGGTGGTCGATTACGTGGTTCACCTCTATGGCCTTCAAGTGATTCTATTAATGCAGTCTCTTCACCGCACACATAAGCACCGGAACCAAGGCGAATAGAAATATCGAAAGAAAAATCTGTTCCAAGAATTCCTTCTCCAAGCAAATTATCTTCTCTCATATTTGAGAGATAAGTTTCTAACTGTTCCAGCATATATTCATATTCAGCACGCAGATAAACGATACCAACTTTTGCCCCAACCGTGTATCCGCCAATTACCATTCCTTCAAAAACTAATTGCGGATATTCCATTAAAAGTACTCTATCTTTAAAGGTACCTGGCTCGCCTTCATCAGCATTGCAAACAATAAATTTCTTATCGGCTTTTGCAGCAGCAGTTAACATCCATTTTGTAGATGTTGGAAATCCTGCACCGCCTCTTCCTTTTAATCCAGAATCTTTCAGCTCAAAAAGAATATCTTCTCTTTTTTGCTTAACAGCTTTTTTAATTCCTTCTCCTCTTTTATAAGCTGAGAAAAGAACCGGACCTGTTCGTTCAGTTTTTACTGCATCAATTTTAGTTTGTGTTTTCATTTTGCCTCCCTACTTTATTTCGTTAAGAATGTTAACAGCTTTTTCGGGATCGAGCTTTGTGTAAACACGCTCGTTAATTATCATTGCAGGTCCCTGATCACACATACCAACACAGTTTGTGTATTCAAGAGTAATACGATTGTCTTTTGTTGTTTCGCCAAACTTAATTCCAAGTTCTCTTTCAATAGCCTGAACAACTTTACTTTTGTTCGCCATATCGCAAGAGATTGTTTGGCATAATCTTACAATATTTCTTCCGGTAGATTTTGAATGAAGGAAAGAATAAAAAGATATAACACTAAACACTTCAACAGGATGAATATCAAGTAAACGTGCAACTTCCTGCTGAGCAAAATCACTAACATAACTGTGCTTCCTTTGTATTGCCTGAAGCACGGGTAAAAGAGACGATCTGTCTTTACCATACTTTATTACGTAGCCCTCAATCTCTTCAGAGAGAGCATTTTTTTCTACAACAAGCATTTGCTCACTCCTTAAAATGAATTGCTAATAATTTTTCGACTTTGTCAATTAGTGTTTCCGGTGAGATTGGTTTTTCGACAAACTCATCAACAGGAACCATTTCGCTGACGCCAAATTCCATCCCTAAAGATTTTGAAACCGATGTGTACATTATGATTGGTGCATCAACATTCATTTTGCGGAATTTTTGTGCAAGAAAAAATCCGTCGTCCGGTTCAATCATCATTACATCAAGAATAATTAAATCCGGATTTTGCTCCATAACGATTTTGTAACCATCTGTTGGATTAGAAGCTGTGATAACGTCGTATCCCTTTGATTGCAATACCAAACTGCTGGCATCCACAATATCCGGATCGTCGTCTATGATTGCTATTTTTGCCATTGTTTATCCCCTAAAGATAAATTTATGGAATATTTAGTTAATTAAGAGTTTTCAATTGATGTTCAATTAACATGTTAAGTGCCATATTACTTTACACCAAATAATTATTTTAATTCAATTAGTGCGAGGGTAAAACATTTTTTTGTTTGGTTTTTCTTAATCCTAAGAAGTTTTACTTCTCAAATAAGATATGCTATTTGTTAGTTTTTGCTAAATATAAAATGATGACAAATGGAAAGGAAATTTGGAATTGGGAACTGGATATCTGTGTAAAACAAATTTTAAAATCTCTTTTTTGAATATCAAAAAAAAGCGATTCAATTGAATCGCCTTAATAAACGTTTTATATATTTATTTATAGTGTTAGCAGATAATCCGCAATCTTACCCAAATCTTTTACATCCTTGTTGCCATAGGATGGCATTATTCCGTTTGGATATTTTACTTTGTATTCCTTAAATCTATCTGAATCCATAAATGAATTTGGATTACGAAGATAATTTATAAGATTATCTCTGCTGCTCCAGAATTCTTTTAAACCTTTTAGCGAAGGACCCATATTTGTTCCTGCAAGATCAGCACCGTGACAGTTATTGCATCCAAAAGATTGTATTAGTTTATCGCCGGTAAGTTCCGCAGTTGTTTGTTCCCCCATTGGGTTATTATTCATCCCTGAAAAATCCTTCACTACTTCTTCTTCTTTAGTTAAACGACCAATCATAAAAAGAACAATAAATAAAAGTAAAAACGCTGCTACCCATATCTGTGGTTTAGTCATATTTCAATAATTAATTTGTTAACGAAAAATCTTAATTAATATTACTCTATTTCAAACGAAGCATTTACAACTCCGATTATTTCCTTTTCAATCGAGCTAAGATCATTTATTCCATAATCAGAAATTGCATTAGAAAATTTTGGTGTAATTTGAAGAACACCCATTCTTGCACTACGCATTGGTCCAAGATCTCTATCAGTTGCTTCAGCAATTTTTTGTGCTCTTATCATTGCATCTCTTGCAGCCGCTGCCTGAATTTCAATTTTTAATTCTGCCATTTTCGTGTAATGATATTCCGGCTGCTCAACATTAAAGCTAACACCTCTCTCAATAAGCGAGGTTATATCTAGTGAAAGTTCTTTGATTTTATTTACATCCGATGATTGAATTTCTATACGCTGACTATAAATATATCCTATCACTCTTCCGGTTTGATATCCTTGTTCACTCATTTCATAAACGGGATAATTGTTTATTGTATTAAATTCAATTTTATCTTTCGGGAATCCTTTCCTTTCAAGATATGAAACAAGAATTGGTTTTTGTCTGTTCAGTTCAGCAAATGCACTTTCTGAGGTCTGGGATCTTACCGAGATTGTTCCACGAAGAAAACCAAGATCCGAAACAATTTCTTTTTTTGCCGATCCGGTTACATTTATAGTCTGGTTGGCGCGTTGGTTTGATTTCCAGGCATTTGTAAAAAACACAACACCAATAATAAAACTAACACCTATTATTACTGCAGGAAGAAAGAGATTGTTCTTTTTTTCCATTTTACTTTATGATTTTTTTAGTTTTTAAATGTGTTAAAACGTGTGGCAACATATCAAAAAAGTGTAATTTTAACAACAGAATTTGATTAGTATCTTATATAACAATTTGAAATTATTACAGAATTTTATGAATAATCCAAACAAACTTATAAACGAAAAAAGTCCGTATTTACTTCAGCATGCTCACAATCCTGTTGATTGGTTTCCATGGAGTGATGAAGCTTTTGAGAAAGCAAAGCTAGAAGATAAACCCATTTTTCTATCAATCGGATATTCAACCTGCCATTGGTGCCACGTTATGGAAAAGGAATCTTTTGAAGACCAAGAAGTTGCAAAGTTGATGAACGATGCTTTTGTATCAATAAAAGTTGATCGTGAAGAACGACCAGATATTGATGGAATTTATATGTCAGTTTGCCAGATGATTACAGGAGGCGGAGGCTGGCCGCTTACGATTGTAATGACTCCGGATAAAAAACCATTTTTCACAGGAACATATTTTCCAAAACATAATAGATTCAATAGAATTGGAATGACAGATCTCATTCCAAGATTAAAAGAAGTTTGGGCAAGCAAGAAAGAAGAGGTTCTTAAATCTGCAGATGAGATTGCTTCATCGCTTAATAAACAAAATTTTATTTCGGATAGTACTGAGATTGATGAATCAATTTTAGATAAAGCATATGATGAGTTGAGCAAAAGATATGATGAAACAAACGGCGGATTTGGCAGCGCTCCAAAATTTCCTTCACCGCACAATCTTTTATTTCTGCTGCGATATTGGAAACGTAAAGATGAACCTAAAGCACTTGAGATGGTTGAAAAGACTTTGACCGAAATGAGGCGGGGCGGAATTTATGATCATATTGGATTTGGGTTTGCGCGATATTCAACTGATCAGCATTGGCTAGTACCACACTTTGAAAAAATGTTGTACGATCAGGCAATGTTAGTAATGGCTTACACGGAAACTTATCTGGCGACAAAAAATAAATTCTACAAAGAAACCGCAAAAGAAATATTAGAATATGTTTTAAGAGATATGACTCATCCCGAAGGAGGATTTTATTCCGCTGAAGATGCTGATAGTGAAGGTGAAGAAGGAAAATTTTATTTGTGGGATGCTGATGAATTAAGAAATGTTTTAGAAAAAGATGAATCTGATATTGCAATAAAAGTATTTAACATCGCTGATGATGGCAACTGGATTGATGAATCAAAAGGAATGATGCCCGGAACAAATATTCTGCATCTGAAAAAATCAAGCAAAGAACTTGCTGATGAGTTTAATATAAGCGAAATTGATTTTACAAGGAGGTTAGAATCAATCCGCAAAAAACTCTTCGAACACAGAGAGAAAAGAATTCATCCGTATAAAGATGATAAGATTTTAACAGATTGGAACGGTCTAATGATCTCAGCATTTGCAAAAGCAGCTCAAGCTTTTGATGATAATATATATGCCGATGCTGCCATCAAATCATATTCATTCATCGAAAAATATTTAACGGGAAAAGACGGCAGCTTAATCCACCGCTTCCGTGATGGTGAATCTGGTTTGCCTGCACATATTGATGATTATGCTTTTATGATTAATGCCTTGATCGATCTTTATGAAACTACTTTTGAAATTAAATATCTGACGCGAGCTATTGAGCTAAATGAAATCCTAATGAAAGAATTTTGGGATGAACAAAACGGAGGGTTTTATTTTACATCATCAACAAGTGAAAAACTTATTGCAAGACAAAAAGATGTTTACGATGGTGCAGTACCTTCCGGTAATTCTATAGCTTTATTAAATCTTATAAGATTATCGCGATTTACTGCAAACATTTATTTTGAAAAAAAAGCATCGCTGCTTATTAAATATTTCTCGGGTTATATTTCAAAATCACCATCGGCATTTTGTATGTTTATGTGCGGATTGGATTTTCTCTTTTCTTCATCAACTGAAATTGTAATCGTTTCTGAAAAAAAAGATGATGAGGTTATTCAGGGGATTAATCTTATCAGAAATATTTTTAATCCAAATAAAATTGTTATCCTTAAACCCAATGATATTCAAGTTGATTTTGAAGAACTGCTATCGTTTACAAAAGATATGAAAATGAAAGAAAATAACACGACATTTTACGTTTGTCGTGATTATTCCTGCAATCAACCTGTCAACTCCATAAAAGAATTACAAAAATTACTTGTATTATAACTAATTGTTATAGTTATAGTAGATATTTAATTTTGGATAGACTAATTTTGATATACTTCCTTAAATAAAGCCGGAGAAACTTGTGAGTTCAGATAATAAATTTGTACGATCACTGATTGAAAATGCTAAACAAGGCAACAACGCTGCGATCGAACAATTATTCCAGATGAATCTTGGAAAGATTTATGCATTTGCATTACGACTTACCGCCAATAAATCTCTTGCAGAAACTATTACTAAAGAAACTTTTATCGAAGCCTGGAAAAAAATGAACCTTGTTAGAAGTGATGCCTCATTTCTAAAATGGCTCAGTGCAATAACGGTTTACCAAACTATGGATTCACTTCGTTCAAAAAAAAATAAAACGAAAATTGACCACTATGAATTAAGAGAACTTGAATCTAAAGACGAATTAGATAAACATATATTTGATTTGCCTGATCAGGAACGAATGATATTTGTTCTTAATAGAATTGAAGGTTATACCATCGAGGAAATTTCTGACATGATGGGAATTAAAAAAGACCAGGTAACAGCACATTTAGGTACATCTCTAATTAAACTTGCCAGCTCAGAACCATCGCTTTCTGATGAATCAGTACTAAATGATAAAATTGCTAAAGTTGTTCCGGAACTTCAGCCCTCATCTGAAGTACGTAATGGAATATTTTCTTACATAATGGATGTAAAAATCCGTGAGCAGAAAGAACAGGAAAAGATAGCTGAAGCTTTAGCTGATAAAGAAAAGAAAGAAAAAGGCGAAGAGGAAATTCCAGAAGAAAAAGAAAGTTATATCGATGAAGAAGTTGTAAAACCTAAAAAGCAATTTAAGTTTGATCCCGAGTTATTTAAGAAAATTGCTTACGCTGTTTTGGGTTTAGTATTGATAATTGCTGCATACATTTTCATAACATCTCCGAGCAGCGGGTGGGAAGTAATTTCATTGTCAGGTCAACCAAAAGTTGAAAATAGTGTTATGGATAAAGGAGATGGGTTTTCATCTGAGAGTACAATTGAAACTGATGCAAGTTCATCAGTAACGGTTGCAATTCCTGAAATGGGAAGATTCCTAATTGACAATTCTTCAGTTGTATCAAGAACAAAAAACAGCACTGAGGTTAAAGTTGAAAAGGGACAAATCAGAAAATTTGAAGGAGATGCTTCTGATGTATTAACAGTACTAACCCCATTAGCAAAGTTTACAGAGTTATACAAAGGGGGTGCATTCCGCTTGCATGTTGATGAGAATGGAATGTGTAAACTTACTGTAGAAAGCGGCTGGATGATTGTTAACATAAAAGAT
Organism: Ignavibacteriaceae bacterium; assembly: GCA_041738675.1. GTDB lineage: Bacteria > Bacteroidota > Ignavibacteria > Ignavibacteriales > Ignavibacteriaceae > IGN3. The sequence continues at coordinate 25,058 of JBGSPH010000022.1, forward strand.
TTTGATTCATATGTTCCTAAAAACTTTGGTTGTTTGATCACAAGAGGCAAGTATGCAATACCGTATCCTTCAGATTCTTCTCCACAATTAATTAGTTTGTTAGAAAACTTTAGTGGAATAAACGATCCATCTGTTGGAACCATTTTATCTCTGATGACAACAAAAGAAACGCTTTCACTTTGGCATATCATTCAACTTATCAGTACAGAAAACAGAAGTATAGCTTTTAATAGGCTTAATGAGCTTATTCCTGCCCCATCTGGTGTTACAAAAGAAGGAATACTGGCTCTTAATAAAACAATGCTTTTAGATTGGCGGCAAGAGATTGAATTGAAGATGGATTAAATTTTAAGAAATGATAAAAACGAAAACCCAATCTATAGAGGATTGGGTTTTTAGTTTTAAATAAAGCAATAAAATATTATCTCTTTGGTTTATAAAAATGCGAACTCTGCCCAAAGAAAACTTCTGCTGCATCCATAATTGTTTCTGATAATGTTGGATGGGGGTGAATTGTAAGTTTTAAATCTGTAACATTAGCTCCCATTTCAATTGCAAGAACACCTTCTGCTATTAACTCACCTGCGTTTGGTCCACAGATTCCAACTCCAAGAATTCTTTGTGTATCTGGATCAACAATTAATTTTGTTACACCATCATTTCTATCAAGTGTAACTGCTCTACCGCTTGCTGCCCATGGAAATTTTGCGACTTCGTGTTTTATTCCATCTTTCTTTGCCTGCTCTTCGGTTATTCCAGCCCATGCAATTTCGGGATCAGTAAACACAACCGCAGGAATTGCAAGTGGTTCGAATGTGACTTTGTGTCCGGCTATAACCTCAACAGCAACTCTTCCTTCGTGGGATGCTTTGTGAGCAAGCATTGGTTCACCTGCAATATCACCAATTGCAAAAATATTTGGATCAGTTGTTCTAAGCTGCTTATCTGCTTTTATCCAGCCGCGATCAGTAATTGTTACTTTTGTATTTTCTAATCCAAGTCCACGAGTTTCTGGTTTTCTTCCGATTGACATTAGAACATAATCATAAACTTTATCAGCTACATTTCCTTTTTCATCTTCAATCTTAACGCTAATACCATCATTTACTTCTTTCATTTCAAGCACTTTACTCTTTGTCATTACCTCTGCAAAAGATTTTTTAATTCGCATTGAAAGATAATTTACAAGATCACGATCAGCGCCAGGCAAAAGCCCTGGCATCATTTCAACAACGGAAACTTTAGTTCCAAGCGCTTGATAAACAGAACCAAGCTCAAGTCCAATATATCCGCCGCCAACAACTAAAAGTGATTTGGGAATTTCCGGTAGATCAAGTGCTGATGTTGAATTCAGTAATCTTTTGGATTTAATATCTAAAGAAGGAATTGTTGCGATAACAGATCCGGTTGCAATAATAGCTTTTTCAAAAGTATGTTCAATTGTTTGTCCATCAACTTTTTCAATTTTTAAAGTTGATGAGTTGATAAAACTTGCTCTGCCTTGTATGAAATTTATTTTTCTTTGTTTTGATATTTGTCCAAGTCCGCTTGTAAGTTTGTCTACAACTTTATTCTTAAAGTCACGGAGTTTATTAATATCGATCTTTGGGGCTCCGAATTCTATTCCCCAATTCTTAGCTTCTTCAGCTTCGTGAATAAGTTTTGCAACATGCAGCAAAGCTTTAGAAGGAATGCATCCGCGATAAAGACAAACACCACCGGGATTTTTATCCAAATCAATTAGGGTAACATCCATTCCAAGATCAGCAGCAAGAAATGCAGCAGCATAACCGCCTGGTCCACCACCGATAACTGTAAGTTTTATTTTTTCACTCATTTTAATTCCTTTAAGAAAATAGAACGCGGATGACACGGATTTAACGGATTAACACGGATCAGCGAAAACCCGCGTGATCTGCGTTATCCGTGTTCTATTGGTTTATAATAATCTAAGAGGCTGATCAAGGGCTTCAACCACAAATCTTAAAAATCTAATCGCATCGGCACCATCAATAATTCTATGATCATAGGATAATGATAATGGAAGCATCAATCTTGGTTCAAACACACCATAACCATTCCAAACCGGTTCATTCGAGCCGCGCGAAACTCCAAGTATAGCAACTTCCGGTGAGTTAACAATCGGAGTAAAATATGTTCCGCCTATTCCACCAAGATTTGATATTGTAAAACTTCCACCTTGTAGATCATCCAATCCAATTTTTTTATTGCGGGCTTTTTCTGCAAGGGTGTTCATATCAACAGAAATTTCTGTTAATGATTTTTTGTCAGAGTTTTTTATAACGGGAACAATCAAACCAAACTCGGTATCAACAGCAACACCAATGTTAAAGTAACTCTTGTAAATGATTTCCTTCTTCTCCATATCAATACTGGAATTAAATTGAGGAAACTTTTTTAATGCTTCCACAACAATCTTAACAAGAATTGCAGTTACTGTTAATTTAGTTTCTGAATTTTTGTTTAAGTCCTTACGAGTCTTCTCAAGCAAAGTAATATCAGCTTTATCAAACTGTGTTACGTGTGGAATTGTAGCCCACGCATAACTTAGATGATCCGCTGTTTTTTTGCGTATGTTAGTCATTTCAGATTTGTTGATCGCACCAAACTTCGTAAAATCCGGAAGTGTTTCTGATTTAATATTTAATCCGGTTCCGCCGCCTTGTGAATAAGATTCGTGTAATTTCTTGGAGAATGCTTTAACATCATCCATAGAAACCCTACCGTTTGGTCCGGTGCCTGAAACTTTATTAATATCAACACCAATTTCTCTGGCTATTCTGCGTACAGAAGGAGCCGCTGGTGCAGCACCTTTTAATATTGGCGGCTGATTATCCAGCTCTGATGCCTGCATACTCGTACGTTCACCAGTTGGAGTTGCTTCTTTCTTTGATTCAGCTTTTGGTAATTCGGTCACTTCTTCTTTTTTAGCTTCAGATGGTTTTGATTCTTCAGCAGCAACTTCACCTGTCTCAACTTTAATAACAACATCACCGACTTTTGCTTTACTTCCGGCTGTAACTAAAACTTCAACAACTTTTCCTGCAATTGTGGTTGGAACTTCTATTGTAGCCTTATCAGTTTCTATCTCAAGTATTGCCTGATCAACTTCAACCACATCACCAACTTTTATCAGCACGTTTAGAACATCTGCGGCCTCAATATTTTCTCCAAGATCGGGTAAATGAAAATCTACAATTTCTTTTCTGCCGGATGATTTGGCTGATGGCGTTGCTTTGTATTCAACTTCAGGTTCACTTTTTACTTCTGTAGTTTTAGATTCAATTTTCTTTTCACTCTTACTCTCACTATTAACCTCTTCCTTACTCTCGGCTGGGCTTCCACCTTCATCCACGACCATAACAACCGAACCAACTTTTACTTTATCACCAGACTTAACCAACAATTTGGTAATTGTTCCCTCAACAGTTGATGGAACTTCTATTGTTGCTTTATCAGTTTCAATTTCAATAATTGCCTGATCCTTTTTTACTGTGTCACCTTCCTTAACAAGAACATTTGCAACATCTGCAGATTCTATGTTCTCGCCAAGTTCCGGTAATTTAAATTCTGTTGCCATTATAAAATCCTGATTTTCTTTCCGGGTTTCTTCACTCAAAAAGTTCTTACACTGAGAACCACTGAGATTTCACAGAGAACCACGGAGTTATAAAATGTATCTTTTTATTCCGTCTTTTAATCTTAAAACATTAAAGTTGATTAGTAATCCGAGTTTTTTATCTGCAAATTTTAAATATGTGAGTATTTGTGCTTCATGTACTGGATTAAATTCATCAACTGTTTTTAATTCAATTACAATTTTATCTTCAACTATTAAATCAGCACGATAACCACAGTCAAGCTTTATCTCTTTATAAACTACTGGTATTGCTTTTTGTTTTTCAACTTTTAATCCAGAATTCTGCAATTCATAATACAAACATTCTTCATAAGCTGATTCTAATAATCCTGGTCCTAATTCTTTATGAACATCAATTGCACAACCAATAATTACTTTGGTAATATCTTCAAATAACATCTCAGTGGCTCTCCGTGTCTTCTCTGTGTTTCTCCGTGTAACTGCTGTTTGACTTTACGTATTCATCGGGTTACGTTTGTTTGGATTTATTCCAAGCTCTTTAGTTGCTTTATCAAGTTCTTTATCTTTAATCTTTCCTTCTTTAAACAATGCAGTTAACGTCGCAAACACAATATGTTTTGCATCCACTTCAAAGAAATCACGTAATGCTTCACGAGTTTCACTTCTTCCAAATCCATCAGTCCCAAGCGAGTATAATCTTCTCGGGAACCACTTAGAAACAGAATCCGGTAATGCTTTAACGTAATCTGAAGAAGCAACAAATACTCCATCTTCTTTTGCAAGCATCTTTTCTATGTAAGATTCTTTTTGCTTTGCAGTTGGATTCAACAAATTAAATCTTTCAATTTCAAGAGCATCACGTCTTAATTCTTTATAACTTGTTATGCTCCATACATCACAGGCAACACGATAATCATCTTCAAGAATTTTTGCTGCTTTAATTACTTCATTTAGAATTGTACCGCTGCCAAAAAGCTGAGCTTTAAGTTTTAAACTCTTTTTATCAGAGGCATGAAACTTGTACATACCTTTTAAGATTCCTTCTTTGGCACCTTTTGACATTTCAGGCATTGCATAATTTTCATTCATCAAAGTAATGTAATAGAAAATGTGTTCCTGATCTTCATACATTCTCTTAATTCCATCACGAATAATAACTGCAAGCTCATATGCAAATGCAGGATCGTAAGTAACAAGATTAGGAACAGGATAAGCAAGCAAATGACTGTGACCATCCTGATGCTGTAAACCTTCACCGTTAAGAGTTGTTCTACCTGCGGTACCACCGAGCATAAATCCTTTTGCTCCAATATCACCGGCAGCCCAAACAAGATCACCAACTCTTTGCATTCCAAACATCGAATAGTATATGAAAAATGGAATCATATTTATTCCATGTGTATTGTATGCCGTACCAGCAGCAATAAATGAGGACATCGAGCCGGCTTCGTTAATTCCCTCTTCTAGTATCTGCCCGTCTTTTGCTTCCTTGTAATAAAGCAAAGAATCTTTATCAACGGGATCATAAAGTTGTCCGGCATGAGAATAAATTCCAACCTGTCTGAACAATGCTTCCATACCAAATGTGCGCGCTTCATCCGGAACAATTGGAACAACTAATTTTCCAATTTCTTTATCCTTTAAAAGCTTTGCAAGAATTCTTACAAACACCATTGTGGTTGAAACTTCTCTGCCTTCAGTTCCTTTATAAAATTCTTCAAACAAAGATTCTGGTGGAGTTTTAATTGGACGTACATCTGTTTTTCTCGTTGGTACAAATCCGCCGAGTTGCTTTCTTCTTTCCTTAAGATATTTTATTTCCTGGCTGTCTTCATCAGGTTTGTAGAATGGATTTGTAAGAATATCTTCATCGGCAATTGGAATTCCAAATCTGCTTCTAAATTCTCTCATTTCTTCTTCATTAAGTTTTTTCTGCTGATGTGTAACATTCTTTCCTTCACCCGATTCACCGAGTCCATACCCTTTAATAGTTTTTGCAAGAATTACTGTAGGCTTGCCAACGTAATCAACAGCAGATTTAAATGCTGCGTAAACTTTTTCCGGATCGTGACCGCCGCGTTTCATCTTAAACAATTGCTCATCTGTCATCTTCTCAACCATCTTTAAGAGATCAGGATCTTTACCAAAGAAATTTTTTCTGATGTATGCACCACCTTCAACGGAATATTTTTGATATTCGCCGTCAACAACTTCACCCATTCGTTTTACAAGCTTGCCATCAACATCTTTATCTAATAATGATTCCCAATCTTCACCCCAAATAGCTTTTATAACATGCCATCCGGCACCACGGAAAATAGCTTCAAGTTCCTGAATAATTTTTCCGTTACCGCGTACAGGTCCATCCAATCTTTGCAGATTACAATTGATAACAAAAATCAGGTTATCAAGTTTTTCTCTTGATGCAAGAGTTATCGCACCGAGTGATTCAGGTTCATCAGTTTCACCATCACCAAGAAATGCCCAGACTTTGCCGCCCGGTTTTTTCATTCCGCGATCTTCCAAGTAGCGATTAAATCTTGCCTGATAAATGGCCATTAAAGGACCAAGCCCCATTGATACTGTTGGAAACTCCCAGAAGTTCGGCATTAGAAAAGGATGTGGATAAGATGTAAGTCCGCCTTCCGGTTTTAAATCTCTTCTAAAGTTTAGTAATTGTTCTTTTGTAATTCTTCCTTCAAGATAAGCGCGGGCATAAATACCGGGAGAAGCGTGTCCCTGAAAATAAATCTGATCACCTTCGTAGCCATCACCTTTACCACGGAAGAAATGATTGAAACCAATTTCATACAAAGTTGCGGCAGATGCGTAAGTAGAAATGTGTCCGCCAACGCTGCCTTCCTGCTTGTTAGCTTTTACAACCATAGCCATAGCAATCCAGCGGATAAGACTTTTTATACGCCTTTCAATTTCCCTATCACCGGGAAACGGCGGCTGTTTTTCTTTTGAGATTGTATTTATGTAAGGTGTGTTTGCACTAAACGGAACGTGAACTCCGGATTTGTGTGCACGGATTTGAAGTTGATGTAGCAGTTCGACAACTCTTTCAGGTCCGCTATTCTGAAGAACATAATCCAAAGAATAAAGCCACTCGCTTGTTTCAAGCTCTTCAGTCTTTTTATCTTTTTTAATATCATCACTCATAAAAATTTCCTTTATACTTTCATTAGTGTCATTACGAGGATGGCGAAGCCAGACGAAGTAATCTGCTTTATAGATTGCTTCTCCCAATTGAAATCGGGATCGCAATGACAAGAATTACAAAAAGCTTATTTCTTTAACTAAAACAACAATTGTGTAAATAACATTCCAAGGGAATAAATAAAAATATCAGAATGCTATGCTCAAAATCGGTGTGAAAAAATAAAGGAAATGGCGTTTAATAACAAGAAAGCCATCGTGAGATTGAACAAGATTAAGAGTAATAGTAAGATCGAAATTGGGGCTTTTCTTAATCTTACTCTTACTCTAACATGACATTCTTGTTTTAATTTCTTAAGTTTCTGTTAAGTTAATTTTAATTTTAATGGAGTGTAAAATGCGAACCCTTAAAATATCTCTCCTCATTTTTATTTTGCCCGCTACTCTGTTTGCACAGGGGGACAATTTTTTTCATTCTGAAAAGACATTATCTGCTCCTTTTTTAATACAAACGAATGATAATCCTGTTCAAAAGTTGAAACAAGAGTTAAACCAAATCATAAATAAATTAAATAGTACACAGTGGGTTAATGAATATTATTTGATAGATAGTCTGATTGCTGAATCTGTGAGCGGTGGTAAGGTCAAATATCTATTTCAATACAACACCGACGGTAAGATGATCGAAAGAACAGAATTCCTTAAATATACAAACGGCGATTGGCAGTTAATGGACAAGGATGAATACTTCTATGATACATCTAATAATTTGATCAGAGAAATACATTTGAGTTGGGATAATGCCGAATGGGATAGTACAATTCAAATCCTATATGAGTATAACGAGGACAATAAACTTATTTTAACAACGATTCAATGGTACGTTACAAGTAATTGGGAAAATGATTCAAGAGAAACTTACACTTATGATCAGGCGGGCAATCAAATAAATTCATTGGTAGAATTATGGCAGAATAATCAATGGACTAATTCAAGTATGGTCTATAATTATTATTCGCCGGAAAACAGGAGAGACTCACTATTACTCCAAAAATGGGATGGGAATAAATGGCAGAATTATTGGAGAACTTCATTTTATTACGACTCTTTAACAACATTTCTGAAGCTTTCTATTGCACAACTCTGGACAGGCAATCAATTTCAGGATTATTTAAAGTTAAACATAACTAATGACGAGCTCGGGAACCAGGTTCAACAATTAGAACAAATATGGAATGGTAGTATCTGGGTGAATGATATTAAAAAAGATTATACATACATCTCGAATTATTTTGAAAGTTGTAATGCAGAATTATGGAACGGGACAAATTGGGAACCGGGAGACACCCCAATACTCGTAAACAATCCCGATGGATTTAAAATTGCAATCGTGATTCAGAGTATTAACATATACTATATAATTGTAAATGTAGAATCCACAAATTATAATACTCATAACGATTTTTCATTATCTCAAAACTACCCAAACCCGTTTAATCCAAGCACAAGCATTCAGTATGCAATAAGCAGTGCGCAATTTGTAACTCTTAAGGTTTACGATTTACTTGGTAGAGAAGTTGCAACTCTTGTTAATGAAGAAAAAGCTGCTGGAAGTTATGAGATTGATTTCAACGTAGGGCGGGACTCCAGTCCTGCCCTTGCAAGTGGAATCTATTTTTATAAAATTCAAGCTGGAGATTTTGTTGAAACTAAGAAGATGTTGATGATCAAGTAATGAAATAGCTTGATCTGAAATCCCAACGGGAATACTTTTAAAGTAAACTCCCCGACTCTGCTGCGCCTCTGCGGTAAAAGATTTCTTCACCGTAGAGACGCTGAGTCACAGAGAAAGATTACTTCAAATATTTCTCAAACCAATTCTTTCTCATCTCATCAACTTCTTTACGATGCGATTTTAGAAAATGATCTCCGCCTTCAAGCATTACTAATCGATACGGAATCTTTAAATCCAAAAATTTATAAGAAAGATCAAGTGAATCGTGTGGTAAAACTCTGCTATCTGCGTTACCATGAATTATCAACATCGGCGTAGACTTAGAGAGTTTTTCCGGAAAGTTTACAATCGATCTGGTTTCGCACCTGCTTTTAAATTCATCTTCACCATACCTACCCATTGTGTGCTCATAAAGTCTGCGCATAAATTTACTTTCATCAGAATTGCACCTAAGATTTGCAATTCCACCCAACACAACTGCAGCTTTAAAGATATTTATTTTGGTTAAAGCTAGATAAGTCATCATTCCACCACGACTCCAGCCTTCTATTCCCCAAAAATCTTTATTTGCCTCTGGAATTTCATCAGCAAGAGGAATAAGATTTAGGACATCATTTAAATCATCACCACCAAAATCATCATGCCCTTCTCCGCCGTCATTCCCGCGGTACTGTGATGCAAAAACACAATAACCCCAGCTTGCAAGTTGTCCATAAATTCCGCGTGCAGTAAATTTATCAATCGCACCAGCGTTTCCGATTCCGCCTCTGCACCAAATAACACAAGGATATTTTTTTGAATCATCGTTTGGATATGCGATGTACCCTGATACTTTCAGTCCATCGGATGTATAAACAATCTTTTCAACAACTGATTTATCAAGCGCATCACTTCCCCATCCGCTAACAATCATTTTTTGCTGCTGCTCGGATAAATCTATTATTTCGCGACTAATAATTTTTTTCATATTTTCTTTTTTTATGTCATTGTAAATCCCGCTATGGGATGAATCAATCTGTTAAAATTTTATATCAATAATATTTTGGTTAATATTTTAACAAACTAAGTGGATTACTTGGTCTCTCCTTCGACTCCGCTCAGGATGATGTGCAATGACGCTCGTAAATTAAAATCTTTAATTATATTTGCTTTGTACAAATATCGGAAAAATGATAATGTCTAAAAAGCACGTTAAACATACTGAACAAAAATCAACAAAAACTAAAAATAAAATAACAACACAAAAAATTGTTATTGTTGTTCTTGCGATTGCAGTAATTGGATTTTTTATTGTTAACAATTTTTTAAAAAACAACGAGCCTGAAGTGGAATATTATACATTCACAAAAGAAGGTGAACTAACATTTACAGATTCACTTGGAACTTTAAAAGCTAAGATTGATCTTGAAATTGCCGATACTGAATATGAGCGTCAGCTCGGTTTAATGAATCGTAAGGAGATGAAAGAGAATGAAGGGATGCTCTTTATATTTCCTATGCAGCAGCTTCAATCATTCTGGATGCGTAACACTTTAATTTCGCTCGATATTATGTTTGTTAATGATCAGAAGAAAATCGTAACTATCCATAAAGACACAAAAATTCTTTCTGAGACAAGTTATCCGTCTTCAGCACCATCAATTTATGTAGTAGAAACTCTTGCAGGATTTGCAGACAGACACAATATTAAGGTTGGTGACACGATTGATTGGATGGGAACTCGAATCGGTTTATAGATTTTATTTTACTTTAATCACCCCTCTTCATAAAGAAAACAATTTAAAAATTAGGAGAAATTTTAATGTCTTCATTTAAAAAGATTGCAATACTAGGCGGCGGAAATATCGGTTTATCAATAGCTAAGGGTTTGCAAAGTTCAGATTTATTTGATCCAAAAAATATTTGCATAACAAGACGTAGAACTGAGCTTATTTCCGATTTAAAGGACAGTGGATTTAAGGTTACATCAGATAATAAAGAGTCTGTAATTAATTCTGATATAATAATTATTGCCGTTCAACCTCAGCAGTTGAATGATTTGTTATCGCAAATAAGCAGTGAACTTAATCCGGAAAAACATTTAATAATTTCCGTTGTCTCAGGGGCAAGCATCAAAGCAATTAAAAATCATATTGAAAAAAATATTGAAGTAATTCGTGCAATGCCAAATACCGCAATTGCGATCAAAGAATCAATGACTTGTATTTCGGCAGAGAGTAAAACAAACGGCAAATTAAAAGTTGCCGAAGATATTTTTAATCAGGTTGGCAGAACTTTAATAATTGATGAAGAGTTGATGATTCCCGCTACAGCATTATGTGCGTGCGGTATTGCTTTTTTTCTTAGAGCAGTTCGCGCTGCATCGCAAGGTGGAATAGAAATTGGTTTTCACTCAGAAGAAGCATTGATAATGGCGGCACAAACTGCAAAAGGTGCAGCAGCATTACTTTTAAGTGGTCACACACATCCAGAAGGTGAAGTTGATAAAGTTACGACTCCACGCGGTTGTACAATTTCAGGATTAAATCAGATGGAACATAGTGGATTCAGTTCGGCGTTGATTAAAGGGATTGTAACTTCAGCTGAAAAAGCGGCTTTGCTTTATAAGGTTGAATAATACGTTAGCTGTTTCCGTAAAGCTTATCTTCAACGAGCTCACAGATAATGTGAGCAATAGTTATGTGTCCTTCTTGTATCCTTTGTGTGTTTGATGAAGGAACAACAATTGGAAGATCAACAAGTGATTTTAATTTACCGCCGCTTCCACCCAATAGTCCAATAACTTTCATTCCTTTTGAGTGAGCGGTTTCAACAGCTTTTACAATATTGGGCGAGTTACCGCTTGTGGAAATTGCAAGTAGCACATCTCCAAGAACACCGAGTCCTTCTACATTTCTAGCAAAAATATTTTCAAAACCAATATCGTTTCCGCCGGCAGTAAGATTTGATGAATCTGTTGTTAGTGAAATCGCCGGTAAAGCAGGACGCTGGATATGATGACTTAATCTTATCATAAACTCAGTTGCAATGTGCTGACAATCTGCAGCACTGCCACCATTACCACATAATAGAAGTTTATTTCCATCTTTGTAGGATGAAACAAGAATATCAACAGCTTTAATTATTTCATCAGCAAGTTGATCTTTAATTTTAAGTTTTGTTTCAGAACTTTCGTTCAACGAATCTATAATAAATTTTTGTGCGTCCAATTTTTATCCTTATAGTGTGATTGTCATTGCGAGGAAGGTTTTACTGACGAAGAAATCTGTAGATTCCTTCGTCCCTTTGGGACTCAGAATGACGTTTAATGCTATACTAAAAGCCCTTTTTTAATGTGCACCGCAGAAGCAAAATCTTTTATCAGATCCCAGTTGTTTTCATCTTCAAAATAATTTCCTGTAACGATTATCGATGCACCGTGATTAACTTTTTCTCTCGCTGTTCTTGGATTTCTAATTCCACCACCTACAATAATAGGAATTGTACATTGATCACTTACGGCTTTTATCATTTCATTCGGAACAGAATTATCCGCGCCGCTTCCGGCTTCAAGATAAATTAATTTCATTCCAAGATATTCTGACGCAAGTGCAGTAGCCGCTGCAATTTCAGGTTTGTTTCTTGGGATTGGTAAACTTCCGCTCATATAAATTGCTGTTGTCGTTGAACCTGATTCAACTAAAATGTACGCTGTTGAGATTGGTTCAATTCCGCTTTTCTTTATTGATGGTGAAGCAAGAACGTGTTTACCAATTAAATGTTCAGGATTTCTTCCACTCACAACTGATAAAAATAAAATTGCATCTGCAAAAGAAGAGACTTGTGTTATGCTGCCAGGAAAAATTATTGAAGGCAGATTGGTATTAACTTTTACTTCTTTTATAAAAGAATCAAAATCACCATTGACCATTAAACTGCCGCCAACTAAAAATCCATCAACTCCGGATTTTTCACAATGCCTTAAAAATCCGGCAAGCTTATTTTCCGAAAGTTTATCAGGATCGAGAAGAACTAAATAAGCCGCTCCCTTTTCCTTAATAGTATTTAATAGATGATTGTAAATCTTCATAATTATTGTTTAATACTGCCTTAATATAGAAATTTAGGTTTTGAGAAAAAAGAATAGATTGGTCGCAATAATCATTAAATAATCCGTGTTAGCCTGTATTTCTTATTCCTGCGGCAATACCATTTACACTTGAGCGAAGCAAATTTAACATTTCATTTTTCTGTTTGGGGTTTTTTATTTCTCTATATTTTTTAATTAAGTTGATTTGAATAAAACTTATAGGATCAATGTAAGGATTTCTTAAGGCTAACGTCCTTTGAAGGGATTTGTTATGATCTAGTAAAGCCTTTCCCTCCGTTATAGTCAAAATTGCTTTTACGGATTTATCATACTCTTCTTTAATCATATTAAAAACTTTTTTTACTTCAGTAGAATTATTAAGCGACGTATACTCCTTACCAATTATCATATCCGTTTTAAATAATACCATTTCTATATTCTTGATAAGTGAATTAAAAAACCTCCACCCTTTATACATTTTTCTTAATTCTACAATTGAAATTTCTTTATTATTGATCGATTCAAAAATCGCGCTTCCAAATCCATACCATCCGGAAATTGTCTGTCGATTTTGAGTCCAGCTAAACACCCATGGAATTGCTCTTAATGATTTTGGATCATTATTTTTTTTTCTTGATGCAGGTCTTGATCCAATTTCAAGATTTCTAATTACATCAATTGGAGTTACGCTATTAAAGTAATTAATAAAATGTTCGGCGTTAATTAGTTGGCGATAGTGGGCAAAAGCATATTGAGAAATTTTTTCAAATCGTTTAACATACTTATTTATTTCTGCGGAGTGAATATTCTTAAATGATTTTATTGTTTTTATAATTACAGCAGAAGAAATTAATTCAAGACTTTGTTGCGCAATTTGCGGAACAAGAAACTTAGATGAAATCATTTCACCTTGTTCGGTGATTTTAATTTTACCCCGGATAGTATTTGGCGGTTGCGCAAGAATAGAATCATTTACAGGTCCGCCGCCTCTCGATATACTTCCGCCGCGACCATGAAACAAAATTAAGTTTAAATTCCTAGACCTTGTTAATTTCTCAAGTCCGATTTGAGCTTTGTACAATTCAAAATTAGATGTAATAATACCGCCGTCTTTATTGCTGTCAGAATATCCAAGCATAACTTTTTGAGTTTTATTTCTTGCCTTAAGATGCTGTGCATATGCAGGATTATTAATTAAGCCTTTTAATACCACTTCTGAATTTCTTAAATCTTCAATGGTTTCAAAGAGCGGAAGTATATCTATGCTTGAAGAAAATATCTTTTTGTTTTTAAGATTTATATTTCCTGTAAGCTTAGCGATGTATAAAACACACAAAACATCAGAAACAGTTGAACAATTACTAATTATAAAATCATCGGCGGCTTCTTCGGAAATATTTACTTTAGCCCATTTTATAAGATTAACTTCATTAATAATTTTACTTGTACTTGGGCTAATTTTGTGCAAATCAATAATATTACTATTTAATATTTCATCAGTAAGAATTTTTATTTTATCCGATTCTTCTAATTTATTAAAAGAAGAAACCTTTACATTCAATCTTAGAATTTCAGAGACTGCTTGTCGGATTAAAGAAGAGTTTTGTCGCACATCAAGTTTTACAAAGTAGAACCCGAATGATTTAACCCGAAGTATCAAAGGCTTTAACATCTCTTCATAAATTAATTCTCCTTGATTTTTTATCAAGCTATTTAAGATGAGTTTTAAATCAGATAAAAATTCATTAGCATTTTTGTAATGAATATCTTTTTGCTCAATTGAGTTTTCTAACTTCTTATAAATTAGATATAACTTGGCACGATAAGTTTCGGTAGGTTCTCGCAACTTGTTATCTGTAACTGAAACCCTCAATAGTTTACGGTCTGTCTCTATCGATTTGCGTAGAATCAAATCAACTTTTTTAACCTGACTTGATATGCTTATTCGTTCATAAATTTTATTCAACTCATCAAGATAGAGTTTAATTATTTCGAGCTTGTGAATTCTAAATGTATCCTTTGAAATTTCCTCAGTTACAAACGGATGACCATCACGGTCACTGCCAATCCAAGAACCAAATTTAAAAATAGGATTTTGAATTTCGGATTTAACTTTTAAATTTTTTGAAAAAGAATTTTGCAGTGCATTATAAAACTCCGGTAAAATCTTATAGATGCTGTTGCTGAAGAAAAATAATCCTCTCATCACTTCATCTTTAATAGTAATCTTACTGAATCTTATTTCATTAGATTGCCATAAAAGAGTTATCTCTGTTTTCAATTTTTTATTTATTGAATAAAGTTCATTTTTGCTAAATAAGCCAAGCTCTTTATCTATAAGCAAATTTGTTATTCTTAAAATTTTTTTTAGAATTGTTTGTCGCGTAGCTTCCGTAGGATGTGCAGTAAAAACAGGAATTATTTCAATCGATTCAAAAATTTTAATTGCCAGGCTCTCGGGTACTTTATATTTCTTAAGCTCAGCAAAAGCAACATCTAAATAAGATTTTTCATTTTGTAACGAGTTAATATCATAAGTTTTGATCGGGACAATTTTATTGACTTCATCCGCAGCGTTTACTAAAATAAAATAAATAGAAAAAGCTTTTATAATGTTGTGTGTTTCATCGTTTGAAAGCTGCGAAATAATGTTTTTTATTTTGTGAATTGTTGCTGTTTTATTTTCAGCGCGGAGATTTTTTGTTAAGGCTCTAAGTTTTTCAACGTTATTAAATAATTTTTTTCCTTCCTGCTCAATTAATATTTCGCCTAAAAGAATTCCAAGTTCTTTTATATTAGAACTTAATTTTTTATCATTTGACATGATCGAAGGATTCGTCATAAACATCATTATAATTATTTCATATAAATCGGTTGAAAAATTCTATAGTTGATAACGCAGTTTAACGGGATGTCTTTAAATAAAATATTCCAACAATTGTTTTTGCATCAGTTATCTCACCATTGATTATCATTGTTTCAATTTCATCAATTGAGAATTCGAGAATTTCCATTCCGTGTTCGCCTTCTTCACGATTATGTTTTCCAGGAGTTAAGCCAATTGCAGAATATATATGAAGGATCTCTGTACAATACCCAGGTGCTGTATAAATCTCGCCAAGTTTTTTAATTTCTTTTGCTTTGTATCCAGTTTCTTCTTCAAGTTCACGTGTCGCACAAACTAATGGATTTTCACCTTTTTCAAGTTTACCAGCGGGAAATTCAATCAGTTTTTTTTTAAGTGGATATCTGAATTGCTTAACTAAAATTATTTTTCCATCATCTTTAACGGGAACAACAACTGCTCCGCCGGGATGAATTGCAATTTCTCTTATTCCCTTGTTACCGCTTTCGTATTCAATTTCATCAACCTGATGATCAAATACTTTTCCTTTAAAACGTATTTCTGATTTGATAAGTTTGAAGTTCATAAGAAGTTTGAATCTCTTTCCTGTCATTCCGCACTTTGCCAAAGGCATCCCTTCGGAGATGCGGAATCTATTTGTTTTTAAGGATGGATGCCGGATCAAGTCCGGCATGACAAAATGAATCTCTACTTTCTATATTTAGAATCATAATAGGGAATAAGCTCACTGCCGAGAAATTTAATTAAAGCAGTTATTACTCCAAGGTCATCAAGATATCCAACCAAAGGGGCGATATCAGGTATTGTATCAATAGGCGATATGAAGTATATCAATCCCATCACAACTATTGCTTTACGGTGCCAGCTAATAAAAGGGTCCTTCATATAATTGTAAAGTGCCATTATATCTTTAGCAAACGAAATCTTTTTCCCAACCCGCTGGACTTTACTCCAGAGATTTTCTTCAACGTAATTAGTCTTTTCTCTGTAATCATCTTCGATTTCTCTTTCGGTTTTGCCGCCGGTTCTGAATGCACCAAGATCACTAAGGTTTTCAAAAATTTCGTCATCGGGTGTAATTATTTCAAAATCTCGTTCTTTCATTATCTCTCCTATTTTTGATGCGATTTAAACCAATCAAATACTGTGTTCCACCACAACTTTGCATTTTGCGGTTTAGAAACAAAATGAGTTTCATCAGGAAAATACAGGAACTTACTTTCAACTCCCAATCGTTGCAAAGTTGTAAATAATTGAAATGCCTGTTCTTCTGACAATCTAAAATCAAACGCACTATGCACAATTAACATTGGTGTTTTAAAATTCTTTGCGTATTGATGCGGCGACCATTTTACATACGCTTCACGATTTTCCCAGGGTGTTCCATTCACATCCCATTCCGGAAACCAAAGTTCTTCGGTTGTTCCCCACATACTTTCAAGATTATAAGTTCCGTTATGACAAAACAAAGCGCTAAATCTATCAGTGTGTCCTTCAATCCAATTTACCATATATCCGCCGTAAGATGCTCCGGATGCAAAAGTATTTTTGGAATCGATATAAGAAAAATTCTTAATGACATAATCATAGGTGTTCATCAGATCTGTATAAACTTTTCCGCCCCAATCACCCGAAATTTCATCTGTAAATTTTTGTCCGTATCCCGTTGAGCCTCGTGGATTGGGTGCAACAACAACATAGCCGGCACCGGCAAACATTTGAAGATTCCATCGATAATGGAAATTATCTTCCCAGGCTCCTTGTGGTCCGCCGTGAATTAAAAACATCATCGGATACTTTTTATTCGGATCGAAGAACGGCGGCTTAACTAATATCGATTGAACTTTATCACCATTAGCCCCTTCACACCAGAAAGTTTCAACGGGATTCATTTCAAGCTGAGAGAGAATATCTTCATTTGTAAAAGTGATTCTCTTTAAAGTATTCTTTCCATCTGTGCTTTGTGAAAATATTTCAGCTGGTAGATCTGTTCTTTGTTTTAAGAAGTAAAGGGTTTTTCCATCTTTAGAAATCTGTATGCCTGTGTTGTAATTATCTTTATGAAATATTTCAATCTCTTCTTTCTCAATATCAAGTTTATAGATGGAGTTATAAATTTCATTCCCTGCGATGAAGTAAATTACTTTTGAGTCTTGAGACCATACAATTTCATCAACAGATTTTTCAAAATCTTCCGTAAGATTTTCCATCTCTCCCGATTTACGATTAAACAAAATCAAATCTTTTTTATCTGCTTCAAATCCAGCACGCTTCATTGAAGTCCATGCAATCCAATTTCCATCGGGAGAATAAACGGGCTGGCAATCAACACCTTTGCTTGTTGAAATAATTTTTGGTGTCCTGGGAGAAGTTAAACTTGCTAAATGAATTTCAATATTGGTGCTTGTTGCTTTTGTAAATTCCGGATTTAAAGCATATGCTACTTCACTTCCATCCGGAGAAAAGTTGTAATCGTTTGATGAACCAAGTGCAAGCGGAGGAACGTCTTCCTTATTGCCTTCTGTCAAATCAACAAAATCGACTGTTGCAACATCAAGCAAAAATAAATGGCTGCGTTTATGTCCTCTCCAATCATTCCAGTGGCGATACATTAACTCAGTAAATATTTCAGCCTTAACTTTACTTTCTTCTCTTGCCTTGTCCTTCTGCTCATTGCAATCCTGGGTTGTACATTCAGGATAAACCGATGAAACAAATAATATTTTCTTTCCATCTGCTGACCATTCAAATCCTGATGCACCGGTATAAATATTAGTTAACTGTTTTTCGTTTGATCCATCAAGATCGCATTGCCAGATTTGGTTGTCTCTGATAAAGGCAATTACTTTTTTAGCTGGAGAAAACTTTGGTTCACTTTCATTCTTTTCTGAATTTTTTAATGCTCTTAAATTTTTTCCATCAGTATCGATCAAATAAATATCTGTATTGCCTTTGTTAGCCTCAAAATTATAACTGGTTAATGTATAAGCAATTGTTTTCCCATCGGGTGAAATATTGTATGTTCCGATACGTTTCATTGCCCAAAGATCATCGACAGTAATTGCTCTTTTTGTTTGTGTAAACATTGAGATTGAAAATAAGATTGAAAGTATAAGTGAGATATAAATTCTTGATTTTTTCATTTGTGCTCCGATGTGTTCAAATTGTTGAACCAAAAATAAGGCAGTTAGCAGATAAAGACAAAGTAAAGATTGATTCCGGGCTATAAATTCAATCTTAAACTCATTATGAGTAACTTTGCTCACACTATTTTAGGATACGATGAAAGAAAGCCAAAACATATTTTTACCCGGCGGATTTAAGCAATTCAGGATTCTCAAAACAAAATACGTTCTTTACGATAAACACGTTTTAGTAATAGGTTCCGGAAGTGAGAAAATTGCTGAGAAAATGATTGAATCGGGCGCAAGCTCCGCAACTATGATTGTAAATGATTATGATTCATTGATTAACGCAAGATTAAACCTTATCAAAGACAGCAAGGTTTTAATTAAGATGATGGATTTTGATAATACCGATTTTGATGAAGAAGAGTTTGATTTAGTTTATTCACAGGCTTCTATTTCTTTGTTGAACAGAAATAAAATCGTAAAAGAGATAAAACGCATTCTAAAACCTGAAGGTACTTTGTGTGTTGGAGAAATTACAGCGCTGATAAATGATTTTCCTCCATTTGTCAGAAATATTTTTGATACTTCTGATATTTTAGCATTAATTCATGCTGATTGCGGCGCATACTATACTGAAAGAAATTTTTCTGTTTTGTACGAAGAAGATTTATCATCATCTTTACAAAGTTTTTATGAACACACTGCTCAAGAGTTAGATGATAAAATTTATAAGCTTACTGAAAAAGAAAAAAGTTTTTACAAAAAATTATTAAGTAAGATTAGTCACGAATCCAATGCCTACTTAAAACTTGGTGCGGATAGATATATTGGATTTAAGATGCTGATATTAAAGAAAGTTAATTAGCATTGTCATTCCCACTGCCAGAGGCATCCCTGCGGGAGAAAGTGAGAATCCATTTTGTACAAACTTCTAGATTCCCGCCTTCGCGGGAATGACAATAGAAAATCAAGAAAGAAAAATGAATATTAAAAAAGGCGATGTAGTAGAATTTCAAATAGAGAAGTATGCATTTGAAGGAAAAGGGATTGCAAAAGTTTCTAAGAATGAACTTCTTGGATTAAACGAAGAAAACGGCAACGAAAAGAATTACGTAGTGTTTGTTGTAGGCTCTTATCCCGGCGACGTAGTAAGCGCTCGTTTACTAAAAATTAAAAACTCTTATGCAGAAGCTTTGGTGATGGAAATACTTACTCCTTCAAGCGAAAGAGTAAAAGCAAAATGCAAATTCTTTGGTACTTGCGGCGGATGCAAACAACAGGATTTAGACTACGATGCTCAGGCAAAATACAAACAGCAACAAGTTGAAGAAATATTTAACAAGCTTGGCGGATTTTCTGATTTTGAAATTGAACCGATTATTCCATCACAAAATGTTTTTCACTATAGAAATAAAATGGAATTTTCTTTTAGTGAAAAAAGATGGCTGACTAAGGAAGAAATTTCTAAAGAAGGAGTACTGGATAAAGATTTTTCACTCGGACTTCACATTCCAAAAATTTATGATAAAGTTCTTGATGTTGATGAATGTTTTCTTCAATCTGAAGTAAGCAATAAGATTTTGAATTTTACTCGTGATTTTTTTAAGAAGAAAAATACTTCTATCTATTCAACAAAAACTCACACAGGCTATTTGCGTAATCTTGTAATCAAGCAAGCTTCTCTTACAAGTGATTTAATGGTTAATCTTGTCACATCTGAAGAGAACGATAAACTGGTTAATGAATATTGTGTTGAGTTAAGAAAAGAGATTCCTCAAGTAACAACTGTTATAAACAACATCAACAAAAAATTTGCCGCCGTTGCTGTTGGCGATTATGAAAAAATTATTTACGGTTCAGGATTTATATATGATGAAATCGGAAAGCATAAATTCCGCATAAGCGCTAACTCGTTTTTCCAGACAAATACTTTGCAGGCAGAAAAGCTTTATCAAACTGCTCTGGATTTTGCGGAGCTAAAAGGAAATGAAATTGTTTACGATTTATATTCCGGTGCGGGAACGATTACAATTTTTATTTCGGATAAAGCAAAAAAAGTTTATGCTTTTGAAGCTGTTGAATCAGCAATTGCAGATGCAAAAGTAAACGCTGATTTAAACAATATTCTAAATGTTAAATTTTTTGCTGCTGATCTTTACAAATCATTTCTTCCAATTGTTGATAAATACAATATCCCAAAACCTGATGTAATGATAATTGACCCGCCAAGAAGCGGAATGCACCCAACTACGGTTGATGATGTAATAAAACTTTCTCCAAGTAAAATTGTTTACGTTAGTTGTAACCCCACAACCCAAGTGCGGGATATTAAGTTGATGGTTGAAGCTGGTTACAAGCTAATCAAGATAAGACCAGTTGATATGTTTCCTCATACTTTTCATATTGAAAATGTCGCATTGTTGGTTAAGTCATAATAATATAAAGAGTTATCATTTTATCATTTTCTTAAAGTAACAATAGGGTAACAATTTTAAGTAGAAAGAGACTTCATTTTATCTCTTTTTGACAATATAAAAAAGGGATAGATTGCCCTATCCCTGATTATTTACCAAATATTATAATTGATATTTATTTAAGAAGTAACATCTTCTTTGTTTCTACAAGACTTCCAGCCTGAAGCCTATAAAAATACACCCCGCTTGGTAGATTAGCAGCATTCCAATTAAGTTCATAAGTGCCTACAGGTTTTTCTTCGTTAACTAATGTTTCTATTTCAGTTCCGAGTACATCGAAAACTTTGATAGTGACTAAACCTGACTGTGTAATACTGTAGCTTAATTTTGTAGATGGATTAAATGGATTAGGATAGTTTTGTGAAAGTAAATAATTGTTTACAATCCCCAATGATAGATTTCCGTCTTCAATATCTGTCATCCCACCATTTGTGGTTTTTAGTATTGTCCCAAACACCCCTGTGGCAAATCCAATATTTTTATCAATCATTTTAATCTTTTTTAAAGGTTGATATATTGTTGAGTCAGATTGCAAAACCCAATCACCACCCCCGTTTGTTGTATTGTAAATTACTCCGCCCTCACCACAAACCCATCCATTATTTTCATCAATGAAAAATACCTCTTCAAATAAATTAGAGATATAAAATAATTTATAGTCCCAAGTCAAACCCCCATCTGAAGTTTTATATATAATACTATATGGAAACATTATATCACCACCTACAGCCCAACCAATATTTTGATTTATAAATTGTATTGAACCAAGATATTCATTTGCATATTGATAGGTCCAAGATTCCCCAGCATCAGTTGTATGAAGCACAATACCTAATCCAGCAGCCCATCCAATTTTATCAGAAATAAATGAGACAGAATAAATATATAAACCCTGATTAATAGATTTGTCTATCCAGCTATTACCGCTATCGGTCGTTTTAAGAATCCGACCTCTCTCGCCCACAATTATGCCAAAACCAGATTTAATAAAATAACTATCATATAAATGCCAACCTGGATTATTATACTGCAACTCCCAATTACCTCCACCGTTTGTGGTTCTCCATATACCACTGTCTCCAATAGCCCAGCCAAGATTTTCGTCGACAAAGTTTATCATATGTGTTTGTTCAGAAACCGGTACTGAAATTTCCCAGGAGTCACCATAATCAATTGATTTCATAATTAATCCGTCATTACCACCAATCCAAATAGTATTATTTGATGTGATGCTAATTGAATGAATATCTGCTATAGGACCTTTTAATAGATTTATCCAGGTTTGACCTGAGTTGGTAGTATTAAACATTATACCATCTGCTCCGACAACCCATCCTTGAAATGAATTGATAAAATTAATTCCAAGCAAGGAAAGTTTTGTAATATCGGTGTAATTTATCCAATTATTACCACGGTCAGTTGTTCTTAGCAACGTCCCCTCTGGACCGATTGCTACGCCTATAGAATCATTTACACAGAATACTTTTTCTATCGCATCAATAACTCCGCTCAGTTGCCGGGACCAAGTGGCGCCACCATTTGTAGTCCTTAAAATGATACCTTGCAAACCCACAGCCCAACCATTTTGTTCGTCCGAAAAATGAACAGACTGAAAATGATAATCACTATTAGTAAAATACGCATTCCAAGTATTTCCACCATTTGTTGTAGAAGCAATGTATCCTTGCCAAGCAACAGCCCATCCTCTATTCTGGTTTATAAAAAAGACATCTCGCCAAGTTTGAACAGGAAGTGAAACTCCTATCCACGTGTTTCCAGCATCAGTAGTTTTATATATATAATTACTTCCATCTATAAACCACCCGTTATTAATATCAGTGAAGAAAATGGAGAGAATAGTATAAGGGGTAATAGGATTTATTTTAGTCCAACTATCTCCACCATTTGTAGTTTTTAATATTGTGCCTGTTATTCCACCAATCCAACCATTGTTGTTATCGATAAAGTAGACAGATTCTAAGCTATTTATGGTCTCACTCTTTTGTATACTCCAACTAATTCCACCGTTTGTTGTTCTTATGATTCTTCCAAAAAAACCCACAGCCCAGCCGTTGTTTTCATCAATAAATTGGACATCAATTAAGTCATTATTTTGTGGTAAAGGATTTGAGAATTTCCATCCACTTTGAGGATTATTTATTTCAATTCTTATTTGGTCTTGATTGGGAACCTGACATAAAGTGGCCGTTGATTCTGCAAAGAAGATTAGTGAGGTAATTATAATGAAGGATTTCATTTTCTCTCCTGATGTCTATGCAAAATTAGACATTGAAGACTGGACTATCAAGAAGAACCCAACTTACTTCTCTTTCTGTTACTTAATGGTTACTTATAAAAATTCGGGTAATATAAATCGTTATTTTGATTATACTTAAAAACTATTCGCCCATTCTTACATAGAAATGTTGCCGTGTTAAAATGATGATCTTTTGTCATTGTTGTTCAGCATCAACACAAACTCACCCTTAAGATTTTCTCTTTCTACAGCACTTAAAATATTCTGCGCATTACCACGATAAAATTTTTCTTTTTCTTTTGTTAACTCGAATGCAAGCACACAAGGAATGTTTGGTCCAAGAAGTTTTACAATATCCTCCAGCAAAGTTTTTAATCTGTATGGAGTATCCATTAAAACAATTGTTTCCCTTCGCTTTCTTAAATCCAGTAATTGCTTTCTTCTTATATCTTTTTTTGGTGACAGCCAGCCGTAGTAATAAAACTTTTCAAAATCTAAAGCACTTCCAACCAATGCTGCAAGCAGAGAACTTGCACCTGGAACAGGGATTACTTCAATCCTGTTTTGCAGCGCAAGATCAACAAGTAAATGTCCGGGATCAGAAAATAGCGGTGTTCCGCAATCAGAAATAAGTGCAGCAGATTTTCCTTCAAGTAATTTTAGAATTAACTCATTTGCGCTTTCGTTTTCATTGTGCTCGTTAAGCGGAAAAAGTTCTTTTTCTATTTTGTAGTGAGATAAAAACCTGCGTGCTTCTTTTATTTCTTCACAAATAATAAAATCACATTCTTTTAATATTCGCAAAGCGCGTAGCGTTATATCTTCATAATTTCCGATCGGAGTTGAAACGATGTAAAGTTTTGATTTCATAATTTTTGTGGATTTTCGTGCCTTCGTGTTTTAGTGGCAAAATCTCCTGCCACAAAAACACCAATACACAAAAGTACACTAAATGATTTTATTGTTTGAAAACTCAGGTTATTTGTGCTTAAATTTAAGCATAAATTTTATAATTAAATTCAGGCTTATGAAGCAAACTATATATTACTTCATCACAAATTTTCTCACCCCGAAAAAATTAATTAATTCAATTCAAAACTAAACAGGTTAAATATGAAGACCAGATTATTATCACTCATTTTATTTCTACTAACAATTTCAATTTTTGCGCAGGAAGAAGGACAGACTTTTCTTTCACTGACGGATACTGGCGTTGAAGAATTTATCAGACTTCATCCCGAGTATGACGGAAGAGGTACAATTATTTTGGTGCTCGATACCGGTGTTGATATGGGAATAGATGGACTTACAAAAACATCAACCGGAGAAGTAAAAGTAATTGATGCGCAAGATTTTACCGGACAGGGCGATATGCATCTCGTTGAAGCCGATTTATCAAGTAAAGACGGAAAAGATGTATTTGAAAATGATGATAAGGGGTTTTCTGTTCTTGCAGATAAAACTAAAATGTTAAAGAGTGCTGATGATAATTACTGGATAACTGTTTTGAATGAAACTCATTTAATGAATTCCGGTTCAGGAGCCCAGGACTTAAATGGCAACGGCGTTAAAGATGACAAATATTTTATGGTAACATACAAAACAACTGAAGGTTACTGGGTTGTTTACTTTGATACAAATGGCAACGGCGATCTTTCTGA
Source organism: Ignavibacteriaceae bacterium (assembly GCA_041738675.1). Lineage (GTDB taxonomy): Bacteria > Bacteroidota > Ignavibacteria > Ignavibacteriales > Ignavibacteriaceae > IGN3. Next base: position 50,035 of record JBGSPH010000022.1, read on the forward strand.
TGAAAAGCCTTTACGCAACTACAAGGAAAATTTTGATGCATTTACAATTCAAAATCAAAAAGGTTTAACGCCGATTACAATGGCATTAAATATTTTTCCTGATGAGAAACGTATTTCACTTTATTTTGATGATGGTTCACATGGGACACATTGCGCGGGAATAGCTGCCGGATATAATATTGGCGATGCAGGTATAAATGGTGTTGCACCAGGCGCAAAAGTTATCGGATTAAAACTTGGCAACAATAATTATCCCGGTGGTGCAACTGTAACAGAAAGCATGAAGAAAGCTTATTTGTACGCTGATAAAATTTCCAAAGAGATGAAAGTTCCATGTATTGTTAGTATGAGTTTTGGTGTTGGAAGTGAAATTGAAGGACGCTCTGAAATAGAAAAGTTTCTTGCTGATCTATTAAGTAAGAATCCTTATTTATACGTTAGCACAAGTAATGGTAATGAAGGACCTGGAATTTCATCTGCTGGATTACCTTCATCAAGCAGTTTTGTCTTTTCATCCGGGGCAGTTTTAACACAAGAAATTGCAAGGGATAATTATGGTAATCTTCTTCCATCCAATATACTTTTACATTTTAGTTCACGTGGTGGAGAAGTAAGCAAGCCGGATATAATTTCTCCGGGTGCTGCAACATCAACCGTTCCAAATTTTAGCGGCAGAGATAAGTTTTGGGGAACAAGTATGGCTTGTCCTTATTCATCTGGAGTGATGGCACTATTATTAAGTGCTGCCGAAAAAGAATCTCCGGGAGTCAAAATTCCTGCACAGCTTCTTTACAAAGTTATCAGGGAGGGTGCAGTTAAGTGGGATGCTTACACGGTGCTTGATCAAGGTCCTGGATATATAAACGTAATGAACTCTTATGAAATTCTTAAAAAGTATTTGAAGAATAATGAAATTTCAAAATTTGAGACATATACTGTTTCTTCATTCGCTCCAAATCAACCGGATAACAGATCCAGAAATCTTTACATAAGGGATGGTTCGTTCTTAACCGGCGATGAAGTTTTTTCATACGTGGTTAAAAGAGATAATGTAATCAAATCAGATAAGTTCTACAGAGTTTATAATCTAAAGAGTGATGCTGATTGGTTAACATTGGTTCAGAAAAAAACTTATATAAGAAATGATCAGACTGCAACTGTTAATGTAAAAATTGAAAAATCTAAAGTTAAAGAACCAGGACTTTATACGGCAAAGATTACCGCATACCGCGATGATGCAGGCAAAACTCCTGAGTTTGATATGATTGCAACTGTGGTAATTCCTTACGAGGTTAATTCATTTAACAATTATAAAATGAATTGGAAGGATCAAGTAGTTCAACAAGGAATGATTAAAAGATATTTCATTAAGATTCCAGCTGGACAAAATGGTATGAAGGTTGCATTGAGCAGAGATGCTTCATCAAACAAATACTCGCGCTGTTTATACTTCTTATATAACAACAACGGAATTCAGGTTGATCAATCTGCACTTCTCTATTCTGTAACTAAAGATGAAAAAGTAGAAAATTATTATTACGATCTCGAACCGGGGATTTATGAGGTTGATGTGGATGGATTTTTCTTAGCAACTGATTCATCGACTTATAATCTTGCTGTTGAATTTTCATCAATTCAAACTGTTGATTCAAAAGAAATTTCATCAGACGATAAAAGGATTGAATTTGTTAACTACTTTAACGAAACAAAAACTTATAACATCAATTCTGAAATGCTTGGTTATCAACGAAAATATAATTTATTAGTTGATGGTAACGATACTTATAAAATGCCGTTCACAATAGTTAAGGGCGAAGGCTCAAGAGAGTTTTCTTTCACATTAACCAAAGAAGATTATTCTAAGATAACAGATTTTGCTTTTCAAATTTTAGATGAGACAGGAAAAGCTGTAGGTAAAGGCGGATTATCATACAGAACAGGTGGAAGTGTTAGTGTTAATATGCCTGCTGATAAAGACAGCGTAAAGTTTGTACTGGAAATTATTCCTGCATTTGCAAGCAAAGAACTAACAGCAAATCTTGAAGTAAAGGAAATAACATACTTCCCCTCTCCTATTTCTGTTGATGCAAAAAATAATGGCAGAGCAGCAGTAATACTTTATCCAAATAATATTAAGTATGTTGATTTTAATTTTTCAAAACCTGAAATAACTATTCCCAATGATGCAAATGGATATGGAAAATTATACTTCAAATCCCCTTCAACAAATAAAACAGAATATGAACTTCCAATTAACTTTAAATTCTAATAAAGGAATGTAATATGAGCGAACATCAAGGCGGACAAATTAAAGGACTTCCCGAGAATGCTTATACAGAACTTAAGCCCGGTGAAGAATATAAACCACTGATGCCTGCAGATTCTAATCCGCAGGAAATTACTGTTTACTCAGTAACGATGGGCTTGTTAATGGCTGTGTTGTTCTCAGCTGCAGCCGCTTATCTGGGATTAAAAATCGGACAGGTGTTTGAAGCAGCTATTCCAATTGCAATTATTGCAGTTGGTGTTTCAACTTTACTAAAGATCAAAGGTTCTCTCGGACAGAATGTGATTATTCAATCGATTGGACAAAACTCGGGTTTGATAGTTGCGGGTGCAATATTTACAATTCCTGCATTGTATATCCTAAACCTTCAAGCAGAATTTTATCAAATATTTTTAGCATCTGCTTTTGGCGGAGTTTTAGGAATGTTATTTCTCATTCCTTTCAGAAAATATTTTGTAGCAGAAATGCATGGAAAATTTCCTTTTCCAGAAGCAACTGCAACAACAGAAATATTAGTCGCTGGAGAAAAAGGCGGCAAGCAGGCTTTGGTACTTGTTGTAAGCGGATTGATAGGCGGCTTTTATGATTTCATCATCGCAACTTTTGGATGGTGGAGTGAAACCTTTACAACAAGAGTTGTTGGCGTTGGTGAAATGCTTGCAGATAAATTTAAACTTGTTTTTAGATTGAATGTTGGTGCCGCTGTTATGGGTCTTGGTTACATTGTTGGTTTAAAATATGCGGCCATAATTGCCGCTGGATCATTTGTTTCATGGTACCTTCTCGTACCTGTAATTTCTTACATCGGCGGCGGATTAACAGAAACATTTGGAACTGGCGCAACAAAATTAATTTCTGCTATGAGCGCTGAAGAAATTTTCAGACAATATGTTCGCCACGTTGGTATTGGCGGAATTGCTATGGCTGGAATAATCGGAATTATTCGTTCATCTAAAATAATTAGAGATGCTCTTGTACTTGCAGTAAAAGAAATTTTTGAAAAGAAAACTGAAAGCAACGCTGCAAAAAGAACACAGTTAGATATTTCGATGAAAATTATTGTTGGCGGTTTAGTTATAACTGCAATATTACTTTTCATTTTCTTCCAGATGGGAGTAGTTCATAACCTTGGGTGGGCTTTTGCGGGATTATTAATCGTACTTATAATTTCATTTTTATTTACAACCGTTGCCGCAAATGCTATCGCTATAGTTGGAACAAACCCCGTAAGTGGAATGACTTTGATGACTTTGATTCTTTCATCAATCGTTCTTACGTCAGTCGGATTAAAAGGCGAATCCGGAATGATTGCCGCTCTAATTATTGGCGGAGTTGTTTGTACAGCGCTTTCTATGGCTGGCGGATTTATTACCGATCTTAAAATTGGTTACTGGCTCGGATCAACCCCACGTAAACAGGAACAGTGGAAATTTTTAGGAGTTCTTGTTTCTGCATTAACAGTAGGCTTTGTGATTATGATATTAAATGAAACTTATGGTTTTGTTGGAGAAGGTTCACTCGTAGCTCCACAGGCAAATGCAATGGCAGCAGTCATTCAACCATTGATGGATCAGCAGCCAGCACCCTGGATTCTTTACATTGTTGGGGCAATCTTAGCATTGGTTTTAACAATGATAAAAGTTCCTGCACTTGCATTCGCACTTGGAATGTACATTCCACTTGAACTCAACACTCCCCTTTTAGTTGGCGGATTAATTGCTCACTTTGTTTCAACACGCAGCAAAGATGAAAAAGTAAATACAGCAAGAAGAGAACGCGGAACATTAATTGCATCAGGCTTTATTGCCGGTGGTGCGTTAATGGGAGTTATCAGTGCAATATTAAGATGGCAGGGATTTAACTGGGTTAATCCTGAATGGGCAGAATCACACTCAGCAGAACTTCTAGGTATTGTAATGTTTGCAGTTATTTGCGGCTATATGATTTGGGATTCGTTGAGAGGAAAAGTAGAAGAATAAAAAAAGCTTCATCTAAATCTTCCCCAAAAGGGAAGACTTTTGGAATTAAACCTTCGAGATCTTTAAAAATCTCGGAGGTTTTTTATTACCCATTATTACCGTTAAAACAGTAATAACTGCTGAGCTCTTGTTTTCTTTATTTTTATTCACTCTAAATGCAAGATTTTACTGCTATAGCAAGATTTTATTTGACTTTTCAATCATACTATCCTATTTTTAATCCGAAACAAATTTATTTACTGCTATAACGGTATGATATGACATCTAAACAATTAGCCAAAACAGTAATTTTTCATCGAAAGAAAAGTAAGTTAACCCAAAAACAGTTAGCCGATTTGGCTGGAGTTGGAAAAACTGTTGTCTTTGATATCGAAAAAGGAAAAGAAACAATTCAACTAAATACTTTACTTAAATTACTTTCTGTTTTAAATATTAAACTTGAAATGAAAAGTCCTTTGATGCATTTAATGGAGAAACAAAATGAAGAAGGCTAAAGTTTTTAACTTTGGAATTTATGCTGGTGATTTAATCGAATCAGAAAAAAGTAAGAAGTATCAATTCAATTATGCAGATAATTATAATGGTTTACCAATTTCATTAACACTTCCAACCAAACAAAAGGAATATGTGTTTGAAGAATTTCCACCATTCTTTGAAGGCTTATTGCCTGAAGGAATTCAACTAGATGCATTGTTACGACAAACAAAAATTGATCGAAATGATTTTTTGTCTATACTGCTAATAACTGGAAAAGATTTAGTTGGCTCAGTTACTCTGGAGGAAGTTGAATGAATATTTGCCCAATAACTTATCAACCTTGCGGTGATAAAAAATATTCTGATAAAGGGCTAAAGCTTCTTTCAAGAAATTTGACTCAGCTAAAAAATTTATCATTAACCCAGGAAGAACAATTAAGAGAAGCTGCAATCAGAGCCGATAAAATGTCTATTCAAGGTGTACAGCCAAAACTAAGTGCAAAGCTAAATATTAAAGATGAAATTTTTGATATTGTTGACAGAGGCGGAGAGTATATTTTAAAACCTCAAAATAATTTCTATCAGGAATTACCAGAGAATGAATCTCTAACAATGAAACTTGCAGAATCAATTGGTATTAAAGTCCCGCTTAGCGGGATGATTTATTCTTCTGATGGAAAATTTACATACTTTATAAAAAGATTTGATAGATATGGAAGGAATAAAAAACTTTCCTTAGAAGATTTTGCACAACTTGCTGGTAAAAGCAGAGAAACTAAGTATGATTACAGCATGGAAAAGCTTGTCACTCTTATTGATACCTTTTGTACATTCCCAGCAATTGAAAAAGTTAAATTGTTTCGGTTAACCATTTTTAATTTTCTAATTGGCAACGAGGATATGCATTTAAAAAATTTCTCTTTAATTACGCGTGATAATAAAGTAGAACTTTCACCAGCTTATGATTTGTTGAATACCACCATAGTGGTTCCTAAAACACAAGAAGAAATTGCTTTACCTATTGCAGGAAAGAAAAGAAATTTAACCTCTAAAAACTTAATTGATTACTTTGCCAAAGAAAGGCTGAAACTAAACGACACAATAATTTCTCAAGTGCTAAATAAAATTAATGCTGAGTTTGATAATTGGAAAAAATTAATCTCGGTTAGCTTTCTCTCAAATGATATGAAAGAAAAGTATTCGGAGTTGATAAAACAGAGGAAAACAGCTGTTCTCGCATAAATATAATTTTTATAAGATTAGTTTTTTAAATTCACACCATAACCAGCCAAACTTTACACCATTTGCACCGTATGGCTTTTACACTAATTGGCTTTCCGCAATGCGGACACGGTTTTTTTTTCGGTTTTCTTGTTATCACTAATAATTTCATAAAACTCTCCGGTCCCCCAGAGCCGGAGAAATAGAATACTGAGGGGCGGCCCGTTATCCTTATTTATAATAATTACAGGAGCAAATAAAAGGATAAAGGGTTAACAGATCGGTTAAGGAATGGGTTAATTTTGGATCAAGTTAGAAAATTTTTATTACAGGCTTCTAAAAAATTACTTCCTTATCATCGTGATTCTAAAAAACATAAAATTTATTACGAAGTCAGTAGATTCCCGTTTGCACGGGAATGACTCAAAATTTTTAAGAAGAGATGATTTCTTGAAAAGTTAGTGGATATTGTTCGTCGTATAATCGTTTATATTCCGCAACAAATAAGCTGTATGTACTTTTGGCAATATGAAGTTTTCCCTGATTCAGCAGAGTTTTAATTTTTAATTTTATCGCATCCTGATCAACAGCGTCAAAAGACAATACCATATCACAAAGCCTTAGAGTTTTTTCAGGATCTGTTTTAAGTTCCTCGATTTCAAAGTAATTTTTTATGCACTTTATTACTTCATTATTAACTGCGAACTTAATAGGATCTAACCACTCATAACTAATTCCCTTTAAGAACTCACCGCCATTAACAATCTTTAATAATAAAGCTAAGGAGCCGTTTGCAGAGCCGTTTTTAGTTTTGGCAGAGTTACAAAATTTAAGATAATCTGCATAATCGCAGCTTGATCCGTTATTCATTTTAACAAACCAGACTTTATCCAAAAATTCCATATCTACCCCATCAACTGAAGAAAGTATTTTTCGGATTTTATTTATTGCAACACCTCTATTTGATTTAACACTCTCCAGAGATGCTTCAGGCCAAATGATTGATGAAAGCTCTTCGGAAGTAATTCCGCTATGATGATTATTGATACTCCTTAGTAATATCAATAAAAATATTTCTTTTAATTTAGGCGAAAGTGTTTGGGATATTTCGTTTTCATCTTTATCATAAATCCTTAATCCTCCAAAAAGATTTACAGAATTTTTAATATGTCTTCTATCAAAATTATAGTTCTGATCTTTTTTATCTGATTTTGCTAAACCAACTTTTGAATTTCTTTTCTTCAAATAAACAAAAACTGCACCGCTACTAATTAAAACAAATATTGGAATGAGAATATGGAGGGAATTATTTTTTTCCGAATTTGTGTTTTCTGTATAAACTTGGGCGGTTCCAGAAATTGGAGGATAATTTATTGAAAATAACTCCACATTAGTTGAATCAAATACCAAAGCAAAAAATTCTTTAGTGGTTTTGTTATAGTATAAATAATTATAATACCATTTGTCTGAATTAGCTTTCCAAAAATTATCCCCTACTTTAGAAATAGTTCCCCTACTTAGATTCAGTTTATTTAAGTAAATGTTTGGTTTTTTTTCTTCTATCACTTTTGATAAAAAGAAAATTGTAGAATCATTTTGATCAAGCTGATGATAATTTGCTAAGCTGGAATAATTTGTTTTATTTAAACTATAATAATTTATCTTTTTTATCGTTAGGTCATTCATATTTAGCAGATAAAAATCATTATATGTCTTAAATCCTTGTTCCTGATTACCACTTTCATTACCGACTCCGCCATAAATAATATACTCACCCTCATTAAATCCTTTACCAAACGTAAACCAGGCACGAGGAGTCATATCATTCTTTTTTAATTCTATTTTTTCCCATTCTTTTTTTACAAAATTATATTTAAACAAATCATTTTTTGCTTTGTAATAACCATAACCGCCAAGCAAATAAAGACCCTTGTCTTTGGGACAAATAAATTTTGCACTCCCAAAATATTTACCATCATTTAATATTAAAGTATCAACCGTTGTCCAAGTGTTTAATTTAAGATCATAAACTGAAACGTTTCCCAATGCATTCATGAATGAATAAAGAAGTTGTTTACTCTCCTCATAAAGCAAATCATTCCAACCAGACGGACTTTGAGTTCTATATTTAATTACTGAATCTTTACCTGAATTTAAATAAAAAATTAAAAGATCATTTTTTCTATCGATAAAAAAACGCGAATTTAGAGAATCAAAAGCAACGCCATAACCAGGGATTGGACGATCAGAAATTTTATAATTTCCAACTCGTTTCCATTTCTGATGATCCTGATAAACCCAGGATATATTTGTCGCTTTGATTTTTGAATTACTAATTTTATCTGTTAATGGATTTTCTTTAAATGGATTTAACTCCCACTGGTGTTTAATTATATCTTGTTCACTAATAATTATATTTCTTATTGATATTGGTGGGACATCAAAATCATTAGGATCATCCATTTTTTTTAGACCGAAAGCAAAGAAAAATCTGTATTGATCATTAATTAAATAGTCTGCTTTGCCAACTAATTCATAATTCCAATATGCTAATAACGATCTGTTTTTTCTATCTACGTAAAGTTTAAAATTAAACCAGGTGTTTCGGGTAAGATATTTTTTCGCAAGCTTAACTTCAATTAAATTTTTATGATACGGCTCCATAATCTGAATAAATGAAGTGTCTTTATTTTTAAACTGATTATAAATTATTCGAATTTCATTTCCGTATTCATCAGCAATTCTTAATATTGGTCCAAATCTTACGTAATCCCAAAAAGAAATATCAAAAGAAATTGAAAAAGAATTAGTCAGTTCAATTTTATAGCCTTCATTGAGTAAAAGCGAAGTGTTTTTTGAGAGTTCAATTTTTTGAGAATTAAATTTTATTCCGGCAATCTCATCCGACTGAGAATATGCAACAGAGATAAAAAAGGTTAATGTTATCCAAATTAAAAGAATGTAATATTTGGTGAAGATCAACATTTTTTCTTGCTGTACATCAATGTTTGTAGGTAAATAATTAAAAATAAATTTTATCTAATTACGGCTTCCCCAGCAACTCCTTAATTTTGTTCATTAAATCACTCAACTCAACATCAAATCGCTCACCTGTTTTCCTTACTTTAACTTCGCATTTATTGTCTTTTAGCTTCTTCTCACCAATTACAACCTGTATTGGCATTCCAAGCAAATCTGCATCGTTAAATTTAAAACCTGCTGTTACATCGCGATCATCAAATAACACTTCTATAGATTGTCCATTTAAATCTTTGTAGATTTTTTCGCAAGCGTCAACAATTTCTTTCTTCTTCAAATTCAATCCGAGTAAGTGAACTCGAAATGGTGCGATAGCTTTGTCCCAAATGATTCCGTTTGCATCGTGATGCTGTTCGATATAACAAGCCATAACACGCTCAACACCAATTCCGTAACTTCCCATAATTATAGGATGCTCCTTACCGTTTTCATCCAGAAAATTTGCGCCCATTGCTTCAGAATATTTTGTACCAAGTTTAAATATATGTCCAAGCTCAATTGCCGGAAAAACTTCAAGATGTTTTTCGCATCGCGGGCAGCCTTCACCAGATTTTACAGTTCTAAAATCCGCGTATTCAATTGTTTGAACGTCCCGATTAAAATCTATTCCGCCAATGTGATAATCATTTTTATTTGCACCGCTGAACATATTGTTAGCATCCTTCAATCGATTATCTACAATTATTTTTCCGGAAAATCCAACCGGACCAATTGAGCCTGCATCTGCACCGGAAATATCTTTTAACTCTTCCGGATGTGCAGGACGAACAGCACCACCAAGAACTTTTTCTAATTTAGTTTCATTCACCTCATCATTGCCAAGCATTAAAATTAAAACTGGTTTCTCGTTATGAATATAAATTCTTGATTTTGCACATTGTGTTTCATCTATTTTTAAGAACTCACAAAGCTCATCAATCGAATGAACGTTTGGTGTGGAGATTTCATAAATAGCTTTACTCTCAGTATCTCTGTCAACAGAATCAATTCTAGATGCAGCAACTTCAACATTAGCAGCATAACCGCAAGACTCACAATAAGCAACAGTATCTTCACCAGCAGCAGATTTAACCATAAACTCTTCGGATCCAGTTCCACCCATTGCACCGCTTGATGCACCAACAACAAAATACTTCAATCCGCAACGATCAAATATTTTTCTATAAGCGCTATCATGTAATTCATAAGATTTATCTAAATTTTCCCAGCTTGTATCAAAGCTGTAAGCATCTTTCATTAAAAATTGTCTGCCACGAATTACTCCGCTTCTTGGTCTTGGTTCATTCCTAAATTTAGTTTGTATTTGATACCAGATTTGTGGCATATCTTTGTAGGACTTAACAACATTACGTGCGTGATAAGTCATAATCTCTTCGTGAGTTGGTGCAAGCACATACTCACGATTTTTTAGATGAAACATTGTATCACCAAAAGCTTCAACTCTTCCGGTTTCTTCCCAGATTTCTTTTGGATTAAGTGCAGGTAAATGAAATTCCTGTCCGCCGATTGCATCCATTTCTTCACGAATAATTTCACTTACTTTTTTCATCACTCTGTAACCAAGAGGTAAGAAGGAATAAATTCCGGCAGATAACATTCTAACCATTCCCGATCGCAGCATTAAAATATGACTTACAACTACAGCGTCATTAGGAACTTCTTTAAGAGTTGGAACAAAATATTTACTTAATCTCATAGTTAATTTTTCTTAATAATTTTTGTTTGATGTGAAATTTTGATTAGAAAAATACTGATTTGAAGAGGCTTATCAAAGTTGACAATGTTTACTTTGAATCAATAAAATCTATATTTATCTGATGTAAAATTGATATTATTTTCTTTAGTTTGGCAAGTAAATTTTTAAGATTTCTCTAATCATCGAAAGTAAGACATGGAACACACGCCTCAAGTTGAAATCCCGCTCCTAAGTTTATTACCTTTTGTTTTAATGCTTTTAGCAATTGCTGTTTTTCCTCTATTCTTAAATCATTTTTGGGAAAAGAATCGCAATAAACTTTATGTTGCAATTATTTTAAGCATACCAGTGCTAATTTATTTATTAGCAAATGGATTTGTACACGAACTTGAAGAAGCAATCATCTTTGATTACGTCCCATTTTTGATTTTACTTGGTGCACTCTTTACCATCACTGGTGGAATTCACTTAAGCGGGGATATAGCTGCGAAACCTAAAGTTAATACTTTGTTTATGGGTATTGGGGCAGTACTTGCTTCTTTTATGGGAACAACGGGTGCAGCAATGTTACTCATTCGTCCAATAATCCAAACCAATAAAGAAAGAACATTTAAAGTTCACACTATTTTATTTTTTATTGCAATTGTGGCTAACTGCGGTGGTTTGCTTACACCACTTGGCGATCCACCATTATTTATGATGTACTTGCGCGGCGCACCATTTACATGGTTTTTTCATCTATTTCCAGAGTGGTTGTTTATAAACATAATTTTGCTAGTAGTTTACTTTTTTGTAGATACATATTATTACAAGAAAGAACCAGCATCAGCAATCATAAGGGATTTAACAAATATAAAACCATTAAGAATTGAAGGTAATAGAAATTTTATTTTTTTGGTAGGAGTTGTATTAGCGGTTGCCTTCATTAATGAGCAATACCTTTCTTTTATCAACATTAATCCATATTTCAAATTTATAAGAGAAGCAGTTATTCTCTTAATGGCCTACTTATCAATGCAATTTACTCCTAAACTCTTAAGAGTCTCAAACAATTTTACCTGGCACCCTATTGAAGAAGTTGCATATTTGTTCCTGGGAATTTTTGTAACAATGGTTCCGGCACTTCTTTATCTTGAAGTAAATGCAAAACATTTAGGAGTTCAAACTGTTGGACAGTTTTATTATTACACTGGTTTGTTAAGCAGTTTTCTTGATAATACTCCAACTGCAGTAACTTTCCATTCATTAGCCTTAGGACTTGGAATAACTGATGGAACTTTAGTTGCAGGGATACCTGAGCTATTACTAAAAGCAATTTCAACCGCTGCGGTATTTTTTGGTGCAATGACATATATTGGTAATGGTCCAAACTTTATGGTAAAAGCAGTGGCGGAAGAAAATAACATAAAGATGCCGGATTTCTTTAGCTATATGTTTAAGTTTTCTATTATAGTTCTTCTACCAATTTTTATTTTAGTTCAATTATTATTTATTTAAGAAAAGATTGACAGATGTATTCAAAACCATTTCATCCCTGGCATAACGTTAGCCCCGGTAAAGATATACCTAAAACTGTAAATGGAATTATAGAAATCCCAAAAGGCTCAAAAGGTAAGTACGAACTTGATAAAGAAAGTGGTTTGTTAAGATTAGATCGCGTACTTTATTCCTCAGTTCACTACCCAGCTAACTATGGATTTATTCCCCAAACATACTGTGATGATAAAGATCCGTTGGATATTTTAATAATTTGCTCAATTGATGTTGATCCGCTCTGTTTGATAGAAGCCAAAGTAATTGGTGTAATGCATATGATTGATGATGATGAACAGGATGATAAAATTGTTGCTGTTGCTAATAATGATATGGCAGTTAATTATATTAATGATATATCAGAACTGCCGCCACATACTGTTGTTGAGTTAAGAAGATTTTTTGAAGACTATAAAAAATTAGAGCATAAACAAGTTATTGTTGAACAGTTTCTGGGACGAGAGGAAGCTTATAGAATTATAAGTGAGGCAGTTGAACTTTACTCAACGGAAAGAGACAAATTAATAAAATAAATTTATTTGGGAATTAAGTAAAAGATATATCCTGCATATCCCGCAAGTAGAAATGCACCTTCTACTCTGGAAATTGAAAACCCGCTTCTGCTAAGAGGGAAAAGAATAACTGCAGTAACCAACATCACTCCTAAATCAACATAGCTTATCCCCACAGAACTAATTGGAATTATCAGTGCGGTAATACCCAGTATTCCAAGAATATTAAATACATTTGAGCCAACAACATTACCAATTGCTATATCTGCTTCTTTTTTATATGAAGCAACGATTGAAGTTATTAATTCCGGTAAACTTGTTCCAATTGCTACAATTGTAAGACCAATTATTGCATCACTTACATTAAACATCTTTGCAATTGCTACCGCACTTTGAACAAAAAGATTTGCACCAAGTATCAACAATGTTAATCCAACAATAATTAGAACAACAGAAACTGGAATTCCGAGTTTACTTTTTAATCCCTCTTTAAATTCCTTATCAACTTCTGGATTTTTTTCTTTCCGAGCTATCAGAACATTTGCAACCAGGTAAACTATTAATCCCACAACAAAAATTAATCCGTCAATAACTCCCAACTCACCATCAATTAATAACAAAAGAAGCAATATGCTTATCCCTATCATAATTGGTATTTCTCTCATTATTACTTTTGCATGAACATCCAGCGGTCTAATAAGCGCAGCTACACCAAGTATTAATGCGATGTTTGCAATGTTAGAACCAATAACATTGCCAAGCGAGATTGTGCTATTACCCAATAAGGCTGCTTTTAGGCTTACAACTAATTCCGGAGCACTTGTTCCAAATGAAACAACGGTTAATCCCACAACAAGTGGAGTAATCCCAATTTTTATTGCAAGATTTGAGCTACCACGTATTAAACCTTCCGCACCTATAAAAAGCATTACCAGTCCACCCACGAGGTATAAAATTATTTCTAATTCTGTCATATTTTAAAAATCAAACAAGTCATTAAAAAAAGATTTTCTTTTATTTCTTTTGTAGTAATCGTCATCGTACTTTTTATCGTTATAGTATTTTCTATCTTCGTATCGTTTATCATCAAATGCCTTGGGTTTATCATTCTCAAAAATTTCATTTGATCTTTCAATTATCTTATCTAGTTCACCGCGGTCTAACCACACACCACGGCATTTTGGGCAATAATCAATTTCTACTCCTTGCCTCTCCGAAATGACAAGACTGGAATCACTACAAACAGGACAATTCATTTTTTTCTCCTTTTTCAATCAAAAACTAAAAACTCATTTAATAAGTTCATTTTAATTTTTTATAGACAGCAGCATTATTTGATATATTCAATCAAATAAACTTTATCATTTCTTCTAACAAGTGATGGAACTTTTAAAGTTATTTCATCACCTCTGTTTGCAATCGAATTTTCTATATCATTAACAGAAAATTTTTCTAATTTAATCCCAAGCACTCCTGTAGTTGCACCCATAATCAGAATTTCATCATTAGTTTTAATCTTGCCAGATTCCATTAAAATATGTGCAACTTCAATTTCTTTATAATAATTCAATACTTTGCCAACATAGGATTTGCGAGTTGTTGCTTTACTGCCCTCAACTCCTGCATAAGCATCGGAACTCGGAACATCAAAATAAAAACCAGATGAGAACCCACGGTTGTAAACTTTTTCTAGTTCTGTTAATAATTCCTTTTTCTTTTCTTTGGTAAGATTGCCGTCAAAATAAAGATCAATCGCTTGGCTATAAACCGAAACAGCTTTTGCAACATACTCCGGTGCGCGTTTTCTTCCTTCGATTTTAAATGAATCAATTCCTGCTTCAATTAATTGATCAATAAATTCAATTGTGCATAAGTCTTGAGGGGACATTATATAATCTTCACCAACAATTAAAGATTTATCTATTGCTGTATCATAAACTTCATATTCTCTTCGGCAAGGCTGAATGCATTCACCACGATTAGCGCTTTTACCAAACAGATGATGACTCATAAAACATCTGCCGCTAACTGCAATACACATTGCACCGTGAACAAATGCTTCTATTTCTAAATCAGTTTTATTTCTTATTGTTTTTATTTCGTCCAGCGAACACTCGCGCGCCAGAACAATTCTTACTGCACCCATTCTTTTATAGACATCTGCAGCAAGTGAATTTGAAATAGAACTTTGTGTTGAGATACAAAATGGAAATTTGTGTTTGTGGCATAAATCGGCAACAGCTAAATCTGAGCAGATAATTCTATGAACTCCATTTCTTTTAGCCGCAATTATTATTTCTTCAAGTTCAGATAACTCTTCTTCAAAAACAATTGTGTTAAGTGTAAGGTAAGTTTTCACTTTATGTTCATTGCAGAATGAAACAATCTCAGGAAGTTCTTCAACAGAAAAGTTTGCAGCTTTTGCGCGCATATTAAGTTTATCCAAGCCAAAGTAAACCGCATCTGCACCATTGCTAACAGCAGCACGCAGCATTGTCCAATCCCCTGCTGGAGCCATAAGTTCTGGTTTGTTATAAGAAGTCGGTGGTAGGTTGTTGGTAGTCATTATATATTTGAATTTTTTAACAGATAATTTATATATGCACTAATTCGTGGTAATAGGTTTTCTATTTGGGAAATAATTTGATTCGTTTCGCTATCAGAAATTAATTTTCTTTTACTCGCCTGAGTTAGCCAATATTTGGTTTCAAATAATGACGCTCTTGCAATTTTAATAAATCTTGCGTTATCGATTTTACTCCCTCTACCATATCCCTCCGAAATATTCGCTCCAACGCTATCTATAGCTCTGACAAGTTGACTACCAACCGTATTTTTCTCAAAGCCATTCCAATTCAGCACAAGCTTCCAAATTATATCACTTATTTCAAGTGCTTCTTTGTATATTTCTAAATCCTCAATTCTAGATTGAATCATAATATCCTACCTACTACCAACAACCTACAAACTAAGCCTTCTCTTCCCAAACTTTTGCAACTTCAACAATTGTCTTAACAGCCATTTCCATATCCTGAATTGCAACCCACTCGAGCTGTGAATGAAAACTATGCTCACCTGCAAAAATATTTGGTGTTGGCAATCCCATAAAAGACAAACGTGAACCATCCGTGCCACCGCGTATTGGATGCATAATTGGTTTTATTCCTAATCGTTCCATTGCAATAATAGCGTAATCATTTACGTGCGGATGTTTATCAAGTATCTCTTTCATATTTCTGTATTGTTCAATTACCTGAAATTCCATTCTTGAACCTGGAAATTTTTTAACAACTTCTTCGGCTAACTTTTTAAGCAGTTCTTCATACTCTTTCAATTTCGCAGTTTCAAAATCACGAATAATCATTTTAATAGTTGTTAGTTCTTCATTCCCATTAAATGAGCCGCAATGCACATAACCTTCCCTGCCATCGGTGGTTTCAGGCGACAAAGTACCTTTCGGAAGGTTATCAATAAAATGCGATGCAACTTTTATAGAATTAATCATTATGTTTTTTGCATAGCCTGGGTGAATATTTTTACCGAAAAATTTTATAACCACGGCATCAGCAGAAAATGTTTCAGTTTCCAATTCTCCCAAACTGGATCCATCAATCGTGTATGCATACTTTGCCCCGAGTTTCTTCAAATCAATTTTTTCTGTGCCTCTTCCAACTTCTTCGTCGGGAGTAAAACAAACTTTTATATCGCCATGTTTAATTTCAGGGTGAGTTAAAAGATAATTTATAGCATCAACAATTTCTGAAACCCCAGCTTTGTTATCTGCGCCAAGTAAGGTAGAGCCATCTGTAGTAATGATATCAAATCCGATCATATTTTTAAGATCAGGATTATCATCAACAGAAATTACCCATCCGCCAGTTTCAAGTTTAATATCACCGCCCTGATAATTTTTTCTGATCATTGGTTTAACATCTTTTCCACTTACTGCTGGAGAAGTATCAACATGAGCAATAAAAGCAATTGGGTCAACTTTTTTTGTAGTGTTTGATGGAAGCGTAGCCATTACATATCCCCACTCATCCATATGTGCATCTTTTAATCCCAATCCTTTTAATTCTTCTGCAAGATCTTTAGAAAGAATTTTTTGCTTTTCCGAGCTTGGAAATGAAGTTGATTCTTCATCTGATTGTGTATCGTATTTAACATACTTTAAAAATCTATCAACGCATGTGAATTTATAATTTGCATCAAACATATTAACCTCGAATGTTTAGTGAATAAAAACTTTTTAATATCCTCTTCTTAAAACTTTATCCATATCAGATTTTATCATTATCTGAACAAGATCTTCAAACTTTGTTTTTGCTTTCCAACCCAATAGTTTTTTTGCTTTTGCAGGATCGCCGATCAACAAATCCACTTCCGTTGGACGATAATAATTTGGGTCTATTGTTACAACGGTATTGCCTTTTTTCAATTTAGTAGTAAAATCATATTTATAAAATCTGGAGTTCTTATTAAAGTTTATAATTGATTTTGCTTTATCAAAATTTATACTCTTAATAACTCCCTTTTCATTTACTCCCTTACCTTTCCATTCCAAATCAATTCCAAGATGTTTAAATGTTAATTCAACAAACTGTTTTACCGTATTTGTCTGCCCTGTTGCCAACACAAAATCTTCTGCTTTTTTGTACTGAAGTATTCTCCACATTCCTTCACAATACTCAGGTGCAAAACCCCAGTCTCTTTTTGCATCAAGATTACCAAGCGATAGATTGGATTGTATTCCTGCTGCAATTCTGGAAGCTGCACGGGTAATTTTTCTGGTTACAAATGTTTCGCCGCGTTTTGGTGATTCGTGATTAAACAATATTCCGTTGCAGGCAAACAGATCGTACGCTTCGCGATAGTTTACTATTATCCAGTAACCATAAAGTTTTGCAACTCCATAAGGTGAGCGCGGATAGAACGGAGTTTTTTCGCTTTGTGGAACTTCCTGCACCTTTCCAAAAAGTTCTGATGTTGAAGCCTGATAGAATTTTACTTTTCGTAATCCAACTTCACGGATCGCATCAAGAAATCTTAGTGTTCCAAGTGCGTCGACCTGCGCTGTGTAATCAGGAACTTCGAAAGAAACTTTAACGTGACTTTGTGCTGCAAGATTATATATTTCATCCGGTTGAATTTTTTCCAGAAGACGATTTAAGTTGCTTGTATCAACAAGATCACCGTAATGAAGAAATAATTTTTTATTTAGGATTTCTTTGTTCTCATAAAGATGATCAATTCTGCCCGTATTAAAAGAACTGCTTCTTCTAATTATTCCGTGAACTTCGTATCCTTTTTCAAGAAGTATTTCGGTGAGATAACTTCCGTCCTGGCCTGTTATACCGGTTATTAATGCTTTCATATTCTCCTTATGAATATTTTTGTTTAAAGAAATCATAAGCTTTTATAATTCCTTCTTTCAATTCTGTTTTATATTTCCAGCCAAGCGAGTTTATTCGAGTAACATCCATAAGTTTTCTGGGTGTACCATCGGGTTTAGTGGAATCATATTCAATCTTACCATTGAATCCAATAATTTCAGAAATCAGTTTTGCTAAATCTGCTATTGAAATATCTTTTCCTGATCCAACATTTAAATGTGTAATACCTTTTTCATAAAGATCTTTTGCTTCAATGCTTTCCATCATAAATACAATTGCATTTGCAAGATCTTCAACGAACATAAATTCGCGCAAAGGTTTTCCGGTTCCCCAAATAATAACTGAGTCTTTATTTTCAACTTTTGCTTCGTGAAATTTTCTGATCAGTGCCGGAAGTACGTGTGATGTTTCTAAATTAAAATTATCATTTGGTCCGTAAAGGTTTGTTGGCATTGCTGAGATATGATTGCAGCCATATTGTCTGTAATAATTTTCACAAAGTTTAATCCCTGCTATCTTTGCAATTGCATAAGGTTCATTAGTAAACTCAAGTGTATCTGTCAGCAAATATTCTTCCTTTAATGGCTGTGGTGCTAATTTTGGATAAATGCAGGAGCTTCCTAGAAAAACTACCTTTTCAACTTTGCTTAAATAAGATGCGTGAATAAGATTTGCTTCGATCATCAAATTATCATAAAGAAACTCTGCGCGATAAGTGTTGTTTGCTAAAATTCCGCCAACTTTTGCTGCCGCTATTACAACTATTTCAGGTTTGGTTTCATTAAAGAATTTTTGGACTTCGGATTGATTTCTCAAATCAAGTTCAGATAAATCTTTCGTTAGGATGTCTTTATATCCGCGACTTTCTAATTCTCTTAAGATCGCAGATCCAACCATTCCTGTATGACCTGCCAAATAAACTTTTTTGTTCTTTAAATCATCCATTAAAAATTACAATCCATAAAAAACTGAAAAATAAAACTCGTTTAATGTTGTATCAATAAAACTTAAATCTTCCTGCTGAATTGAAGAATGTGTTGTTTGAAAATTTAATTTAGCAAAAAGTTCATGAGTATATTCATACTTAATTTCTGCACCAAGGTATCCGTAATTTTTTCTTAATCCAAAAAGAAATGGCGGCTGTGGTATTGTATTGTATTGCTGCTGCACATCTCCATCTTCACCTTTACGAATATATTGTCCCCACGCAGTTGCCTGTAATCCTCGGAGGAAACGATAATTAAGTGAAGCATAAACCAAATCAGCATTGTGCCCCATCCAATTACCGAGAGAATACTTAGCACTTTCATAATCTGTTGTTTGTATATAGTGCTGATAAACAAATGGATAATTTTTAGTGTATTCAATTTTTAGTGTAAGATTTTCTAAAGGCAAATCAGTTACGGATCCGCCAAGAGTAAACCCCATTTGGTATCTCTGCGTTTCAGGATCAAACAACCCGCTTATTGAAATTTCATCTATGAACAATGTTCCATAAAGATGTGTGTTTTTTATTTGCCCTTTTGAACTAACACCAAGAAAAAATTGTGCATTGCCGCCAGCAGCATTTAATTGTCTGCTTAATTGATGATCGGCTAATCTAAAAAACATAATAGGCATTAAATACAAAAACTCAAGTTCTTCATCATAAATAATTGATTCGCCAATAGACAAATCCAATCCGGAAACGGGAGTAATAATTAGCGAGTGTGTTGCAATAAATTTATCTATAAAAGAAAAACTGATTCCGCCAGCAGTGTTATAAAAAATGGAGTTGGAATCTATTACACCGGAAGACAACCAGCCATGCATGTAATTAAACTTTAACCAATCAACCGGTTTTATATCTAACCTTATAAAACCATAGGATGGTGGTTTTTGTGAAAGCACAAGTAATCCGCTTTCACCGTAACCCCATTCTAAAAAATCTTTACCAATCGCAAATGAACCCCAACCCCAGTCAGTGGCAAGCACAGCTTTGGATTCACTATATTCCATTTTATCCTGAGAATACAGAGGAGCATTTAAACTAGATTTTGCTTCAACACCTGTAACAGGAGTAAATTCTTTAGTTTTATCAATAGTATTTCCGGTCTCAGTATTATCTCTAAAGTCGAAACTAAAGCCGACATATTTATCAATATAACCATAAGTGTAAATTCCATTCCAGAAGTGCGTTAGCTTTTCACTATCACGCGAGCCTGCTTTAATGCCTAATATTGGACTTAAATTCATACTAAAAAAATTATTACGATAACCAAATAATCTTAATCTGTCTCCTTCATCATAACCAACTATCGTTATTTGCGATGAATCTATTTTAACATCGTTAATCATATCAAACTCGAATTTAAAATCCTTACTATAAAACTCAAGTTCTTCTTTTTCCAGAGAAGTTAGCTCATAAGATTTTTCTGATGCTTCAATTAGTTTTTGTGCGATATATTTTCTGCTCACTGGTCTAACCTGATCATCAAACACAAGAACAGATTTTTGACTAAGCCTTGAAAGAAATTTGTAAACATCTCTGTGCAATGGTTCATAAACTACCTGCGCAAATGCAAAAGTGCTTAGAGCAAGAAACAGAAATATTTTTTTTAATATCATTTATCTTGTTGATTAAAGAATTTTTTAAATGTTTCAACAACAAATATCAATTGTTCATCACTCAATTCAGGATAAATTGGAATAGCAATTGATTTATCAGCAGAGAATTCTGAGATTGGAAAGTCACCTTTCTTATGTCCAAGATCTTTAAAGCATTCCTGTAAATGAAAGGGAACCGGATAATAAATTTCTGTTCCAATTTCATTCTTTGTTAAAAATTCTCTCATCTCATCTCGTTTATCAACACGAACTATATATTGATTGTAGATGTGATAATTCTTAGCGCCTGATTTTTCATAGACTGCTTTTGGTAAGAGAACTTTATTTTTTGCATCAAAACTTGTTTTGCCTGTTTCTTCTGCCAAACCTGCTTCAACAAAAAGCTGTGTGTAACGATTTGCGTTATGTCTTCTCTTTTCAGACCAGTTATCCAAATGCGGAAGTTTTACTCTAAGAACTGCTGCTTGAAGAGCATCAATTCTGAAATTACCCCCAATAACTTTATGATAATATTTGGGATCGCCGCCATGTACTCTTTTTATTGTTAGAGTTTTTGCGAGTGCATCGTTATTAGTTGTAACTAAACCACCATCACCATAGCAGCCAAGATTTTTACTTGGGAAAAATGAGAAGCATCCGATATCACCAACTGTTCCAACAAAACTTCCATCTTTGTACTGAGTTCCAATTGCCTGAGCAGCATCTTCAATTACAAATATGTTATGTGCTTTTGCAATTTTCACTATCTCATCTAAATCTGCACTTTGTCCGTACAAGTAAACAGGAATAACTGCTTTAGTTCTTGGAGTAATTTTCTTTTCAAAATCTTTTGGATCCATATTAAAAGTAACCGGATCATTTTCAATCAAAACAGGTGTGGCATTTAATCTTGAAACAACTCCTGCCGTTGCGAAGAATGAATAAGTTGGTACGATAACTTCATCACCGGGTTTTATATTTATCGCCATTAAGGCTAATAACAAAGCATCTGTGCCGGATGAAACGCCAAGCGCGTGTTTACAGCCAAGATAATCACAAAATTCTTTTTCCATTCCGGTAACTTCTGGTCCAAGAATAAAGTATTGTGATTCAGCAACTTTAATTATTGCTTCATCAAGTTCTTTTTTTAATGATTGGTATTGTGGTTTAAGATCTAACAGTGGTACGCGCATTTTATTTCCCTTTGTGATAAAAAAATTAATAGATAAAATCTTTATGAATGTCTTTTAATAATTGGGCTTTCAAATCTTTCTCAGAAACAATTTCGTTTTCAACTTTCCAATTAATGTTTAACGAGGGATCATTAAAAAGTATTGCTCGTTCATGCTCTTTGCTATAAAGTTCAGTGCATTTATAAGAAAAGATTGCTTCATCAGATAAAACCGAAAAACCATGAGCAAATCCTGGGGGAATCCAAAGTTGTGTGTGGTTTTCTTCAGATAATTCTGATGAAAAATATTTTCCAAAGCTTGGTGAGCCAAAACGAATATCAACAGCCACATCTAAAACTTTTCCAAAAATTACTTTACATAATTTACCCTGAGCCTTATCACCAACCTGATAATGCAAGCCTCTGATTGTACCTTTTTTTGATTTGGAAATATTATCTTGTAAAAAAATGTAATCTATTCCGGCATTACGATAGGTGTCTTCATTATAGCTCTCAAAAAAATATCCACGTTCATCGCCAAACACTTTTGGTTTGATGATCAACAATCCCTCTAATTCTGTTTTGATTACCTCCAATGAACTATCCTTCCTTTAATATTTTTTCAAGATAAGAACGATATAATGATTTGGGAATAGAATTTATTAAATCTGCAAATTGCTCTTTAGTTATAAAACCTTTGTGAAACGCAATCTCTTCAATGCAAGCAACTTTTAATCCTTGCCTATCTTCAATTACTCCAAAAAAGTTTGATGCTTGAAGTAATGCTTCAGGAGTTCCGGTATCGAGCCATGCTATGCCGCGTCCAATCTTTTCAACTTGCAATTCGCCTTTTTCAAGGTAGACTTTATTAACATCTGTTATTTCTAATTCCCCGCGAGCAGATGGTTTTAGGTTCTTAGAAATATTAATGACCTCATTATTGAAAATATAAAGTCCGGGCACCGCATATTGCGATTTAGGATTCTTTGGCTTCTCTTCAATTGAAATTGCTTTACCGTTTTTATCAAACTCAACAATACCATAGCGTTCGGGATCATTTACCTGATAACCAAAAATTGTTGCTCCGGTATTTTTTTTAACTCCATCATAAAAAAATGTTAAATCACCATAAAAAATGTTATCACCCAAAACAAGACAAACATTATCATCACCAATAAATTTATCTCCAATTATAAATGCTTCGGCAATACCATTTGGTGCAGGCTGGACAGCATAGCTAATATTCATTCCAATTGTACTGCCGCTGTTAAATAATTGCTTGTAAAGCGGAATTGTTTCTTCATTCGAAATGATTAGCACATCTTTTATTCCGCCAAGCATTAAGATTGAAAGCGGATAATAAATTAATGGTTTGTCATAAATTAAAGCTAATTGCTTGCTATAAACTTTTGTGATAGGATATAATCGGGAACCAGAACCCCCAGCTAAAATTATTCCTTTTGTTTTCTTTTTTGTATTCATTTATTAAACTTTTTTATAATTAATAGTGATGTAAATATAAAAATAATCCCTTTATCAATCCTGATTTAGAAACACTAAAAATGTGTGAAATCTCTTGAAAATAGAGATTAAAGCAGAGTTCCGCTTAAAATTAGAATGGCAACACTGAAATAAATAATAAGTCCGGTTACATCCACCATCGTAGCAACCAAAGGGGCTGAGGAAGTAGCAGGATCAGCACCCAATTTTTTGAGAATAAACGGAAGCATAGAACCGGTTAGTGTTCCCCAAAGAACAATACCAATCAGAGTAATTCCAACTGTTAATCCAATTAGGAACCAATGTGGTGCAATAGCGGGAGTAAAGTTTGAAAGTACAGCAACCTGTATAAACCCAATTGATCCAAGAATGAAACCAAGGAATAATCCCGAAAAGATTTCTCTTTTCATAATATGCCACCAATCTAGAAGATTAATTTCACCGAGTGCCATTGCACGAACTACAAGGGTTGCAGCTTGTGAACCTGAATTACCACCGCTTGAAATTATCAGAGGAATAAAAATAGCCAGTGCTGCAACTTTTGCAATTTCATCTTCAAAAAATCCCATTGCAAGTGCTGTTAAAAACTCACCAAGCAACAAAAGTGATAACCAGGGAGCTCTTTTCCTTACCATTACAGGAATTGAAATTTCTGCATATGGTTCTTCCAATACTTCAATAGCCGCCTGTTTGTGAATATCTTCTGTTGTCTCTTCTTCTGCAACATCAAATACGTCATCAACTGTTACAATTCCTATAAGCATTCCGGCACGATCAACAACTGGTAAAGCTACTCTATCATATTTTTTAAATGCTTCTACCGCTGTTTCCTGATCATCAAACACATGTAGTGCAACAAAATTTTCATCCATCAAATCTTCAACTTTATTATCAAGGGGTGCAAGTAGAAATTCTTTGATTTTAACATCATCAATCAACTTCCCTTTGTCATCAACAACATAAACAATGTTTAATGTTTCTTTATTCTTGCCATGTTCTCTAATATAATCAAGAGCTCCCTGTATTGTTGATGAAGGTTTAATCGCAATGTAGTCCGGCGTCATTAACCTTCCAACGGAGTTTTCCGGATAACCGAGTAATGTTACAGCAATTTTTCTTTCATCAGGAGATAGTAACTGAATTAATTGTTTTGCGGCGGCAGATGGAAGTTCTTCAAACAAAGCTGTACGATCATCAGGATCCATTTCGTTAAGAATTACTGCGCTTTCTTCTTTGCCCATCAGTTTCAATAATTCCATTTGAGTATCGAAATCCATGTACTCAAAAGTATCGGCAGCTAACTCTTTAGAAAGTAAACGAAAAATTATAACTCTGTCTTTTTCAGGAAGGTCAACAAGAAGTTCTGCAATGTCAGCGGGAGTCCAATCTAAAAGTATTTCCTTTAAGATACCAAGCTGTCTCTCTTCAATAAGAGACTGGATTTCTGGTTGTAATAATCTGCTTAGCATCTGAAAATCCTTATTTTAGAGAAAACAATTTGTTTTTACATTTTACAGATTTGTATTGTTTTATTGGCTTGCAAAAAATAATTGTATTATGTTCAAATCACAATTAAAAAATAGAAATTACAGTTTAGAATTAAAAACATGCTCAGATTAATAGTTGATGAAAATATTGCTCTTGCTGATAAAGCTTTTGATCAATTCGGCAAAGTGAATTTAATGTCCGGTCGTGAAATAAATAATGCAGCTTTAAAGGATACCGATGCACTGATTGTCCGTTCCATTACAAATGTTGATGAAGACCTTCTAAAAAATACTCCAGTAAAATTTGTTGGAACAGCTACAATTGGTACTGATCATATCGATTTAGATTATCTTAAAAGCAAAAATATTTTCTTTGCGGATGCTAGAGGATGTAACGCTTATTCTGTTGCAGAATATGTTGTTGCCTCTCTATTAACTCTTACAATTAAATTTGATTTTTCTCTTAAAGATAAATCAATTGGAATTGTTGGAGTTGGAAATGTTGGGAGTAAAGTTGCCGCATTAGCTGATGCACTTGGAATGACGATTCTGTTAAACGATCCGCCATTAAAGCGTACGGGTGATAAACGAAATTTCGTTGAGTTTGATGAAATTTTAAAGTGTGATATTGTTACTCTTCATACTCCACTAAACTTAGATGGAATAGATAAAACTTATCATCTATTTAATAGCGAGAATCTTAACAGGTTAAAAGATGGAGCAATATTTATTAACACTTCACGCGGGGCTGTAATTAACAACAAGGATTTGCTGGATATATTCTCAAAGAAGAAAATAAAAGTAGTTTTGGACGTTTGGGAAAATGAACCTGATATAAATATCGAAATAGTTAAAAATGTTTTAATTGCAACCCCACACATTGCAGGATATTCATACGAAGGGAAAGTAAATGGCACAAAAATGATCTATGATTCTCTTTGTGAATATTTAGAAGCAGATAAAACTTTTAAATTTGATTTGCCTATTCCACAAGAATCAACTTTGCTTTTTAATCCTACTAGTAAGTTCGAGACAGGTTTGAATGATTTAGTTTCAAATATTTATTCAATTAATGATGATGATGAACGAATGAGGAAAATTTTAACTTTAAATGAAGATGAGCAAATAAGTTATTTTGATTTACTAAGAAAGAATTATCCCAAACGAAGAGAGTTTGACAATTATACAATAGATTCAAGCAATCTTAGCAAAGCAGTGCAAAATATTTTAAAGAAATTCCGCTTTAAATTATTTACTTAATTTCTTTCTCCAGTTTAAACTCAATCGGAATTATCATTTGCACCTTCATACGTTTTCCTTTTTGCAACCCGGGTTTAAAACGAGTGTAGTAAACTGAAAGTCTTGCATTTTCATCACATCCGTAGCCAATTCCCTCAACAACCTCTGCTGAAGACACTTCCCCATTTTTTTCAATGAATGCTCTAACCTTTACTGTTCCTTCAATTTTCTTTTCTTTTGCCTGGACCGGGTAAACAAGCTTTTTGTAAATCGTATTCATTCCACCGATTGGCTCCGGCATAACTTCAACATTTGAATAATAGGCTGGATCGTCTTCCATGTCCATTTTATCTTCTTCAACTGGTGGAAGATTCAAGTCATCATTACCATTTTCTTTTTCTCTCTGATCCTGTCTTTCTTTCCACTCTGCTAAAAGTTTTTGATAATCCTCTTCACGATACTCGCCAACTAATAAAAATTCCTGACCCTTCCGCACGCCGTTTTCAAACATTACATCTTCAACTACACTCCCTGTTGAATCATAAAAAGTTGCCGGACCATCCCGTCTTCCATCTTCAATACTGTAAAGCTCTTTAATGTTTCCATTTTCATAATATGAAGTAACTGTTCCGAATACTTTATCATTAACATAATTTCTTTTCTCTTTCACATTCTCGTTTTCCCAATAAAATATAGCCTCACCCTGACGTACATTTTTTTCATATACTACTACAGATTCAAGATTCCCATTTGGATAATATGTTTTAACAGTATCTAATTGTGCAGACAGATTAACAGTAAATACAATTAACAATAAAAAGAAGGAAAGCTTCATTTAATAAACCTGCTAAATTTTTAAGGGAAAAGATAATATTTAATTTTGAGTAATTAGAGGCATAATTAAGGTTATAATAAATAGGATTATTGCTATCCCGAAGAAGGAATATCCAACCTCAGCATCGTATTGAAGCATATTAATTTCACTTAAGAGATAATGCCAATCGTGATAAACTTTATTTCCGCCGAGCAATGGCAATCTTCTTGCCTGTGCATCTGCAGCATAAACAGAAATATTTATAAAGTTTTGCCCAAGCCACAAAAGAGAAACCTGCATTCCGGTTCGATATTCATTTCTAAAGAAGTAAAAGAAAATTATAGATGGAAGAATTATCTGCATTAGAGTTCCGCCAAGAGTGTAAATATATTTTCCAAAGAACATAAAGAAAAAGTGTCCAGCTTCGTGGATTACCAAATCAGCAGTATCAATCAAGCCATAATCACCACGATTTAGGACCCAATAAAGTGCAATTGGGAAAATGATAATTGATGGAATCCATTTTTTAAATTCATCGAATTTAGTGTGAGGCTTAGATTTCTTTAAACTTCGCTCAATTTCTTTCTTTAATTCATCATCCATAGAATTGCTTAAATAAAAAATGATAATTAACTTCGCAGTGAAATTAACTAATCTAATCCCATCGTTCAATCGGTTATAAACAAATAAAAAGGAAGGTTACGCTATGAGAAAAACTACATTTATTTTTTCCCTCGTATTGATATTTACTGTTATTTCTTTTGCTCAGGATTTCAGAACTCCACGTCCAAGTCCGGATGCTACTGTTTCTCAATATGTGGGAGTTACCAACATCTCAATCGATTACAGTAGTCCTGCTGTTAAGGATAGAAAAATTTGGGGTGATCTTGTTCCATTAGGAGAAGTTTGGAGAACAGGTGCTAATGAAGCAACAACAATTACATTTACGGATGCTGTAAGTGTTAATGGAACTGAACTTGCTGCAGGTACATATGGAATTCATTCTATTCCAAATGCAAATGAATGGGAAATAATTTTTAGTAAAGATGTCCCAGTTAATGGAAGTTCAACATTGGACCCAAAGAAAGAGGCATTAAGAATTAAAGTAAAACCTGAAGAACATCATTTCATGGAAAGAATGACATTTCTTCTAACAGATGCTAATGATAATTCTGTAAACGTTGTATTAGCTTGGGAAAAAATTAAAGTCTCTTTCAAGGTCGAAGTTAAAACTCAGGATTTAACCTTGCAAAAAGCACGAGATGCTTTTAAATGGAATCAGCTAATGGCTGGCGCTACATATTGTTTAGAGAATAATGTAAATCTTGAAGAAGGATTTAAATGGATTCAGGCATCATCATTAATAAATGAAAACTATTGGAACACAAGAATACTTGCACAGTATTATGGGAAGATGAATAAAAAAACAGAAGCGATTGCCACAATGGAAAAAGCAATTGAGCTTGGTGGTAAAATGCCAAATGCACCTTTTGATTTTGACAGGATGAAACAAATGTTAGTTGACTGGAAGAAATAAAACTTCTGTGTTCTCAGTGCCTCTGCGGTAAGAATTTTTTATCGCAGAGACGCGAGAACGCAAAATTATCCGTGATATTCTTTTCTTTTATTTTTACTTGCCCTGCACTCATCGCTGCAGCAATATTCATTTTCAACTTTACAATCATTGCAGCAAACAATGATTTTATCGCAATCGATGTTGTGACAATTAATATGATATGAAGTAGGCTTACCACAAAAATGACAATTAGCCGTGTATTTTAATCCCTCTTTAGTATTTGGTTCAAAAACTCTGCGATCATCGAATACAAACATTCCGCCTTCCCAATAAGTATCAGGAAATTGCTGTATGTAATTTAAAATTCCACCATCAATCTGATAAACATCTTTAAATCCTTGCTCACGCATATAAGCTGAGGCTTTTTCACATCTTATTCCGCCGGTGCAATAAGTTACAATTGTTTTATCCTTGTGTTCACTCAGCGATTCAACAACTTTGGGCCATTCTCTAAAATGTGTTATTTGCGGAGTGATTGCATTCTTAAATTTTCCTATTTTGCTTTCGTACCAGTTTCTCGCATCAACAATTACAAAGTCTTTTTTAGCTTCATAAAATTTTAGTAGTTGTTCCGGAGTTAATTTAGGAGCGGTGTGTTCAAGAGATGTTTCTGTTAAACCAGAATTTACAATTTCATTTTTAACTCTAACATGCATTTTATTAAACGCAATCTGATCCGTTGGAGTTTCTTTAAACCAAACATCTTCAAAAATCTTATAACTCTTTAACTTACTTTTATATTTACCTGTAACTTCATCATCTCCAAAAACAGAACCGCTAATTCCTTCTTTGGCAAGATAAACTTTTCCCTTAATGCTATTTGCTAAACACCAATTAAGATGCTCATTTGCAAGCGACTCGGGATTTTTAACATTAACGTACTTATAGAATGATATAACTATATATTTATTCATTTTGGCATTTGTGCAATAATTTTAAAAAGATTTTTTAGAGCGCAAATATAAGACTTTGACCGAAGTATAATAAAAATGAATTAGAATCTCAGTGGGGAATTAGGTAAGCCAGGAAAATAATTTTTAATTATATGATTTGTATCTTTTTTCAGATTCTTCAGAAGTTGTAAATTCTGCTTCCTTATCAAAAACAACTGAAAATACAGAGCCAATATTTTTTTCACTTTCAACATTTATTTCTGCGCGATTAAGTTCTATGTATTTTTTAACAAGCGCTAAACCCAATCCATTACCTTCAAATTCACGTTTATAACCAGAATCTTCCTGTGAAAAAGGTACAAACATTTTTTGAAGATATTCTTCGCTCATTCCAATTCCACTATCTCTAATTTCAATTTTAACTTTATCATCTTTCAGATTTTTTACATACACTTCAACGTAACCTTTTAAAGTATATTTTATTGCATTATTTATTAGATTTTGAAAAACCTGATTTACGGTATATCTATCAGCAGTTATAAATGAAGTATCATCACTTTGTGTAAACTTAAGTTTTAATCCCTTATCATCACTTAAAGATTTGAATTCTTTAACCATATTTTGCAAATCAGGAATAATATCAAATTTTTCAAAGGTTGCTTTATAATTTCCACTTTGCACAGAAGACATACTTAATATCATATCAATTGTTCTTTGCAATCTTTTGCCTGCACTTTTTACGGAATCCAAAATAATTTTAAGATCTTCGTCATCGCTGGAAATTTCATCTGCAATTAACGGTATAGATGTCAATATCACGTTCAGCGGTGTTCTGATTTCGTGTGACATCTGAGCTAGAAATGCTGATTTAAGTCTATCTGATTCTTCCGCTTTATTAAGTGCTTCAACCAATTCCCGCTGTACTCTTTTAATTTCCGAAATATCAAGCATCTGCATCACATAGTGCTTTACTTTATTATTTTCATCAAGTACAGAAACTGATTTTACAATAACATGAATTTCTTTGCCTTCTTTTTTGAGCAGTATTTTTTCTGTGTTTATATCCGCAACAGGATTTCCATTTAGATCAAACCCATCATCACTAAATCCTTCAAGATCATTTTGTTCAAACAAATACTTTATCGGAATTCCGATAATTTCTTCTCTTTCAAATCCGATAGTATCGCAAAAAGATTTATTAACACTAATTATTTTCCCTTCGGTAGATATAATTACAATTCCGATTGGTGCATTTTGAAAGACAAGTCTGAATTGTTCTTCACTTTTCTGAAGTGATATTTCAGCTTTTTTTCTTTGGTTGATTTCGAAATTTAGTTCAGAAATTTTATCCTTAAATACACCGTGCAATTTTTTATTTAGATTCTCTACTTCGGATGTTGATTTATCCAACTCTGACATCAGAATTTTTACACGATCTTCAATTATTCCTAATTCATCCTTTTTATAAAATTTTGATTTATTAACTCCGTCAGAAATTTGAGCAACATCAAGTGCTTTTAGAATTTTTGAAAGTGGACGAAAAGAAATAGAACTCATAAAATATGTAAAAACTATTCCCGCCATTAAGATTGTAAGACTAAAAAGTGCAGTTAATAATTTATTTTTAAATAGACTTTTTGCATCATCACCCGACCCAAAACCTACATAAATCTTACCAGAGGCTTCTTTAGTCTTAATGGGTAAGTCAACACGATAAACTTTCTCATCTTTTGAAATTTTATTATCATCGGATTTAGCCAGGACATATAAGCTTTTTTCAGCAACCTCAAGATTTAATGCATCAAGTAATTCTCCATTTGAGTTTTCTACAACAAGATAAACGGCGTTATTTAACTCCAGTAGTCTTGTTATAATCTCCGTATCTGAAAATTTACGGTCAATGAATATTTGAGGATTTTGAGTAAAAAAGTTTACAAAAACATTAGCTTTGTACTGATATTTATCATTTACCTGTTCTTCAAATTTACTTGTAAAATAAAAAAAGATAAACCCAGCGATAATGATAAAGAATAGTGCAAATTGGATAGTTAACTTTAACTGAAGTTTTTGTGAGCGTGTTTTCATTTCAGTTAATTGATTTTACTTTAATTTTGTGCAAAGAATTAGCCTATTTATAAAAATAATTCAACTAAACTATTCAATTTAAGTGCCGATATTCTATAAACAAGAAACCTCTGTTTTTCTAATATAATCAAGCTTTATTTGTTCTACTTTGAGAAAATAACTCGTATTTGCGATAATATTACCTGATTTCAAAATCGAAATTTCACTTCAAAAATTTACCGATGTAAGCTCTTATATAAAACTTTTTCTCAGCCCCATTACGATTCATATACCTAATTTTACCATAAACCGGTCGCTCAAACCAGGGACGATCGTGAATTCCGCCAATTGACCATGCAATTCCCGTGTAACCATTCGGGTCACGTCCATCAAGTTCATATTTGTCATTTAAATGAATTGCAATCTTCAAAGCATCTTCAGGAGATTTTGTCCATTCAAGAATTTTTTTTGCCCAATACATTCTCATGTAGCCATGCATTTTACCTGTTTTAACCATTTCCATCTGAGCAGCATTCCATAAATCTTCATGAGTTTTTGCAGTTTCAAATTCCTTTAAGTTGTAAACAAATTCTCGTTCATCTTTTCGATGTTCATTCAAGGATGTTTTTGCCCAATTGTGAAAACCATCGAACGAATCATAATTTTTATTGAAGTAACAAAAATTATCTGCCAGTTCTCTACGTACAATTAATTCCTCCAAAAAAGATTTTGCTGATTCTTTATTACCGTTTAATTTTTCTGTTTCAAGAGCAATACGTTGTGCAGATATTTGTCCAAAGTGCAGATATGGAGAAAGATTTGATTGCCCGTCTTTTGTGGGATCATTTCTAAAATCATTATACTGATCAAATTTATTTTTAAGAAAATTCTTAAGTGATTTTAGCGCAGCAGCTTCTCCGGGTTTAATCCAATCAACTTCTTTTACATCAAAATCTATCTTTAAAAATTTTCGGATTATGCCCCAATCTATTTTATCAGATGAGATTTCACTCTTGTCCATTTTTTTAAGTTTGAGAAACTCATCCAAAAATTCAATTAGTGCTTTATGAATTTTAGGACGAAGAGTGTAGGCTGCAAATTCTATTTTATCAGAAACATATAAACAAGGAACAATATTATGTGCATCAACTTCGTAAAAAGGAATTGAGATTTGTTTTGCAACGTCACGCTTCCATATTCGTTTTATTTTTAAAGGATCAAAATCTGAGACGAGAATTGAAGCATTAATATTTTTTAATATCTGAGGAAGTTCTTCTTCCGGTCTACCTGTGGTTAAAAAGAAAGGAATATTAAACTTAGATAATTCTTTTTCAACTTCCTGCAATCCTTTAAGCATAAATCCGTATTGGCGAATTGTTGCTTCAAGAAAATCCGGCACAAGGTTAAAAATAACAACTAATGATTTTTTCTTTTCCAATGCTAACTTTTGTGCAAACAATAAAGCCCAATTATCATGCACCCTTTGATCACGGCTCATCCAATAGACTACAGGCCCGTTAGTCTCAATTCCTTTTTGAAGTAATCTAATTCTTTTTTCGTTAATCATTTTTAGATAAGTTGTTTCAAAAATCGCTCAGCAATTTTTATATGCTGTTTTAATTTTTCTTTATCCAATTTATTTAATTGTACGATCATCATACTCATTCGTGGGTTTTTCTCAAGAACTTTTTTGTGCTTAAAAATAAATCGCCAGTAAAGCGCATCCCAGATATCGCACCAATCACCTTTTTCAAAGTTACTCATTTTACGCACATAATTTGCAGAGGAGATATAAGGCTTTGTGCAAATCAATCCTCCATCTGCGTATTGGCTCATACCGTAAACATTTGGAACCATTACCCAATCATATGAATCGATATACATTTCCATAAACCATTTGTAAACTTCATCGGGATCAATTTCACAAAGCAGCATAAAATTTCCAAGAATCATTAACCGCTCAATATGATGAGTGTATGCTTTATCCAAAACTCTTTTGATAACAGTATCCACAGGTTCAATTCCAGTGGAAGCATTATAAAAAGCGCTTGGAATTTTTTTGTTGAATTTAAAAAAGTTGGTTGTTCTCTGCTTAACTCCCTCATAAAAGTAAACTGCGCGCATATATTCGCGCCAGCCAATTATTTGTCTTATAAATCCCTCTAAAGAATTTAATGGCACTTTATTTTCTTCAGCAAATTTTAATGACTTATCTACAATTTGTTTTGGAGTCAATAGTCCTGCATTAAGCAAAGGCGTTAGCACTGAATGGAACAAGTATGTTTCTTCTTTATCAATTGCATCTTCATAATCGCCAAAATATTTAAATCTGTTTTCTAAAAAATCTGAGAGCCAATCCTCTGCCTGCTCAAATGTAACAGGATAAATAAAATCAAATCCGTTACCGGGATTATTAGGAAAATATTTTTCTACATAATCAATTGCTTCAAGTTCATATTCAGTATCTTCAGGAAAATTTAATTTGGGAGATTTAAATCCCTTGGGAAGCTTCTTTCTGTTCTCCTCATCAAAACTCCACTTACCACCTTTCGGTTTTCCATCTTCAATTAAAATATTTAATCGCTTTCTTTGTTCGATGTAAAACGATGCCATTAAATAGGATTTCTGTTTTGAAAAATAGTTCTGTAGAAAATCTTCATCAGTTAAAAACATTGGCGTAGAATATTTGACTAATCCTTTACTTAAATCTATTGCCATTTTTTGGATTCTTTTTTCAAGGATGAAATCTGTTATATCAGCATAATGAAAAGTTGTGATGCGCATTTTGTTGAAGAATACAAAAAGATAATTTGAACGCCGATCTTCTTTGAAACTTGAATACTGAAGATAAACCACATCGTAACCCTGCTGAGTTAAATAGTCTTCATAAGCTTTCATTGAAGCACGATGAAATATGATTTTCTTTTTATGGAAGTTAAACGGATAGCGTATATCTCCAAAGAAAAGCGGATCTTCAATTAAAAATACTTTTCTATTTTTATCTAACGCCGGATGCTGCTTAAATAATTGATGAGGGAAAATTAAGGTAACTTCATTTATCATTAGAATAATTTCTCGTACTTCTTTGTTAAAATGAACAATAAAAAACTTTTGTGCCTAAATGTACATAAGAAACATGTTCAAGGTTAAATAAGTTCATTTAACATATAGAAAAAGTAAACAAAGGGTGGTTCTAAATGGGAGACATAGTAGGTATTAGGCCTGTCTCACGAAATCAACTATTGTGATAGCCGCAAGTTTTAGCTTGCGATAGTATAGATTTGGAGACAGCCAAATAATTCAAACATTAAAAAGTAATATTAGTATTTAACACTGCAGCCATATGGTTTAGAACTTTGCACACTAACATTTTTTCCAGCCATCAATTCATCTAAAGCTAAAGACACATAATTTTTTGCACCTTTAATATCTTCAAGATCAGTAGATGCTTTGTCATCAATTCCACCTGCATAAACAATCTTACCGGTCTTGTCTATAATGTACATATGCGGAGTGGTTTTTGCGCCGTACATTTTGCCTACTTTTCCATCTGTATCAACAAGATAAGCAGTCATCTTTGCATTATGGTTTTTTATTCTCTTATTTATTTCATCATTATTAAAGTTGCCTTGTTTACCTTCAGTAGAAGAACAAACTGTAAGCCATATAACATCCTGCTTAGTGTACTTTAGCTGCAACGACTGCATATTTTTTGAATTGTAGTGTTTCTGTACAAATGGACAATCAAAATTTATCCATTCTAATACCACTAGTTTTCCTTTAAAATCACTAAGTGAATGTTTTTTACTATTTGAATCAACAAGTTTAAAGTTTGGTGCTACTTCATTCAGTTTTGCATCTTGCGAATATGCCACAACACTGAAAAGAAATAAAAACAAAACAACAGATTTTTTAATCATTGCTCACTCCTTTTTATTATTAGTTATCTATTTAATGATCTTTATTAAACCTTACTATATAAGTTCGATAATTGGTATTGTAAACTCATAAGCTTTTCTTGATAGAACGTTTTCAATTTCTTCTTCAATAACTATTATTCCATTCACTGAGGCAGGCTCTTTAACCCTAAATTGATCCGGCTCTAACAATATTTCAAAAAAGTTTTCATTTTGTTTAGTATTCTGTTTAACCAAATTTCTAAAAATCCCCATTTCATACGGATAGAACTGAATACCATTTATGTTTTGATTTTCATTTTGTTTAACAAATACTTTCAGATAAACATTGTCAGACTTTGATTCTGCGATAATGTTTAGCTTTTGATTTTGTATAGGAATGATTTTTTTTGTTGATTCGAACAATCTTGAAATTTTTTCATCAGCAATAAAATCTTTTGACAAATCAAGAAAAATTGTTACGGTTGTATCAAATGTTTTGCACAAATCTTTACAAATAAGCGAAGTTATATTTGCTGATATATTTATTTCTTTTGATGAATAGTTTTCCGGAATGTTTAGGTCAAACAAAAACAACACTTGATGCCCATATCCATAATTAACAATTTCATCTGAATAGAAAATTTTAGGAATTGGGAATTTTATTTCAGATGCTGTAATTCCATTTGGCAAACCAAATTCAATATCAGTTGGCAAACCGCTATCACCTGGATTTCTCCAGTAAATATGCCAGTCATCTTTTAGATTTATTAAAACTCCAATTGAAATTATTGAATCTTTTCCCGAAGAAAATGAATCAACAACAAGTTTGGCTTCAGCTAAAGATTTTTGTTGCGCAGCAACGAATTGCACGAAAATAAATATTGTAAATAGAAATGAAAAGTAAATTGTTGTGCTTCTATGTTTCATCAAATTGTTTTAGTGTAAAAATTTAATTTGAAGATATAACAACAAT
The DNA here is from genome assembly GCA_041738675.1 of Ignavibacteriaceae bacterium. GTDB lineage: Bacteria > Bacteroidota > Ignavibacteria > Ignavibacteriales > Ignavibacteriaceae > IGN3. The sequence continues at coordinate 86,373 of JBGSPH010000022.1, forward strand.
TCAAATAAAAAAAACCAGAATGTTTATATGTGTTCGATATCAATTCCTACAGGACAATGATCTGAGCCCATCACATCAGGCATTATAAAGGCATCTTTAACATTTTTCTTGAAATTATCAGACACAAAAAAGTAATCGATTCTCCATCCAACATTTCTGTCTCGCGCTCTGGTTACTTGATCCCACCAGGAATAATTTTCCGGTTCATCATTAAACATTCTAAAAGTATCGTGATAACCATTTGAGAAAAATTTATCCAGCCATTCTCTTTCGATCGGAAGGAAGCCTGAAATTTTGGAGTTCTCTTTTGGACGTGCAAGATCAATTTCTTTGTGAGCTGTATTTACATCACCGCAGATAACAAGTTTCTTTCCTTTTTTAACTAACTTATTTGAGTAATGAAGAAACGCATCATAAAAATCCATTTTGTATTGCAATCGTTCTTCATTCTTCTTTCCGTTTGGATAGTAAATATTTATTAAAACAAATTCCTTGTATTCAGCAACAACAATTCTTCCTTCGTCATCAAATCTTGGAATTCCAAAACCATGTTCAACTTTAATCGGCCCTTGCTTTGTATAGATTGCAACGCCGCTGTAACCTTTTTTAACGATTGATGAAGAGAAATAAGATTTGTATCCATTGATATTTAAAAGTTCTTCAGACAATTGTTCAGGTGAAGCTTTAGTTTCCTGCAAACAGAGTATATCAGGATCTTCGGTTAACAACCAATCCACAAATCCTTTTTTTTGCACAGCGCGAATACCATTAACATTCCAGGAAAGTATTCTTATTTTTTTCAAACTTTTGCCTCAATTAGTAATTAAAAAATAAATTGAATTATCAGTCCCCAGCTTATAGCGCAAAATAAAGTTAACAATAAAATTTTAACTGAAGTATTTAACTCGCCGTCCTTAAATAAGACTATGGGCCCAAACCCAGCACCGGAACTTAGCCCTGCAACAGTTGCGCCGAGTGATAATCCCGTGTGAAGAAAAGCCTCTGCAATTGCAATCGATGCGGCACAATTTGGTATCAAACCAAATAAGGCTGCTGCCGCAATTTCTAAAATAGGATTTACATTTAATGATTCAATTAATTCTGCTGAGTGAGTAAAAAAGAATAATAAAGAAATGGCAATAGTTATAACGAAGACCCAAAAGTAAATTCTAAAAGTTCGCTTCAAACTATGGAGAATAATTTCCATGTAACGCGTTCTGTGAAGTTCAACATCTATTTCGACAGCATGAGAAGATTTTACTTCAGGGGCTTTCCCTTCATAAAACTTTTTTGAAATTAGCAGATCTATTAAATATCCTGTAGAAACACCTATTAATAATTTTAATCCCAAAATATAAACTATGTAAATCGCCTGTTCGCCATTTGCAATCAAAACCGGTAAAGCTTCATCGGAGGTTGCTAGATATGTTGCAATTAATGTTCCGATTGAAACTTTGCGTGTTAAAAAAAGTGATGTAACAAAAACCGACATTCCGCATTCCGGAATTAATCCAAGTAAGGTACCGGCTAGCGGCCCCAGCGGACCGGAAATTTTAAGCGAAGAAATTAAATCTATCTGCTTTGTGTGAGAAAAATATTCTAATGCAAAATAAAGTAAGAATAGAATGGGAATCATTAAATAAGTATCTGTAAAAGAACCTATAATAACTTCGAAAATATTTGTGTAAGTGTGTGAGTGCATTAAAAATGATTGATTAAATGAATGTGCAAAGATAGGAAATTCACTTAACAATCAGACAAATCTGTTTACTTCACTTAAAATAATTATGGATCCCTTTCAGGTTAAAGATCCATCTCTTCCTCATTGTTTTTATAGACATTAATTGCAGGAATCAGAATGTTATTTCTATTCCGGCGGAGATAAATCTCTGCAAGCCGACTTTTATTCCTTGAGGCCTTCGGCTTGCGATGTATCTTTCGTCAAAAAGATTTTTAACAGAGAAATAAATGTTGCTATTAATATCGGAAATAAGATAACTGGCTGTCAAATCCATTGTGATAAATGAAGGCATCTTACCTGTTTCACCACTAGGTGATGCTTGTGTGGTATTTAATTCATCCGTGAACTGCTCTCCCACATAACTAGCCGAAATATCCAAACCCACTCCAAATTGAGCGGCTAGTTCAAGCGCCCCGGTAAATGTAAAGTCAGGTGCATAGGGTAGTTTGTTATCCTTTACATTAATCGTTTCACTTCCAACAGTAATGAAACGATCATTGCTGTAAGTGGAATTTACGTAGGTTGAATATGCTGATAAAGAAATTATGTAGCTGGTTCTTAAAAGCTGATGCATATCAAAACGGATTCCCACCTCAGCACCCAAGTGCATTGTCTCGCCGCCATTTACTAGTCCTGTTCCCGATCCGCCCGAAGATACTGAGACGGGAATTACCTGGTTTGAAAAATCCATTAGAAAACCAGTTAATTCGATATTTAAGGATGAGATTAAATTAGCTCTTAGCCCGAGTTCATAATTCCAGCTTAGCTCGGCATCCAGATTTAAAGCTTGTCCATCATTTGTAATTGCATCTTTAATTCTTGGTGGAGCATATCCCCTGTGTACCCCTGCAAAAACTGAATAGCTATCTTCAAAATTGTAATTGATACCTAATCCCGGAACCAGAGCAAAAATATTATCATTATTAGTAATACTTGTATCCCTATAATTTATTCTAAAAATATCCCGCTCATAAATGAAATTTTCTAACCTAAGGCCAGGTATGATTGTAAGATCAGGATTCAAAAAGAATCTATTCTGAGCAAAGAGGCTTTGTGCATAACCTGTTCTTATTTCATCTTCTCTTAAATTACCTGATTTTGCATCAGCTGATTGCCCGTCTATTCTTTGCTCAAATGCTCTTTCGTAATGGAATCTTATTCCACCGTCAAGTTCATTTCGAATATTTCCAAGATCATAACTGTAATGAATTCTTGGCTCAACACCGGCTACTTCAAACTGACGATCTCTGTTTGCAGTACTGTTTCTCATATAAATAGCTCCGCGGGTAACCGAAGTATCACCCCAAATAACACCTGTTCCATTTGAAATTGGAGTTCTACTAAAATCCTGACGAAGCCAGTTTCTTGTTGTTGTATAACCGTAGACTGTTGTTCTTAGAAAAGCATTGTCGGAAAAAAAATAATCATGAGTTAGGTTAGCAGAATATCTTCTAATATCCAGTTCGTCATTTGGAGCAATGATCGTGAAGTATTCTTCATTGTCGAACATATTTTGTGTTAATCCAACATAAGTTGAATTTGAATTTTCATCATAGTATGCAAGCTTGATCCCTATTCTCGATTTTTCACTAATCTGAAATCCGATTTTTGCTGTAAGATCATTTATATCAAATCTTGTAATTCCAAGTTTGTCAGCTTGTTTGTGCAATATCCCCAGTTGAAATCCAACATTGTCAACAGTAGTTCCGTAGCCTGCCTGCCCGGTAAAATAATTACCGTCACCACCTCTCAAAGAAAGAACAAAAGTAGGATCAAGCGGCGGATCACTTGTTATATAATTAATAACACCACCAACAGTTTGTGGACCATAAAGAATTGAACCACTGCCTTTTAAAACTTCAATGCTCTTCATTCTATCAATTGCCGGCGTGTAATACATTTCAGGTTCGCCATAAGGTGCGAGTGCAATCGGTACTCCATCTTCCATCATTAAAACATTTCTACTTCTGTCCGGATCGAGCCCTCGCATTCCAATGTTTGCTCTCAAACCTGCACCTTCCTCATCAACTACATTTATTCCTGTTACCTTTTTGAACATTTCATTACCGGTAATTGGCTTGCTGTTTTTTAGTGATACTTCTGTAATTATGTTAGCTGAGCCTGGAATTCGATTTAGAAGAGAAGGTTTTCTGCCAATTATATCTACTTGAGGATGTACATAAGTTTTTATGATAGTTGTTGAATCAAACTCTGAGAAATTGATGGAATCAGATTGTAGTAATTGCGCAGGTGAAGTATTGTTGAAATTTGTAATAATGAAAAGTTTAATTGCAAAACAATAGAAGTATTTCATTTGATCCTCATAATTTTGAAAAAACTTATCTAAACTTAGTCTAAATAAGAATTGAGGTCAAGTGAAATTTTAGGTTTTGTACTATTTTTTCTAACTAGAAATTATCCTCCAGATTTGAGCGACAAAAAATGTAATAATAAAACCCATTGCTACGGGGAGAAGTGATGAGATTACTGTCCATTTTACACTTTTGGTTTCTTTGTAAATTGTGTAGATAGTGGTTGAGCAAGGATTATGAAGCAAACTAAATATCATCAGGTTAATTCCTGTTAATAAAGTCCAGCCGCCAGCATGAAGAATAGCAGCGGTATCGGTAACGGAATCAAGCTCAAACATAACTCCGCTATTGCCGCCAACTCCGGCTAAACCAAGATTTGCAACAGTTAGCATAAGTATTGTTGGAATGACTATTTCATTTGCAGGAATCGCAATTATGTACGCTAACAGAATCACTCCATTTAATCCAATAATAAACGCAAGTGGATTGCTCCAATTAATAAAATGGTTTGATAATGAAACTCCATCAATTGTAATGTTTGCAACTAACCAGATAACCATTCCTGCCGGAACAGCAAAAACAATTGCACGCCATAAAACAAAAATTGTTCTATCAATTAAAGAAGTGTAAAGTGTTTGCAATATTCTTGGTGGACGATAAGGCGGCAGCTCTAAACTAAAAGCGGAAGCTTCACCTTTTAATAAAGTTCTTGATAATCCCCATGAAACAATTAAGCTAAAGGCAATACCTAGTACAGCAATAAATACAACAGCTCCTGCTGATGCGATACCGGCAAGATAGGCTGGTGCGGCGCCGCCAATAAAAATTGTTGCAATAAGAATTTGTGTAGGCCATCTTCCATTACACAAAGAAAAATTGTTTGTAATGATTGCGATTATTCTTTCACGCGGAGAATCTATAACTCTTGTCGCAACAACTCCTGCCGCATTGCAGCCAAATCCCATAGCCATCGTTAATGCCTGTCTTCCATGTGCGCCAACTCTTTTGTAAAGAGGATCCATATTAAAAGCAACACGAGGTAAGTAACCAAAATCTTCAAGCAAAGTATAAACAGGAAAAAATATTGCCATTGGCGGAAGCATTACGCTTACAACCCAAGCCATTGCAAGATAAGCTCCGTCAATTAAGACTCCGCTTAACCACCAGGGCATAAATGAAGCTGTAAAAGTTTTTAATATTGGATGTAATGTATCAACAAGTAAGTTCGCAATTAAGCCTGAAGGAACATTTGCACCTTCAATCGTTAACCAAAAGACAACTGCAAGAATTAAAAACATTATAGGAAAACCAAGATACTTGCTTGTTAAAATTTTATCCAATGTTCTATCAAGACTAAATGCAGGTTTTTTATCTGGATAGGACACAACTTTACCAGCAATGGATGTAGCGTTTTCATAAATGGATTCCATTAATGTATCATGCAGATTATCTCCAACCTCCCAGCGAAGATTATTTGCAGTCGCTAAAATTGATTCTCGTTTTATGTTATCGTTCATATTTTTCTTTTGTGATTTTTCGTGTGGGCGTGATTTTGTGGCAGTTTTCTATTGCCACCAAAACACAAAAACTCTAAAAGCTAAGACTCTATTAAATTTATTGCGTCTTCTTTTTTAAGATTTCCTAAATCACCGCTTCGAATTGCATCAATAATGGTTTGATCACCTTCAAGCAATCGCAAAGCAACCCATCGGAGATTTGGTAAACCCGGATATTCTAATTCTATTTCCTTACTCAATTTCTCAATAGCAGCATTTAACTCAGCTGAATTGGTTTTAAGTCTATATGGTTTGCAAACGTACTTACCTGTTGCAACCTCATTAATAGTATTTAGCAATTCATTCATGCCTTCACCCTGTCTTGCTGAAGTTGGAATTACAGGTATTCCTAATTCTTTTGATAGCGTGCGCTCATCAACAGCAATACCATTTCTTTTTGCCTCATCCATAAGATTAAGACATAACACTGCACGATCTGTTATTTCTAAAATTTGCAAAACGAGATTTAAATTTCTTTCAACCCGCGTTGCATCAACAACAATTACAGTTACATCCGGCTGCCCAAAAAGAATAAAGTCACGTGCAACTTCTTCATCCGTGCTTGTAGATAAAAGCGAATACGTTCCTGGTAAATCAACAAGCTTAAATTTTTTGTCACTGAATTCAAATCCGCCTTCTGCGCGAGTAACCGTTTTGCCTGGCCAGTTGCCTGTGTGTTGTCGTAATCCAGTGAGATAATTAAACACAGTACTTTTACCAGTGTTTGGATTACCAGCAAGAGCAACAACAAAATCAAAACTGCTCATATCAATACCGAGCTTTTTAAGATTTCCCATATTGTGAACAGGACAATTTGCGCAGTTATTTGAATCGGGATTTATCATATGTTATTTCTCATCAGTCGATAAATAAATCTTCTCTGTTTGCTTTTTACGAAGCGCTACTGTTGTTCCGCGAACTCTATACGCAACCGGATCCCCTGTTAGACTTTCTAGTTCGGCTTCTATTTTTGTTCCGGGAACAATTCCCAGATCCATTAGTCTTCTTCTCTGCTGGCCGCGTAATGCTTTTGCAATTCCAAGTATAGTTCCCGCTTCACCAATTTTAAGAGATGAAAGAGTTTTAAATTTTCCCTCAATTTGTTTTTCAAGTTTTACAACTCCGACTGTTATATTTTTTGCTATCAACGGAGCCAGCACACATTCCTCACCATTTGCTACGAACTTTAAACGTTTATCAGAAACTTCCATCATTCTTATTTGCATGCCGGGATATAATCCTTCTGCAAGAATCTGACTATAAATTGCATGTGGTTCATCTTCAATATGAATAATGTTTGCAAATTCTCCCACTTTCATTTCGCTTAAAGCTTTTCCTTTTTTTACAGGAAGATCGCCGGAAGCCGATGGAATGGGATCTCCGTGTGGATCAAAAACAGGATTACCAATCTGTGCAGCTAATTGATCTGCTTGTGCAAGAGTTAGTGTGTGTTCAATTTCCTCAGCTTTTTGATGCCATTCGTTTTCCGTTACACTTGTTTCATCAGCGAGATATTTTTCCCATAAACGGTGCACTCTTATTACTCTGAGCGCGTAAGATCTTCCATCAGAAGTTAAATTCAATTCATCTTTTTTAGCAGAAACAAGTCCCATCGATTCAAGTCTTGAAATAATATCGGTCGCCTCATCCGCCGATATGGAAAGATTACCTGCAATTCCATTTAAAGAGCAAGTTGAATTATTGTATTCGCAGTTGTACAAATACTTAAGTGCATCCTCTATCAAAACTTTTTTGTTTGCGTAATTGGATTTTTTCCAAACAGCAATAATTCCTTTGTTAGGATAAAAGACTAAAATAAAAATTAAGACGCCTATGGTTCCTGCTATTAATAGCATTAATGGTTCATTCATACCTATACCTGCTAAATCTTTTCAACAAATATATTCGATGCAATTTTATTGCTGATGTTTACTTCTTTTTTATCAATCATCATTAAAACTGATCCATCATATTCAAGTTTATCCTTTATAAAAATTTCTTTACCGAGCGATATCCCAATCTTTGTTACATAAGATAGAAGATTTTTAACATCATCATTAACACGAATTACTTTTGCAGAATCATTCTCATTAAGTTCTGTTATCGCAACTACAGATTTTGATTTTTTTATTTTTCCATTCTTATCGGGAATAGGATAACCATGCGGGTCAACTTCCGGATATTCTAAAAATTCTTCCAAAAGATTTATCAGTTCATCTGAAGATGAGTGTTCCAATTTTTCCGCTTCTTCATGTACTTTATCCCACGGCATTCCAAGTGATTGGTGAAGAAACACTTCCCATATTCTATGTCTTCTTAACATATTTTTAGCATAAGACTCACCTTCGCTGGTAAGTTTTATACTTTTATATTTTTGATAATCTACAAAACCATCGCGCGAAAGTTTACGCAGCATATCTGTAACCGCAGCATTAGAAATCTCTAATTTTACAGCTAAAAGATTTGGTTTAATTTCACCGGCATCATCAAGATTGCGGTAAATTGTTGTAAGATAATCTTCTTGTGAAATATTTATCATTTAAGTACTGCTAATTATATATTTAAGTCCGCTTAAACTTATAAAACAATAAAATAAAAGGCAAAGGTTAAAACTTTGCCCGTAAACTAAATCACACTAATTCTTTTTTATGTAGGATTCTAAAGCATCCAGCGAATCTAAATATTTAACATTTTTATATTTCTTAAGCACTTTATCAGAATTCTCGGCTAATGCCTGCCCGCCAACAACAATTTTCTTCGTTGGAAAAAATTTTGTTAAGTGATCAACTACTTCTAAAAATCTTCCAAGATTCAAATACAAACTCCAGGAAAGTGCTATTATTTCAGGATCAATTGTTTTAACAAATTTTACAATCTCTTTATCAGGAACCGAAGCTCCGAGATAATAAGTTTTCCACCCTTGCATTTCAAAAACATTTGAAACCATTTTAGCACCTATCTCATGAAACTCTTTATCTATACAAGTAACAACAGCTTTCTTCTGAGGTTGTGATTTACCCATTGGAGCAAAACGACTGATGAGAGATTCAACAATCTGAGTTGCCATATGTTCTTCGGGTATAGACATCTTATTATGATCCCAAAGATTTCCAATTCTATATAGCGATTTTTGGAAAAGTTCAACATAGATATCCTTCAGATCGGCCCCTTCATCAATTAGGGATTGAACTAAAAGGGTGCACTTTTCTTTATCACCTTCAACAAGTGCATTGAAGAAACCAAGAAAGTGAGATTGTTTTATTTCTTTCATAATATTTCCAGTAAACTAAGTGTAAACTAATAATTCATTTTCTCTTAAAAAAGTTCCAAAATCTAATTTTATAATTTATATCTACACATTATCGAACCAAAATGGGACCTATGAAATTGATATCTAATTATGATTCAATCCCTTTCCTTGCCAAAACACCTTCCTGATAGTAATGTTTTATAACTTTCATTTCAGTAACGAGATCAGCAGCTTCCAATATTTTATCTGGACAATATCTTCCGGTAAGAATCAATTCAACATTTTCGGGTTTCATTTTCATGAATGTCATAACTTCTTCATCGTTAAACAAACCAAAATGAATTGAAACCAAAATTTCATCAAGAATAATTATATCATACCTGCCGCTTAACATTTTTGCTTTAGCAGTTTCAAGTCCGCGTCTTGCTTTATCCATCTCAACTTTATTTGGCATTTCTTTACGATAAACAAAATCATCTCCGGCAAATTGTTCGATAGTAATCCAATCACTTAACAGTTCTAAACTTTTTAATTCGTTATAAGGATATTCTTTCATAAACTGTGCAATATAAGTTTTAAGTCCATAACCGGCTGCTCGCACGGCTTGCCCAATTGCAGCAGTTGATTTACCTTTTCCGTTGCCCGTGTATATCTGAATGTAACCTTTATCTAATTTATTCATTTAATTTTTAGGAAACCTAGGATGATTAAAAAGTTTTTCAGCTTGATTAAAATGTCTTCTGTCGTGTAATCTAATAATCTCTAAAACATCACAAAAATTTTCTTTAATAATTTTTGCTGCGGGAGAAGACATTACATATTTATTAAAATCTAAATCCTTAGCAGAACTTACTAGGTTTACTAAATTAGTTTCAACTTCATAGAAATGATCAAAAACATTCTTAGTGTACAAACTCATTGAAGGCATAAATACATGGAATGTTTTTGTTTTCTTAATATTCAAAGGATCTACGCTTTTAATTATGAATTTACTCAGCCATTTATGTTTAACTTCTGTTTTAGAATAATCAGTTTTTATTTGTTTTTCATCTAATTGCTTTTCAAATTCTGTTAGGTATAGTCTGTTTGTTACAAGAAGATGATCAATACATTCAGCAATACTCCAGCAACCAGTATCTGGCCTCCAATTGATCTGATCTTCAGTAAGTGATTTGAATTTACCGAAGTCTTTTAGTACTGATTCAGTATCAGTAATAAATTTATCTTGTAACTGTTGAATGGTTTGCAAAGTTATCTTTAATTTATTTTTCAAAGATTAGGAAGTGTAAACGTTTTTCCAATATCATCAATAACCAGCTTTATTTTGTAGTTTGGTGCTGAATTATTCAGCCAGGTTAATGGTTCATCAATTGGTTCACTTCCCTGCTTAAATGTTTTTGTGTGGATGGGAATAAAATATTTTGCGCCTATGTGTTCATCTGCCATTATTAAAGCTTCCTCGGGATTGCAATGATTTTTTCTCCACGGCTCATATGCACCAATTGGAACAATTGCAATTTCTATGTTTTCATTTTTTAATGACTTAAATAAATCATGATATGCGGTATCTCCGCCAAAAAATATTTTCTTGCCATTCTTTTCCATGAGCACCGCATTAAAACTTCTTCCGTCAATCATATAACCTTTGGAGCGATCTTTTTCCCAGGGATAGCGCCAGCCAAAATGTTTTACTTCAAGAGCTTTAAATTTTATATTTTGTAATTCAGTTTCTTCATTCCAATCGATTTCCTGTAATGATTTCCATTCGAGTTCGGCAATTACATCTGCGGTATTGTATGCAGTTATGCAATCAATCTGGTTTGGATATTTACCAACAATTGTTGAAAGTGTTTCATAATCCATATGATCCATATGAGCGTGAGAAAGTAAAATAATATCAGGCTTAGCGATTTCATCTACTGTTAACGCCGGATGTGTAAATCTGCTTGGACCAAAAGTCATTCCAAGTAAGTTAACACCAACTCTTTCAAACAAAACAGGATCAGTAAGAATTGTGGTCCCGTAAAAATTTATTAAAACAGTTGCATGCCCAATCCAAGCAACATTAATTTCCTCACTTTTCCATTTGGAAGGATCTGGCTTGAAACTTGGTAATGATGGCGGCTGCTTGGCTTGTAACTTTTCACTAACAAATAAAATTCCAGCAGATGCTAAGGAAATATTTCTTATAAATTTTCTGCGATTCAAATCATATCCTTCGTTATATTAAAATTATAACCAAATATTTCTACAAATAGTTCTAATTTAAATATTACAAGAATTTTATCAGAATAAAACCTATTTTTCTGATACACAAAAATTTTTTAAGGCGAAAAATGTTTGATATAATACTTTTACTAATTATTGCTGGAATAACAGGCGGAATCGGGCGTTCACTTGTTGGATTTAAGCGAGGTGGATGTATTATCTCAATAGTTGTTGGATTTATAGGAGCTTACATCGGAACAATTTTAGCGCGCGAGTTTAACTTTCCTGATTTCTGGTCTTTTGAAATCCGAGGAATTAATTATCCCATTGTTTGGTCAATAGTTGGAGCCGTGGTTTTTACTGCCATTTTAAGTTTGATTGTTCCAAAGAAAAGTGAATAATTAATTATTGTTCCCTTATCTTTTTAATCGCTTTTACTATTTCGGGTAAAATCTTTCCTGCTTCACCAAAAAATGATTCATCACAGATTGGGGATATTTCTGTCTCTACAACATTTACTTCAACAATAAAAGATCCAGCACGTTTTGCAGCATGAACTAACCCTGCTGCAGGATAAACAACTGCTGAAGTACCAACAACAAAAAATATATCGCTATTAACCGCAGCAAGTTCACCGCCTTCAAATTGATCTTCAGGAAGATATTCACCAAACCAAACAACATCAGGACGTATTAACCCGCCGCATTTACATTTTGGAACTCCATTAGAGAAATCTAACTCTTCATTATAAAATGTTCTGCAATTAACGCAAAAATTTCTCTCAATATTCCCATGAAGTTCAAAAATATTTTTACTTCCCGCACGGCGATGAAGATTATCTATATTTTGAGTTACTACTGTAACCTCATCAAACAGATTTTGCATATCTGCAATTGCTAAATGCCCGGCATTTGGTTTTGCTTCGTGAATAATTTTTTTTCTATGATTGTACCACTCCCAAACCATTTGAGGATTAAGCATAAAAGCATCAAAGTTTGCAAGTTCTTCGGGTTTAAGTTTGTTCCAGATTCCTCCTTTACCACGAAAAGTTGGAATGCCAGACTCTGCAGATATACCTGCACCTGTAAAAAAAACAACTTTTTTTGATTCGGAAAGTTTATTGAGAAGAGCCCCACTCAACCCTCCCAAAAGGGGAGGGTCATTTGATAGGTCAGAATTCATAATGACTATTCGTTTTTAATTTCTTCGTAAAGTTTTTTTGCGTCAGCTAAAACAACATCATCATCCTCATCAACTTTTGGAGCCTTTTCAATTTTTTTCAAAATTTCTTTTGCTTTATCATATTCGTCTTCTTCAACATACGCTTTAGAAAGTTCATACATAAACATTCTAAAATTTGGTTTTAGTTTATTTGCAGTTTCTAAAAATCTAACTGCTTCTTCTGTATCGCCCCAGCCAAGACCTAAAGGCAGCCTAACAAAATAAGAATTTTCACAAACCTTCAAGTGTGTTCTTCCTAAAACATAATGAGCAAGTGCCTGCACATAATTATCTCCATTTCCAATTTGAATTGCTTTTTCACAATCTTCTTTTACATCATTTACAGTACCGGGAGCGGAGAAGATTCCTTGAAATAAAGCTATCCTTCCATTTGCAATTGCTCTGCGGACATAAGTTATAGATTGATTTGAACCATTTTTTACTGATTTATCTGCATACTCAAATGCCTTTTGATAAGTTTTTTCCTGTTCCTCTTTTTGTGCATCAGTTTTTACCGGCATCTTTTCACCAAGATCAACATATGCTCTGCTTATGCGCCACAGAACATCCCAGTTATTTGGTGAAAGTTTATCCGCTTTAAGATATGCATCCAGTGCTTTTTGATGATTATATTCTGCAACGTACTGATCCCCCTCTTTTAAAAGTTCATCAACCGACTGAGCAGAAGAAGCTGAATAACCAAAAACAACAAGCAGCAGTATCGAGGTAATCTGTAGAAGCTTTTTCATTTGTATTCCTTTATATGATTAATTAATCGAACAAGGTTTTTTTATCCACATCTGATTTACTAACTAAGCCGTGCGAGTGAATATCCGTTCCAGCGAGAGAAATAAATTTTGTCCAGCTTGATCCTGGTTTTATTTCATTTGAAATTACGTTTTTATAAGCATTTACTTTTGCACTTAGTTCATCAGCCTGATACAAAGTAATAGCTTCTAAAGTTTTGGGGACAACTGGTGAGGCATATTCTAACTTGCCTTGATGGCTTAAGATCAAGTGAAGTAAATTGTTTTTAAGATTTTCAGGAAAATCAGAAATTCTATTTATCTCATCATTAACAATCATTGCTGCAATAACAATGTGCCCGAGTAATTTCCCTTTATCAGTGTATTCAAATACTGGTTCAAAACTTAATTCTTCAATCTTACCAAAATCATGAAGCATAGCGCCGCAAACTAAAAGATCACGATTAATTTGTGGATGGATGTCGCACATCAAATCACAAATTCTAATAATCTCTAAAGTGTGTTCAATCAATCCGCTTATGTAACCATGATGCCACATTTTGCCGGCAGGAACTGAGGTGTACTTTGCAAATCGATCTTCGGAAAAAATATTTGTTATAAGATTTTTCAAATCACCATCTGAAATCTTTTCCATTCGTGCTGCAAATTCTTTTTTCATCATATTAAGATCGCGCAGTGATTTTGGAAGAAAATCTTTCGGAGTTACATCATCACTTTGTTTTGTTAATCGAATAGAATCAATTTTAATTTGCGAGTTGCCCTGATACTCATCCATAGAACCGGTAATCTTTACAATATCGCCTGCTGCTAAAGAATTTTTTATAGATTTGAATCCGGAAGTATCTTCCCAAAGGTTTGCTGAAGATGAAATTGATTTATCACCAAGTTCTAATGAAAGGTATTCTTTGCCTGCTTTAGTTAATCTTATTTCACATTTTTTTACAAGAAGGAAATGATCGATAGCATCACCTTTTGAAAGAGAAGATAGTTCTGATTGGTTTAACATCTTTTATAAATCGATATTTTTTTGTCAAATAAAAAACAGGCTGTGTCAAAAGTCTAAAATACAGGATTGTCATTCCCACGAAGGTGGGAATCCAAAATCTATAATGCGGAATGGATTCCCGTTTTCACAGGAATGACACACAATTATTAACTTATGAAACAATCCTTATATAAAATTATTAGTTAATTACGTCAGTTCTTCCGATTGAATAATAACTAAACTTAAGTTCGTTAAGCTTATCAAGATCATATAAATTTCTGCCATCAAATATTACGGGGGCTTTTAACGATTTCTTTATTATTTCAAAATCCGGATTACGGAATTCTTTCCACTCTGTTACAACAATAAGTGCATCAGCATCTTTTAATGTTTCATCAGAAGTCTCTGCATATTGGATAGTATCACCAAGCACTACTTTTGAAGTTTGATTTGCTTCCGGGTCGTAAGCTTTAATTGTTGCACCGGCATCAAGAAGTAGTTTTATAAGATAATGAGCAGGAGCCTCACGAACATCATCGGTGTTTGGCTTAAATGCTAATCCCCAAAGTGCAAAATGTTTTCCTTTAAGATCGCCTTTGTAATGAGATAAAATCTTTTTGAAAAAATGTGTTACCTGATCTTTATTTACATCAATAACTGATTTTAAAATCTTAAAATCATATTTGTTTTCATTTGCTGTATTAACAAGTGCGTGAACATCTTTTGGAAAGCAGGAACCGCCGTAACCAATTCCCGGAAACAAATATCTTTTTCCAATTCTGGAATCTGAGCCGATACCTAATCTAACGTTATCAACTTGTGCTCCTGTTAATTCACAAAGCCTTGCAATCTCGTTCATAAAAGAAATTTTCATTGCGATAAATGAGTTTGCAGCATACTTTGTCATCTCGGCAGATTTTTCATCCATAAAGTAAACGGGATTTCCGGTTCGCACAAATGGTTCATAAAGCTGTTCCATTACCTTTTTTGTTTTTTCATTGCTTGTTCCAACGATTACTCTTTCGGGTTTCATAAAATCTTCAACCGCAATTCCTTCTCGTAAGAATTCAGGATTTGAGCAAACATCAAAATCAAAATTGGGTGCGTGCTTTCTAATTGCTGCACGGACTCTGTCGCTTGTTCCAACCGGAACAGTACTTTTATCAACAATCACTTTAAAACCAAGTTCAGGTTCATCTCTAAACATTAGACCAAGATCATCTGCTACTTTTAAAACATATTTAAGATCGGCAGCACCATCACCGCCTTGTGGGGTAGGCAAACAGAGAAATATAACTTCAGCTTTGCGAACAGCCTCATGTAAATCTGTAGTAAATGCTAATCTTTTTTTAACAATATTTCTTAAAAACAATACTTCAAGTCCTGGCTCATAAATTGGAATTTGTCCGCTTTTCATTGTCTCAATTTTATTCTCATCAACATCAACACAGATAACATTGTTTCCCGTTTCTGCAAGACAAGTTCCAGAAACAAGCCCGACATATCCTGTCCCGATTACTGCAAGATTCAAAAGTTCCTCCGATAATAATTATTTTGTATTAGAAAAATAATGAAAGTCTTTTTCATATTGAATTACTAGAATTTATTTGATCAATTAAGAGCCAAATATACTTCTCTGTTAAATTGCTTTACATTAACAGGCTTAGAAAGTACCGATTTGATCCCGATTTCCTGATAAGTTTTTAACAATGCCTCATCTGCTGAGTCAATCAGAGCAATTATTGGCGCGTAATATTTTTTATCACCGCGTAAGATAGATTTTACAAATTGTATTCCATTCATCAGCGGTAAATCGTGTGAAGATATTATTAAAGAGGGGTGCTGCTTTAGTACAACATTAATGGCTTCAAAACCATTATCAGTTCCAACAAATTTAAATTCAGGGAAATTATCCCGAATAATTTTTTCTAATTGAATAAAATCATTTTGATTATGCTCAACTAATAAAATTGTATTTTCGGAACTCGGTACCGTAAGATGGAATTCGCTGCCAACTTTTTCCTTAGAGTAAAACCAAATTTGTCCTTTGTGTCTTTCTACAATTTCTTTAACCAAAGATAATCCGAGTCCAGTACCTTTTTCACCACGTGTGCCCCTTGTACTAAACATCTTTTCAAACTTAAAAATTCTTGGTTGATAGTTATCCGGTATTCCAACTCCCTCATCACTAATTACAAATTCTACAAGCTCATTATTAAATCTATCGGCAGAAATCCTTATTGTTTTTCCATCTTCCGAAAACTTAATTGCATTACTAACAAGGTTTGTTATTACCTGAAGCATTAATCTTTCATCAGCTTCAATAAAAATTGAATCGGGGACATTAACTTTAATATCTATATTCTTCCTCATTGCAACACCGGTAAGTGCTGAGATACAATTAAATATTAATCCCTGTGCCTGCACACGATGCGGTTCCATATGCATTCTGCCTGTTTGCAGATTTGACCAATCGAGAAGATAGTTTACAAGCTGTAGTTGATTGGTTGAGGAATCATTTATATAATTCAGATACTCTGTGCGCTCTGCTTCAGATAACGAAGTTTCACTAAGCAGAATTTCTGTAAATCCAAGTATGCTGGAAAACGGAGCCCTTAAATCGTGAGAGAGTATTGATAAAAAATTATCCCGTGCTGTAATTTCACTTGAAAGATTATTTATTATCTCACCATAATCACTCTCACTTTTTTTAAAGTTTGTTACATCTAAAACTAAGCCCTTCAGTATTTTCTGGTTTCCAACAGCTTCCATTTTTAACTGCTCTTTTAACCAGATAATTTTGCCATCCTTACGGTTATAGCGGTAAAGTAACTCAAGGTTTGCAATTTTACCGTTTTCAATTTTATGTAACTTCTTTTTTACTTCCGGCAAATCTTCTTCATAAACCATTTCTCTGCCAAGTGAAGGAAGCTTAATTAATTCAGCAGGAGTAAAACCAGTTACTCTTTTAATATTGGGGGAGTAAAATATCTCTAATTTGTCACCATCGGTTTTTAAGACGTAATGAAATTGATCTTCAAATGATGAGGCTATCTCACATAGTACAGAATTTTGCGGTTCTGTAATTAATTTCTTAGCTGTGATGCCGTATAAAAAAGCATCTTTATTTTTCTTATTACTAACTTGAGGAGTTAAATTATTTTTTTTTCGTGGCATACTTAAATTTTTAATCAATCGATGAAAAATATACCGATTTACTCTTTCGGATAAAATGTTATAAGCCGGGCAAAAAGGAACTTTATCACTAAAAAATTGTTTTTACTTACTCATAATTTAAATTAAAACACAAAAGACATGCAAAAAATTATATTTTTATCCTTAATCCTTCTTTTATCAAATTCTATATTTGCCCAGGATTTAACCGGTGATGCTTACGGAAAAGTTTATGATGCAATTACAAAGCAGCCAATACCTTTTGCTAATGTAATAGTTATTGGAACCAATAATGGCGCAGCAACAGATGTAGATGGATATTTTAAAATAACCGGTCTTCCCGTAAACACTTATCAGGTTCGCGCTTCTGTTGTGGGATTTAATCCTCAAACCAAAACAGATGTTGTGATTCAGACTAGTAAGCCTGTTGAAATTTATTTCGAACTCGTTCCACAAACAATTGAAATTGAAGGTGTTACTGTAACAAGCGACTATTTTCGAAAAGATCCACTAGAAGTTAACAGCATTAGAAGTTTTAGTTACGAAGAAATAAGAAGAAGTCCTGGCGGATTTGAAGATGTTATTCGTGCGCTTTCAGTTTTGCCAGGTGTAGCTCAAGCCGATGGCGGCAGAAATGATTTAATTATTCGTGGTGGCGCACCTTCCGAAAATCTTTATCTTATTGATGGAATTGAAGTACCAAACATAAATCACTTTGGTACTCAGGGTGCAACAGGCGGACCGTTAAGTTACGTTAACTTAGATTTTGTTCGCGAAACTTCTTTTTCTACAGGTGGATTTTCTGCGTTATATGGTGATAAACTTTCTTCCGTTCTTGATATTAAACTTAGAGATGGAAGAGAAGATCGATTTGGAGGTAAAGCAACTATTTCTGCTTCCCAATTTGGATTAAATCTAGAGGGACCAATTACTGAAAAATCTAATTTTATTTTTTCTGCAAGAAGAAGTTATCTTGATTTTATTTTTAAAGCCGCCGATTTTTCTTTTGTTCCTGAATATTACGATGTTTTGTTAAAAGCAGATTTCAATCCGCAGTCTCAAGATGCGTTTAGTTTTTTGTTTATAAGTGCATTTGATAACGTAAAGTTTTTTAATGATACCGAGGAACAGCAAGTTGATAACTCGAGAATTCTTGGAACTGATCAAGTTCAATATGTTGCTGGCTTTACATACAGACATTTATTTACCGATGGTTTTTTCAATGTTGCCTTAAGCCGCAATTATGTTGATTACGACAGCAGACAGCAGGATTCGCTATTAAATCCAATCTTTACAAATAAATCTAAAGAAGAAGAAAA
The DNA here is from genome assembly GCA_041738675.1 of Ignavibacteriaceae bacterium. Classification (GTDB taxonomy): domain Bacteria; phylum Bacteroidota; class Ignavibacteria; order Ignavibacteriales; family Ignavibacteriaceae; genus IGN3. The sequence goes on from JBGSPH010000022.1 coordinate 104,906, forward strand.
TACTTTACGGGCTGATTTAGTTTATAAACTCTCTAAAACCTCAGAAATAAATTTTGGCGGTACTGCAAAACTAATTGAAGCCGATTATGATATTTTATTCCCTACTTTCGTTACCACATTTGGCGATACTTTACCGGTAACGAACCTAACAACTGAAAATAACTATACTAAGTTTGGAATCTATGCAAACTATAATACTTTTTTATTTAATCGGTTAACAACAAACCTTGGTGTGCGTTCAGAAATATTTACTGCACTTAATAACAAAGTTTACTTCAGTCCCAGACTTTCTCTTTCCTATGCACTAACTGATTTAACTAACATTAACTTTAGCACTGGATTATATCACCAATCACCATCTTACATATGGTTAGAAGCATTCGAGAGTAATCGGGATTTAAGAATGATTCAGGTAAGCCAGTTTGTTTTAGGGTTTGATCACAGAGTTTCTGCAGATGCTCTGGTAAAGATTGAAGCTTTTTATAAAGACTATGATAATTATCCGACTAGTACCGTTAGACCTTATCTTGTTCTTGCAAATACAGGCGCAGGTTTTTCAGGCAGCGATGATAACTTTTCTTCTTTTGGGTTAGAGCCTTTGGTTGATGCCGGTTTTGGAAAAGCACGCGGAGTTGAATTATCCATACAGAAAAAATTATCGGATATTCCTTACTATGGAATCTTCAGTTTCACTTACAGTCAAGCTGATTATACTTCTTTAGATGGAATTGAACGTCCCGGAAGTTATGATCAGAATTGGCTGCTTAGTATTTCCGGTGGATATAAATTTAATGAGTTTTGGGAATTCAGTTCTAAGTTCAGATTTGCAAGCGGCAAACCTTACACACCTTATAATTCCGATGGAACACAGAATGTTGCTGATTATAATACAAGAAGGTTGAAATCAGCTCACAGCCTTGATATTAGAGTTGATAAACGCTGGTACTTTGCTGGATGGACTTTGATTACTTACTTAGATATTCAAAACATCTATAACCAGAACAATCAAAGTAGTGTACGCTGGGATCCACAGACAATGAGCATGGATGAATCATCTTCAATAGGTATCCTTCCATCAATTGGAATTAGTGCAGAGTTTTAATAAAGCAATAGTATGCTGATTATTATGATCACTTATGATTAAAACTGATCTTAATAAATCTTAACTAATCATAAAGACCAGTGTACCATAAAGATTATTTTAAATAAATCATTTTTTTAGTCTCAACAAAATCGCCCGCTTTAAGTTGATAGAAATAAACTCCGCTTGTAATCGCAGGAAAGGATTCCTGCGCTACATTGAATTCGGTTTCATACTTCCTCGCATCTCTATATTCATTAACAAGAGTTGCAACTTCATTTCCTAAAACATCATAAACTTTTAAAGTGACCTGACCAGAAATAGGTAACTGATAACTAATCATTGTAGATGGATTAAACGGGTTTGGATAGTTTTGTTCAAGAATAAATTCACTTGGGAAAACATCTTCATCCTTAACATCTGATGGATGTCCTTCTCCGCTTATTGGAATTGATTTACTGAATGAATAAACATTTCCATCTATAAAAGTAAATACAAATCTTAAAGTATCATTAAAATATTCCTGAACTTCATAATCACAGAAGGGACAAAGAT
>JBGSPH010000034.1:0-7958 GCA_041738675.1 Ignavibacteriaceae bacterium
ATTTGATAGAAAAAATATTTTCACGCGTTCATCGTTTAACTTTTTTACTTTTAAAAAATATTTTTAAGAAAAATATTTCCATTGGAGCTTGGTGATACTAATAGCAATAGCTATTTATAGTGTTGAAAGTAATGTGATGAGTTTTAATGCTAAGCGATCTTAGCGTATGAAAGATTTTCTGAGTAATGTTTGATAAGATTTTTGCGGATGAGCGCTGAAAAATTATTTTCCAACTTCGGATCATTTTCTATTAATTTGAACGCACTTTGCTTCGCTTCAAGAATTAATTCTGTGTCTTCAATAATATTCGTGTACTTTAAATCCGGAAATCCACTTTGCTTTGTTCCGAAAATATCTCCTGGTCCACGGAGTTTTAAATCTATCTCCGCAATCTTAAATCCATCTAAATATTTTACCATCGATTGCAATCTTACGGATGATTTATACTTTTCTAACTGAACAGCAGACAAATAATCAAGCTCAAGTTCGTTTGTATTTTGCTTGGCGGCAATTTCATCTTTAGTAATTAAGATACAATAAGCTTGTTTATTACTTCTGCCAACTCTTCCACGCAATTGATGAAGCTGTGATAATCCAAAACGGTGTGAATCGTTAATCAAAATTATGTTTGCATCAGGAATGTCAATCCCAACTTCAATAACTGTGGTGGAAACTAGTACATCAAACATTTTATCCTTAAACCTTAACATAACTTCTTCTTTTTCCTGCCAGTTCATTCTACCATGAATCAATCCAAGCTTAAGATTTTTAAGATGATTTTCTTTTAAATCTTCGTAAAATGTAATTGCAGCTTTCAAATCAAGCTTTTCAGAATCCTCAACAAGCGGATAAACCAAAAATGTTTGATAACCTTCTTTAGCTTTATCAATTATAAAGTTATAGATCTCCGGAAGTTTCTTTTCTCCGCGCAAAACTGTTTTAATCGGTATTCGATTCTTCGGCATTTCATTTATTACTGAAAAATCAAGATCACCATAAACCGTCATTGAAAGAGTTCTGGGAATTGGAGTTGCGCTCATAACAAGCACATCAGGAGTTCTGCCTTTACTTTGCAGCAACGCACGCTGCTTTACACCAAAACGATGTTGTTCATCAATAACAATCAAACCAAGATTGTTAAACTTAACTTGTTCTTCAAAAATTGCGTGCGTACCAATTATAATATCCGCCTCCTGCAATTCAATATCAGAAAGTTTTTGATTTCGAACAGATTTTTTCTGTCCGCCAAGCAACAAACTAACTTTAATTTCTTTTCCCTTATGAGATAAAGCAAGCTTGCTCATCATTGCAGAAATGTTTTTTGCATGCTGATCAGCTAAAATTTCTGTTGGCGCCATCAACGCAGCTTGAAATCCATTATCAATGGCAATTAACATTGAAATCAATGCGACGATAGTTTTTCCACTTCCAACATCTCCCTGTAAAAGTCTGTTCATCGGTTTTTCAGTAAGCATATCTTTTTTGATTTCACCAAGAACATTCAACTGAGAATGTGTTAATTCAAATGGGAGTGTTTTAATAAAATCAGAAACAAGATTTGTTTTAATCTCCATCTTATTTCCGATAAGTTTTGTCTGATAATTATTCTTCTTGATTGCGACAAGAAGTTCTAGATAAAACATTTCTTCAAACTTAAATCTTCGTTTTGCCCGCTCAAACAATTCTTTGCTTTGTGGATAATGATAATTTTTAACAGCAGTTATTAAATCAATCAGCTTATGTAGTGTAATTATTTCTTGTGGAAGCGTTTCTTCAAGATTATCAACATAGTTTTCAACTGCTGTGTTTATAATTCGGCGTAAACTTAAATCACCAATGTTCTTTTGTTTAAGCTCTTTTGGAATTCTGTAGAAGGGAATAATTTTTCCAGTGTTAAGAAAACTTTGTGTTTCTTCCTCGGTTATCTTATCAAAATCCGGATGAACGATTTGAAGTTTGTTGTAATTTATTTCCAGCTTGCCTGAGATTGCAAAATAATCTCCTTCGTTAAAAACCGAATGAAAATATTTTACTCCATGAAACCAGACGCATTCAATAAAACCTGATGAATCTCTAAACTGTACTTTTAAAATTTCTTTTCTGCCAAGATTTCTTTTTTCTTTATCAGCAACTTTTCCAATGATAGTCACTTCACCATCATAACCATTTATTGCATATCCATAAGCCTTTGCCGCAGTTAAAACAGTTGTGCGGTCAAGATGACGGGAAGGGAAGTAGAATATTAAATCACGAATTGTACTTATGCCGATTTTAGAAAATGATTCCGCACGTTTTGGTCCAACAGATTTGATGTACTGAACCGAAGACTCAAGAATATTTTCTTTATCAGATTTCATTGCCCGAAAAATAGATGCTTGGCAAAGCAAACTCAAATTTCATATAATTATTAATTAAGAATTAGTTTAACTAGTGTTAAAAGGCCTGTAGAAGCGACTTATTATGAATTGATTTGCGAGATCTCGAAAAAATGACAATTAAATTCTTTTAGTGCTCTATATAACATCCACTTAACATTACCTTAATGATTTTATAATTAGAAATTTCAACACTTATGTATTACGTTATCAACACATATTTCAGGAATGTTTTATGAGATATTTGTTTTTACTTTTTACTCTTCTATTTGCTGTTTCACCTAAATATTATTCCCAATGGTCAACAGACCCAAATAACAACCTAATAATAGGTTACGGTTTAAATCCCGAGTTGTGCAGTGATAGTGCTGGAGGATGTTATATAACTTATGAATATGGCACAACCGGTTATCCTAGAAAACTCGCAGTGGAAAGATTAAACAGGTATGGTTACAAACCCTGGGTAGATAAAATACAAATCTTAGGCGAGTTGGAACAACAATGGCACGCAGAAATTATTGAAGATGGCGAAGGTGGAGTAATAATAGGCTACGAGGATAATGAATGGATACCACCATACTACTTCAAATCAAGAGTACGCGTTCAAAAAGTTGATAGCAGTGGTAATTTTCTTTGGGGCAGTTTGGGTGGTAGAGTTTCAGTTTTAGAAGATACAAGCCAGGGCGGACAACACATTGTGAGTGATGGCGAAGGTGGTTGTGTTGTATTATGGCAAGACTATGCTGGTTTATACTGGATAAATCGGATTACAAAAAAGGGTGAAAGAGCGTGGAGTGATTCGGGGGTATTTATTGGAACAAGTGTTTTTGATGATGATATTAATATAAAAAATGCAAGTGATGGAAACTATTATGTACAGACAGGTGAATACATTTACAGGATAAGACAAAATGGAGAGATAGTAAGAAGAGACAGTGTAACACTTGGTTATATAGTGCCCGACCCTGAAGGTGGAATAATACTAAGCGGAAGAGTCTGGACAGGAATGATTCCTAAATTAGTTGCCCAGCAAAAAGATTCACTTGGAAATAATTTGTGGCAGGAACCTTATGTTGAGATTGCAGATAGTCTTGATATAAACACAATTCTTAATATTAAATACAATAATGGATATATCTATTATAGCTGGACTGGTAAGAAGAATGGAGTTGATAAGGTTGCACAGTTTCAGGCATTACGACTTGATGGGACAAAGCTTTTTTCTGATGGGTGCATTCAAATCGGGATACCACCTTTAGGAGGTGCATACATAATACCTCTTGAAAAAAACAAAACTTCTTTCATTTATCACGAAACTAACTATTTACCAGATTCTTTATTAGTTCAAAATTACGATACACTCGGAAACAAATTGTGGAATAAGGAAGGAGTTCTAATTTCACATCCATCAATTGAATATCAATCTTTTACTACAGATAGGAATGGCGGTCTTATTATTGGTGGTGTAATAAACCATTTTACAGTTGTAGTTCAACAAGTTAGTAGCAATGGTAACCTGGGCGAAATTATCAGCGCTGTCGATCAAGAATTTGAACCAATTTTACCTTCAAAAAATAATCTCTACCAAAACTATCCAAATCCTTTTAACTCTACAACCATAATTAAATATCAAATACCAACAGAAGGGAGGATAAGAATAAACTTATATAATATACTCGGAGAAAAAATATTAACCCTATTAGAAGAAGAGAGAGAAAAAGGGATTTATAGCTTTGCCTTTTCATCAAATGAGTTACCATCAGGAAATTATTTTTACAGTCTTGAGTGTAATTCATTTAGAGTAGTTAAAAAATTAACAATATTAAAATGAAAGGAAATATTGTGAAATATGCAATAAAAATATTGCTCATAGTATTTTTTATAGTATCGTGTAGTCTTGAAATTTTATCTGCACCTTTTGACACAGGAATGTCATTATTGCAGCAACCAAACGGTGTAACATTTACAGGAAGAATATGGGGCGATGAATTTATCTATTGGGCGGAAACCCAGGATGGATATAGATTTGTTCAATCGGGCGATGAATGGTATTATTATGCAACTCTTAATGTGCAAGGAGAATATACTGCAACAACTTATAAAGTTGGCATAGATACACCTCCAGCCTCATCATATCAGCTTGCAAGAACACAAGCAAGGATTGATGAAATCAACCTTCAAATACAGCAGTTCAATGCTCAGATTGAACTTAACTGGCAATGGTATGCACAAAAACAAGTTGAAGCAGATGCTCAATCACAACCTTCAGTTAACCTGAGAATTGGGATAATACTTATTGAATTTCAGGATATTAAACATTATAAAACTGGGCCTCAAGGTGTGCGTCCGAATGGTTATTATAAATCTGATTTTGAAAATATGATGTTCTCGGAAGATTATTGGATTGGTAGTGGAATAGAAAGTCCACATCCTGAAGGTGAAGAAGTGTTTGGTAGCTTTAGAGATTATTGGTATCAGATATCGAGAGGAAAACTACGAGTTGGTGGACAGGTAGTAAATCCGATAGATCATAATGGTGTACCCATTTGGTTAACGGCAACTTATTCAAGAGCTTATTATGTTGATACATATGCTGGTTTTACAATTTTAGGTAATGAGGCAATTCAAATGGCGATTGATTCTGGATATATTTCTACTACACAAGGTGATTCAAATTATTATGATAATCTCGCAATAATATATGCCCGAAATCCTGTTGTTGGATACACAAGTACCGTTGGTGGTTATCCAAATACAAATTGGTATATTTTGGGTGAACAATCAGGGGCTGTTATATATGGTTCAAACAAGTCTTTTACACATATAGGACTACATCTGAATTCCTTCGGTGTGAATCTTGGATTCTATGATGGGACATTGGATTTAAACGTTTATAATCCTACCGATAATTATCGATTTGATCTAATGGGTTTGGGTTGGTTCAATGGTCCAAATTTCAAGGCAGAATGCCCAGCTACTTTAGCCCCATACTTTAGACTTAAAAAGAATTGGGTTGAGGCTATACCGATTGAACTTGATACAAGCAATTTTATAGTTGAATATGATTATCAAAATCCAAAACTCTATTATATTGATCCAATTGGTGGTTATAGAGATATGCATTATATTTTTGAGACAAGAAAAAGAGAAGGATTCGATGCATATATTCCTGAACCACCTGGGACATACCAAAATCAACCAGGTACATTATTAATTTGGCAGCACAATGTACAGTTTTTTGCATCAGGCAATAGTCAAATTGATAAAATTAGATTGAAACAAGCTGACTATATATCAAGTGAAGTAACTCAACTTAATGATTTCTTTCCTTCAGCAAGTTATAATAATAATCAATCTTTAAATGATCTAACTCTTCCAGCAGCTTCATTAGGTAATGCGCTTGATGAGTATTATCCTTCCTACATACAACCAGCACATTTTGCATTAAATGATATTCAAAAACTTGCTAATGGTAATACGCTTATTAGTGAGATAAAATTAAACCATGCAATGATTAAAAACCAAAATTCAGGTAGTTGGCAAACACTTAGTGTACCTGTTGGATATAATAATTATACTCGTTCTTATATTTATCCAACATCAATTTCTGCATATAAATTTGTAAACAATACTTATACCCTTGTAGAAACATTAACAAACGGATTGGGTTATTGGATTAATTTCCCCAACCAAAACCAAACACTAATAAATTCTGGAACAGTGATTGAACATTTAGAAATTCCAGTAAGTACAGGTTGGAATATCATTGGAACAATATCTGATAAAGTTGCTCGTCCTAATGTTTGTTCGCAACCATTAGGGATAATAAATAACATATATAAATATGTAGATAGTCTTGGTTATGTTTTAATACAACTGAGTGATAGTTTAATGCCCGGCATTGGATATTGGACATCAATAAATCGTACTGGAAGTGTTATACTTGATAGACTTGCTGGACCTTGCGGATTACAAAAAGTTAATTCTGTTCCTGATATTAATTTAACCTCTTTGGATAAATTTATTATTACCGATGCTAATGGTAATTCTCAATCACTATATGTTACTAACATTGATATTGATAGCACATTGAGTGAGACTGAGATTACATTACCACCGGCATTTCTAGAACTAGACTTTGATTCAAGGTTTGTTAATGACGAGTACATAAAGAAAGTTTCTGCGATAAATGGGACCATTGATCTTGATATTTTAGTTCAGGCTGTTTCATTCCCTATTTCATTAACTTGGGAATTAAATCCTGCAAATGGAATACAGTATTCATTTATTGGAGATAGTGGATTAGGTAAGATTTCAGGTATTGAATCAAAAAATGGCTCAACATTATTTAATTCATTGGAGAATAAAAAAATTGAATTATTCGCAATAGCAAATTCTAATAATTTAACCCAACAACTACCAGAAGATTACAGTTTGTTGCAATGTTATCCCAATCCATTCAATCCATCAACAACGATAAAGTATGCAATAAAGAACGATGGAATAGTTTCATTAAAAATATATAATGCTATTGGTGAGGAAATCAGAACTTTGATAAATGAATTTAAAGTTGCTGGAAATTATAATATAGAATTTAATGCTGCCAATCTTCCAAGTGGTGTTTACATATATAAACTTCAAGCTGGAGAATTTGTTTCCTCAAGAAAAATGATTTTGCTTAAATAACTTTTAACATAAATTAATTCTAATAAATGCGAGGCAATACCTCGCATTTTTTTTGTAATTTTAGTTAGCTTTGATACAACTAATAAAGGAATTTACTTTGGATTGGAAATTACTCTTAACAGATGACCGTCTTGGAATTGAAAAAAGTCAACTATCAAAAAAAGATGGACGAAGCCAGTTTCAAAAAGATTTTGATCGAATAGTTTTTTCTCCTGCATTCAGAAGATTGCAGGATAAGACTCAGGTTTTTCCGTTACCTGAAAGCGATTTTGTTCATACAAGATTAACTCACAGTCTGGAAGTTTCTGTTGTTGGAAGATCGCTTGGGAATCTTGTAGGTGAAAGAATAATTACCAAACATCCAAAGTTGAAAAAAGATTTCACACAATTTCATTTTGGAGAAATTGTTGCGGCCGCTTGTCTTGCTCACGATATTGGTAATCCTCCGTTTGGTCACTCTGGTGAAGATGCAATTGCTGAATACTTTAAAAACGGAAATGGTAAAAAGTTTAAGGAAGAAATTAATGATGAGAAAAAATGGAATGATTTAATCCGTTTTGAAGGTAATGCTCAAGGATTTAGAATAATTACTAAACTTCAGAATCAGGATGTTGATGGTGGTTTGCAATTAACTTATGCAACTTTATCTGCACTTAATAAATATCCCAAAGAGTCGCTTACTGATCTGGAAATCACTCACGCCAGAGGACATAAAAATATTTACAAAAAATTTGGGTTCTTCCAATCAGAAAAAGAAATCTATAAACACGTTGCAGAGAAAACAGGATTGTCTAAACCGAACAAAGCTGAAAAATATTTGTGGCATCGTCATCCGCTTTCTTTTCTGGTAGAGGCTGCAGATGATATTTGTTACAGCATAATGGATCTTGAAGATGG
>JBGSPH010000057.1:0-5820 GCA_041738675.1 Ignavibacteriaceae bacterium
ACTTAACTGAATTGCTGCTACACTTTGGACAATGTTTTTTTTCATCATTCTCAACTACCATTGAGTTTTGTTCCTGTAAATTTATATAATGTAATTACTTATATAAATTCCAGCAACACTTTTTGACTATTATGCCCATCCCGAGCGTAGTCGAGGGACGAAGTGTGACCTTATTAGAATATTACAAGGCACGAGCAATCGTGCCTTTTGTTTTTATAATGACTTTATGAAATAAGAATCCTATTATTAGTTAAATGAAAATCTACATTTTATAATGAAACGCATAAAAATCTTTGGCAGAGAAATAATTGATGAAAAATCAATTGCTCAGATTGAACGATGCACTTCTGAAAATGACATCGGTGTACTTACTGCTGATGCTCATTACGGATATGGTCATCCAATCGGCGGAGTGGTTGCATACAAAAATAAAATTTCACTTTCCGGAGTTGGGTTTGATATTGCTTGTGGCAACAAGGCTGTAAGAACTGATATAAAAGCAGATGAAATACAATTGCCGAAAATTATGGATGAGATTTATCATCAAATATCTTTCGGAATTGGCAGAAAAAATAACCAGCCTGTTGATCACGAAGTATTAGATAAAATTGCTGCTGCAGAATTTAAACCACAAAGAAAACTTATCTCACTAGCTAAAGAACAATTAGGAACTGTCGGTAGCGGAAATCACTTTGTGGATCTGTTCAGAGATGATGACGGATTTTTATGGATTGGCGTACATTTCGGTTCGCGTGGATTCGGACACAGAACAACTATGGGCTTTATCGCACTTTCACAAAACTTATCCTTTGAAGATAGAGCCAAAGAAGGTTCTATGGATGCACCGCCAATTTTGTTTGATACAAAATCCGAACTCGGACAAGGATATTTAGAGGTAATGCATCTTGCAGGTGAATATGCTTACGCCGGCAGAGATAAAGTAGTTGAATTGGTTTTAAGAATCCTCGGCAATCCGAAAAGAACATTTGAAGTTCACAATCATCATAACTTTGCATGGAGAGAAAAGCATTTTGGTGAAATGTATTGGGTAGTGCGTAAAGGATGCACTCCAGCATTTCCAAATCAACTTGGGTTTATCGGTGCAAATATGATGGATGATTCAGTGATTGTTGAAGGGGTGGATTCACAACTATCCAAAGAAGCATTATACTCAACTGTTCATGGTGCAGGCAGAACAATGTCCCGCAATGAAGCCGCCGGAAAGAAAAAATGGATTCGGGACAGAGATGGAATTAAAAAGCCAGTAACAGATGGTCGTGGTAAGGTTAATTTTGAGAAAGTAAAAACAACTGTAAAGCAAAAAGGAATTGAGTTGCGAGGTTCCGGCGCAGATGAAGCACCGGAATGTTATAAAAATCTTGATGAAGTTTTAGGTTATATGGGTGACACAATTAAGGTGCTTTACAAGCTTCATCCAATCGGTGTTGCAATGGCTGGTACAGATATTTATGATCCATACAAAGATTAAAAAATTTTAGTGTTCGTGATCAGCTTTCATCAGACACACTTCGTCTTCCAGTTCAATCTCAATCGTAAAATGCGTCATCTTAAGATCTTCAAATAATTGTTTGCACTTGGATTTTATCCTTATAATCTCATCTCGAGTCGTGGATTTATCAACAATTAAATGCGTTGTAAGAATATGATTAGCGCCGTCTAAAGACCAAACGTGCGTATGATGTGAAGAAATAACCTTATCAATGCTTTTTAATTTTTCATCAATCATTTCTATCTGTACATGATCCGGTGTTGCCTGAAGAAACAGTGCAATTGTTTTCTTTAGGTTAATGGTTACATTAAAAAGTATATATAGTGTTATTACAATTGAAAGTATTGCATCAAGAATGTAAGTCTGCCAGAAAAGCAATGCGATTGCAACAGCAAGTATAGCAATCCATCCAAGTACATCTTCCAGCAAATGAAGCATCATAACGCGGGCGTTCATAGATTCTTCATTTTTTAGCTTAAAAACTGCGGCACCATTTACAATCACACCAATGATCGCAAAAATAATCATACCTTCTGCATTGGTCGCTTGTGGTTCTATAATTCTGGGGATAGCATTTGCTAAAACAAATGTTGATCCGATTATTAAAACCATTGCATTAATCAATGCACCAAGGAGCGAGAATCTACCATAACCATAAGTGTATTTGCTATCACTTTTTTTGTGCGAATATTTTTCAAGATACCATGCAAGCCCAATTGAAATTGAATCGCCAAAATCATGCAGTGCATCAGAAATTATTGCAATGCTGTTTGTAAGAATACCACCAACAATTTCAAAAAGTGTAAAACCAAAATTGAGGAAGAAAACTGTTCTGAAATTCTTTGAAGTTGTTGTGTGGTTGTGATTATGACTCATTTGTTAACCGCGCAATTATTATAGAGGCAGCCGATGAAACATTTAAAGACTCAGCTCTGCCTTTACCTGGAATTGTAATAAAATCATCTGAAAGACTTTTTACCATTTCAGAAGGTCCGATTGATTCATTTGAAAAAGTAATCAGAGTTTTTTTGGAAGTAGTAAATGAAAAAATATTTTTACCTTTTATATCTGCACAAACAATCTGATATCCATTACTTTTTAGATTAGCCAAATCATTTTCATAAATCTCATCATAAATATTAAGATGAAAAAGAGAACCCATAGAAGCGCGAATAACTTTTGGATTAAGATATTCAACTGATTGATCGGTGATTAAAATATTATAAATGCCGAACCAATCACAGGTTCGTATAATTGTTCCAAGATTCCCGGGATCAGAAATGTTATCAATGAGAACAACAAGTTTATCTTTTAGATCATTAAAATTTTTTTTTGGATAATTTTTATTGAAAGCTGCTGCGATACCTTGCGGAGATTTTGTATCAGATATTTTTTGAAAATCAACAGACTTTAATTCAAGAACCCGGGTTGATTTTTTTTGGAGAATCGTAATCACATCAGGAAAAGTATCCATAAAAGCAGGAGTGACAAAAACTGCTTCGCATTTATGACTACTGTTCAATCCTTCCTCAACAGTTTTTAATCCTTCCACAATAAATTTTTCTTCCTGTTGGCGGAATTTTTTAATCAAGAGAGAAGAGAAATATTTTAATTCGTTTTTGGAAATCATATTAGCTTGTTATAGTTCTGCTGAGTGTTATTGTTTTCTCCAGCTTCAAGAGTTTTAAGATACTCCCATGAATAAATGCCTGTGTTGTGTCCATCCTTCCAACCGATTTGAATAGCATAATCACCAACAACATCGATGCTTTTAACCTTATACATTTCAGCTGAAAGTATTGTTGGTTTTGGGGGACGAAAAGTTTTAAACAAAATAGTTTCACCTTTACAGCCTGCACATGGGCATTCATCACGTAAATATTTTAGCGAAAATACTGTGGAAGTTTCATCATTCCAGATTAAAGATAGCTTATCTTTATCCACTATTCTTATTTGCTTTGGTCTCATCTCTAAAAGTATTACTATTTGTGAACTCAAAATAACATATTATTAAAAATTAAGTAATGTAAATTAAGCATAACGATGTTATTTTTGTATTAGATATTAATAATAGAAGGATAATTAATACTTAATGGAACTTTTGCTCGTTTTTATTGTGATTTTGTTCGTTAACTTTTTACTTGCCGCCGCTGAAATAGCTTTAGCAGCATTTGGGGAAACTAAAATAGATGAGCTCAAAGAAAACAATGATAAGCACGTACAGTATTTTGAAAGACTTAATGAAAATCAAGAACAAGTTTATAGCAGCATTCATCTTGCTTTTACATTCTTAACAGTTCTTATTTCAATCATTGGATATTTTTTGTTTTCAAGCTGGATATATCTTCAACTAATATCTGCTATAGATTTGCCATCGATATATTCGATCGGAATTTTAGTATTTGTCACTACAGTGCTTGTAACATTAATCATTTTAGTTTTTAATGTGCTCGTTCCAAAAGCAATAGCTTACAGGTACTCCGATTTTATAGGCAAGCGGTCAATAAAAATAATATTGTTACTCTCATCAACTTTGAAATTTGTTACTAGTGCAATTACGGCATTCAGCAATCTCATCTTATTGCCATTCAAGGAAAAAATAAATTTCTCACAAGAACGTCCTTCGGAGGATGAAATACTTGATATAATATCTGATGGTGTTAAATCAGGAACAATTGATGAAGCAGATCAGGAAATAATAGAAAACATTTTTGAGTTTAATGATCTAAAGGCTGATGAAGTAATGATTCCAAGAACAGAAATGATTGCAATAAATCTTAGTGAAGAGGATGAGAAAAATATTTCTTCAATAATAAAGACGGGTCACACATTAGTTCCTGTGTATGAAAATTCACTTGATAACATAATCGGTATACTCCATACTAAAGATGTAATGAGATCAATAATTGAAAATCAAAAATATTCATTAAAAAGCCTTCTTCGTCCGGCATACTTTGTACCCGAGACAAAACTTATTTCAGAAATATTAAAAGATATGCAGAAACAAGGGGAGCGTATCGCAATCGTAACTGATGAGTATGGTGGAACAGAAGGTGTTATAACTATGGAAGATATTTTAGAAGAAATTGTTGGTGAGATAAAAGACAAAACAAGAAGTGAGATTCATTATTATAGTAAACTGCCTGATGGTAAATATTATGTACTTGGTTCTATGAATATTGATGAGTTCAACGAATCTTTTAGCTATAATCTTCCTGAATCGGATGATTACAATACTGTTGCTGGATTTATTGCTGAGAAGACGGGTAAAATTCTTAATACGTCTGAAAAGTATGAATATCAAGGTTTAGTTTTTGAACTTATCAAAAAAATCAGACAGAAGATGGTACAGTTTAAAGTCTATTCAACTAATGGAGATTTTGAAGAACTTTCACTCAAAAATTAATTTAACAAATGAAAAAATTAATATTTACAGCAATCATTGTAATCATAACTTTTGCATATTTCTTTTGGCCTGAAAAAGTCATTAGTTATCCTGCCGGACAAAAAGCACCTGATCAACCTATACAGCAAAATCTGCGTTCAAGTAAAGAATGGCAGAAAGATGAATTTAATATTAAAGCACTTGCTGAGTATAAAATTAAAGCGAGAGTATTAAGCAAAAATAATTTTTCAATCGGTAAAGAAAGCAAACTATCTCCTGTTGATTTTGCACTCGGTTGGGGGCCTATGTCTGATCAGGATGTAATTGATAAAATTGAAGTTACTCAAAGTAACAGATGGTATCATTGGGAAACAGAAACATACCCACTTCCCAATAAGGAAATTTCGCTAAATAGTGCTAACGTTCATATAATTCCCAAAGACGATTTAACTGAGGATAAGTTAAATGAAGTCTATAAGGGCAGTTTGATTGAAATGCAGGGATATTTAGTTGAAGTAGCTACAGATGATGGATGGCACTGGAAAAGTTCATTGAGAAGAGATGATACTGCAGGCGGTTCCTGCGAACTTTATTGGGTTGAGGATTTAAGAATTCTTGATGAAGAATAATTTTAAAGAATAAACAAAAGAATCTTGTTTAGATAACCGAAAAATGTTAATTTTGCTCTCCGAAAATGCTGGCTTAGCTCTCCGCCGCGGCGGATAGTAGAGCATCCCGATTGGATCGGGAAGGTTGCAGGGAAATAAAGAAGAATATTGAAAATATGCTGGCTTAGCTCAGTTGGTAGAGCAGCTGATTTGTAATCAGCAGGTCGCGGGTTCGAGTCCCATAGCCAGCTCACTAAAACCCCTAAAATAAAAGATTTTAGGGGTTTTTTATTTTACATTTGACAAGCAACTAATCA
>JBGSPH010000010.1:0-153481 GCA_041738675.1 Ignavibacteriaceae bacterium
TGGAAACAGATATTGGATGATAGAAAATTTTAAAGCAACTAAGGACACGAATGGCCAAATTTTACAAGGAGTATTTACATACGATAACAACAACAGCAATGTTAAAGATTACGGCAGACTATATACCTGGCCTGCAGCTGTGCAGGCAACACCTACCGGATGTCATTTGCCCACCCAAGAGGAATGGGAAGAATTAATTAATTCATTTGGCGGTTCCAATGTTGCCGGTGGAAAATTAAAAGAAATCGGAACAATTCATTGGAATAGCCCTAATGCCAGTGCTACAAATTCTTCGGGATTTACTGCTGTTGCAGGAGGCTTTCGGGGACCCGACGGTTTCTATTATGATTTAGGCAAACATGGTTCATATTGGGGATCAGCGAACAATATACAGGAACCATTCTGTGTTTATCTGTATAATACATCTGCAAATGTTGTAACAGAAGTAAGTCCAATTGACAAAACATCTGGGATTGCCTTTGCTACGCGTTATGTAAAAGATTAATTGTGATTAACTAAATAAAGGTAGAAAAATGAAAAACAAATTTACTCTTAGTCTCCTATTTATTCTGGTAAGTGCCATTCTTGTATTCACGGCAGACTCATTGTCTCAATGTCTTCCGTATCTTGGGCAAACAGTTCCGGGTAATATTCCAATAAGATTAGTTCCGGATAGCATGGCTGCAAACACTGAATGGCAATATCACGGCACTCCGTCATTTTCTCCCGATGGGACTGAAATGTATTATGCTACATATAGGTTTAATCCAGGCAGGGTGGAAATATGGTTCACAGAATGTATTAATGGGAAATGGACTTCTCCCCAAAAAGCTCCCTTCGCAAACAATAACTATAGCAATAACAATCCATACTTTTCACAACATAAAGATACATTATATTTTCTTTCTGATAGACCAAATGGAATTGTTTTTAAGGTAACAAGAAATAATGGTGTTTGGTCATCACCTCTTGCTTTAAATTTAAACCTTCCTACCGGCTATTCCCCGGGATGGCAGTTTTCGATTGCAGATAATGGGAATCTTTATTCCGAACTCACTAGTCCAGGAGGTTCAGAAGACATTTATCTTTGGCGTTTTGTTAACGATCAATATCAATCACCCGAAAAATTAACTGCAATTTGTAGCCCGCAATTGGATTTTACACCTTACATTGATCCAGCGGAGCGATTTATAATGTTTGCTTCGAGACGTTCTGGTGGATTTGGTAATACTGACATTTACATTAGTAAAAGAAATTCGGATGACTCCTGGTCATCTCCAATAAATTTAGGACAAGAAATTAATTCCGGTGAGGTTATACAGCCCTCAATATCTCGTGACGGGAAGTACTTCTTTTTTGAAGCATGGATGCCGGACGCTTTGGGAGGTAACCCTTATTGGGTTGATGCAAGTGTTATTTATAATTTGATCGAAGATACTTTAGTTGTTAGTGACTATGACGGTAACACGTATAGTACTATAAAAATCGGTGAGCAGATCTGGATGGGAGAAAACTTAAGAAGTACTCATTACAGTGATGGAGTTCCAATCACATATTTCAATTATGATAATGATACTTCTAATGTACCGATATATGGAAGATTATATAATTGGGCTGCAGCGATGAATGGTGAAGAAAGCAGCAATACTAATCCAAGCAATGTGCAAGGAATTGCTCCAGCTGGTTGGCATCTGCCAAGCAAAGCAGAGTGGCAACAACTGGCAGACTATTTAGGAGGATTGAATGTTGCTGGCGGTAAGTTAAAGGAAGCAGGAACTAATCACTGGATAACTCCAAATACCGGGGCAACTAATGAAAGTGGATTTACAGCATTACCTGCAGGTATGTACGCCTTCTGGCAAGAATTTCAGTGGAAGGGAGATTATTGCGCCTTTATTACATCGACGGATGAGTCAGTTCCGAATCATCCAGAAGTAGCGGGAATTAAACTAAGTTATGATAATGCAGAGATGACAATCGGGGGATTTCACCCTGATGATGCATTATCAGTTCGTTGTGTAAAAGATAATTTAAATACTGATGTAAAAGATGACCCAACCAAACCAACAGGGTTTAATCTTTTTCAAAACTACCCGAATCCATTTAATAGTTCTTCAGTCTTAAAATATTCAATTCCAAACTCATCTCAAGTATCGCTAAAAATATTTAACGCACTCGGTCAAGAATTAGAAACTCTTGTTAACGAAGAAAAACCTGCAGGTACTTATGAGATAAACTGGAATGCAGCTAATCTTCCAAGCGGAGTTTATTTCTATAGATTGCAAGCCGGTGATTACTTGCAGACACGCAAAATGATTTTGTTGAAATAAATTTCCATTATTTTTACAATGCACTTAGGAAAGGGTTCCCCCCAGCTCTGAAGCTAAGGCAACACCCTGCAGCTTCGGTTGCAGGGTTTCTTTTTTATAATGAGTTGTAAAATTGCAATACGATAAAATAAAATTTCTATAAAATAATTTACAAACTCAATTCTCTATACGTAATCAGATTAACCCGAGAATGAGTTTGATGTAATCCACGTAAAAGCCATCGGAGTCGTACTAGGTACTGGGTTTGGGAAGAATGAATTTGAAAAGTTTTTGCAATTTACTATCAATGAAAGTTGGCAAGGGTTATTGCTAAATATATATTCTTGCTAATCGTTATGTTTTATTTTCTTGACAATGTGATTTTTTTAAATTACGTTTAACACGTGGTAGAATTAATCTTACACCTTGAGAGAAGATTCTCTTTTAGAAAATTGATTTTGCTGAATCCTCACTGAACCGATCCCCCAAGGCGATATATAAAAGCTTGCTGCAAGATTTTTTGTTCGCCATTAATATTATTCTCTACTTTAAAAATTGCAATTGAACTGAAGATTATCTTTTGATCAAATTGTATTTTTATTTCAAAATATTCATTTCCTGTTGATCATCAGATAATCACTCATTAACCATTAAAGTAATATTATTTACTTTGGGTGGGAGAGAGAACTTGGAAGAAAAAGCTAATGATGATGAGATACCCAATTACATAACAGAGCTAAAGACTGTTATAGCTGGTTTAGGAATTTCTTCCAATAAAGAAACTCTGCCCAAAACTGCAATCAGTTCACAAAGCAAATCAATACTTCAAAATGCAAATCATAAAATTGTTTTTCAATTATTATCTCATCAAATAATTCATTTCAAAGTTTTTCAAAACAAATTTTTATGGAGGTACAATGATTAAAATAAATGTGTCTTCTGTTTCTGGTTTTGTGATGTTTGGAAGTTACACACTATGCTGTGACTGAAATTATTTGATTCTCTAAAAACATTAGAGAAAAGCTTAAAATAATTATAAGGAGTAATGTTATGAAAACATTTTATGCAATAGTCCTGATTGCTTTTGTAGGACTGGCAATACTCGGCTGTTCTGAATCAACAGATCAGCTTGTTGCACCTGTTGAGAAGGTTAGTAATTTAAACGATGTTGGAAGTTTAGATAAGGGAGGCCCAGTCATAAATATTGCAACTGGAAACCCAGCTTTTTTCTATGATGGAAAAATTGTTGTGTCTGCATTTAACGCTAAAAGATATGAAGATGGATCTGCCAATGGACAGTATGAATTTTGGGCACACGCATTTGATCCAACTTTAGGAAACAAATGGCACGGAAAAGTAATGGCCTTAACAGTGTACGATGGAAATAAAGCCGTAATAGGAGGCGTTGAGACTGGTCAGTATGGATTCCCCGATACATATGATGTCTTTGTAATGATTGATAATGGTGAGGGAGTCAATGCAACACCTGATATGAGATCAATTAGCATTTATTGGGCGACAACGATTGAGGATGCAATTAGGGTTTGGAGTATGACACCAGAACAAGTGATTAATGAAATATCTACGCAATGGGGTATGAATATAAACGATGTAATGGTACCCGTTGAGATAGGTAATGTTTCAGTGAAATAATGAAAATATAACAATCCCGTGCAGAAATGTTCGGGCTTTGTGGTAAAAAAAAAATTGATTCTCTAAAAACAATAGAGAATGGCTAAAAAAAATTAAAAAGGAGAAATGTTATGAAAACATTTTATGCATTTGTTTTACTGACTCTTTTAGGACTTGTAATACTCGGTTGCTCTGAATCAACAGATCAGCTTGTAACACCTGTTGATAAGGCAAGTACAGTAAGTTTGGAGAAAGGTGTCATTCACTCTCTTACAGGGAGTGCAAACACGTATAATATACTATATGACCATCCTGTATTAGGACTCTGCATTATTCCTGGACCAAAACAAAAAGATGGATTTTATAATGTTGTTACCGTTAATGCTATTGAGCACGAAAATGGTGCAGTTACGGGACACTTAATTTCACAGTTCCATGGGAAAATACCTGAAGACTTTACATACGAATATCTTCAATTCCTTGGAAAAGTTGAGATTAAAATAATACAACTTATGGTCGATGAGACAGGGCACATAGCGAAAATAGTTGGCGAAATAACGAAGTGGGATGGTCCTCAACTACCTTGGTGGTTTGCTATGGCGTTTGTCGACAATGGGGAAGGAAATTCTTCATCATCAAAAGATGAAGTTTCAAGCTGGTGGTTCAGTGACCAAGAATCGGATCGAGATCTTTGGCTAAGTCAAGGGCCACAAGAATTTATTGATTGGCAATGGGCTATGATCGAACCTTATTTCCCAGAGATGGGTGCTACATTCCCAATTGATAATGGTAATATTCAAGTTCGTTGATATAGAAAAATAAAAGCCCAAACAGAGATGTTTGGGCTTTGTGATTAACAGAAAGTTACCCCTGCTTTTTGTTAACACAGGCCCTGCAGCTTCGGTTGCAGGGTTATTTATTATCAAGGAATATCTTTTGTGAAGGGTAATTGCCAGAGCTGCTGATACTCAGTAAAAAGTTGTTTTGTAAGTTGAATAAGAATAGGGTTCGATGTGGAATCCAGCCAATAAATTATTTCTTTTAGTTTTACCGGTTCCATTTCTGTACAACCTGCTGTGGTCTCATTCGGCTGCGACCAATTGTGTAGAAATATACAAGAACCTGATCCGTTGACTATTGGATTTGTATTTTGTTCTACAACAATACCTTGCTGATACCATATTTCAGCAAAAAACATTTTCTCTGATGATTGCCAATCTACTTTTTCAATTTTATCTCGGGTTACTATCTGATTATAAAAACTTGATTTTATATCATCGATACATTCAACCATCTCAGTGATTGGTATGTAAGAGATTTTCAATCCTTTCATTTCGTCTGAACTTGCATAACCAAAGGCAGCACCTAGTTCAAATACACCCGCTGGACTTCTTCCATCACCTTCAGTTTTCATAGGCAACTTTAATGAATCTATAGAATTTAATCCTCTTCCCCAGCCAAGCCCGTTTCTGCCAAGAACGATAGGAATAGTATTGCTGATCTTTTTCCAAGAGCTTTTATTATTCTGTCTTTCAAAGTAAAAAAGTTCACCTTTTGTAGACTTTACAGAATCAGTTAAAACTATTAACATCTGCTTACTGTCTCTAGGTATAGGTGATTCAATCTTGGTTTGAGTAAAGCAAACTGATGTTAAAATTAAAATTAAGATTGCAATATATTTCTTCATAAATATCCTTTTAATATCATACGTTCTTTTACTTAATAAGTGTATTGATTTTTTTTATTGTCAACGGTGCGCTGCCTTCATAATGATTATTTACGTTGACGTAAGTGTCAACTTTTTTATTTTTCAGGTAATAAATTATTTCTGCGACTTTATCTAATTCTTCATCTTTTGGCTCAACGATTTGATTCCAGATGCTGCCTGTTTTCTTTTCTATTCCGCTTCTATCGGGACCGTGCAATCTAATCAATGCTGTGGATTTTATCTGATCTTTATACTCATTGAATACTTCCCAGATTGGAGGCATATAATAACCCTGCAGAAATACCATCGCTAATTTGTTTCGTTCAAGAAAATCAAAGAAAGGTTTTTTAAGAAAGTTTGGGTTGCGGATTTCTACTCCGTAAGTATATTTTTTATCTATGGATTCAATGAATGATTCAAACTTATCCAGGAATTCTGTTAGGCCGCTTATTTTCTGTTTATTCAGATATTCAAACTGAAACATCAGCACACCAATATTTTTCTTCATTGGTTTAAGAGTTTCAAGAAAATTTTCAAACAGATCAGTCTTTAAGAAAAATGGATTTGGTTTTAATTCAGCTGTCTTATTTTTGTTATAAAAGTGAGTGAGTGTAATACTGTTTGGAATTTTTATCGTGAATTTAAAATTATCTTTAACGGATTGAGCATAAGATTTTACATCAGAATCTTTTGGAAGGAACGCTTTCTTAGGTTCAAACAATGACCAGAACCATTGATCGACTTCTACGGTATTAAAATGCTTTGAGTATTCTGAAAGGAAATTAAATTCATCCTTATCCGGATAAATTACTCCTTTCCAGGAATCGTACTTCCAGCTGCAGGTGCCTATTCTAATCATATCCAATCATTTCAGTTTATTGAAAATTAAACATATAACAGAATCAATTCAATATCCTGATTATTGAATTAGTCTTTATTTTTAGGAAGTACTGACGATGATCTTAAACTAGTTAAAAAATCTTTATATTTTTCTAAATCCTGGCTGCATTTGAAACAGGCGCATTTTCGGACTTCTAAATCATAAATTCTGAATATAGTCTCACCGTGGACTATAGCCCAGTAATCGGGTTCGGAAACCTCTATTTTTCTGCGAAATAATTGAGAATGAAATGATTTCTTTTCCATACTATACAAATGTATGGTAATAAACTTAAAAGTGGAAATATGTTAACAAGAAGATTAACAAATGTACTTATTGACATTAAAATGGCGATTTTATAATTTTAATATGTAGTGCCGACTGAGCATTGGCACTACTTAACGAAAAAGCCGAATCCCCGATGCCACCCCTCATCGGGGATTCCTTTTTTTATGGGTTAGGGATTGAAGCCCGAAGGGGAAAGATGTGATTCGCAAGCTTTATGCGAAGCACGAAAGCCCGACCTGAACATTCAATTATAATCTTATATTTGTTTGCGAATGAATGAGTGAGCTTGCCAGTCGAAGCGGCAAGGCACGAATGAAAGCGGAAGGGAACTTTTATGCCGGAGCGGTTGACTCCATTGAAGCGGGGACAATAATTTATGAACATTACAGGTGCGAACAAATTTAGTTAAGGCAAAAAAAAGTTTCCTGAAGCGGTGAGCAAACTATTAAAAGGTAATAAAGCACGTTAAAAAATATTTGCGACTGACGAGAGATGAGAGTCGAAGACGAGGAAGGCGCAATTATTTTTAGTGCGGTTATCGTGAAGGGAACGCCCAATAATTTTAGTTTTATTTGCAGACTATTATTTAGAATGCTTTAAACTCCTTATTTTTGCATAAAACTTCTATTAAAGTGGAAAATAATAGTAACAAAAAATTTAATCTTCTCGAGCTTGAATCTTTAAGATCCGAACTGATCGAAAAGACACTCAATACTTATTCAAATAACCTTAGATTATTCCTTTATAGCAATTATTTCGAACAAGTACTCTCCATAAAAAACAAAAATATAGAAGAAGCTTTTATTAAAGAATTTCTGGATGATTACATTAACTGTATTTCCAAATTTGAAATATGGGGAACTGATCCTGAAATTACAAAGAGAATAATTAAGCATTTGCAAAGCGTCATTACTTTAAAAATTGCCTCTGAGAATCTTGCATTACTAAAATATGAATTTGACAGGATTGACAATCAGTTAGAAAAACTGAATTTAATTCTTGATGGAAAAGATTTTGGGGATGACGAAGCTGCCAAAGCATTCTTTCCACTAATAGATAATGATGCACCAGAGGGATTTTATGGAATGATTGATTCGGTTACTGTAAGAATTAGTAAAGGCGCAGATAAGGATAAGTTTATTATTGTTCCAAGTGAAAAAGAGATTGAAAAGAAAATCCTGGAGCAGTGCAAAAATTCTTGGATACTAGCACTTAAGCTTTCAAAAAAATATGTTAAAAAGCCTTACAAATATCACGAAGTAATAATAAGCTTTGATAAAAAGCACGGGTTTTATGAAGGCAATTCATTAGGAATTGCATTAACACTTACTTTTCTTGAGCAAATCTTAAAGTATTATAATCCAACGTACCTCATTAAGATAGTTGAGAATAGTTCCTTTACTGGCGGCGTAGATGAAAAGGGAGAGATACTAAATACAGGCGAGGAGATAATTAAGCGAAAAGTATCAGCAATAATCTTTTCGCAAATAAATTCATTTGTTATCCCAAAGCTGGAAGAGACTTATGCAGTTTTTACTTTAGAACAGGTAAAGAAAAATTATCCAAACAGAAAACAGAAACTTATCCCTGTTGAAAATATTAATGACGTACTTAATAGAAGAGACCTTGTTGACATAAGAAAGCAAAAAGCTGTTATAAGAACTGCAAAATATGTAAAGAAGAATTGGATCAGTGCTGTTGCTACAGTTTTGTTGGCAATAATGTTTAGTTATTTGTTTGTAGTGGATTGGGATGATAATCCAGCAATCCTTACTACTGATGGAAGCATCTTATACGTTAAAAACAAAAATGAAAAAATATTATGGAGGAAGGGTATCGCTACTTTAAACTCTAAAATTATAGAACAAAATTATTTGAATTGCCTTGCAAGAATCATAGATATTGATAACGATGGAGTGAATGAAGTGCTGATCACAAATCAAATCATAAATAATAAAGCCAATGATGATACAATTAGATGTTATTCTGCAAAAGGAGAAATAATTTGGAAATATGCATTTAAAGATGAGGTTTTTGCACAAAGAGAAAAACTTAATCCTGAATATGAAATCCATATTATTGATACACTGACTTTTCAAGAACATAAAAGTTTATTTTTATATTCATCAAATGGACCATCGTTCAGTGCTGCAATATATAGAATTGATTTAAAAACAGGTGAAAGGTTACCCGGTATTTTTTGGGCATCTGGTCATATTACGGGTGGAATAATTAGCGATATTGATAATGACGGAAAGCCTGAAATGATTGGATTAGGATATGATAATGGGTATGAAGATGTTGTTTTTTTTGTATATGAAATTGACACTACAAATAAAGTACGACCGACAACAGAAGATTATGTAATAAGAAACTACCCGACATCTATAATGAAAGCATATATTAGGTTTCCTAAAACTGACTATGATAATTATTATCATCAGAGGACACCTATGCTGAATTATGAAATTCCTATGTTTAATAATAATCAAAATGCATATACATTTAATTTCAATAACTTCCATGATGATAGATCGTCGAGCATACAATTTCATATTAGTTCTGATTTCAAAGAAGTGACACCTTTTATAGAAAGCAGGTTCAGAGTTTTGCGAGACACTCTTGTAGCACATAGTAGACTTAATTTACCTTATACTGATACCGAAGAGTATAAAAATATTATTAAGAATAATATTCTTTACTGGAAAAATGGTAAATGGGCTAAGCGAGAAGAATTAGAATAAATAAAAAAGCTGCCGCAGACTTAACTACGACAGCCACCAGAATAATTAAAGTGAGACTACTTTAGAAGCATCATCTTTTTGGTTTGAGAAATCCCATCCAAAATTAATTGATAATAATAGGCACCAGAAGATACTTTGTTGCCTTTAGAATCCGATCCATTCCAAACGGCAGAATAATTACCTGGATATTTAACTTCGTCTATTAGACTATTTACTAACTCCCCATTATTGTTAAATATTTTTAATTCAACTTGTGAAACTTTAGAAACATTATATTCAATTGTTGTCTGAGGATTAAAGGGGTTGGGATAGTTTTGATATAATTTAAACAGAGTTGGGGAAGTAATACTCTCGTTTACGTTAACAGTGGTTATAATGACATCAGATTTGTAGATGGTTGACCCAAAACCACAGATCCAACCTCTATATTCATTTGCACTTATTTTGTTAAATGTAATTTGAAATAAATCGCTGCGCTCGATGAGAGGGAGCGGAACTGGTGTCCAATTTTCACCACCATCTGTTGTACGTATAATTGTTCCACCAAATCCAACTGCCCATCCATTGTTTGCGTCGAGAAATTCAACAGACATAAGATGCCATTTAATTGGACTTGTTTGTTCTGACCAGTTTAATCCACCATCAGTAGTTTTGAGAATAACACAAGATGTATCATAAGGTCCTCCAACAGTCCAGCCCGTCAAACTATCGACAAAGCAGACCCCTCTAAGCACATCAATAGTTCCACTTACCTGACTGTTCCAAGTACTACCGCCATCTGTCGTTTTACGTATTGCCCCGTGATCACCCACAACCCAACCAATATTATTATTTACGAAAAAGATATTACCTAACCACCAATTTGTACCGGTCCAAGTTATTGTCCAATCATTGCCACCGTTGGTTGTTCTTAGGACAGAAGAACCATCAGCCGTAACAATCCATCCATTATTTTGATCTAACCAGTACATTGTTTGTAAAGCATGAGATGTATTGCTTGTTTGTACTACCCAATTGTCACCACCATCAGTAGTCTTAAGCAACATACCACCTGAGCCACAAGCCCATCCAGTCATAATATCCATAAAATATACGTAATTCAACTCTGAGCCATTAATTGCATATTGCCTTATCCAGTAGTTACCTCCATCTGTTGTTTTATAAATTATACCTATGTGACTGTATCCTTCAAATCCAACCGCCCAACCAATATTATCATCTGGAAATGAAATAGACTCGAATAGTGATTTTAATTTCATTTCCCAGTTTTGGGGATAAAGATTACCTAACATAAAACATATTAGCAGGAGTATGGTCTTTTTCATATTGACTCCAATTAGAAAGTTTTTAATAAAATTTATTTACAATCATTTCAATACCCCCAATCCAAACTTTTTCGGAAAATGATAAAACTTTTTTTTGAAAATCTTTTTTGTACTTTTGTGCTGTATGAAAAGCACTTATTCTGTTTTGACGATACTCCAATCAATCAGCGAGAACAAAGCTTCCCGGTCTGAAGTAAATCATCTAATTGAATTATCACAAAGTTTTGCTTATTCTTATCTCAAATACAGATACAAGAACTTGAATAAAGTTTTAATGGCTGAAGATTTAACGTTGCAGGAATTAGCGATTGATTCCATTGCTCCATTGTTTGAAAGGGACGAGACAGGATTATTTATTAAACTTATAAAAGCTTTTGATGATTGGGAACCAAAGATTGAGACAGAAGATCAAGCCATTTTTTTTATAAACAGGATAATTGCAAAAAGTACTGAAAAATATGTTTCAGAATTATTACGTCAATCGGATCCATTCTTTTCGAAAATCCTGGATTCAATAAATTATCTTATTGAAAAACATAATTTTAAAAAGAAACTGATAATTGGAACGACGTATATCGTAGAGGATGAGAATGCTAGAAAAATAGGGTCGCTGCCTGACAGCAAGTTTATATATGAATTACCAATTGAGTTGTTTAAAAGTAGTAATGATATGTTAACGAAAGTTTTTAGTTATATAAAAACTAATTCTGATAGAACTCCTGCAATACCATTAAATTCCCTTGTCCTGAAAATAAAGCATATCAAATCTGAGACATATTATTTATCAGATACCTCAACAAACGGAAATGAATCTGAAATTGATTCTATCGTTAATAAGGCAAAGGTTCTTACCTTTAATAAGATGCGAGAGAGTTATGTAGACAAGCAAAAAATTGATGAACAAGAGGCTGAAAAAATAAAAAAAGCAATTGAGAATATTGTTTATGATATGAGAGATGGAGGAATCAATGCGGGATTACACAAGTATTTGATGGAACAGATTCCAAATTTAACATTTGAGGACTATGAGAGCAGATACCAGAATATATTTGAATATTTATACAAAATCTTAAAAAAAGAAATAATTAATCAGTTTCAAGATTAGAGAAATAAGTTTTCCAAAAAGGCAATAATTTAGAGTATTACTAAAGTGTATGGATAAAAAAGATAAAAAAATAACAATAGATGAACAGGATTTGTTCAATTATGTCTTCTTTCCAGAAAGTACTTCTGATGAATTAAGGTTTTTAATTGAATCAGACAATACCTGTATTGAGATTATAGAATTTTACAAAAATCTAAAATCGAATTCTAATAACAGAGCTGACGATACGCTTAAAAGAAAGATTGCTAGTAAGATTCCTGCATATAGCCTTTCAAATGTTATACAGCTTTATGCCTTAAAAGAACCGTATATGCCAAAACAAAATGGAAATAGACTTGCTGCAGATTCGAAAGAGTTAAAGCCAAAGTTGACAACGAAAACGTTCGTTGACAACGATAAGGAATATTTAATTAAAGTGCTGAATTATGGAGATCAGACTAAAGTTTTTGTGTTCTCTACAAAAGATGAGGTTGTAGAGAATTTTGATATAATTATTGAACCGCATAATCTAAAATTTCATTTTGAAGATAATTCAGAGCCTCTCAAAATTGAAAAATCCATTGAAACCGATACTATCGAATTGCGATTTTGTTAAAGATCTTTTACAAAAAATAAAACACCTCAAACAACAAGCCCATGCAATAAGTATGAGAGTGGAATATTTATTAAAAATTTTCTTAGATATTCTTTTCTTATTCCTTCGACAAGCTCAGGATAAACTCCAGAAAAGAATCAAAAGAAGTATGCTCTCCAAAATAACTGCTAAATTTCTTCGCCGTTCCGCTAAAAGAAATGAACTCGCTCGAAGACTCACTCAAACAGCATTTCTTTTTTTTAACGCTACACTCTAAAGAATTTTTCACGCAGTTCTTTTGATTAGCGACAACAATAAAAATTTATTTGATGTCGATTTATTTTTGAAGTACAGGCTATGATAAGAATACTTTGCAGAAAAGGAATCACTACTGAAGATGAAATTATGCAGGAGATTGTAAAGCTGAAGGCAGAGATGGAACAGAAAATGAAAGATATGCAGAAATTGAATTAACGAATTATTTCATAATTGTTAATGGATATTGATTAAAAATTATCCTAAATTACAAATGCACTTATGTACATACCCTCCAACTAAAACCTACATTAGCCGGAGGGGGGACCTTATACGGGAGAAGGTAGATGGCAATAATTAGTGAAAGTAGATATACAGACCCTATTTTAAAATATTAGTTTTTTGTTTTATAAAAAAAAATTGTTTTGTATATATGCAACACCCGGCATAGCGCTTGATTTTAAGTAATAATACGGTGCAGTATAAGTAATAGTTAGGCAAACATTTTCAAAAGGAGAATAAAAATGAAAAAAGTAGTTGGCTTTTCCATAACTGTTTTTGGCTTTTTGTTGATTGTATCACTCTCTTACACGCAGCAAAAAACAGATGCTTATAAAGAATTAGTTGCACAAAAACTCAATAGTTCTGAAAAAATTATTATTAATTCTGAGTTAATAGATCCACGAGATGGGCAAAGATACAAAACAATTAAAGTTGGTAATAAAATATGGATGGCGGAAAACCTTAACTATGATGCTGGTGATGGATCCTACTGTTATGATGATAATTATAATAATTGTGACAGATATGGCAAATTATATACTTGGTACACCGCTACAGAAGTTGCACCACCTGGTTGGCATTTACCTAGCAAATCAGAGTTTGAAGAACTGTTAGATTATTATGGTGGTAGTGGTTCTAATACATTTAGGAAACTTATTGAAGGAGGTTCTGCTGGATTCGATGCAAAATTTAGTGGATATCGAGGAGCAGAGGGTAACTACTTTAACTCTGGAAGTTCCAATAATCCCAGTGGACATTTTTGGACCTCTACATCTTCAAATTCTAATAATGCTTGGTTAATGAGCGTTGGCAAAGTTGGTTCAAAGGCTGAGATAAGCACGAATGTAAAATCTGCTGGATTTAGTATTAGATGCGTAAAAGACTAATATGAAATATTATTTAAATATATTATAAAATTTACCTAAACGATTAAATAAGGAATTATTCAATAGTACACAGAGATATAAAGAGAAAATATTTTTATAAATAGAAAGTTGTTGCATCAACTTGGTTCCCTTTTTCTTGGCGGCGGGTTAGGCGCAATGTCGTTATATGCTAATCAAATTAAAGAGGTTATAATGAAAAAATTTTACAAGTTATTATTGATAATATCTTTATTCTCATCATCTTCTTTTTATTCACAAACCTTTGAAGTAGGCGATGTTATTAAAGTTGGTGAACAATTACATTTTAGTGTTGAAGAAGATGGAAAGTGGAATTCCTATAATGAATTTTTAGGACCAGAGAGAGGTAACATATATTATTATGTTTTAGTATATATTAAAAACATAAGCTATGAAACAATATCCTACAATCGATTATATTTTTCACTCAAGGATTCAAAAGGTTTTTCTTATTCCCCCAATTTTTATGGTCCAGAACCTGGAATATCAATTGATGATTTATTACCTAATGATATTGTTCGTGGTTATGTTTCATTTCAAATATCACAAAATTCCGATGGCTTAAAATTATACTACGGTGATTCAATTTGGGGAAGTGGTAGTAAAGTAATTGTAAAACTTTCAAGATAGGTGAGTTATGTTAGTGGATAGTAGAAATCATAATTATTTAGAAGTAGGAAATATAAGAGTTACTTACGTTCCTGCTGAAGATAGAGAAGACAATCGTAATTGGTCTGGTTTTATGTCATACGTATACAAGCATACAGAAATGAAGAAAACAGTTCTTTGCATCAAGGTGCAGAATTGCCAATTGAATCTCCAGAAACTTTTATAGAATTAATTTCAGCTTTGTGTACGGTTTATAATAGTAGAAGAAATCAATAAAATAATAAAACGCATATAACTAGCGGTTCAAGCTGACTGCTTTTTTCGCATTCGGCTTTTTATAAATTTTAATGTTGGTTGCTCCGTTTAAAGTTTGTTGTCCCAGGTTGTTCTAATAAATTAATTAACTTGCCTTCGGTGCGTTGCTGACGCAAGTTACGCACCTACGGCTTAATATTTGGCAATGCGTTTTAGTTTGTCGTTCTTGTTATGGGCGGCGGGTTAGGCGCAACGTCGTTATATTTTTATATATGAGGTAAATATTATGCTAAAGAATTTTACTTTTTTGTTTTTAATTTGTTGTATAACATTTAGTTGTTCAGATTCTTCAACCGAAACACCAACAAGTAGTCTTAAAACTGGCACTAATGTTATTATACACGATTCTACACCTACTCAACCTGATGGTGAAGTGTTTTCATTCGATGAAGAAAAAGTTTTAATTGGCCCTGGTTATGTTTTTTCACATATTAATACTACTGGTGATTCACTATTTAATTTTGCTTTTGGGGATTTATGGCACGATGACTATGGTATGATTATCAAACAAGGTGTTCCTTCATTAATTGATATGGGCGAAATCAACTTTGCCCAAATCACAGAAGCCCCCAGTTCGGGATACCAAAATTTTACTAACGCTGTTGTGAATCATTGTTACTGTCTAATTACTTCTCAAAACAAATATGCAAAAATAAAAATAACTGCACTCGGACGTGATTCAGTAGATGATTTTTTTAGATTTGATTGGGTTTACCAAACAGATGGCAGTAGAAAATTTTAAAAATATAACCACTTTAATAATTACGAAGGCAAGAGGATATAGAAATATTATTCAATTCGTTGTTACGGATTGCCAAAAAAAAGTTCTTAAAAATTTTATTTAACAAATAAATTAAATGGTGTTTGTGTTTTACTCGGTTTCCTTGCTTGGGGCGGCGGGTTAGGCGCAAGTCGTTATATGCAAAGGATGTTTTTATGATATCTAAATTAGTCTTAGCATATCCAGAAATAGATACTAAAGATTATCAATGGATTCAATTACTAAGAAAAAAGTATGATGATTATTATTACAATGTTGTGGAACCTCATTTTACTATAGTATTTCCTGTCTTTGATTATTCATTTGAGTCATTAAGGGAACATATTTTCAGAATAGCCGAAAAAACACATATTATTAAATTTAATTTGAAATCAACTACTATTGTAAAGGATTCATTTAGTGATTGCACAAATGTGTTTTTGGTACCAGATATAGGGAACAGTGAAATTATAAGATTGCACGATAAATTATATACTGATATTCTAAGAAAAGAATTAAGATTAGATATTCCCTTTATTCCTCATATTGCAATTGGTGGAAGTCAAAAAGCGGAAGAAGCAAAGGAAATATCTGATGAAATAAACAAAGAAAATTTTGAAATTAAAGGTGAGCTTCGAAAATTATCCTTAATAGAATATGAACACCCTAAAGTAAAACTATTAGTGAATTTCACTTTGCATTAAGTTGCATATAACCTCTTTAATAAGTACAATGTCCCCGACGAGTCGGGGCAGGCAAGAGTATATAGAAGTAATATTCATACCGTTGTTACGGATTGCTGAAAAAAATTAGAATTTGAATAAACAAAAGTGTTTAATAATAATAATTACGACGCCGTGTTTTAACAAAACACACGGTTATGTTGCAATCATAAATATGAGGTAATAGTGTTAAAATTAAATCTTACACAAAAGTCATTTGAGTCAATTGAAGAAACTAAGTTATTAAATGAAAATATTCTTGAAAGATTTGATTTACAAAAAGCTATAGTTAATTCTTGGGAATTAGTAAGGAGTGAAATTGGTCTGCCATCTTCCTATCTAATTGGTCAAGAAGTTAAACCGCATCAATCTACTCAAGATTCAATTGATTTATTAGCCTTCAATCCAGATGATTCTTCAATAATTGTAATTGAGTTAAAACGTGATAGAAATAAATTACATTTATTGCAATCTTTATCTTATGCTGCAATGGTAAGCCAATGGGAATCTGATGAATTAATTAATAAGATACAAAGAGATATTAATCCTGAGCCAGAGGAATTAATTGATTTAATAAATGACAGTGAATTGAATGAAGATATTAAAGTGGTTATGATTTCCGAATACTATGATCCAGAAGTTATTTTAACTGCTGATTGGTTGCGAAGAACTTACTCCATTGACATTTCCGCTTTTTCGCTTTCAATACACAAATTAGGTGCAGATATTGTAATTCATTTTAACCAACGGTATCCGTTGAAGGAACTTACCGATGTATATGATGTACGTAATAAAAGAAAGGAAATTTCAAAGAATAAAAGCAATATTGATTGGGAAGATGTTTTACCTAAGCTTAAATATAGTTTTGCAAAAAGAGGAATAGAATTATGTAAAAAGTTTAGGACTGGTGATCCTTCAAGAAGAAGATTTGGTAGAGTCAGAACTAATTATGATGGATTTGATTGGATTAGTTTAAATTTTAGGGAAAAATACATAAATGTATATTTGAAATCTGCTGAGGAAAATTCAGAAGAAGTTTTAAGATCTAAATTTAAAGATGATGTTGAGATAAGCAGTTGGCGAGACGGTTTAAGTGTCCTAATAGAAAATGAAAAACAATTTAATGATTTAGTTAAATGGCTAAAATTAGAAAATGCAACGTGAACAGAGGTGCAATCTAGATGCTGTTTTTCAATTGGCATTTGTACAGTTTAAATGTTTCTAGTTACGTGCTGGCTTTGTTCTTAAGTTTAGTTTCGAAATGAAAGTTTTTTCTAATTAAAAAGTAATTTAATAAATGTGGCATTGTTGTGTTGGGCTGCAGCACAACGGCTTTATAAGCTTAATGAATTAATAATAGTTGGCCAAAATGAAAATTTCCAGAATCAAAATTGAAAACTTTAGATCTATTAAAAACACAGAATTCAGATTAACTGATTTTAATATTTTTATTGGTCAGAATAATTGTGGAAAAACAAATTTCTTTGAAGCAATACAATATTTTTTTAACGGTGCAGGTAGAGGTACAAATGTAGACGATCTGAAATTCAAAAGAATACCTGCGAATGAAATTTGTGTTGAAATAGAATTTAGTGGTGCACTAAATGGGGCATCTTTAATGCAAAACCCAGCTAATAAAACAAAAATTGAAAATGCTCTTAATGGCTCAGACTCAGTTGTTTTTAAGAGGACAAGCGCCGATTCTTCCAAAAGGACTATGCTTGTCAATGGCGAAGAAATAAATCCAGGAACTGGTTTTGATAAAGCTTTAAATGATTTCCTTCCAAAATTCGAATATGTTAATACAAAACAGTACTACGATGCTGTAGCTAAATATGCTAAGAATACTCCAATCGGAATAATGCTTTCTGGTGTTTTAACAACAATTTTACAAGTGAATGAACAATACCAACAATTCCAAACTAAATTTGCAGAACTATTTGAAAATGATGATTCTGAAATAAAAGCAGAATTTGACAGCATCGGAAATAAAGTAAAAATTTATTTAGAACAACAGTTTCCTGATTGTACAAAGGTAAAATTTGAAGTTACTGCGCCTGCATTTGATGATTTATTAAAAAATTTCGATACAACAATTGACGATGGAGTTGAAACTCTAGCTGAAGAGAAGGGCGACGGTATGCAAAGAGCTTTAATGCTTGCTATCATCCAAGCTTATGCAGATTTTAGAAAAACTAATGAAGATTTAGGCAAATCCTTTCTTTTTTTTATTGATGAGGCTGAACTACATCTACATCCAACCGCTCAAAGAAAATTAAAAAATGTTTTACATACTTTATCACAGGATGCTGATCAGGTATTTATAAATACTCATTCGTCAGTTTTTGTTGCGGATAATTATCTGAGACAATCTATATTTAAAGTTGAAAAATATGAGGGGCAAACTAATATAGAACAATCTATTGATTTTGATAAACCTTACATTGTTTATGAACTATTGGGCGGCAGTCCTTCTGATTTATTATTACCAAGAAATTTTATTATTGTCGAAGGACAAAGTGAATTCGAATTATTCTCTCGTGTTATTAAAAGGTTTTATTCTGATAAACCTACAATCCAAATATTAAAAGCAAATGGCGATATTGACCAAGCAGAACGAAGTATCAATGCTATTGAAAAAATATTTATGCCATTAAATGTTAGTATTTATAGAAGTAAAATTGTAATTCTTATCGATCACCCCAGTGCTCAAACAGAGGGTGGAGTTAATCAATTTTTACAAAACTATCCTGACATACAAAGAAATAATCAATTTTTCAAATTGTTAGCTAGAGATTTAGAACAATATTATCCTGATAATCCCGATCCAGTTTATGGTAACTGGCGAAAAACACAAACAGAACTTGATGCTTTAAATGCAGGTGGTAAAAAGATTATAAATGGGAATAAAAAGAAGCAACTTGCAAAGCATATAGGTGACAATATAACACGTGAACAATTTGAAAGTGAGCTAGCAATTTGTTTTGCTGCTTTAAATAAATGCTGGGACTTAGCATTTTGATATTTGCTAAACGCTTATGAAAAACAAATCAAGCAGACGCCGTTTTCACATACGGCATTTGTGTAATTATTGGCTTTGTAGTACCGTGTAAAAGTACTTGTTCAAAGTTGTTCTGTTAAATAATTTTTTAATAAATAAAAGTTGTTGATATTGTTCGGCATCTTTGTTCTGGGGTGCCGCTTAGCTGCAATCCGATAAGTATTTAATTATGAGGTTTTATTGTTCCAAATCGGTGAAATATATAATCGTAAGTTAGACCTTCATTCAAAATATGGTGGCCAACAGCAAGGCGGAATTTCAACACCTGCAAATCATTCATATGTATTTCTTTTTACTGGTGATAGTGGTGAAAAGTATGGATATAAAGACGAGTTCCGATCTGATGGAATATTCTGGTATACCGGTGAAGGTCAAATAGGTGATATGGAAATGACAAAAGGAAATTTGGCAATATATGAGCATGAAAGAAGGAATAAAAAACTTCTGTTGTTCGAATATGTAAAAATTGCTCATGTTCGATTTCTTGGTGAAGCGTTATATATCAGTTACCATATTGAAGATAGATTGGATGTAAATGACAAGATCAGAAAAGTATTTATTTTTCATTTAGCGCTCATTGAGAAAAATACCACCGAAGAAGAAATAGGGCCAGCACAAGTTTATAAGCCTAAGTTAATTCTCAAGAAAGAAACTACTCTTGAAGAATTAAGAAAGTTAGCAATTTCAAAAACTTCCAATCATTTATCAAAAAAAGAAATTATAACTCATATTGCTATTAGAGCGGAAGCAATAAAAAAATACGTATTGATGAGAGCTAATGGAATTTGTGAAGGATGTAGAACTGATGCACCATTTAACACTAGATATGGGCCATTTTTAGAAACACATCATGTCAATAGATTATCCGATGGTGGACCAGATCATCCACAATATGTTATTGCATTATGCCCAAATTGCCATCGTGAGATTCATTACGGTATAAATGGAAATTCTTATAATCAGAAACTTATAACTAAACTGAAAGTGTTAGAAAAAAGTTAATAACTAACTCCTAAGCGGCGACAGTCGTTAATTTGAAATAATTAAAAAAGCGCAATAGTCTAACCTTCTATTGCACTTTAAATATTGTCCGGTCTATCCTCCGGAACTCCTTTCTAGGTTTACCCGGACAAAACTTAAACCAACAGAACCCGAACCAAATCACCGGTATTTGACGCTGCATCCAGGGAATAGCCAACGATTTCACCGCCGGAATAAGGAGCTGCATATCCATCATCCATTGCCTGTAATTTCTCACCGACTGCAACAGGAAAAGCGATTTGAACTAGGGCAATACCCTGCACAGTTAAGGGGATCAAATCATTTGCTTCAGCAGAAGTTTGAGAAACGCCAAGAGGTTTACTGCCTTCAGTGGCTATATAACCGTTAGAAAAAATCAGTATGCCTTTTTCAAATTTATCTTTAGCGGTTATAGTTGTGATTAAAATTGGTTGTTCGGTTTTCATAATTACTCAATCCAAATTTATTATCAAATTAAGATAACAGCACTCTTATTAGTTCATCTGCGCCGGAAGCAGCATCAACAGCATAACCTGCAATTTCGCCTGAAAGAAAATTTACTACCTTGCCGGAAGCATTGCATTGAACTTTAGCACCTGCAGAAACAGCAGCCCCTGAATAAACAAGTGCTATGCCTCTTGAAATTACAGCAGATTGTTCTCCCGAAGGGGAGCCGGCTGTTAGAACACCTAAAGGTTTAGCACCGTTGCCGCAGATATTGCCATTAAAACCAATGAGTAAATTTTTTGAATTGGATAGATCTACTGCTGCTGTAACAGATGTTATAAGAATGGGTTGTTCAGTTTTCATTATTTATTACTCCTTTTAGTTTTCTTAATATTATCTGTAACCGGAACTTTATTTGGAACTTCTGGTTTAACTTCTATCAAGTAAAGTTTAAGAAAATTTGCAGATGCATCATCTAATTCAATGATGCTGCCTTCCGGGTAAACTTTACCTTTTATGTATAAATCAGAATTTTTAATTATATATTTTTTCATACTTCGTCTCCGCTCAGTATGACGCTAAGCGTTTGTATCGTTGATTAAATAACCTGCATCAGAGCCGACAATTTTTGAAACAAATAGATCAGTGTTCCTTACTAATAAAACTTTTCCGTTTTCTGTGTATGTATCTACAAAAGGCATAGATTTTTTTCTTAGTGTATATCCGAATGAAGGTTCGTAATATGATCTTGGAATATTTGACTGCTGATTAGGAACGTAAGCTATTATTACGTTATCGGTCCAGACATCTGAGAAAGTGCCACTGTCTGAAGCGTAAACTGCATCACCTACAAACAATTTTTCAAAGTCAAGTAATGATCTTAAAAGTTCAGGTGTGACAATGCCTTTCTGTGAATATTTAATTCTTTCTAAAACTGCAGGGTGCTCTTTAAGTGCAGAATAAGCTGAAGCACCGAATACAGCAACATTAGGACGAATACCGATCTTTGCTCTTACTGCTTCTACCGCTGTTGAAAATATTAAAAAAGGATTTGAAGATGTGTTTGTAAACTTATCTCCTGCAGCGAGAGTAACTTTGCTGCCGGTCGGGAAGTTTGCTAAAGTCTGAGCTAAATCTGCAGCGATCTTTTCCAGCCTTAATGCG
This sequence comes from Ignavibacteriaceae bacterium, assembly GCA_041738675.1. GTDB lineage: Bacteria > Bacteroidota > Ignavibacteria > Ignavibacteriales > Ignavibacteriaceae > IGN3. The sequence continues at coordinate 22,106 of JBGSPH010000010.1, forward strand.
ATACCGTCAACGCAAACTCTTGTTGCGTTCATCTTTGCGGGAAGTGCATCCTCTGCTTCTTCTCTGTAATCGATCGGATATTCAAGATCGTGTTCAGTTAGAACGAAATCCAGAGTAGTTCTATCTTCCGGAGAAATTCTGTTAGAGTTTGCTCTGATAGCTCTTTCAGTATTATAAATCTTAAAAGATTCTTTTGTGAAGTGAGGAATTTTTCCCCCTTCTTTTGGGACAGTTACGACAGGGAATAACTGAGTTGCAATCATAATTGCATTGTGATAACCGCGAGCAAGGTTTGTTAAAACCGGATCTACGATTCTTTTGTTTGCTAAAGTACCCATAAACTAAACTCCTTAATGGATTATTAAAAAAATGAAAAACAATTACTGAGTGGAAACAATATTTATGGCTTCCACGTACTCAACATCCATATGAGCTTTCATATACTGCAGAGCTTTCTTATGAATCTGCATAGAATCTTCATCAACATTAGCCTGATCGAATTCATCATCTTTCGTGATTGAATAATCAGGTTTTTCCGCGAAGTTTTCGTAATAGATGATACGCGGAATAGATTCAACAAAATCAGTTAAAAGGTTTTTAACATCTGAGATATATCTTTCATAAGAAAACTGACTTGCTGAGAAATTCTGTTTCTGGAGAAATGAAACTATATCCATAATCTTATTCTTCATTGCAGGTGTAAGTGAACCGTAAGCAAGCTTTTCGTTTAAGCGAAGTTCAAAATCATTAACCTGCATTGCAAAATTCAGCTCATTTATCCTTGAATGAATTTTTGATAATTCATCATCGGATAGCTTTGAGAAATTGTTTTTCAACTCTGAAACAATTGTGTTTAACGAATAAATCGAAGTTTGAAAATTTTTAAGATCAGGATTAGGAACTTCGTTTTTTGTTTCAGGAGAATTATCGAGTTTAATTTTCAATGCTGTGTTCTTTGCCTCATCAACATCTTCATCCTCAATAACCGGTGAATATTCATCAGAAAAACTCAAAAGATCTTCTTCTAGATTGAATTGAATATCTTTCAAACCTTCAACAGCGGGAGCTACTGCACCGAGAAACCCTATGTGATTTAATTTGAAGTCCGGTGTGAATGAAACACTTCTTTTTTTGAATGCACCGTCTTTAACAAGTTTTACAAAATCTTCATTTAATTGTTTTGGAACTGCGATTAAGCGGTCAGCTACTCTTTTGATTTTTTCTATCCAGCCGAAAGCGGGAGCGTTGGTTTGAGGATGTCCGATAACGATAGGAGCGGGATCTTCTGAGTTGTAATTATCTACAAGCTTATCAAGATCTGATTCGGTGTATTCTTTTGTGATTCCTTTATCGGAAGTCCAGGTGCCGGTTCTAAAGATTTCAAATGGTTTCATTTTTACCTCGAAAGAAAGTTTGTTAATTGACTTGGTTAAATATTAAAAATATTATATTTAATTTGCAACAAAATAAAGTAAAAAAACATAAAATAACGTAATAATGCAAAAGAAATTAACAGAAAAAGAGAAACTTTTTGCATTCGAATATCTTGCTGATGAAAAGATGAATGCAGAAAGAGCAGCACTTAGAGCTGGTTATTCAGCTTCAGTAGCAAGAAAAAAGGCTTATAGCTGGGTAGGCAGAAGTGGGCAGAATAAAAAACCGCACGTTGCTGAATTTATTGAAAGCAAGATGAAGAAAATAGAAAAGAACTTCGATAAAGAGATTGAAGTGCTTACCTTAAAGCTAAAACAGATACTTGATATAGACTTTATAGATCTTCTGGTGGAAATGAATTGGGATCTATCAATTGAGGGATTAAAAAAAGTTTCTTCTCAAAAAAGAATATTGATCACAAATGTAATCCCGACAAAGAATGGAATCAGGTTAGTTGTATTCAACAAAGAAAAGGTAATTGAAATGCTGGCTAAGAAATACGGTATGTGGAAGGAAGATGACGGCGACAAAGGAATTAATGTTAGTATCAATACGAATGGCTTGGAGAAATATATTTAGCTGGATTGATGAAGTTATCCACATATCCACAGCCTTATTATTATTTCTTTTTTTCTTTCTTTCTTTCTTTGTTGTTGGCGTCGCACGAATTTTCAGAAAATTCGTATGAACTTTTTAATAATTCGTGCGAATTGTTATATTGGCAGAGATAATAAGACAAAATAACGTATAAAATACATAAAAAAACATAAGATAAAATAAATATAATCACAAGTTATCAACATATTTATCCACATAGCCAATGAACAATTAACAATTAACAATGTACAATTAAGGACATAGAGAATTGAAAGAAAAAGTTTGTGAGTATTGCGGGAATAATCCGGGTGCTAAGCCTGGAAACAAATTTCATTGGAATGGTATTCTTGATAAGGATACAAATCAATTAGTCTGTTTTGATTGCAGGCAGATACATTATAAAGCTAAAGCAAAAACAAAATACAAGTATTTATACGCTGAATTTCCTGTAATACTAAATGAATAAAGATGGCTTGCCATGGCTATGCCAATGTGAGTCCTGAAAATGAAATGTTTACAATTGACTTACACGAAATTCAAAAAAAAATATTTATTGGGAAAGCGGCAAGATTTAAGATTATAGCAAAGGGTAGGAGATTCGGGTTAACAAGGGGTTTTGCAATGTTTACCGTATTGAAGATGCTTAATCAAAGCGGGATAAATGTTTTGTGGGTTGATACAATTTACTCAAATATAGAGCGATATTTTGACCGTTATTTTAGACCTGAGTTAAAGAAATTAGACAAAAGGATTTGGGCTTACAATAAAAATAAAAGTGAGTTAAAAATAATTACTAATTCATCTGGCACCACCAGTGTTTTGGATATGCGTTCTGCGGACAGACCTGAGAACTTAGAAGGGTTTGGATATCATTTGATCATAATAAATGAAGCCGGTATCGTATTAAAGAACAGAAATTTGTGGCAGGAATCAATTCTGCCTATGACACTTGACTATAAAGCAGAAGTAGTTATCGGAGGTACACCTAAGGGTAAGCGCACCAAAAAAAATGAGAAACATTTGTTTTATGAGCTTTATGAAAAAGGAATGGCCGACACTTCCGGAAGATATAAATCATATAACTTCAGTTCATACGATAATCCTCTGTTAGACAAAGATGAGATAGATGAACTGGTAAAAGAAACGCCGGCTTACCTGCGTAGTCAGGAAATATTCGGTTTGTTCATTGATAAGGAAGGAAGCGGAATTATAAAAAATGAGTGGTGGAAGTTCATAAATGAAAACGAAGTGTTCAAAGAAAGGGTAATCAAAAAGATTCAGATATGGGATACTGCATTCAAGGAGAAACAGGAAAACGATTTTAGCGTATGCGAGACCTGGCTGATAACACCGAATAAATATATTCTTTTGAATGTATTCCGTGAGCGGATAGAATTCCCGGACTTAAAAAAAGCTGCTGTTGATCAGTATGAAAAATACAGTCCAAATGAAGTATGGATTGAGGACAAAGCAAGCGGTATATCTTTGATTCAAGAATTAAAAAGAGGGACCCGAATACCGATAAAAGGAATTTCAGCGGATAAAGAAAAACTTGAATACATAAATGCTGTTACTCCTTTAATTGAGCAGGGGAAAGTTTATTTAGTTGAAGGTAAACAGTGGCTGAAAGAATTTATGGATGAATGTGAGGACTACCCGAATGTGGAGTTTGATGATCAGATAGATATAATGGCGAAGTTTTTAAATGAAGCAAAAGAAAAAATATCTGAGGGAATTCCTCAGTTAAAAACATTAAGAAGAAAAAACATTAACCGATATAAAGGTTTCAGATAATGAGAAGTAAAAAGACAAAACTTAAAATATTCAATGAATTTGCAACGAAAGAAAAGATCGAGCAAATAAAAAGTTTTATGGATGTTCTGCCTGATCCCGATGAAATACTTGCAGCGAACAATTACGACTACAGTATTTACAGGAACCTTCTTACAGATCCCCAATTGAGTGCAGCTGTTCAGCAAAGAAAAATGCAGGTGCAGCAGATGGATTTTGAAATTGATCACGATCCGAACTATGAAAGACGTGAAGAAGCGAAGGAATTTTTTAAGCTGCTGCCTGTTAAAAGAATGATTAATGAGATGCTTGACAGTGTGCTTTATGGTCATTCGGTGCTGGAAATATACTGGGAACTGCAAAACGGAAAAATAATTCCTGTTGATGTAAAAGGTAAACCGCAGGAATGGTTTATCTACAACAATAATAATGAATTGATGCTGAGAAAAAGCGTAAACGGAATTTACGCTTTTGAAGAAGGTGAGAAACTTCCGCCGTTCAAATTTATAATAAACAGAAATCAGCCGACATATAACAATCCTTACGGGACTAAAATACTTGCAAATTGTTACTGGCCTGTAACATTCAAAAGAAGCACAATAGAATACTGGCAGACAATGGTTGAAAAATACGGAATGCCGTTTCTGATAGGTTATTATCCTGCAGCTGCCACTGATGCAGAAAAAGAGGAATTATTAGAATCGTTGAATGATATGGTTGAAAACAATACTACTGTAATTAATGAAGCCTTTATTGATAAGCTGAAGTTATTTGAATCTCCAAAATTTGATATCGGGCAGATATATGAATACTTAGTAAAACACCACAATCAGGAAATTTCAAAAGCAGTTTTAAGCGTTACACTTACAATAGATGCAGGGCAGTCCGGAAGTTATAAGCTGGGAGAGGTTCATCAGACAATGCTTGAATACATTGGACTGACTGATAAGAAGATAGTCGAGGATGGAATGAATCAGCTTTTATCCTACTGGCATTATCTGAATTACGGCGACTGGACAGGTCCAACATTTTTTCTAAAGAAAAAAGAAGCGATAATTGTTGAGACTGCCGAAAGAGATGAGCGATTAAGCAAAATGGGAATCCAATTCACAAAGAAATATTATCAGAAGAGATACAATCTGGAAGAAGATGATTTTGATATAATGACGAGAGACGAGAAACGAAAGACGTCAGACGAAAGAGGTGAGAACCAAGAGGTGACAAGGAAAAGGGAAGTGGAAAAATGACAGCTGAGACTTTTCAAATTCTTATTGGGATTGCTCATATACTTCTTGCACCCATAGGAATGGTACTGGTCGGTTTGGTGATGAGGCTTTACAGAAAAATAAAATTGATTGATTATAAACAGGAAGCTCTTGTTCATGCTTTTCAGCACGAAACAGGAAACGGATTTAGTGAGCAGTATTACAAAAAGCTGGAGGAGTTGATAAAGCAGGATGTGTTTGTGAATACGGGGAAGAAGTGAATGTGTAAAGCGCATAGGGCGAAGAGCATAGAGTAAGGCAAAAAGAAATTTAAGTGATCGCTGGAAGCGGAACTTAATATAGGAGTAGTTATGAAAAACTACGATTTAATCACTACCGTGATTGGTGTTGTTGTTGCAATTGGTTCTTCAGTCGTGCAGTATGTTGATTCCTTGAATGGGAATCCCTGGAACTGGGGTACTTTCTTTCTCGGGGTTGGTGTAGCTGTGATTGGTTACTTCTCACATAAAAAAAATAAAGCCTAATGAAATGGCTTTTATTTTTTATCTGCAGCATCCTGTTTTTTTCGGGATGCTGTGGATCTGAAGTTGTGCTGAGGAAAGTAGAAGTAAAAACTCCTGCAATTGTTGATACCCTAACTGCGAGTAAGAGTGCGATTGAGATTAAGAATAATGATTCACTGCTTGCTGTTGATATTTACAGAGGGATTAAATTAAAAGAAGGGAGCACGAAAGATACTGCTGCGATTGCTGAATTTATTCCTGCCCTTAAGAAGTTCATTCTTAAGATTCCAGACAGGATTGATACTGTTTTTATTCAGGATACAATCCGTATTAAACCAACCGATTTAATATTGCGCGGAAGTGATAGTCTAGAAAAAATAATCTGGATTATCTCATTTATACTAACTACAATATTTATAATGATTTATAAGAGGTATTCTAATGTTAGAAAATCTTCAAAACAAGCTTAATTATTATCAGATAAAAAACTTTACAATTGATGAAATAACACTTGGAAGAAAAATTCCAAAGCATTTGCTGTGGAATATCCTGCCGACAATACGCGTGCTCCAAGAGTTGAGGAATTGGTATAATAAGCCAATAATAATTAATTCCACTTACAGATCGCCTTCTTATAATAGGCTTGTCGGAGGGAGCAAACTATCACTGCATCTTGAATTTAATGCGATTGATTTTACTGTAAAAGAAAGAGCAGATCTTAAAGAGTTATTCCTGCAGTTGGACAAATGGGATAAGGAAAATTATTTTAAGTTTCTGCCTAAAGCCGGGAGTATGGGAATCGGGTTTTATGAAAATAGGTTTATTCATTTGGATACGAGAGCTACATTGAAGAGGATTAGTCCGGCGAGGTGGTGAAGATATCTAACGGTTTCCTATTATTTAAGGTCGTTAATGTCAATAAAAATGTCAACCATATACTTACTAAGTTTGTGGCGAGATAAGCCCAAATAAGTATGTAATACTTTTAATGCACCGTCCCATTCTTGTTTTGTTTTTGGTCCAGAAACTGAGTCATCACCGATAAAATAAATATTCACGAGAAATGTCGGCTTGTGACATTTTTCTCTTAGAAAATATAGATGTGCAAGTCTGTTCGTGTATTGATAAAACTTACCGGACCAGTCTATGTCGTTGGTTAAGTTTAAAAATTCTTTTGTATCATTTAATGATTTATCAATAATTGTCTTTGAAGTTTCACCTGCGCCTGTCGCTGGGCTTACCATTTCTGGTATATTTGCTTTTGCTTCAACAAGAATTAAATGACCATTTGTCGTTTTAGCTAACGCGTCCCATTGAGGACCTTTTGAAGGCCAAAAGGTATCAAGTTTAATTTCGGTTGGGTCAAGTCCAACCTTTAATAAAAAGTCGTTGTCCCGATATTCTGCAAAGTCGTCTTGCTCGATTGGTGAAGTCCATATAATTTTTTGATCGGCTAAGTCGTCAAAAGAAGATTTAAGTAAATTGTCAATTAGATCTTGGTTTCTGTTAATCAAAACTTGAATGTCTTTTAGGCTTCCTCGTCCGTCTGATTTTTGTATAATTCTTGTCATTGTTGTGTTGTTGTTTGTTTCGTGTACATAAGTTCAAATTCAATTAATTATTAAACTAAATTTATGCAAAGAAACCCTAGTCTTCAAGAATGTATAGTAAGTTTTAATTTAGGAGCAGAAAATATTATAAGATTAAATATCTTTTTCGGACTTAATTCTTTCTACTTCAGTAATAAACTTTAAAATTAAATTGATAGCTATATCTTGTTCCGGTTGTTGGATTTCATCTATCGTAATACTTTTGAGACCTGATGCCAATGTACACCATATAGAATCATAACGACTGTCATTGCCAGCAATTGGTTCTAACTTAAGTCCAACCTTCGTATTGATTTGTTTAAGTTGTTGTTCTGTTCTGAGGTACTCAGCTTTAGAAAGTATCCCAGTTATTCTAAGGAGATTTTTACTGCGCTCACTCGCAATAAAGCAATCGTAGTTGTTTCTTCCAGTCTTAATCTGCAATTTATTATTCTCACCGTTTATAGATACCTTACCAAAATTTTTTGTTAGTAAAGCATATAATCGATCTCGCCAATCGGGAGCTGGTCCAATGTTTTTTAAAGATTGCCTTTTTTTAAGATATCTGTTGTAATAGTCTGAAAGTTCATCATATTCCTTCGAGGTTTCTGTTTTGTAGCCAATATCCAGTGAATATGTATCAGAATAAAGTAATAGATTCAAAGAAGTAACAATCGCGTTTTTTTCATTCATATACAATTTTGTGTGCAAGTCAGGTATGCCAATTGGTTCGATACCTAAGCTTTTAACCTGCTGGAAGCTTTCAAAATTATTGTTGTCCTCTCGTAAATAGAATTCAATTTGGATATTTCTTTTTATAGCAGATTCGAGTTTCTTCTTTAATTTAAACCACTTATCGATTTTAACGTATGGAGAGACAATGATTAATCTTTTGTCGGCTTCATCAAACAATGCTTGAATTTCACCGGAGAGTACAGCAGGTTGTAGTAATTTCATATAAAAAAATGATAAGAAGGAAATTGTATTAAAATATTAATTTTTTATTGTATGAAACTTAAATAAAGAAAGTGCAGGCTACAAGATTTGAAAAAAATGGAACGGTTCTCCCACCGTTCCCTATACTAAAGGAAATAATAAGATTGTAATTTAATAATTAGAATTGCTTGAAAGCCGTTCATGCTGGTTTAGATTATTTTCAAACGAACCGGCAAGCATTTCAAATTTAGAAGTTTTGTATTTAAGCAGACAGCTTATCATTAAATTTAAATTATTCTCAAGTTCATCTGGGTCAGAATCCGCTATGAGATCGCAGCTTGACTCCAGGTTAAGCAGATCTTCATAAACTTGTGCGAATTTTTGTTCTTGCTGGGATACAATGTTTATTATATCCGTGTGTTTCATATAGCCTCCTGTTATTGTTGATTAGATTTTAAAATGTGCGAAAATAATACTTTTAGATTACGTAAATATTTATTTTTTGATAAATGGTATAATTCAGTGATTAAAAGTTGTATTTAATTCAACAGACAGATTTGTTACAGAATCCAATTTCATATTGTAAATTATTTTCAGCTAATCTTAATTCTTATTTACTGTTGATTTCTAAAAGTTTATAAGTGCCGTTGGATTGTTTTACTATTTCCTTAATTCGTCTGTCCCTTGACGCTTTTCTCTGCTTCATAACATTTTCAAATGTTTCCTGTATATCTATGGTTGTTACATAGTTTTCAACTCTAATTAATAAGCCGCACTCCCGCGAGCATAAGAATTCAAGAAATATATTGAATTCATCAAAAGTAAAGTCTATATCCACAGCATACATCCCAAGGTTTAGCGGGTTGGAAATATCGAGCAGGCAGTTATCGCTGGAAGCAATTATGTTTTTTAATGCCCAATATTTTCCTTCACCCGCCCAACCATATTTTGCTCTCAGTAGTTTAAACTGAGGTTCGTTGTGAGAATCGCTAAAATGTTGATAGTAAGTAAGGTTATGCTTCAATACCTCACCTTAACCCTCTCCTTTTAAAAGAGAGGGAATAAAACCAAGTTTTAAGAGTTTTTATGTAGAGCTTAAACGCTGTCTTAACTAGACGATAAATGACTTTATTGTTTTTTTCTGCTACACGAATTTTGCAGTGTTTATTCCAGGCTTCGATTATTAAATAATTTTCTGATGGAATGACATTAAAAAAAGTTTCCAAGTCTAGGGTACCTTTTAAAATTATTAACTGTTTTTAGTGATGTAATCTGTAATTGCTTTTTCAGCGGTACGGCCAAGATCAATATCCAGTGTAGCACAAAAGATTTTGAGTTTTTTGTGTGTTGGTGTGCTTATATGAATGATCTTGTCGCGAACAATTTTATTTGTTTTGGATAAGGCTGTGGATGCTTTTGCCTTCATAGTAATCCTGACTGTTATTAAATGTGTTATTATTTATGAAATCCTGAATTGCTTTACGCGAAATTTTTTTATGTGAGTGTCCCGGAGGTAAAACATAGTCCAGGTGCCCAAACTCAATTAAGTGAGATATATAGCTGGGGGAGAAGCCTAACAGCTGTGAAGCCTTTTTGATTGAGAGCAGTTCCCGGTTGTGTGCTGTTGAAGTATTTAAGCTTATTTGTTCTGACATACTTTTGAAATAATTTTCTAATGATAAAAAATTAACATAAAAAAGATAAAAAATAAACAAATAAACGTCAAGAGATAAAAGTGTTAAAAAATCAAGTATGATTAAGCGGATTGACCATAGAACGTTTCTTTTTGTATTATTTTTATAAAATTACTTGAACAAAAGAAGAAAAGAACATAAATTATAGACAAGAAAAAATAAATTCACCAATATGGAGTTATTATGAGAGCTAAAATTGCATCGGAAGATCTGAAAGAACTTATTCTAATAAAGTTTGGATCATTGGACAATTTTGCAAAGAAAGCAGGATTGAACAATAGTCAGGTTTCTGTTGGATTAAAGCAGCAGACTGCAAGGTTTATGGCAATTGTAAAAAAACTTGGGATAAAGATTGACCAAAATGGTGATGGGAAGAAGAATATCTCGAATGAAGATATTAGAAACCAACTTAAGAACACACAGGATAGATTAGCCAGTCTTGAAACAATACTAAAAGAAAAAGAGCAGGTAATTGAGCATCAAAATAATATGCTTAAAATGATGACTCAGTTTGTTGAGGAAATGAAAAAGAAAAGCAAATAGTATTAATATTATTTAGTTATAATGGAGGAAGTATGGCGAGTATAAGATCAAAAGACGGGAAGCTTTTTATTGATTACCGGGTTAATGGTAAGCGGAAAAGAGTTTCCACAAAATTAAAAGACATTAGAGAAAACAGAAAAAAAGCGGAGGTAATAAGAAAACAGATTGAGTATGAAGTATCCACCGGGCTTCATTCAGAGAGATTAAAAAGGTTAGATAAAAAAGAAATGAGTTTAAGCAGGGGATTGGATGAATTTCTAAAATCAAAAGAGGACCTTAATAAAAAAACTGAAGTTGGTTATAGAAACGCTATGAATAAACTCATCAAGTATTCTGGCAACATAGCAATTAAAAGAATAACCCCAGAGCTGGTGAAAGAATTGAGGGTAAAATTAAACACAGATAAATACCAGGCCAATATTATAGGCAAAAAAAATCTTTCGGAAAATTCTGAGAAAAAAGTATACAAGGAAAAACACCTTAAAGAAATAACTATCATCAGTTATTTAAATAAACTCAGAATTATTTTTAATTATTTTATTAAGCAGAAATATATTTCCGATAATCCTTTTCCTGCACAGCCAATCAAGTTCAAACCTGTTGTAACAATTCCCGATAAGGAATTAAATGATATTTTGTCAAAACTAAAAAATAATAACAGAGAGCATTATAAAGTTATAATGTTTTTACTGCTGACAGGGTTGCGAGTCGGGGAATTGATAGGTTTGACTTTTGAAGAGAATATTGATTTCAGGGAAGAGATATTAAAGGTAAAAAATTTCAAAAAGAATCGTGAGGATTCGCTGCCTATTTATCCTGAGTTGATGGAATTCATTCGTTATGAGTGGAACGAATACACAGGATTACTCTTTAATTATAAATCTATTCATTCGATGAAGTTCTTTGAGCGATTTAGAAAGCGTGAAGGATATGAAAAATATTCTTTCCATACTTTAAGAAAAACTTTTATTACTAAACTTATTAATAGTGGCATGAGTGTGTATGATGTTATGACATTGGCACGACATAGAAACATTGAAACAACACTTCGTCATTACTCACGAGCAGACCTGAGAAGGATGGGAAATGAGATAAGTAACAAGACAAATATGGGCACTCTTTTGGGCACCAGTTTTAAAAAGGGTTTGAAATTAGTCGAAAACGCATAAAATAAGTCCAGCCCAAAGCCTTCGTAATGATTAGGTCGCCGGTTCGATTCCGGCAGTTGGCTCAGAATAATTTCCTAAGAATAAAACATCCCAATCTAATCGCGAAGCTCGCCGGTTCTAGCAAAGTCATTCCTCAGGAAGATTTCGGCAGCTGGCTCTTTTCATATCTAAACGATCTTATTTTTACATTTCAAATTTAAAATAGACGAATTTTTACAGCATTCCATTTTTTTACTTGCTAATCAAATTGCGATTGTTGTTGACAATGGCAAAAAATAATTGCTAATTACAGGTGGAGAATTTGTAATCAATCTCAAATTCTAATGGTAATCCTAACTCTCTTAAATAAAAATTATTTAAGGTGGGTTTAGTGCCTTACTTTTAGAGAGGTATAAAATGAAAAAGATTTTTTTCTTTTGTCTTTTCTTTATCACCTCGGGCTGCACAGTCTTTCAACCCGAAGAAGCAAATCTTATCCAGCCAAAGTTATTAAAGCAATCTGAATTGCCGCCATTAAGAGAATCAACATTTAGTAACTATTTCGAGTTTTATTGTGAAATGCAAATAAATGTACATGGAGATGTTGAAAGAGCAAAACTTTTAACAAGCAGCGGTGATGTTGTGTGGGATTCACTTGCCGAACTTTCTTTGCTTAAATGGAAATACAGCCCTGCCATTTATGATGGGCATCCAATTAAACTCCTTATAAGCAGAAAAATTAGAGTTATTTTTGCTGAACCAATGATATTTTCGATTTCAGAAATTCAACTTGATAATCGTGAAGTTGCAGATTCAGTTTATCAAGCATTATTAAATGGTGCGGACTTTACCTTGTTAGTTCAAAATTATTCTACAAGTAATTCAAAAACCAATAATGGATTTATAGGCAATGTAAATGTTAAACATTTCTCTGAAAATATCAGTTTTGAAATAAGTAAGTTAAAGGAAGGTGAGTTTACAAGACCAATTAATTACGGAGAGCATTACATTATCTTTAAAAGGATAAAGTTGAATAATTAAATATTATGCGCCTCTGAATATTTCTGACAAAATAATTTTTAATCAGGACTTTGATAAGTCTATAATAAAATTCTAAAACCTACAGGAGAGTAAAATGCCAAATAAAGTAAAAACAGTAGAATATTTTTATTGCACCGTTGAAGATCAGCCCGGTGAATCTTACAAACTGCTTGCATTTTTAGCAGAGGTGGGAGTTAATCTATTCGCCTTTACCGCCGTTCCCAGCGGATTGTTAAATACGCAGTTTACATTATTCCCAGAGGATTCAAATAAATTAAAAGTTGAAGCTAAAAAAGCTTCATTAATAATTCACGGACCCGTACCCGCTTTATTGGTTCAGGGGACGGATGAATTGGGTGCACTAACAGACATCCATAAAAAATTATTTGATTATGGAGTTAATGTCGTCTCTTCTTCTGCTGTTACGGATGGAAAGGGTGGGTTTGGATATATTATTTATATCAGAACTGAACAATTCAATACAGCGAAGGCAGCTTTAGGCCTATAAAATATTTTAATTGAAAGGCGTTGTGAAGTAGTTTTTTGTAAGCGGTTGATTTGTTTTTATGAGCGGGATAAAACTATATACAAATCTAAAAGTTCAATGTTCAGTTAAGACATATTCGTAATACCTTTGTAAACCAGTAAATAATTTGTATAACAATTATTTAGAGAAATTTATGGCAATTGTTAAAAGGTTTTGTGATATTTGTGTGGGCGATATGGGAAAAAATAATTCTAATATTGATACTGCAATAATTACTCACCAGGATTCAGATCCATCTATTCCGTTATGCTTAGCTCTATTTATATTCATTCTTTATTCTATCTTTCCAACAAAAGTTAATTATCGAAAAAAATTATTTACAAATATATAAATGTAAAATATTTTATGAAGTCCATTCAAAGCGTTATTAGTTAGCAGATCACAATAGAGATTTAATAAATCAATAATACATCAGGTGGAGATATGGGAAAATGTTATTTGATCATTCTTTTCTTTTTTATAATTCTCTTTAACAACAATCATGCACAAGATTTTGGAGAGATTCCGGAAGAACTGCTAAAAATGACAAGCCTTGCTGAAGACCCGGAGGAAGATGCAGCAGTTATATTTGATAAAGCTATATTTAAAATTAAAAAAGACTTCGTACTCGAAATAAAAAGACATGTAAGGGTTAAGATTTTTACTGAGGAAGGAAAAAAACAAGCCAACATAGAAATTGTATTATGGCACGAGGATGTAATTGATGATATTGAAGCTATTTCAATTTCGCCAGATGGGAAGGAATATGAATTAGATAGTGACAATATATTTACTGAGGAGGGGGAAAGAACAAATAAGATTTCATTTCCAATTCCTGGTGTAGAAGTTGGTTCGGTTTTCGATTATGAATATTCTGTAAGATCAGAATATATTTCAAATTTAGAACCATGGTATTTCCAATCAGACATTTATACAAAGTATAGTGAAGTGCAAGTATACTTACCCAACGGATTTGCATATCAAAGATTAAGTACTAAAATAGAATTTTATGAATTTGAAGAGTCTGTGGATCAAGCATTGGATATGGACAATCGTGATAAAAAAATAATGGTTTATATATGGTCTTGTAAAAATTTACCCGGAATAAAAGATGAACCATATACTGATCACATAACTGATAATTACGCTAAAATGCGATTTGTACTTGTTGCATTTAAGAATGAATATGTAAGTTATAAATTTGCAAAGACCTGGGATGATGTAGCTATTAGAATTTATAAACTTTATAATCCTTTAATGGATGATGATGCCGCTGAGAGTAAAGTAAAAGAGCTAATTAACACTGAGACTGTTGATTTTAAAAAAGCTAATATTATTTATAAATATGTTACTAATAATATTAAAACAACTGATCATAAATCATTAATTGGTGATTCATTCAAAGAACCTGAAAATGTGTTGAAGGATAAAACCGGCAGTTCATCCGAAAAAAGCATGCTTTTAATTAATATGTTAAGAATAGCCGGTTTGGATGCAAAACCAGTCTGGATTAGCACAAGAAAAAATGGAATAATTAATTCAGATTTTTGCGATGGAAGTCAGTTTAATAGACTGATTTGTATGATAAAAATAAATTCAAAAAATTATTTCCTATACCCGGTATCTGCTCGCAGTCCATTTGGGTGTCTTACGCCAAGTACTGAAGTGGCGAACGGTTTATTAATTGAACAAGAAAAAGGAAGCATAATTAGTATTGTTCCTGAGCCAGTTATTAGTTCGATCAATATTAATACTACAGCATCCATAAGCACAGAAAAAATATTAACTGCCAAAACAGTCATTCAATATTCAGGACATGCGGCACTAGATGAATATGATGTAGTAACTGAAAAAGATCTAAACATTTATGTAAAAGACTATCTGAAAGAACATTTTTCTGAAGCAAAGTTAGACACCTTCCATTATTCTAATATTGATTCGATTAATAATCCTTTAACACTTTCGATGTCATATACTATTCCAAACTATATTGAAGAAACAGAAGACTTAGGCTATTTTTCAATTCCTTATTTTACTGCACTTAAAGAGAATCCTTTCGTTAGACCTAAACGATCTAACCCGATAGATTTTGAATACCCGTTTTCGAAAACGGAAAATATAAAAATTGAACTGCCTGAAAATTACTCTGTCTCACAAATCCCTTCTAAAAGAAAAAACCTGATAACAGATTTAGGGTTTAATCAGGTTTATGCATCAGATAAAAATATTATTGAATGCGTTAGAACGATAGGCATAAAAAGTAGAAGATTATCAGCGAAGAACTACACTAGCATTAAGTCATTCTATGATGATGTTGTGGCAGCTTCCAGGGATCAGATAGTGATTAGCAAATCGGTTACCGGAAATTAGTATCACTAAATGAAAGTTAGCGATGAGTAAAATTTTAATAATCCTTTATATGGTCTTATGTATTTTCAGTACCGACCTTGTTTGTTTTGCACAAAACCTGAGTAAGGTAAATTTTGATTCTCTTGTTTTAAAATCCGATGCAGTAATATTAGAAGACATAACAGAAATTGAAGTGCCTGATAACTATAGTGCAGAGTACACGGTTTATAAAAAGGTATTAATTAAAAATAATAAGGCTGATAAGTATTGCAGGGTTATGATATCCGAATCACATTTTAGGGATATCGATGATATTGAAGCATCAATAACTAAATTAAATGGTGATTTAATTAAAGAACTTGATTCAGACGAAATCAAAGAACAAGAATATTCCGCCGATGCTTTTTATTCCGGAGATAACTATAAGTATTTTGAAATGATGCATCATTCTTATCCCTTCATATTTGAGTATCGTTATAAAATTAATTTAAAAACCCTTTTACTCTGGCCGCGCTGGTATCCTCAGGAAGATATTCCAAATCTAAGTTCTGAATATATTTTGAATATAAGTCCTGATGTTAAATTCAGATATTACGGGAAAGGAATTGAAGTTGAGCCTGCAGTAAAAACTAACGATTCTTTTGACCAATACACCTGGAAAATGGAGAACGTTCCAACTACACTTGAGGAAGATTATCTTCCTCCGGAGGATCATGTTCAAAAGGCGCTATATTTTGTTTCTGAATATTTTAAAACTGATGCTTATGATGGAACTACTACCAGCTGGGATGAATATTCTAATTGGTATAGAAAATTAACCAATGATAGATATGAGTTATCAACTGAAGCAAAAGATGAGATATTTGGCCTAATAAAAGGGGTTTCAGAACCAAAAGAAAAAATAAGAATTCTTTATAAGCATCTTCAGAAAAAAAATAGATATGTAGCAGTTGAAATGGGACTAGCAGGTTGGCAGCCACAATTCGCAGATCAGGTATATAAGAACAGATATGGTGATTGTAAAGATTTATCCACGTATATGATCTCGATGCTCAAGTTTGCAGGAATTAATTCTCGTCCTGCATTAGCACTTACCAGAGATGACGGTATTGTGAACAAAGAGCAGCCATCCAATCAATTTAATCATTGTATTGTTTTTGTGCCTTTAGAAAAAGATACTGTTTGGCTTGAGTGTACTTCTACGTATGATGATTTGGAAGACATTCCATATACCATTGAGGACATCGATGCACTAGTAGTCAGTGATGAAAAAGGTGAGCTAATTCATACTCCACAAAAAAGTTTTAATCAAAATTCTATGATCTCGGTATTCAATGGATCAATAGAGATTACCGGTGATTTAAAGTTTGATGCGAGAATAATGACTTCGGGAAATCAAAAAAATTATGTAAAGAACAATCTTGCTAAGTTAAACAGTAAAGATGATAACATCTTTGTAACAAATATGTTAAGTAAAAATTATTCAAACTTAACAATTGAACAGTTAGATTCGGATAAATTTTTTGATGAATATAGCAGTAATCTGCGGATATCAGTAAAGGGAGTATATCAACGATTTTTACCGCAACTAAATGATAGAGTTTTTATTAATCCAACTATTGTTAATAGAAAATCCGGCAGCAATATGCCAAAAGAAGAAACAGCTAATTGAAAATATCCTGTCTATTTTTATTATCCTTACCAGGATATAGATTCTGTTTTTATTACTATGCCGAGTGCTTACAAAATGGAATCTAAACCAAAAAATAAATCCATAGAAAATAGTTTTGGCAGATACTCTGCAGAATTTGATCTGAAGGACAATCAGCTTTTATATGTTAGGAAATATGAGCTATTAAAAAACTATATTCCATTAAGCGGGTATGCTGAATTTTATGATTTTATGAAACAGGTTATTGAGGCAGATAAATCTAAATTTGTTCTGAAAAAAAAATAAGTTTAGCAAATTCGCCTTACCACTAAAAAAATTAAATTACGATTGTTTATTTTTTAACTTTTGCTGATAACAAATCAAGAATATTTTCCAAATGGTCTTTTAATTCGATAATATTTTTTAGCATTTTGTCTCTAAATTCTTCTTCATACCCATATCCATTGTTAGAAATACGTGAGCGGAATAAATTAAAAATAGAGAACTGATCTTTAACCTGCGGAAGATTGATGTTTAACAATTCAGTTTTAATATTAGTTGGTATAAAATCAGAGTTTTGAACTTTAGTATGAAATAATTTTATTTCATATGTTAAACTTGTATAAGAGTTATCAAGTGTGTCTTGCTGTGAAGTAATTAAATCGGAATAATCAATGAGATACTTTATGTACTTTACCAGCATATTTGGGGAATCAATTTTATCCATACTAATACTTTTAGTTAATCTAATAATTAATCCTTTTTTCATTTACTTCAAGATGCAGAAGAGAAAGAACCACCAGAATCATAATTGTTCCAAGCAAAAAATAAATTATCTGCATAACAAGTCCTGCACCGGTGGGTGAGCCAATTGCGAGCACTTCAATAAATTCAAAAGCCATAATTATCAAACCGACAATTGCAGAGTAATGAAGCGCGTAATTATGTTTGCGTATTAACATAACTGCAGCAATAAGTGCACTTCCGCCAACAATTAACATAAGTGAAAGTCCGGGTAATGTGTAATCGGTAAAGATAGAACCTCTTAATTCTTCTATTGGTGGTACGGCAATACCAGTTAGTAAACAAAAGCCGCCCGGTATTGCTGTAAGTGCTAAAAATATATTCAGGATAATAAGACTTGTGTAGAGAGTTTTTCTAAGCAATTGCATCCGTACTTTAAAAAGTTTAGTGCAACTTAAATTATTAGAACGTTTATATCAATCGACAAATAGCAATAAATAAAAGTCAAAATTCAAAATTCAAAAAAACACTCTTCCACTTCGCCTAATGAGAGAGACTTCCGTGAATGAGATTGGACTGGTTTTGATGTGTAACTGTGGATTTATGTTCTTCGGTTTTATTTAATGATCTTTTGCCAAGTATGAGTAATGTTATTATTACTATTGCGGTTATTGTGTTTGTAATTAAAGCAACTCCTATTTTTTGTTTGGATAAATTGTATCCATAAAAAATGATATTAATTATAAATCTGCATAAATTATTATTCCGAAATAAATAGAGTTTTTATTTTGTTCATATACTCCTATTGCAGTTATAAAGGCTGCGGCGCTTAGAAAACTAGTAGGATAATTCAGCTCACATGTAAAGTATAATACAATTCAATTGCCCTTTTCCAGAACTATCTGCTCAAAATCTGAAATACTGTCTTTGTTGCTAACCAAACTAAATAATTTTTTTGGAAATATTTTTTAAGTTTTTCTTGACATTAGTCAAAATTTTCCATTATTTTGGGTTGTAGTGGGGAAAAATGTGGAATTATCCCAAATAAGAGAGAGAATGTTTAGAGGTCAATTTACATATTCAATGGATTCTAAAGGTCGGATTGCAATTCCGGCTAAACTTAGAAAGCATATTTCTGCTGATGCAAACGAAACGTTTGTGATGACTAGAGGTCTGTCCAATTGTATCGATTTGTATCCGTTGGATGAATGGCAGAAGATAGAAGAATCACTTTTAAACTTAAACTCCTTCCAACCTGATGATGCAAGATTTATAAGAATGTTTGTTCAGTTTGCTGCTGAAGATGTTATGGATGTTCAATCAAGAATTATGATTCCATCAGCGCTTATTACCTATGCGAAAATTGAAAAAGAAGTTTTGATACTTGGTGCTCTTAAAAAAATAGAAGTTTGGAATCCAAAAGTTTACGAAGAGTATTTATTGCAATCACCGCAAACGTATGAAGAGATAGCGGCTAAAGTTATGGCGTCTAAATGAGTGAGCATCATGTTCCTGTGATGCTTAAAGAAAGCTTGGACCTTTTAATTACTGATCGTTCTGGAATTTACTTTGATGCAACATTAGGATTTGCGGGGCACTCAAGTGAAATCCTAAAGAGACTAAATAATGATGGTCGTCTTATAGCATCTGATGTAGATACAGATGCATTTGAGTTTTCAAGAAAAAAATTTTCTAAAGAGCCTGGAGTTAGTTTATACAATTTTAATTTCTCATATATAGATGTGATTGCAAAAATAGAATCAATACAAAACTTTGATGGTGTACTTGCGGATTTAGGAGTATCATCATTTCAATTGGATAATCCGGAATCCGGATTCACTTATCGTAGTGATGCGATCCTTGATTTGCGAATGGATAAATCTAAAAATATTACTGCTGCTGATATTATTAATACCTTTACCGAAGAAGATCTTGCAAATGTTTTTTATCAGTACGGCGAAGAGAAAAATTCAAGAAAAATCTCCAGAACAATTGTAGAAAAACGTGCAGCTAAAAAAATTGATACTACAGGTCAGCTCGTTTCGATTATCAGTGAATTAGTTCCTCAGAATTTTCAACGAAAAACTTTATCAAGAATATTTCAAGCTCTTAGAATTTATGTAAACGATGAATTGGGCAATCTTAAACTATTTCTTGAAAACTCACTTAAGGTATTAAAAAAAGGCGGACGCATAGTTGTAATCTCGTATCATTCTCTTGAAGACAGAATTGTAAAAGATTTTTTTAAAGCAGAAACTATTGTGAACTTAAGTCCAAAAGAAGATCCACTCGGGTTAATTAAAAGAGAAGCACGCTTAAAATTAATTACTAGAAAACCTTTATTACCATCTGATGAAGAAATTAGTTATAACTATCGTGCAAGAAGTGCTAAACTCAGAGCTGCTGAAAGAATATGAAGAAAAGTTCTAAGCCAACAATTTTTTTACTTATAACACTTTTACTAGTTGTAACAGCGTTTGCACTTGCTAGCATTGGATTAAAACTTAAGTATGAGCAATTTCTTTTACAGAAAGACAAAGCCGGAAAAACCTATAAGGCAGAGAGTCAAAGAAAAATTAAACTAACAGCCGAATATCAAACAGTAACTGTTGAAGAAAGAATTGTTGCCGTCGCTAAATCGGAGCTCGGTTTGATTAGAAATATCGAACCTGCTTTCATAATAAAATATGATAGTAACAAGCTTGAAGAAATTAATGAGACTTTAAAAGAGAAGTATGAATAATTCGCGCGCATTAATAGTTATAATATCTATCCTAATCTTTTTCATCGCATTGGTGATTAAGCTGGTAGATATTCAGATTGTGCGTGCGGAGGAATATTCTTTTTATGCACAGAGACAGCAGACCGGAATAGAAAAAATAGAAGCAGAACGAGGATTGATTTATGACCGCAATAATGTTTTGTTGGTATATAATCGTTCAGATGTTTCTTTCTATGTTGATTTAAGAATGATCAAGCAAAAGCATAAAAATGAAATCGCTCAAATATTTGCAAAGAAGTTTAAGAAGAGCAAAAACTTTTATTTGAATCTTATGAAGGGCTCAAAGAAAACGATTTGTATTGAAAAGAAAGCCCCATTAGAAATTGCATCCTCCTTAAAGAATATTAAACATGATGGATTCTTTTATAAAGAAGAACCAACAAGAGTATTTCATTACAATAATCTTGCATCACATGTTCTTGGATACCTGGATAATGAAAATAAAGGTGTGATGGGAATTTCTGAATATTATGAAGACGCTTTGAATGGTGAAGATGGCTCTAGATTGATACAAATAAATGCAGTTGGCGAAACAGTAACTGTTGATGATGAAGAAATAAATCCCGCTGTTCCAGGAAATGATTTTTATTTAACCATTGATAAAAGCTACCAGCTTGTTCTGGAAGAGGAATTAAGAAAAGGTGTTGATGAGTATGGTGCAGTTTCCGGTATAGGAGTAATAATGAATCCAAATACTGGAGAAGTACTTGCACTTGCAAACATTGATGATTTTAATCCAAACATGTATTGGAAGTATAATGATTTTCAACGCAGGAATCGTGCTATAACAGATACCTATGAGCCTGGCTCAACTTTTAAATCATTTACAATCGCATCACTGATTGAACAAAAATTATGCAGATTAAATGAGAAGTTAAATCTTGAAAATGGAAAGTATAAGTTTCGATCAGTGAACATAAGGGATACTCATCCGTTTAAAAGTTTAAATGTTGTAGAAATACTGGAGCAGTCAAGTAACATCGGAGTTGCAAAACTTGTTCAGAGAATTGATGATGAAAAATATTTTAAATATTTGCGCGGATTCGGATTCGGAAATTCAACATCATTAACTCTGCCGGGTGAAACAGGGGGCAGATTAAGAAAACCTAATGAATGGTCTAAAGTTTCTAAAACTTATCTCTCTTTTGGATATGAAATATCTGTAACACCCGTTCAGATTACTGCAGCTTATTGTGCATTAATTAATGGAGGAGTTTTATACGAACCTCAACTACTGCAGCGTCAATTATCAAAAGATGGCAATTTAGTTTATGAGTTTTCTCCCAAAGAGGTAAGACGAGTTATTTCATCCGAAACTTCTGATATTATGAGGGATCTTTTAAGAGGTGTTGTTAAGAATGGAACAGGAAAGAAAGCTTATTCAGAATTAATATCTATAGGCGGCAAGACAGGAACTTCACAAAAGTTAGTTGATGGAAGTTATTCCAAGCAGCATTACAATTCATCTTTTGTTGGATTTTTTCCAGTTGAAAATCCGCAGGTTGTTTGTTTAATACTTTTAAATTCACCTGATCAAGGGAAGTACGGTGGATTAGTTGCGGCGCCAATATTTAAAAATGTTGCCGAAAGAATTGTGCAAAATGATTATGAAGAATTTCAGGAATATATAAATCCGGATTTGATGAAAAATTTAAAATTTGCTGAAGATAATTCTGTTAATGATTATCAAAGCAAAACTCAAATCAAACCTATAAATGTTAAAGAAGTAAAACTATCAGCTAATAATAAAATGCCAGACCTAATTAACTGCCAGGTTAAAGATGCTATCTATGCTCTAACAAAACTTGGAGTAAAATATAAAATTAAAGGAACTGGAATTATTATATCTCAGAGTATAGCTCCTGGACAAAAGTTAACAGGAAAAGAAGTTTGCTTAATTGAATGTTCTGAGTATATGGTTAGAGGGGCATCGTTGTAAATGGAATTAACTCAGCTTCTAAATAGTTTGCACGTAATTCAGGTAACTGGAGAAGTTCAAAGGAAAGATGTTGCTGATATCGTTTATGATTCAAGAAAAGTTCAAAAAAATTCTGTATTTGTTGCAATAAAAGGTTACAAAACTGATGGGCATAAATTCTTACAAGATGCAATAAATAAAGGGGCGGTTGCAGTTGTTGTTGAAGATGATGATTCAATCCCTGATGAGCTGATAACGCATTCAAAAATTGCAAAAATTGTTGTTAACAATAGTCGAACTACCTTGGCTGAATTATCTAAAGGGTTTTATAAAGATCCAACAAGCAAAATAAAACTTATTGGAATTACCGGAACAAATGGAAAAACAACATCTACATTTATTTTGAAAAATATTTTGCAAAGTGCTGGATATAAAACTGGTTTAGTCGGTACAATAGCAAATTATGTTGGTGATGAAAAAGTTGATTCAAAATTAACTACTCCCGAAGCAAATGATTTGAATAGATTTTTTTACGATATGATTGAAGCCGGGTGTTCACATGCAATTATGGAAGTATCATCTCATTCACTAGTGTTAAACAGAGTTTTTGGTTTGGATTTTTCAGCAGCAATATTTTCTAATATAACTTCAGATCATTTGGATTTTCATAACACATTTGATGAATACTTAAATGCAAAGAAGATTTTATTTGATGGATTAAGTTCAAATTCATTTGCTCTAATAAATTCTGATGATGCGAGTGGAAAGGAAATAGTAAAAGACTGCAAAGCAAAATTAATAAGTTATGGTATGTCAGATAATTTAGATTATCAAATAAAAAATATTAAATACGATTTGAATGGAACCGATTTTACAATAACCAATAAAAATGTTAATTATAAAATTCATACAACTTTGATAGGAACATTTAACGCATACAATGCAGCATCAGCTTTTGCCACAGCGCATAGTTTAGGTATTGATGCAAATAAAATTGTTGAGGGGATAAAATCTTCTCCGCAAGTTCCCGGAAGATTTGAAGTACTGGGTAATAGAAATAAAAAAGTTATTGTTGATTATTCACATACAGCAGACAGCCTTGAAAAAGCTTTGCAGGCGGTTAGAGAAATTGTGAAAGATAAAAATCAGGTTGTTACAGTATTTGGCTGTGGCGGGGACAGAGATAAAACTAAACGTCCGGTTATGGGTAAAGTTGCAAGCGATTTGAGTGATAAGGTTTTTGTTACCTCTGATAATCCAAGAACCGAAAATCCTTATGAAATAATTAAAGATATCATTAAGGGAATTTCAAAAAATAATTATGAAATTGAAGAAAACAGAGAAGAAGCTATCAAGAACGCAATTCAACGTTCAGATGAAAATGCTGTGATTCTTATTGCCGGTAAAGGGCACGAAAATTATCAAGAGATAAATGGAGTTAGAAATCATTTTTCTGATCAGGAAATTGCTCAAAAGTATTTAGCAGAATGAAAAAAATACATTTAAACATAGAAGATATTTTCAATATCCCAGCAGCTGTAATTTATAATCCTGATATGTTTAAATCTATATATCATGTTTCCATTGATTCAAGAAACATTAAAAAAAATACTTTGTTTATTGCTATAAAAGGTGAGCGATATGACGGTCACGATTTTGTTGATGAAGTTGTTAAAAAAGGTGCAGCCGCAATTATAGTAAGTGAGAAGAACTTTAAAAAAATAAAAGATTTCGATATCCCAGTAATCACAGTAAAGGATACGACTATTGCTTTAGGTGAAGTTGCAAAAATATGGCGATCAAAACTTAAAACTAAAATAATTGGATTAACCGGAAGTGCAGGAAAAACCACAACAAAAGAAATTCTTGCAACCTTGTTATCAGAAAAATTTAAAGTCAATAAAACAGTTGCGAACAATAATAATCATATTGGTGTGCCGCTTACAATTTTAAGTACAAATGAAAAACATAATGTTTTGGTAGCTGAGCTTGGAACAAATCATTTTGGTGAGATTCCATATACAGCACCAATTGCGAGTCCTGATTTAGCATTGATAACGAATATCGGCGATTCACATTTAGAGTATTTAAAAAATCGTAAAGGTGTGTTTGCAGAAAAATCTGCTTTGCTTAAAGAAACAATTAATCGCGGCGGAAAAGTTTTTATAAACAATGATGATATAATCTTAAAAGCATTTGGAAAGACTTTAAAGAGTAAAATCACTTTTGCATTAAATGAAAATGCTGATTACAAAGCATCGATTAAAGGTTATGATAAATTAGCACGACCACAGATTGAAATTAAAATTAGAAAAAATGTTTTTGTTTCAACTCTGCCAATCATTGGTGAAAAAAATGTCCTAAACTTTACTGCAGCTTTTGCAATTGCGCACGAATTAGGATTGACAAATTTACAGATACAAAAAGCTGTAAAGAAAATAAAATCGTACAACAAAAGATTAGAAATTAAAAATCATAAAAACTTTATACTGATTAATGATACTTACAATGCTAATCCCGATTCGATGAAATCATCTTTGGAAATATTAAATAGTATTGCATCACGCAAAAGAAAAATTGCTGTACTTGGCGATATGTTTGAATTAGGCAATGAATCACAATCAAAACACATCGACTTAGCAAGTTTCATTAACAAAACTAAAGTTGATGAAGTTTATTCGATCGGTAAAATGATGAAGTTGATGAATCAAAAGTTAAATGGAAAAACAAAAGTTCATCAGCACTTTAGTGATCGTGAGTCGCTAAAAAAATATTTACAAAAATTTGACACTAAAAATTCAGTTGTACTTGTTAAAGGTTCACGCGGAATGAAAATGGAAGAGTTTATATCAATTATTGAATCATCAAAAAACTAAATGCTATACTATTTATTTGAATACATAAATAAAACATTCAATCCACCGGGATTTGATATTTTTAGATTCTTGACGTTTCGTTCGGCGTTAGCTGCCATAACTGGATTATTTCTTGCATTCTATCTTGGACCCAAAATCATCAAGAGATTACAAGCACATCAAATAGGTGAAGCAAAAAAAGCTGACGGACCGAAATTTCATTGGTCTAAAGCAGGAACGCCAACAATGGGTGGTTTAATAATCATTCTATCTGTTACGATTCCGGTTTTACTTTGGGGTGATTTGAAAAGTACTTACATAATTTTAATTCTTGTGGGTACACTTTGGTTAAGTGCTGTTGGATTTTTAGATGATTATTTAAAGGTGATTAAAAAATATCCAAACGGATTGATTGCGCGATATAAATTAATGGGTCAGGTGTTAATCGGATTAATCGTTGGATCCGTGATATACTTTTCACCTGAGTTTGCAGGTTTTAGTACTTTGACAACAGTTCCATTTTTAAAGAATGTAAATCTGGATTTTTCAATACTATACATACCAGCAGTTGTTTTTATTATTACTGCAACATCAAACGCTGTTAACTTAACAGATGGATTAGACGGTTTAGCGACCGGGGTTAGTGTAATTGTAATGATTGCACTTGCTTTGCTTTCATACTTTAGCGGCAATGCAATCTTTGCAAAATATCTTGATATAATATATATGCCTGGTGCTGGAGAACTTACAGTATTTATCGCTGCACTTGTTGGTGCAGGTTTGGGATTCTTATGGTTCAACTCTTATCCCGCACAAGTATTTATGGGTGATACAGGATCACTTGCACTTGGTGGTGCATTTGGAATAATAGCCGTGTTGATAAAAAAAGAATTATTTATTCCAATTCTTGGCGGAATATTTTTTATGGAAACTTTGTCTGTGATAATTCAAAGACTGTATTTCAAATACACAAAGAAAAAATTTGGCGAAGGCAAAAGAGTTTTTAAAATGGCTCCTGTTCATCATCACTTTGAAATGGTTGGATGGCCTGAACCAAAAATTGTTGTACGTGCCTACATTATTGCAATAATTCTTGCGATTGTAACTTTAGTTTCATTCAAGATTAGATAAGATGTTAGAAATTAAGAATAAAAAAATATCAATTATTGGTGCCGTAAGAAGCGGCCTTGGTGCTGCTAAACTTGCAAAGCAACTTGGTGCGATTCCATTTGTTAGCGATGCTGGTTCTGAGGATAAATTAAAATCATCAATTGAAGTATTACAAAAAGAAAAAATTGATTTTGAAATAGGGAAGCATTCAGAAAAAGTTTTTGATTGTGATTTAATGGTAGTTAGTCCCGGCGTTCCCTCAAATACGGAAGTTATTTTGAATGCTGGAAGTAAAAGCATTAAAGCATTAAGTGAACTTGAATTTGCATCATCATTCTGTAAAGCAAACGTAATTGGAATTACCGGAACAAACGGTAAAACTACTACAACAAGTTTATGTGATTATCTTTTTAATGAATGCGGAGAGAAATCTTACTCTGCAGGAAATATTGGTTTGGCATTTTCAGAAATCGCAACGGCAGCAAAAGAAAATGAATTTGTTTCACTAGAGATTTCAAGTTTTCAATTAGATCTCATTGATAAATTCAAACCAAAAGTTGCAATGATCTTGAATATTACTCCTGATCATCTAAATAGATATGAAAACAGTGTAGAGAAATATGCTTTATCGAAACTAAGAGTGTTTGAAAATCAGGATGCCAATGATTATTTGATTTTAAGTAAAGACAGTGAATTACTAAATCAATATTTCAAAAAAGCAAAAAGCAGAATTTTCTTTTTCTCTACTGCTACAAAAGTTTCTAACGGCTGCTATTTAGAAAATGATGAAGTAAGATTTGTGAGAAATGATGAAGTCCAATTTTCGTGTAAAGTGTCTGATATCTTTATCAAAGGCGAACACAATATTCAGAATGCAATGGCAGTAATAATCGCTGCAAAAATTTTTAATCTTGATAATGAAAAGATTATTAAAGCATTAAAATCATTTAAAGGTGTTGAGCATAGATTAGAATTAGTTAGAGAAATTGATGGAGTAAAATTCATCAATGATTCCAAAGCAACAAATGTTGATTCTGTTATTGTTGCACTCAAAAGTTTTGATGAACCAATTTTCTTAATCCTTGGCGGTCAGGATAAAGGTAATGATTATTCAATGATACAGGAACTGGTGATAGAAAAAGTTAAAAAGATCTATGCGATCGGTTCTTCAGCAGAAAAAGTATTTAATTACTTTCATGACAAAGTCAAAGCAGAAATCAAAAAAGATTTTGAAGAAGTTATTAACACAGCCATAAGTGAAGCAAGAAATGGAGACGTTGTGCTGCTTTCACCGGCTTGTGCAAGTTTTGATATGTTTGATAATTATGAACATCGCGGAAAAGTATTTAAACAAATAGTAAACAATAAATGAAAAAATTAGCTATCACAGTTTTCTTCGCATCATTCAGTTTAATCCTTATTGGATTAATAATTGTGATGAGTGCAAGCAACACATACAGTGCTGCTAAGTTTGATAGCTCATTTCATCTATTTAACTCTCATCTTTCAAGAGTTGTATTTGGTTTACTGATGATGGCAGTATTTAGTTTTATTCCCTACGAATGGTATAAAAGATTTAGCAAACCTGCTGTTATTGGTGCTGCATTGCTGCTAATTATAACCTTAATATTTGCGCCTCAAGTTAAAGGTGCTGGCAGATGGTTGAATCTTGGTATAATCACAATTCAGCCGGCAGATATTGCCAAATTAATTTTAATAATTCATTTGGCTTATTTGATCGAAAGAAAAAGAGATGATTTACTTGATTTCAAAAAAGGTTTTATGTACTTGTTCATATGGGTTTTAATAATTGCAGGATTAATTTTCATTCAACCTAATGTTAGCACTGCTGCTCTTATTGTTGTGATTTCCTTGACGATGTTATATGTAGGCGGAGCAAAATTAAAACACATATTTCTTTCATCGTTCAGTTTGATTTTAGCGGCAGGCTCATTTGCGATGATACTGCCTCACTCAAGGAAAAGAATATTAGGTTTTATTGGAACCTTTGGTGATGGCGGAGAATTAAATCATCAACTTAAACAAGGGATCTTAAGTCTTGGAAGTGGTGGAATATTTGGAGTTGGAATTGGCAATAGCAGACAAAGCAATTTGTTTTTACCCGAAGCTTACGGTGATTTTATTTTTGCAATTCTTGGTGAAGAAACGGGATTCTTAGGTGCCGTTATAGTTTTACTTTTTTATATAGTTTTATTTGTAGCAGGTCTTCTTATCGCAAAAAGGGCAAAAGATAAATTTGGGCAGATGCTTGCATTTGGAATTTCATTTTCAATAGTCATTTATGCATTTGTAAATGCTGCTGTTGCAACGGGACTATTTCCTACAACTGGATTAGCGCTGCCATTTATTAGTTACGGTGGAACATCAATAATATTTCTTAGTGCTTCGATTGGAATTTTGATAAACATTGCGATATACAATCATCAAACAGAAAAAGACAAAGAAAAAGAGAAACAAAAACAAAAGGATATTGAAGTATTAAAACAAAGCGCTTTTGCTTTTCAGAAAGTTAAAAGATGAAAAACATTTCTACTCCATATCGTTTTCTTTTTGCCGGCGGCGGAACTGGCGGACATTTGTATCCAGCAATTGCTGTTGCAGATGAGATTAAAAGATTAAAACCGGAATCGGAAATAATTTTTGTTGGTACCAAATCAAAAATTGAAGGAAGAGTAATCCCAAAACTCGGTTATGGATTTAAATCGATTTGGATAAAAGGCTTTGCCAGAAAATTTAATCTGGAAAATTTATTGTTTCCTGTAAAACTTTTTGTTTCAGTTTTACAATCATTGTTTATCTCTTTCAGATTTAAACCAAAAGTTGCAATTGGTTCCGGCGGATATGTTGCTGGTCCTGCAATTTGGGGAGCATCTGTTATGGGAGCAAAAGTTATATTGATGGAATCAAACAGTTATCCTGGTGTTACAACAAGATTATTAGAGCGTTACGCTGATGAAGTTCATATTTCATTTGAAGATTCTAAAAAGTATTTGAGAAAACCAGAAATAATAAAAGTGACTGGGAATCCTGTTAGAAGCGAACTTGGAACATCAACTAAAGCAGATGCAAAAAGATTTTTTGGACTTGATGAAAACAAAATTACTGTGCTTGTTCTTGGCGGAAGTTTAGGAGCAGCATCAATTAATAATTCTATTGCAAGTTGTGTTGAAGAGTTAGAAAAAAAATCTTTACAAATAATCTGGCAAACAGGAAAAAATTATTATCATAGCTTTAAAAACATTAATTTAGATTCCGTAAAAATTCTGGATTTTATTGAAGACATGAACAAAGCCTACTCGGCTTGTGATCTTCTTGTTGCGAGGGCTGGTGCAACCACAATAGCTGAGTTATCTGTTCTGGGTATTCCTTCAATACTGATTCCATCGCCCCACGTCGCGGAGAATCATCAATATTACAATGCTAAATCACTTGCAGATAATAATGCTGCTATTTTGATTAAGGATTCTGATGTTAAATCATTATTGAAAGATAGAATATTAGAAGTTTCGATGAATCAATCTTTATTGAAGAGCTTAAGTGAAAATGCAAAAAGAATTTCTAAACCTGATGCTGCAAGTAAAATTGCAGAAAGCGCAATAGGATTAGCGTTAACAACATGACAGACGATCAACTAAAACAGAAAAGTAAATTCAAGTATAATATGTCGTTCTATTATCAATCGACTATTATCTATTTTATTGCATTTGCAATTTACTTGCTGATCAGAGGACAGTTTGTTGAAAGCTCATACACGTTGATTACACATGACCCTATAATTTATCTGCTGGCATTTATTGTTGTTGTTTCGGTTGCTGCATTGCTGTTCAATCTTATTCGCAATAGATACATCGAGTTTAGTAATGAAGGATTAATTTTTAGTGATAGATTTGGATCAAAGCTCATTCATATAAAGGAAATTAAAGAAGTTAAGCTTGGTAAGGATCGAAGATTTGGTAAATCAAATGCACTAAAACTTGTAAGAATAAAAATTAAATCCAGAATACGTCCGGTTATCGTTAGACCAAGTGATTATGAAAATGAAAATGAATTACTCAAAAGATTTCATCAACTTAAACTTGAAATAGAAAAAGTATAAATGTTTAAGAATATTAAAAAAGTTCACTTTGTTGGTATCGGTGGAATCGGAATGAGCGGCATTGCTGAGATTCTTTTAAGTCAGGGATTTGAGATATCAGGATCTGATAAATCTAAAAGTGAAGTTACTGATAGATTGGAAAGCATTGGTATAAAAGTTTATGAAGGGCATTTACCTGAAAATTTAAAGGACGCAGATGTTCTTGTGTATTCTTCTGCGGTGCAGGTTGATAATCCGGAAGTGCAGGCGGCTATTGATAGAAAAATTCCTATCATAAAAAGATCTGAAATGCTTGCTGAAACAATGCGAATGAAATATGGAATTGGCATTGCAGGAACACACGGTAAAACAACAACTACTTCAATGGTTGGATTGACTTTAACCGAAGGCGGAATTGATCCTACAATTATTGTTGGCGGGAAACTTAGCGGACTTGGCGGAACAAATGCACGATTAGGTAATGGAGAATTTATTGTTGTTGAAGCTGATGAGTTTGATAGAACATTTTTAAAACTTACTCCTACTATTGCGGCGCTTACAACTTTAGAAAGTGAACATCTTGATACTTACAAAGATCTTGATGATATAAAAGGTGCATTTATAGAGTTTGCAAATAAAGTTCCGTTTTATGGTTTTGTTACGCTGTGTTTAGATGAGCCCGCACTGCAGGATATTATGCCGCACATCAATAAAAAGATTATAACTTACGGTTTAAATGTTCAGTCGGATGTTCGGGCAACAGATATTGTTCATAATGGATTTACAAGCACTTACAAAGTAAAATATTTTGGTAAAGATCTTGGTGATATAACACTAAAAATTCCCGGTGATCATAATATTAAAAATTCTCTTGTTGCAGTTGTGATCGGAAAAGAACTTGGAATCGACTTTAAAGTAATCAAGTCTGCATTAGAATCTTTCTCAGGTGTTTTTAGAAGATTTGAAGTTAAGTACAATAAAGAAATTTTGGTAGTAGATGATTATGCTCATCATCCAACTGAAGCTGCAGCCACATTAAAAGGAATTAGAGACGGATGGGATAGAAGATTAATCGCAGTTTTTCAACCTCATCTTTATTCGCGTACTAGAGATTTTTCACAGGATTTTGGAAGAGCGTTTCTTAATTCGGATATTTTTATTTGTACGGATGTTTATCCTGCACGGGAACTGCCTATCGAAGGAGTGAGTGGAGATTTAATTGCATCAACAACAAAAAAATTTGGACATAAAAATGTGCATTATGTTGCTGATAAAAATAATGTTGCTACATTTTTAAGTGAAATTAAAAAAGATGGTGATATAATTGTTACGATGGGTGCTGGAGATATCTGGAAATACGGTGAACAATTTGTAGCAATGTTGAATTAAGAATAATGAAAAAAGACTTTGGAAAAATATTTAGTGTTGTTCTTTTATCAGTAATTGTAGTTTCTATTTTGTACTTGTCTCTTTTTAAATATACCGAAAAGGGAAAAGAGGAAATTAAAATGATAAATATTCATGGTAACAATTTACTCAGCAAAGAAATCTATATGCGGTTTGCTGATATTGATCAATCATCGCTCTATGATGATTTGAGTCTTAACCTGATCAAAAAAAGAATTGAAGAACATCCTTATGTTGCCAAAGCAGAAGTTAAATCGGATGGAATTGGAAATGTAGATGTAAAGATTGTGGAAAAAGATATTTACGCAGTCCTGTTAAGCAGAACCGAGCCATACTTTTTAACAAATGATTTTGAATTGTTGAAGATTCATCAATACACAACTTACTCCGATATTCCTGTGATAAGTAATTTTAGAGTTTCGGAAAAACTTTCTCCATCAAAAGTTTATAAAACTGAAGACATAGTTGAAGCTTGCAGAATAATTGATGCTGCAAAGATCACGGATATTGAACTAGCAAGTAGACTTTCTGAAATAAATCTTAAAAACGGCGGCGATGTAGTCTTAACTTTTTCAGGAGTTAGCTACCCCGTTGTATTTGGAAGAGGAAGCGAATCGAAAAAAATGATTTATTTAAGTTTAGTTTGGGAAAGAATTAATAATTTGAAAGCAAGTTATCAAAACACAGAATACATTGATATAAGATTTGCTAATGAAGCATACATCGGCAGTAAAGAAAACACGGATTTGATTTAATGAAAAAAGATATTTTAGTTGGATTAGACTTAGGGACAACAAAAGTTTGTGCGGTAATCGCTGAAAAGATTCCCGAACAAAATAAAATTGATGTTCTTGGTTTTGGAGTTGCTCCATCTGAGGGATTGCATAAAGGATTAGTTGCAAACATTGGTAAAACCGCAGAAGCAATTAAAACAGCTATGTCAATTGCATCAAATAGGGCAGGATTTGAAGTTACAGTTGTAAATGTTGGAGTAGCAGGTGAACATATTACAAGTATCAGACACAGAAATTATGTAACGATCAATCGTGATGAAAAAGAAATAACAAAAGATGATCTTGACAGATTAGAATCTGATGTGCGAACAATTAGAATTCCTAGTGACAGACAAATTCTTCACATCATTCCAGAAGAATTTTCAATCGATCATCAAACCGGGATTGAAAATCCAATCGGAATGTCCGGATCAAGATTAGAAGCGAGTAATCACGTTGTCCTTGCATCAATTCCTGCAATGGAGAATATTAGAAAATCTGTTGAGCGAGCCGGATACCAGGTTCAGGATTATATCTTGCAGCCAATTGCATCAAGTGCATCCGTTTTAGAAGAAAGTGAAAAAGATCTTGGCGTTGCCTTGATAGATATTGGCGGCGGGACAACAGATATTGCTATTTATCATAAAAAAGCAATTAAACATACAAGAGTAATTGGAGTAGCTGGGAATCAGGTTACAAATGATATACGTGAATCTCTTGGTGTTATGACTGATGAAGCTGAAAGACTAAAAAAAGAATATGGCTACGCAAGTGAAAATGCTATTATCAAAGACGAAGATATTTTGATTAAAGGTGTTGGTGCAAGAGGAAATACAAAAATTCCAATCAGCTTGCTTACTCAAATTATTAGCTTAAGAATGAAAGAGTTATTTACACTTGTTGATAATGAACTTCGAACGGCAGGATTTAAATCTAAACTGAAAGCCGGCATAGTGCTTACCGGCGGCGGATCATTATTAAGAGGTGTCACAGAATTGGCAGAAGAAGTTTTTGGTTTACCAACCAGAATCGGTGTTCCACAGGAGTTGGGTGCAGGATTATCAAATGAGATCGAAAGTCCTGAGTTCGCTACTGTTGCTGGTTTGATAAGAGGAATACCAGGAGGGAAGTCGAGTGAGTATCAGGTTTTGATAAAAAAACAAAAAGATAAATCAGGTAATCAACTGGGCAAGATCATAAAAAA
Organism: Ignavibacteriaceae bacterium; assembly: GCA_041738675.1. Lineage (GTDB taxonomy): Bacteria > Bacteroidota > Ignavibacteria > Ignavibacteriales > Ignavibacteriaceae > IGN3. The sequence goes on from JBGSPH010000010.1 coordinate 56,023, forward strand.
AGTGCAAGATTTTTTTAACGAATTATAAACTCATTATAGGAGGACCTATGTCGCGATTTGCAACCATCGATAAAGAAAAACCGATGTCAGCAGTATTAAAAGTTGTTGGTGTTGGCGGTGGAGGCTGTAATGCCATCGAAAGTATGATTGCTCGCGGGTTAAGCGGTGTTGAATACATTGCTGTTAATACCGATTCACAAGTTCTAAGAAGCAGTACTGCTACACATAAAGTTCAGTGTGGTGGTAATATTACTCGCGGATTAGGTGCCGGAGCTGATCCGAACATCGGAAGAAAATCTGCGGAAGAAGATCGCGATCAGCTTGCTGAAGTTCTTTCCGGAAGTGATATGGTTTTTATTACCGCTGGTATGGGCGGTGGAACCGGAACAGGTGCTGCTCCTGTAATTGCATCGATTGCAAAAAGCATAGGCGCTTTAGTAGTTGGTATCGTTACCAAACCTTTCCGTTGGGAAGGAAAAACCAGAATGATGAATGCTGAAAAAGGAATTTTGGAATTGCGTCAGCACGTTGATAGTTTAATTGTAATTCCAAACGAAAGATTACTTAATATTTTAGATAAAGCTACAAATGCATTTGCCGCATTTGATAAACCAAATGAAGTTCTCTACGAAGCAACACGTGGCATCGCTGATATAATTACGATCGAAGGATTGATTAATGTTGATTTTGCTGATGTGCGTGCAGTGATGAACTCAAGCGGCGAAGCATTAATGGGATGCGGAATAGCAAGCGGTGAGAATCGTGCAATTGAAGCAGCACAAAAAGCAATTTCAAGTCCATTGCTTGAAGGTGTAAATATCAAAGGCGCAAAAAGTGTACTTGTTAATGTTACAGGTTCCAGTAGTATGACAATGCAGGAAATTGATGAAGGCAACAATATTATTTTTGAAGCCGCAGGTGAAGAAGCTAACGTAATATTTGGTGTTGTTAAAAAGGAAGAAATGAACGATTACATTTCTTATACTGTAATTGCTACAGGATTTGACAGTGCACGAGGAAACAATTACGGTAGTAAAAATATTACTGCTAAAAAACAGACACCAACTTTTTCAGATAACATTCGTGGTGGTTTTAATTTATTTCAGCAAGAAAATGTTGATTCAAATGATTTAGATGTTCCAACTATTATAAGAATGAAAAGCCCAAAAACTCCGATTGAAGACGATGAAGAAAAAAATACCCCAAGCGGATTTGCTGTTGAAAATTCCAGATACTCCTGGGCAAAAGAAAGAAACGAGAAAAAAGATGATTCTAACGATGATGATAGTTCATCATTCTTAAGAATGATTATGGACTAAGTCATTAATTATTAGTTAAATATTTTTCAGTTAATAATTCAGAGAGGATTTATGAGTGACCGTCATTCAAATTCTGAGTGTGAGAATATTCTCTCTGCAAATGAGATTGAAAAAAATCTGTCTGATGAATTAGAATACACTTCGCAGTTAGATAAAATTATTATTTCAAAAGGTAAGCTTATAGTTTACCTTTCCATCATATACGGGGCGATTAGTGCGGCAGGATTAATTTATCTTCTTATCTTTTAATCTGTTCGGTTTCTATTCGTCAATCAGTCGCGATTCTATCATCACATTTTCATCGTAGTCTTGCACTACAATAACACGATTTGGTCTGCAGCAGACACGGCAGTCTTCTACAAAATCCTGCTTACCTTGAATTGTAAGATCAACCCACACAGAATTTTCTACTCCGCAATATTGGCAAACCCAGTTTAAAGTATCATCTGTTTGCATTTTATCCTCACACAATAAATTTACAACCGTAATAAGGCATTTAAATTGTTTAAAATCAATTCTTTCCTAAGCTATTGCTTCTAATCTTTAAATATTTTATATAGTGCTCAAGTGTTCACTATTTTTATGTATGGCGATGGAAACTGAAGAATTAACATATCAACCTCCCAAGGAATGGCGGGAAAGTACAAAAGTACTTTCGCTTTATCCGCCAATACCTAAAAATACAGCGGCAGTTAATTTTGATATTTACGATTTTGAAATGCTCTTTAATGATGAGGTTACGAATGATCTTATCCGCACAGGGCAAACAATAGGATGCTTTTATATTGAATCGCCGGGTATGCGTTCACTACTTCGCAAACTTGATGTGCACGACTTTGAAATGCTTACAGCAGCAAGTTCAATTATTCGTCCCGGTGTTGCAGAAAGCGGAATGATGCAGGAGTTTATTGCGCGCCATAAAGATCCGGCAAAAAGAAAATATCTTATTCCTGCAATGCAGGATGTTCTTGGTGAAACTTACGGAGTTATGATTTACCAGGAAGATGTTATAAAAATTGCACATCACGTTGCAGGTTTAACTTTGGAAGAAGCCGATCTTCTTCGCCGTGCAATGAGCGGTAAGATGCGTTCCCATTCTGCAATGCAAAAGATAATTGAAAGATATTTTTTGTCGTGCAAGAATAAAGGTCTTACACATACACAAGCCAAAGAATTGTGGAGACAAATTGAATCCTTTGCAGGATATTCCTTTTGTAAAGCCCACAGCGCTTCTTTTGCGCTTCTTTCTTACCAGGTTGCCTTTCTTAAAGCGCATTATCCTGCAGAGTTTATGGCAAGTGTTTTAAGCAATATGGGTGGATTTTATTCCGCTGCAGTTTATGTGTGGGAATGTAAGCGATTGGGATTGAAGATGCATCTTCCGTGCATCAATAAAAGTGATTATGAATACACGGGGAAGAAAGATGATATTCAAATCGGTTTGATGGCAATAAAAAATCTCTCGCGTAACTCTATTCAAAAAATATTGGATGAAAGAAAAAATGATGGCGAGTATCACTCGCTGGCAGATTTTCTTATCCGCACAAAGTTGGCATTTGAAGAAACATCAATCCTAATTAAATGCGGAGCGATGGGATGCTTAAAAAAAACACGGCCGGAACTTTTACGCTTGCTTGATATTTACATCCACAAAAGAAAAATTCTTAATGAAAGTTATAACGATCTTTTTTTACACGAAACTTTTGTGATGGAAAATGAAGTAAAGACAAACATAAATTTTAGTGTTGAAGAAATTTGCAAAGCCGAATATGAAACTTTTGATTATATGGTTACACGTCATCCGCTTTATTTTTACCGGAGTTTTACCGAGCATTCTGCAATCCTTAAAGCAAAAGATTTGAGTAAACATCGCGGCAAAAATGTGCGGCTTATTGGATGGTATATGACATCCAAAAGAATAAAAACACGCAAAGGCGATATAATGAAATTTCTTTCGCTTGAAGATACAACCGGAACTTTTGAAGCAGTAATTTTTCCGCGTGAGTATGAGAAGTTTGCTGAGCACACAATGTCTATGGGTCCATATATTATTGATGGTAAGGTTGATGAAAATGATGCTACAAATGTTGTTGTAAGTAAACTTAGTGTGTTGTCTGTTTCATCTGTAAAAGTTGCGGACCAAAAAGACAGCGTTGATAACAAATATTTTGGTGATGTAGAAAAGATAAGTGAAGAAGATTTTATGCTTCTCGAAGGAATTGATAAAGAAAAATTAAGATTGGCTTATGCGAGTTAGGATTTAAAAGGTAGCCTCAACCTTCAGGTTGAGGAGAATGAAGTAAAAGATTACAATCTAAAATTTATGAGATTCCTTATTTGTATAGCATATTTCGCAAGCTTATGGCTACCAATATTAAAAATATGAATAAGATTATTTCATATTCACAAACTGGGTAGGGAAGTCCAATTCAGATTGTTTTACCAGGGTAATAACAGTTTGAAGATCATCAATCTTGGCCCCTGTAACACGAACTTGTTCATCCTGGATTTGTGCACTAACCTTTAGCTTGGACTCTTTAATCAACTTTGTAATAATCTTGGCATTTTCTTTTGAGATTCCGCTTTGAAGATTAATAACTTGTTTAAGTCTTCCACCTGATGCCGCTTCCGGTTCGCTATACTTTAGTGCTTTTATGGAGATACTTCTGCGGATGAACTTTGTTTCTAAAATATCGAGGGCTGATTTACGTGAGTAATCATCCTTTGTATTCATAGTAATGAGCTTATCTTTTTTATTAAGCTCAAGTTCAGTGTTAGAATCCTTAAGATCATAACGCTGATGAATTTCTTTTAATGCCTGATTAACAGCATTATCAGCTTCCTGAAAATCAATTTCAGAAACTATATCGAATGAGTGATTTTGTGCCATTTTGCAACCTGTTTTTATCGTCAGGGTGATAGGATTCTTCCGAAGGAATCCCTTTGGGAGAACCTACGACCTCAAATAAAGAAAATTATAGAACTATGTCGGGGTGATAGGATTCGAACCTACGGCCTCTTCGTCCCGAACGAAGCGCGCTACCGGGCTGCGCTACACCCCGAATACTAGTTGTTTAGAAAAAACCCTGAATATTCGTTTTTAATAAAATTTTTATTTCTAAGTTTTTTGAGTTTTACCTCAAATCTATTTGCATCTAAATTATTATCAAAACTTCTAAAAAAAATCAACATCCAAGGTCCTTTGCCTTTTGTTGATTTATTTTGTCCAGAATTATGTTCATCTAATCTTCTGTCAATATTATTTGTATGTCCGATATACCAACGTTGATTAGTGACTGATTCAATTATATATGTATAATAATTTTCCACTGCCTTCCCGATCCTATCGGGACGCGCTACCTGGCTGCGCTACACCCCGAAAAGGTGTTAATCAATGCTGCAAATATAAAAAATAATTTCTAATGAATTCTGATTTAAACTTTACTTTAAAAAATAATAGGCTTAAGTTTGAATCAAATAAAATTAACCTTTAACTCTATCCGGCGAGATGGAAAAGGATGAAAGAAAATACAAGTAAAATAAAAATAAGGTAACCTCTGAAGATAATTAATCCGAAGAGGCTTTTTTGTATATGGATGTAAAATCAAAAATAATAGATGCTGAAGGATTTGACCGAATCCTTACAAGAATGGCTCACGAAATTCTTGAAAAAAATAAAGGCTCACATAACCTTGTTTTAATGGGAATGAGAACGCGCGGCGAGTTTTTAGGAAAACGAATCGCTGAAAAAATCAAACTGATAGATAATGCTGATATACCATTTGGAGTACTTGATGTAACTCTCTATCGTGATGATTTTAGAACAAGATTAAAACAGCCGGAAGTATCGGTTTCAAATATCACTTTTGATATAAATGAAAAAGATATAATTCTTGTTGATGATGTTTTGTTTACGGGACGAACAGTACGGTCTGCGTTAAACGCAATCATGGATATGGGAAGACCGAGTTCAATTCAGCTTTGTATATTGGTTGATCGAGGTCATCGAGAACTTCCAATTCGCGCAGACTATGTTGGAAAAAATATTCCTACTTCACACAACGAAGAAATAAAAGTTAAAATTAATGAACACGATGGTGAAGATGCCATCTATATTATTGAATCAGAAAAGAAATAAAGAAACATGTCATTATCAAGCCGACATTTATTGGGTCTAAAGGATGTTCCTAAAGAAGACATTCAATTAATATTAGACACTGCAACAACTTTCCGTGAAATTCTTGAAAGACCGATTAAGAAAGTTCCTACTCTTCAAGGAAAAACAGTTGTAAACCTTTTTTATGAAAGTTCAACTCGTACAAGAATTTCTTTTGAACTCGCAGAAAAAAGATTATCTGCAGATTCAGTAAACTTTGCAGTTTCTGGAAGCAGTGTTAGCAAAGGTGAGACATTGAAAGATACCGTACGAAATATCGAAGCTATGAAAGTTGATATGATTGTTGTTAGGCACGCTTGCGCGGGAGTTCCGTTAATGCTTACCAAGCTATCTAATTCAAATGTTATAAATGCCGGCGATGGAATTCATGAACATCCAACACAAGGATTACTTGATATGTATTCAATCCGTGAGAAGCTTGGTAAACTTGAAGGATTAAAAGTTTGCATTGTTGGAGATGTTGCTCATAGCCGGGTTGCTTTATCCAATATATATGGATTGAAGACAATGGGTGCCAAGGTTTCTGTCTGTGGACCTTCCACTATGATTCCTAAATTCCTGGATGAACTTGGTGTAGATGTAATCCATAATATCGATGAAGCGATTCAGGAAAATGATGTTCTTAATGTTTTAAGAATACAACTTGAGAGAAAAGCCCGTGAATATTTTCCCTCAATCAGGGAATACTCTAAGTACTTCGGAATTGATAGAGAACGATTAGAAAAAAATAGTAAAGATATATTGATACTTCATCCTGGCCCTATAAACAGGGGGGTTGAGATCTCATCGGAAGTTGCAGATGGATCATCGCAAATAATTTTACAACAAGTTACAAATGGAGTTGCGGTTAGAATGGCAGTACTTTATTTACTTGGAACCCTTAATTAGAAAGATTTGAAAATGAAAGTAGTTTTAAAAAATGTAAATGTATTAAATCCTCATCAAAATGTTTACGAAAAAAACTTAAGTATTTTGATCGAAGATGGTAGATTCAAGAATATAGGCGAATTATCTAACGCAGAAATGAAAGATGCAAAGGTTTTTGAATTAGATGGAAAGTATATCGTTCCCGGATTTTTTGATATGCACGTTCATTTACGAGAACCAGGCAGGGAAGATGAAGAAACAGTTGTTACAGGTTGTAACAGCGCAGCTAACGGCGGTTTTACAGGAATAGCATGTATGCCGAACACTGATCCAGCAATTGATTCTGCTGAAGTTGTGGTATTAATCAAAAAACAATCTGCGAATCATTTGGTTGATGTTTACCCAGTTGGTGCCGCTACAGTTGGAAGAAAAGGTGAAGTGATTTCTCCTATGGCTGAGCTAAAAGATGCTGGAGTTGTTGGATTTTCAGATGACGGCATTGCAATAAAAACAGCTTCAATTCTAAAACGCTCACTTGAATATGCTAAAATGTTTGATCTTCCAATCATCGAACACTGTGAAGATGAATCTCTGGCAGGTGGAGCCATGAATGAAAGTATTAATTCCACTTTACTCGGACTTCCTCCAATTCCATCAGTTGCTGAAGATCTGATTGTGATGCGAGATATTCTGATGGCTGAATACACGAATGCTAAAGTTCATATCGCTCACATCAGCAGTAAAAAATCTGTTGAGATGGTACGTGATGCAAAGAAAAAAGGAATAAAAGTTACTGCAGAAGTTGCCCCTCATCATTTTACATTAACGGATGATGCTGTGAAAACTTATGATCCAAATGTAAAGATGAATCCGCCGTTAAGAACAAAAGCAGATATTGAAGAAATCATAAAAGGATTGAAAGACGGAACGATCGATTGTATAGCCTCCGATCATGCTCCGCATTCACTTGAAGAAAAAGAGATGGAATTTGAATATGCACCAAATGGAATAATCGGATTGGAAACTCAAATTGGTTTAGCGTTTACTGAACTGTATCATAAAAAAGTGTTATCACTTGAACAGATGGTTGAAAAATTTGCCATAAATCCGCGAAAAATTCTTAATCTGCCAATACCAGAAATTAAACAGGGAGAAGTTGTTAATTTAACAATCTTAGATGTTGATGCTGTTTGGACAGTCGATAAGAAAAAATTCTTGTCCAAATCGTCGAATTCCCCTTTTGATAAACGTTTACTGACTGGAAAATCCGTAGGAGTTATTAATAAAGGTATGATGTTTATTGATGGAAGTTTCACAAAAATTTGAATTGGGAAGTTTTGAGTGGAATTATAGTTCAATCATTGTTCAATTAAGTATACAATCTGATAAAATATCCTTCGTTTAATAACCAATAACAGCGTTTTTATGTGGCATTTATTTTGGCTTATCATATCTGAAAATGAAAACACAGTAAAGGTGACCAAAATGAAAAAGCTATCAATATTCACAGTCTTAATCCTTACAACCATAATTTTGAGTTCTTGTGATGTAAACGAGTCATATTACAATGATTATACACCGCCATCTCCACCTAGCGGAATTGAAGTTCTTAATGGTGATAACAGAGTAGATATTTCCTGGAATAGAAATAGAGAATCCGATGTTGCTGGCTACAATGTTTATTACAATTACACCTATGAAGGAAAATATACTTTAATTGGCTCAACATCCGGAACTTACTTTGCTGATGTTGATGCGGAAAATGGGAATAAATACTATTACGGGGTCGCAGCTTACGATTATAACGGAAACGAAAGTGAACTCAGTTATGATGTAATCTATTCAACACCAAGACCTGAAGGATACAACCAGGCTATATTTGATTACATACGTTTCCCTAATAATTCCGGCTACACATTCACCACTTATTCTACAGTTCCTTATGATGCTGAGGATGTTGATTTCTTCTTTGAATTGTATCAAGGTACCGGATATATAAGAGTTTATGATGATACAGATATTCAGGATATGGGACCAACAAATGATATTTATGATATTCCTTACGCACCAGAAAATGGTTGGGCAGTAAACAAGGAAGAAATTGCTCAGGTTGGACATACTTATGTAATCTGGACGTGGGACAATCACTTTGCTAAAATTAGAGTAAAGAATATTACTGCTGACAGAATAGTATTTGATTGGGCTTTCCAATTAGTTGAAGGTGAACCACAGTTAAAACCAGTTGTTAAAGGAATCGGCGAACGCAAGTTAAACAAATTACAATTGGCGAGATAATTAAGAATTTATTACTTTTGTCGTGGACTTGTATTTGAAATTGACGGATATGAGTTCACGACAACTCTCTTTAAAATATGAATAAATATATATACATAATCATAACATTACTGCCGCTTTCGTTTTTGTTTTCACAAACTTCTAATCTTACACAGAAATCCGAAACTAAAACAAACACAAACACTCAGCAGGAAGAATTAATTTTTAGAGAAATTGAATCCGGTGTTAAAGACGGAAATGTAGAAAGAATATCAAAATATTTTGGTCAGCAGACTTATTTTAGTTTTTCAAATGGAACAAACGGTTATTACAGCAGCAATCAGGCATTTTATGTTCTGGAAGATTTTTTCAAATTGTATCGAGTAACATCGTTTAAGCTGGATCATATTAAAAGTGATAACAATCATTCCTATGCTACCGGCAAATATAATTTTGATAATAAAGGACAAAGAAACTCCGCAAAAGTTTATATTTCAATTAAGAAAATCGGCACTAATTGGATTATTACTCAATTTACTATTAACTGATGTTTAAAAAGATAACTGAAAAGTTTAAAGGCGATAGAAAATATTTCTCTATCGTCTTTTTTATTTTAATTATAATTGCTGTCTCGGGTATAATTACCAACTCAGTTTTAAATAAAACACAGGAAAATTGGAATGAGATTTTAACTAAGGAGATTTCGGAAATTGAAGTTTCAATAAAATCCGATTTTAATGTTAAGCAGAATGATATTGAAGATAAATTAGATCTTGTTCGACATAATCTTAGAAAATCACTCGCACCGGAAAATGAATCCTATAAAGAAATAGTAAAAATTATTAACGCTGATGTTTTTAATGATTACTCAATTGAAATATTTGCACCAAACGGAAAACTAATTGCGTGGAATCAGATAATTGCGATAGACCAGGATGAATTATTTCCTCTAAGTTTTCCATTAGGAGAAACTTATTTTCTCTCTAAAGATCTGCTCAACTACTTATCTATTATAGATACAAGTCATCTTGAGTCCGACATATTTTACGTTGCTATTTCAACACCAATCGAAGAAAAATTTAAAATAAATAATCAGTATTCTAAAAACATCAGCTTTAAAAATGAACTTACTTCAAAGTATCAGATTGATTTATCTATTGAATATTCTCCTTACGCAGAAAAATCAAAAGACGGCAGAAAATATTCTTTTGAATTATTAAACACTGAGAATAATAAAATCGGGATGGTATCCTTTACCAAACCGCTGTTGAACAATGCTATAACACAAACAAAAGACACGGCATCCAAAATTCAATCGCTGCTTGTGGTACTAGCCATACTATTTGTTGGATTGGGACTGAATAGTGATTTTCGAAAACTCGATTCTCTTACATTTAAGTTCTTTCTTCTATTGATTTATTTATCCATTCTTAGAGCGATTATTTTTGTTGTTGGATTTCCATCCAATTTTATAAACGGATCATTATCTGATCCATCATACTTTTCATCAGCATTTGGGTGGGGAATTGTAAAATCCCCAATTGAATTTTTTACCACAATTCTTTTTGTTGTATTAGCATCTGTACAAATATTTAGATATACAAGAAAATATCTTCTTTCTTCTCAAAGGATTAAGAACAAATATTTGGGATATTTGATTGCGCTGCCTTTACCAGTTATTATTTATCTAATCATTAGAGGATTAAGCGCTGCAATCAGAAGTATCATTTTTGATTCGACGATACGATACTTTAAAGAACCAAATATTCTTCCGGATTTACCATCTTTAGCGATGAATTTTAACATGCTGTTACTTTCCTTTGCTTCGGTTCTTGCTATAATTGGGCTGCTAAATCTGATAATAAAATTTCTAGATTTTGATATCAACGTAATTAGCAAAAGCAAAATATTTTTAATCTTGATAGTTATAGCTTCCATTATTGGCATATCCTTTTTTATAAGTAATGATCCGCTAATAACACCGGGTATGATTTTGATCTTTGTTGCACTTCTATTTTTTCTTTTTTATCAAATTACATTTAAGAATAAAAACTCCACATACAATTACTTATTTATTTTGTTGATCGGATCAGTAATATCAATTACTCTATTAAACTATTTTAATACAAAACTGGAAAGAGAATCTTTAAAAACTACCGCCTTCGAAATAAACAGAGCAGATTCAAACCTTCTATCATTTATGCTCGATGAAACTTTAACAGCAATAAAAGAGAGAGATGATATTGTAAGAATATTTGGAGATCGCTATGCAAATTTTGATGCGCTTGCATTTAAAATTTGGGCTAACAGTCCAATGCAGCGTGAATCATTAAACTCCGGAATTAAATTTTATGATAAATTCAAAAATATTTTGGGAGAGTATTTTGTTGGACTAAACCCTGATAAAAAAGTATTTAATTCATTAAGCAGCGATGATGAAATAAATATTATTGAGATTGAAAATAATGAGAAAGGTTCTGAAAAATATTTTGCTGGTGTAATAAAAATTGAGGAAAGGGGAATAACAAAAGGTTACATTTCCGCATTCGTTAGCTTTGATATAAAATCCATTGGAGCAGCCAATTTCCCTGATTTTGTTGAGTCAAATCTATCTATTCTTAATCGTGTTATTGATGTAAAACAGCTAAAGATTTTTCAATTTAATGGTTCAAAATTACGGCAGGTTTATGGAGATATTTATCCATCGCGTGATCAGATAAAACAGATATTACAAGCTGAGGTTGATACTCTGTATAATGATGCCTGGCTTAAAATTAGATTTGATTCTGAAACCTACGAAACATATTTACTTAAACTCTCTAATGGTGATGATGAAATCACAACAACAGTTTCCGTTGAAGAGAAAGCCTTTTCCTGGAATCTGTTTAACTTCTTTAAAATATTTATAATTCACTCTTTGTTCATTGTTATTGCATTTGTGGTGATTCTGATTAGTCGTGTTGGAAGATATAATCTAAGTTTTAAATCTAAGTTGTTGTTTGCCTTTTTAGTTATATCAATTATTCCTGTTATTGTTTTGGCGCTTTACAATGCAAAAATCGTAAGCGAGCGGGCGAAGGAAGGTATTTTTAATGAGCTTAGTCAAAGAGCTAATTACGTTGAAAAGTCTCTCTCAAGTCAGATTATCAGAAATAAAAATCGTGATCTCAAAACATCTTCCGATAATGTAACACGCGAGTTGGGAATTTCATTTGCACTTTATGAATCAACCGATCAGATATACAATTCGAAAGATATTTATAATCGAATCGGATTCTTTGATAAAAAATTAAATCCGCAGGCATATTATCATTTAAATTATTTACGTTACCAGGAATATTTAGCTTCCGAAAAACTTAGCAACTATCTGTTTGATTCTTATTATCGAATAATTAGTGTTGGTGGCAGGGACTATATTTTATCGGTTAATGATGCCTTCAACAAAATTAAAATAACATTTTCAACTACTGAAATTAACGTGATCATTTTTGGTATTTATTCTTTTGCTGTAATAATTATAATCATAATTAGCACGCTGTTTGCAAATCAGATTTCACAGCCGATTCAAAGATTAACTGAGGCTACAGATGCTGTCAGCAAGGGTGATTTAAACGTGAAAATTGATCATAGAGAAAGAGGAGAGCTTAAAGATCTTTTAGATGGATTCAATCAGATGACATCGGAATTGAAAAAGAATCAGATTGAACTTGCAGAGATGGAGAGGGAAGCTGCATGGAAGGAAATGGCAAAGCAGGTTGCGCATGAAATTAAAAATCCGCTTACGCCTATGAAATTAGCTTTGCAGCAGCTTATTATTTCTTATAAAGATAAAAGTAAAGACTTTGATAAACTGTTTGAAAAAGTTTCGCACACAGTTTTAAATCAGATAGATAATCTAAATCAAATTGCATCCGAGTTTTCAAGTTTTGCTAAAATGCCAAGCCTTAAAATTGAAACTTTAGACATGCTATCCATATTGAACGATACAGTTAATATGTTCATCCATGAAAAAACATCAATTAAAGTAAATACAGTTTTGAAAGAAGCAATAATTGATGCTGATCTTAGTCAGTTGAGAAGAATGTTTATAAATTTAATACGAAATTCAATGCAGGCAGATGCAGCTATGATTACAATTGATGTTAACTTTTCCGAATCAAATTATACTGTTCTTTTTAGTGATAACGGAAAAGGTATTAGTGAGTCTGGAAAGGATAGAATATTTGATGAGCATTTTACTACCAAAAAGCAGGGCATGGGTTTGGGATTAAGTCTTGCCAAAAGATTTATGACAAGCATCAACGGTGAAATAAATTTAAAATCAAGTTCGCTGCAATTCACTACATTTGAGATTATATTTAAAAGTAAGCAGCAAATCAATTAGTCATATAAATGAGTAAACTAACACCCCATCAAGAACTTGCGTTAAGTACAACCGGACACATGGCTTTAACAGCTAATGCCGGTTCGGGTAAAACTTTTGTGCTGGCAAGGAAATATCTTGACGCACTTATTAAAGATGATTTGGAAATATCAAGTGTTGCAGCAATTACCTTTACCGAAAAAGCCGCAAGTGAACTATATCTAAAAATATCAATTCTAATTGATGAAAGAGTTAAAGATAGCAACAGCTTTTCAGAGAAAAAGAAACTTGAAAAAATACGACGTCAATTGGTTTCGGCTAACATATCAACCATTCATTCATTTTGTATAAGTATTTTACGCGAATATCCTGTTGAAGCAGAACTTGATGCGCGATTTATTCCAATAGATGAAAATTTGTCTGAAGAACTTATTGAACTTTCTGTTGAAGAAATGATAAGAGCTTCTTTTGAAAATGAATTAGTTAGTGATAATCTAAAATATCTAATAAGATTATTTTCATCTAAAATTAAACTGCAAAACCAAATTGTTAGACTGATTAAGAATAGAAAAAATGTTTTTGCTGTAAAAGAAAAGATTTATTGTAAAGATGAAAAAAATATTGCCGATTTTTTCTTTGAGGAATTTTCTAAAAACTTTTTTATAATCTTTAATAAACAAAAATTTGCATTTATTAAATATCTAAGTTTAATTAATTCTTCAGTAAAAGCTGCGGATCCAAAAAATGCATCAACAATTGAGATAGAATCCAATCTAGAAAAGTTAAAAACTGAATCTGAGCTAATTCAAATACTGAATCTTCTTGGTGAAATAAAAACATTAGCATTTACCAAAGATATTACAATTCGTAAACGCAGCTATTTGAAGAATGAAACAGCGAGTGCCGTAGCGAATGAAATCGGTGCAGCCGAAGATTTAATGAAAAATCTTTACAGTTTTCAAATTCCAGAAAATCACAAACAGATTGAAAGAGAGTTAACAAGATTTGGCAAGACAATTCTTACTTTTTTTGACTCTGCTCTAAATATTTATGAGAGCAAGAAAAAGAATGAAGCATTTATTGATTATGAAGACATTCTGCTTCATACCAAAGTGTTATTAGAAAATAAGGATGTACAAAAAGCTATTGCTGATAAATACAAATTTATTATGGTTGACGAATTTCAAGATACGAATGAAATTCAATATCAGATTTTCCTGCCGATACTTGATTACTTAAAGGGTGGTAGATTATTCATTGTTGGTGATGAGAAACAAAGCATCTATAAGTTTCGCGATGCCGAGATAGAAATATTTAATCTCACCAGAAGTGATATAAAAAATTCCGTTGGAGAAAATAATCTTTTAGTTCTGCCGGATAGTTTTAGAATGACTCCAACCATCTGCGCTTTTTGTAATCATGTATTTAAAAATTTATTTAACGAACCAGATGAAAGTTTAGGTGAAGTTCCGGCAACTGATTTGGTCTGCGCACGTGTTGATGATAAAATTGGACATGTCGAATTCCTTGTTTCCAGAAAAGAGGATGAAAGTAAAAATGATTCGGAAGTCGAGTTAGTCGCGAAGAAAATATTATTCCTGCTGAAGAATAATAACTACTCTTATAGAGACATTTGCATTCTAGTTAGAAAGAGAAAGTACTTTGCCGATCTTGAAAAAGAATTTCTAAAATATGATATACCATTTACAATTGTTGGTGGAAGAGGTTTTTATCAAAGACAAACTATTGCTGATGTGTTTAATTATTTATCATTTCTTGCTGATGAAAATAATAGTTCCGCATTAGTTGGATTATTACGCTCACCGTTTTTTAATGTTTCGGATTCCAAATTATTTGAAGTATCATTAAATAAGGGAAGAAGTTTTTGGAGAAAACTTAATCTTGCAAAAGATGATAAGGAGATAAGTAAGATTTGTGAATTACTTAATGAGAATATTACGATGAGTAGTTCTGTAAGTCTTCCGGATTTAATTAATAAAATCATAACCGATAGAAATTTCTTATCAATTCTTTCATCACGCAATGATAGTGACCAGGAAATTGCCAATTTAAATAAGCTTACAGCCATTGCCCGAAATTTTAATGCAGTGGGATTTAGAAATCTTTATGACTTTTTAACATTCATTAAAGATTCGATCACTAGTTTAGCTGATGAATCTCAAGCCTCAATTACATCAAATGCCAATGCGGTTCAAATGATGACTATTCATCAATCAAAAGGTCTGGAATTTCCTGTGGTGTTTTTGTATAAAACTGATGAAGCTGGACAATCAAACGCAATAAAATCCGGAGAAGTTAAAGTTGATAAAAAATATGGACTGCTAACTAAAGTTCCGGTTGATCAAAATTATTTTGAGGAATATCAAATTGCCCCAATTGCTGTAATGCATAACTATTATGAGAACAAAAAAAACAATGCTGAGCTTAAGCGTTTGTTGTACGTTGCAGTAACCCGCGCCAAAAATGAGCTTTATATTACTTCCACAATTAAAAAAGATGCTTCCTTTAAAAAAGATTCTTTCATAAATCTTTTAGCAGAAGGATTAAAAAATAATTTTTCCGGTTATGAAATTGTTTTTCAAAATCAACTCGAATTCTTAAAAATAAAAAATAACGGATTTGTAAGTAAAAGTGAACAAATTCGTCTCCAAATTCCAATTACATCATCAATAGAGCCCGAAGAGATTGAAACAGAAAATGAAGATCGTAATTCTGATAATGCACAAATAAATACTGCTTCATTACATTCACAGGAAAAAGGAGAAATAATTTCTGCTTCCAAGGTTTCGATTTACAGCCAGTGTCCACTCAAATATCTTCTTACTTATGAATATGGATTTGGAAAGTTTAATTCTGATTATTTGAATTTTAAGTTTGCCGATAAACAGAAAATTCAAAAATATTTTTCTGGATCTGATATTGAAAATGATTATGAGAATGATGATGAAAGATTTGAATCATCCGATAGTGAAATTAAAGATTATGATTCCGCTTTGTACGGCAGACTTTTCCATAAGGCAATGGAAAAATCATTTTATCCAAACCAAATTGAGGATTTTATAAACGATGAGTTTGGAGCAGAATTAAAAGATGGAAATATTTCAGAGAAATTACTCCATAAGTTGCAGCATGATTTAATAAATTTTAGCAGATCTAAAACATTTGCACTCATTTCCTCCACAAAGAATTATAAAAATGAATTTGAGATTTACGTTGCTGATCATGATTATTTTCTGCACGGTATTATCGATAAGATCATATTTGACGGAAACAAAATATTGATTTATGATTATAAAACTGATGATATAGAAAAGAAGGAAATTAAAAAACATGCAGAATTTTATTTAATGCAATTGAAATTTTATTTATATATTGCAAGTAAGTTATTCAGTGAGTTTGACCTTTTTGAGGGTAGTTTGGTTTTTGTAAAACATCCCGATGATGTTGTTCCCTTGAAATATGATAAAGAAAAAATTAAAAAATTAGAAACAGAAATAACAAATATTATCAAATCAATCAGAATGAAGAATTCAGAGAAGAATATTAAACACTGCAAAGTTTGTTCTTTCTCCGGATTAACAAATAAATGCATAATCAATTAAGGGGAGACTGAAAAGTTTAACTTATGAAAAAGCAAATAACACAAATAAGAGATATAAAAGAAATTGAGAAACAGTTGATTTTAGCTCCATCTGGAGTGCTTTGCATACATCTTGCAAATGAAAAACTACTTCAGTTCGCTTGTAATTTTGTTTATCTTGATAAAAATATCTACACCTATCTTGACAGCATCGATGAAAATTATGAACACGTTAAATATGGTTCAGCGGGCAGTTTTTCCGTCTCATCAAGCGAAAAACTTTCAGGTAAATCAAAAGAACATACGTATCGATTAGCTTTTATTACAATCAATGGTGAGATAAAAGAAGTTGATGATGCAAAGCTTGTTGAACAAGTAAGAGAGCTCTATAGAATAAAGTATTCATCTTCGGTTAAGCCTGAGGATTATACGATAAGCGAAAATTTAAAACCAATAATACTAGACACTCACGAGATAAAAGCTTTGGTTGAAGAAGGGATTTAGTTTCAACCAATAGCATTTTCTTCAAATTAAACCAAGGAGTTTAGCTTGTTAAATTACGTCTGGCTTACTCTTCTTTTTTTGGGAATAGTATCCGCAACATATCTTGACCTATCTGATTTCTCATCAAATAAGTACAACAATAACAAACCACTTAATGTCTCTATTGCTTTTGATAAAGCTGATGCAGATAACTCTGAAAAAGAAATTGCCCGTTTAAGAATTGAATCGAACAAGTTCTCTGCTTTTTATCAAACAGAAATATTTGATGATATAGAAACAGAAATAACATTATCTCCAAAAGATAAAGAGGGCAGACGCCAATTTATTATTAACATTTCTGAAAGTTCACCTAAAATATGGAAAGAAATAGCACCATTAGCTGGTAAAGAAAACGATTTGGCCGGAAAGATTTTATTAAAAAAACAAACAGGTGAAAATGTCTATTCTGCTCAACTGTATTTTGAAGAAATAACTTTTGTCTGGCTCAAAAAAGTAACTAATGATGCAATGAAAGTAGCCTCATCGGCGGTTGAACTTGCACTTGGTTTAATCGGCATAATGGCGCTGTGGTTGGGAGTTATGAAAGTTGCTGAAGATGCCGGTTTGATAAAAATTATTGCTAATGCCTTAAAACCAATTACTAAAAGATTATTTCCCGAAGTACCTCACGATCATCCTGCAATTGGGTCTATGGTAATGAATATTTCCGCAAATATGCTTGGTCTTGGCAATGCAGCTACTCCTTTTGGATTAAAAGCGATGGAAGAATTAGATAAGCTAAATCCCAATAAAGGAACAGCCACTAACTCAATGGTAACTTTTCTTGCAATCAATACTGCTGGTATGACTTTGATTCCTGCAACTGCAATTGCTGTTAGAGCAGCTTCAGGCAGTGCTAATCCAACGGTTATAATTGGTACATCTATCTTTGGTGCATTCTGTGCAGTTACTGTTGGATTAACTGCTGCAAAACTGTTTGAAAGATTTCCTATACCTAAGGGACAATTTCCAGAATGGCTAAAACAAAACAGTAGATTTTTTTATTTCATCTTTTCATTTTTAGCTCTTGTTGCTTTAGTAACATTATCAGGAGTTGGGCAATATGTTGGTTCATTCTTTGGAAATTCTTTTGCGGAAGTTTTCAAATCTGTAATTCAGGTTATATCAATACTCGCAATTCCTCTTTTAATTTTTGTTTTTATAGGATACGGTGCCCTAAAAAAAGTTAAAGTATATGAACAATTTGTAGAAGGTGCAAAAGAAGGATTTAATATTGCAGTAAGAATAATTCCTTACCTTGTTGCAATGTTAGTGGCAATTGGAATTTTTAGAGCCGGCGGTGCGATGGATAATTGGCTGATTCCTCTTTTGCGGATTATTACAGATCCAATCGGTTTTCCTGCAGAAGCTCTGCCGATGGCATTGATGCGTCCGCTTTCAGGAAGCGGTTCACTCGGCATTATGGCCGAAACAATGGCTGTTCACGGTCCGGATTCATATATCGGAATTCTTGTTTCAACATTTTTTGGAAGTACGGAAACAACATTTTACGTACTTGCCGTTTACTTTGGAGCAGTAAATATCAAAAATACTCGCCATGCTCTTCCGGCAGGATTGTTAGCAGACGTAGCTGGAATTCTTGGTGCTTTGTTTATAGTTAAGCTTTTATTTGGATGAGAACTAACAATAAAAAACTAGATCTATTGCTATAAATTTTTTAGTTTGCTGATAAAAGCTATTTTGAGGAATCAAGTTTAAAAAAAGAGATAATACTATGACTACTTCGTTAGAAAAAATAATTTCGTCGATTAAAAAATTAAAATCACAAACCATTAATGAAGCTCAAACTAAAGATTGGCTTATTCGTCCATTTTTTGAATATCTTGGTTGGGATTTTTCTAATCCAGAAGAAGTTGTTCCGGAAGATGATGATAGCGCTGGTAAAAGAACAGACTATTGTTTTTATGCCAATAAAAATCCAAAGTTATTGGTTGAGGCAAAGTCACTTTCAAATTCTTTATCTGATAATAAAATGATAATTGAAAAATTGAATTACTGTGCAAATAGGGGGATCTCATTATTAATATTGACTAATGGGGATACTTATAAAATCTACTATTCTGAATTAAAAGGAATTGGTAAAGAAAAATTGCTACAAGAGTTTACTCTTTCTGATAAAATCGACGAAGAGGTAATTGAAAAATTGAGTAAGAAATCTTTTGAGGCAGACTTATTACTAAATTATTCACGTAATATTTCTCTATTCACAACTATTAAAAAAGCTACCGAAAATTTATTCCAGTCAGCTGACAAAAAATTTATTAGGATTGTAAATGAATCCGTAAAAGAAATCCTTGGTCATAAATTTGGTGAAGATGATATAGAAGTAGCATTAAAACAATTTACTTTACACATAAATGCTGATCTTCATGAAGCCGATTATACTTTAGATAATTCAGAAGATAAAAATGATGAAGAAAAAAATTGGACGATTGAAAACCAATTCAGAGACGGGAAGTGGAATGAGAGTTTTGAACAATACAAACGATTACGAAAAGAAATAAAAAATAATGACATAATTTTTGTGGAAAACCCAACAAAAAGGTATATCAGTTTGTTATCTGAATCAAAAAGTTTTTGTCAAATTTGTGGTTTGAAATCTGGCCTGAAAATATGGGTGAATTTGGAAATTGCTGATTTATCGGAGGAAGAAAGTCTTAAAGTGCGAGACGTATCGAAAATTGGGCACTGGGGCATGGGTAATGTCGAATGTTTCGTGGAGAATGGTTCGGAAATGACCTGGATCGTTGTTTTAATAAATAAATCTTATAAGAAACTTAGAAATAATTGAGTGCTGAATATTAGACTGAGCTAAAAAAAACTTTAGCACTAGATATTTTATTTCTACTTGCTTGTTATTGGTAAATGTGACTTATTAAATTCTATAAACATTATGAAAAATATAAATTATAAATACGACATTGCGTTCGCTTTTTTAGAAAAAGATGAACCTTTTGCTAATCAGATTAATGATTTATTAAAAGATAAGTTTAAAACTTTTCTATATTCAAAAAAGCAAGAGTATAAAGATGACCTCGAGCGTGAAATGCTAATACTGGATGTGTTCAAAAAACAATCGAGGTGCGTGGTTTTATTCTATAGAAATAAATGGGGAACTACGCCCTATACCGCGATAGAAGAAAAGGCTGTACGAACTCGAATCTCTGAAGAAGGGAATGATCATCTATTAATTATATCGTTGGATAATCCACCTGTTGTTCCTAAATATTTATCCAAAGCACAAATTTGGACTGAGCTTGCACAAGCCGGCATAAATGGTACTGCAGCTTTTATTGAAGAACAAGTAAGAGCATTAGGCGGAGGATTAAGGGAAGAGTTACCAATAAATTTTATATCAGATATTAAAAAAGATCCCCAGTTTGAAGTTGAAAGCTCTAAATTTCTTGAATCGGTTAGTGGTTTGGAAATAGCTGTTATTGAATTAAAAAAATTATTTTCTGCACTTGAGATTGAAAAAAATAAAATTATAGAAAGCGATAATAGTATTTCACTTACATTTAAAAGGGATGATAAAAATTGTATCATCCATAATGGAGAATTTTCAATCAGGTTTTATTTGCAGACAGAAAAGAGTAATCTACTTATGGATTCACCAGTGTACTTCGAAATGCAAAAACAGGACAACACCTCCAATGGATTAAATATTCTAGCTGTTGAGGAATATCATTTTGAACTTAAAAAAGTTGGTGTTTACGGATGGATAAAAGGGGCAGATAGTGATTCATTCATTTCATCAAAACAATTGGCAGAAGATTCGATAAAACTTCTTTTAAGTCAGCAATAAAATTTAAAAGGTACAAAATGAAAACAAGATTATTTGTTTTGTTCAGTCTTTGTTTTTCTATTATTGGGTGCTCACAGTCAACATCACCCGATAACCCCGATTGGGTAGAAGATTTGATTGTGCAATACAAAAATGAACCGGTTGGCAATCCTCCACAATCAATCTGGCGTTATAACTACAAAGGGAAAATTGTTTATTATGTTCCTCCACAGTGCTGCGATCAATTTAGTACATTATACGATGAAGAAGGCAATGAGCTCGGGGCTCCTGACGGAGGAATAACCGGAAATGGTGATGGTAGAATTATAGATTTCTTTATTGCTCGCTCAGATGAAAAATTAATTTGGCTGGATTCGCGGCAGAGATAAATTTATTGTATCATGTAATTACCTAACTGCATAAAAAATGAATCTTATGAAAATATTCATCACACGAGAAATACCTTTACCAGGAATAGATTTATTAAAGAAAAAAGGATTTGAAGTTTCCGCTTATAAAAAAGATAACCCAATCCCACGCAAAGAATTACTTAATCAAGTAAAAGATTGTGATGCTCTAATTACACTCTTATCTGATAAGATTGATAAGGAAGTGATTGATAGCATGAAGAGATGTAAAATTATTGCAAACTATGCTGTAGGATTTAATAACATTGATGTTGAATATGCAAAAAGTAAAAGAATTATTGTAACTAACACTCCTAATGTATTGACTGATTCAACTGCAGATTTAGCCATTGCGTTAGTGCTTGCTTGTGCAAGAAGAATTACTGAAGCAGAAAAGTTTGTTCGGGATAAAAAATTTGTTGGCTGGAAACCCAAATTACTTTTGGGAATGGAATTAAGAAATAAGTATTTTGGAATTCTTGGAGCTGGAAGGATCGGCACCGAAACTGCAAAAAGAGCACACGCTTTTGGTTGTAAAATAATTTACTATTCAAATTCCGTGAACAGTTTTCTTGAAACTAAATTAAATGCAAAAAAATTATCTCTTAGCTTAATTGTAAAAAAATCAGATATCCTTTCAATACATCTTCCATTAAATACAAAAACATATCATTTGCTCAATGAGAAAAATCTAATCTTACTAAAAAAATCTGCTATTCTAATTAACACTGCTCGAGGAGAAATAGTTGATGAAAAAATATTAATATCAATGTTAAAGAATAAAAAAATATTTACAGCGGGATTAGATGTTTATGAAGATGAACCAAATATTAAAAAGGATTTTTATAAACTTGATAATGTAGTTTTACTTCCTCACATCGGCAGTGCCACAATAGAAGCAAGAAATAATATGTCTTTAGTAGCCGCAAAAAATGTAATTGCTGTTTTATCCGGAAAAACAGCATTAACTTCGGTTTAATTTCCCCCAATTGATTGCTAATCAGATTTGCCAATCGTAATTTTGAAATAAAAAAAGAGAAAATTAAATGAGATTTGGAATACCAAAAGAAACTCTTTATGAAGAAAAAAGAGTTGCATTAGCTCCTGCAGGAGTAGATGCTTTAGTAAGAGCCGGTCATACTGTTTATATTCAGAGTGGAGCAGGTGATGGAAGCCATTTTAGTGATGAAGAATATCGTAAAACCGGTGCGCAAATTGTCTATTCCGCTGAAGAGGCATTTGCAAGAGCGGAAGTTGTAGTTAAAGTTGCACCGCTTTCTGAAGCCGAAGCAGAATTGCTGCAAGAAAATCAAACTCTCTTTTCATTTCTACATCTTGCCATTGGTAAAAGAAAAATTATTGATCAGCTTCTTAAGAAAAAGATTACAGCTATCGGTTACGAATTGATTGAGGAAGAAGACAGACTTCCTGTTTTACATTCAATGAGTGAAATTGCGGGACAGTTATCAATACAAGTTGCTGAAAGATATCTTGAAAGTTTTAGTGTTGGTGGCAGAGGGATTTTATTGGGAGGAATAACAGGCGTTGCTCCTGCTGCCGTTGTTATTCTTGGTGCCGGAGTTGTTGGCGTTACAGCAGCTCGTGCCGCACTCGGCAGAGGTGCACAGGTTATTGTAATTGATAAAGATTTAAATCGATTAAGAAATATTGATCTTAATTTTAGAAAAAAAGTTACTACGGTAATGGCTAATCCATATACAATTTCTCGCGGTGTTAAGTTTGCTGATGTTTTAATTGGTGCAGTTCTAATCAAAGGAGAAAAAGCACCTCATCTTGTTTCTGAATCAATGGTAAAGGAAATGAAAAAAGGTTCTGTAATTGTTGATGTTTCGATTGATCAGGGTGGATGTATCGAGACAAGCCATATCACTACACAATCAGATCCTGTTTATACAATGCACGATATAATTCATTACTGCGTACCGAATATGCCTGCAATCGTCTCACGAACTGCAAGCTATGGATTGAATAATGCTTCTCTCGGTTACATTCAGGATATTGCAGAGAACGGTTTATCAAATGCCTTGCTTGGTGATTTGGGTCTGTCAAAAGGTGTTTGCACTTACAATGGCTATTGTTGTAATGAATCCATTGCTCATACTTTTAATGTAGAGTATAGAAGACTTCATATATTTTCAAGTAACTAATAGACTAATAGAGAAAACGAATTGAATTTAAGAAATGAGAATTTGAAATGACATCAACAGAAGAAATAACAACTAAAAATCCGGTACCAACAAATTTGCTGCGTATCTATAATCAAAAATTAGTAAGCTCTGATGAAGCTGTTAAGTGCATTAAATCAGGGGATAATGTAATTGTTCAACCCGGATGTGCAGTTCCATCTGAATTAGTTAGAGCTATGGTTAGAAGAAAAGATGAACTTGAGAATGTTACTCTTTACCATATTTTGATAGTAGGTGATTTGCCATACTTACAGCCGGGAATGGAAAAGCACTTTAAACACAAAGCATTTTTTATCGGAGCGAATGCAAGAAAAGCAATTAACGAAGGTCGATCGGAATTTATTCCGATATTTTTGTCTGAGGTTCCGCTGTTATTTAAACTTGGCAGAATTACAACCGATGTTGCATTACTAAATGTTTCTCCTCCCGATGAACATGGCTTCTGCAGTTATGGTGTTGATGTTGGTACTATTAAGACTCCTGCCGAAAAATCTAAAATAATTATTGCACAAGTTAATAAGCATATGCCAAGAGCTCTTGGTGACTGTTTTATCCATATAAATAAAATTCATTATATAGTGGAGCATGATGAGGAATTAAAAGAATTGCCTCAAGTGGATCCTGATACAACCCCTGAAGTGTTAGCTGTGTTTGATAAGATTGGAAGAAATGTTGCTAATCTTATTGAGGATGGTTCAACTTTACAAATGGGTATCGGAGCTATTCCGGATTCAGTAATGAAATATTTATTTGATAAAAAAGATTTAGGCATTCATACTGAAATGTTTTCTGATGGAATGATTGACCTGGTTGATGCAGGAGTAATTAACGGTGAAAAGAAAACTCTCCATCCCGGTAAAATTATTGCGGGATTTGTACTTGGAACAAAAAGAGTTTATGATTTTATAGATAACAATCCTATAATTGAGTTTCATCCCCAGGAATATGTTAACGATCCTTTTATTATTGCCAAGAATAATAAAATGGTAGCAATTAACTCCGCTTTAGAAGTTGATCTTACAGGTCAGGTTTGTGCTGATTCAATCGGAACAAAATTTTATTCCGGTATCGGCGGGCAGGTAGATTTCATTCGAGGTGCATCAAAATCTGAAGGCGGCAAACCAATTATTGCATTGCCATCTACTACAAAGAATGATACAATTTCTCGAATCGTTCCTACACTAAAACCTGGTGCTGGTGTTGTTACTTCACGTGGTGATGTTGATTATATTGTTACGGAATATGGCGCTGTAAATCTTTGGGGAAAAACTATTCAGGAAAGAGCTAAAGCATTAATATCAATTGCACATCCAAAATTTAGGGATGAATTAACAAAGTATGCAAAAGAAGCATTTTATATTTAGGTAAAGATGGTTGCAGTAATAGGAGACGTACACGGTTGTTATTATACATTAAAACAATTAGTAGGAAAGATAAAAAATAAATATCCTGATATTAAAATTTATTGCGTTGGTGATCTTGTTGATAGGGGAAATAATAGTTTTGAAGTAATTGAGTTTGTTATTGCAGAGAAAATTCAATTTACGATTGGCAATCATGATTTTATGTTCTATTCCAATATGAGGGATCCATATAGTTTGATGGCTAAATCCTGGAATTATAATGGAGCCGAAACCACATTAGTCTCCTACAAAGATAAGCTTAACCAGATGGACAAGCATCTTGATCTAATTATTAACAGTCAGCTATTTTTTAATCTTGATGATTGTTTTATTTCACACGCTGGAATATCAAAATCATTAAAAGATAAACTGCCAGAAAATTTTCTTTCCGATGATGCAGCCTTGAAAGAAATATTAAGCAATGATTTATTCAATCAGAACAGCATAATTTGGGCGCGAGGTGATTTGTTGAATATCGGAAAACTGCAGGTAGTTGGGCATACGCATCGTAAAGAAGTATTTTTTGATAATGTTTCTAACGCAATTTATATCGATACTACTGCATATGGTAATAATAAACTTACAGCTGTAATTGTGGATCAAAATAGAGTTATAGATACCCTGGTAGAGAAAACCGCAATTGAGGATATAAATCGGAACTGGACTTATAATTTGTAAAAAGGAAAATCTTTGGGAATAGAGATTGAAAGAAAATTTTTAGTTAAATCTGACAAGTGGAAATCTTTAGGTAATAGAATATTTTATCAACAAGGATATTTACTTATTGATAAATCTCGAACTATTAGGGTTAGAACATTTGACGAAAAAGGATTTCTTACAATAAAAGGAGCATCAGTAGGTATAAGGAGAAGCGAATTTGAATATGAAATTCCGGTTGATGATGCCAGAGTAATTATGGAAAACTTATGTGAAAAACCTCTTATTAAAAAATATCGTACAAAAATAAAATTGAATGACCTTATCTGGGAAGTGGATGAGTTTATCGGGGAAAATGATGGATTAGTTATTGCTGAAGTTGAACTGGAAAATGAAAATCAAAAAATTGATATACCAAGCTGGATAGGTGAGGAAGTGACCGGTGATATTAAGTATTACAATTCTATGCTGATCAAGAATCCTTTCAATATGTGGTAGATTATGATAAATATAGGTAGAAAAATTTACAGTTATCTAAAATTGATATGACAAAAATCGATCATCTAAATGTTAATAGCTATCGTATCTATACAATTTCAAAATGCAAATAACAAAAAGTAATTTAATAAAAGGATAGTAGTTTTATGTTTTTAAAGAAGACCAAAAAACTTGAAACACAAATAGATGAGTATCTTGATTTAGTTATCAAAGGAGGGCTTATATTCAAACTTGGAATTAAATGCTACTTAGATCATCAAATAGAAGCTTTTGAAGGACACTTAAGTGATCTTCGTAAGACTGAGGAAACAGCGGATGATTTGCGAAGAAATATTGAAATAAAACTTTACACACGTACTTTAATTCCTGACTCAAGAGGCGATGTATTAGGGTTGATGGAAAGCTGTGATAAAGTATTAAACATTACTACCGAAACATTACTTGAGTTTTCAGTTGAGACCCCAAATCTATTACCCGAACTAAAGAATGATTATCTGGATTTGACGGAAAGTTCAATATCTTGTCTTGAAAATACCGTGAGTAGTATACGATCGTACTTTAAGAATGTTGATGCTGTTCGTGATTACGTTACAAAAGTACAATTTTATAAAAAAGAAACTAATAAAATTGCTGAAAGAATTAAGAGAAAAATTTTTAGAACTGACAATGAACTTAGTTTCAAAATTCACACTCGATATTTTACTTTTCATATCGAAAGAATTGCCGAAGAATCAGAAGATGTTTGTGACAGACTATCGATTGCTACAATCAAAAGGTTTGAATAACATTGGATATTTCAGTTTGGTTCTTTATTAGCAGTGGACTTTTTCTTGGCTGGTCTTTAGGTGCTAACAATGCAGTTTCACTTTTCGGTACGGCTGTAACATCAAAGATGATAAAATTTAGAACTGCTGCCATAATCTCAGGAATATTTGTTGTACTTGGTTCTTTTATAAGCGGCGCAGGAACAACAACAACTTTAACAGATCTTGGCGGAATAAATGCAATTGCCGGCAGTTTTACTGTTGCACTTGCAGTTGCCATTTCTGTTACCTGGATGACCCGTGCAAGCCTGCCTGTATCTACTTCTCAAGCTGTAGTTGGTGCGATTATTGGGTGGAATATTTTTACGGGTTCTCCAACTGATATAAATTCTTTAATAAAAATTATTTCAAGTTGGATTGTAAGTCCCATTATTGCGGGAATATTCGGTTTTATAATTTTTAAAATTGTAAAAAACACAATTTTAAAATGGAAAATTCATATGCTTGAGATGGATGCTTACACAAGAGTTGGGCTTATAATAGTTGGAGCGATGGCGTCATACTCAATGGGAGCTAACAATATTGCAAACGTAATGGGAATGTTTGCGCCGGCATCGCCTTTTAGTGAATTAAAAATAGCTGATTATTTTAACATAAGTGGCACCCAACAATTGTTTTTATTAGGTGGACTGGCAATAGCTGTTGGGATTTTTACTTATGGAAATAGGGTAATGAAAACAGTTGGCACCGATCTTTATAAAATCTCACCGATTACTGGTTTTGTAATCGTACTTGCAGGTGCACTTGTTCTCTGGCTCTTTACTTCAAAATCATTAGAAATATTTTTACTTGAAAATAATTTACCGTCTATTCCTTTAGTTCCACTTTCAGCAACCCAGTCTTTTATTGGTGCTGTAATTGGGGTCGGGCTTGCAAAGGACCCGCAATCCATAAACTTTAAAGTCTTTGGAAAAATAAGTTTAGGATGGATTATTGCTCCAATTACTGCGGGAATTTTATCGTTTGTGATGTTATTTTTTGTTCAAAATGTATTTGAACAAAAAGTAATTCAACAGATACCTTATGAAATATCTGATTCAGTTGTAAAGAAATTAGAACAAAATGAGATAGAAACTTCCCAAATATCCGATCTGGTTAATAAAAGATTTTTCCAAAATAAAATATTTAGAAATGAATTATTACAAAGATATCCTTATAATACTGAAGAATTGTATTCTATTTTTCATTATGCAATCATAGATAGTTTTAAAATTGATTCAATGTTGGCATTACAATCATTATCTAATAATCTGTTTTCAAAAGATCAAATTGAAAAAATCAATAAACTTCATGGAAAATCTTTTAGCCACAAAATTGATTTCGATGCTGCTGTTTTTTATGATAAAAGTCAATGGGGATTGAGCGGCAATTTACTAATAGATAAAAAGATTTTGGAAAAGAAAAACTTGATCGAGAAAATTTTTAGAGTAACCCCTTTTAAGAAAAGTGAATAATTAATTTGACTAATAATTATATATTACTAATGGTCTGTGTAAAACCTGAAAAGAATGATAAACAGATATATTAAATATAGTTTTGCCATAATTACTCTCCTGATTATCCTTTCAATTAGTTGTGATTCTGATACTCCAACAATTCCGGAAACAAGATTATTGGAGCCGATTGCCGAAATTGATTTATCGAGTATTTTGTCTGAGCCATCTGGAATTGTTTACAACTCTTTAAGTAATTCATTTTATATCATTTCAGATACACTTCCAAAAATATTTGAGATAGATTTAACTGGAAATTTGTTAAAATCGGTACAGGTAAATGCAAACGATCTTGAAGGAATAACATTGAGTAAAAACTTTGATACAATTTATGTTGTGGAGGAATCAGATAACCTGGTCACATCATTTTTGTTAAATGGTACCAAAATAAATTCGTACAGCGTGGATGTTTCTACAAATTCTACAAATGGGCTTGAAGGAATTACAATTGATGCAAACAATTATTTCTATGTATTGAATGAAAAATTACCCAGATATTTAGTTAAACTTCATAATGAAGTTGAGATTAGCAGGACCGAGATTACTGCTGCAGATGATTTATCTGATGTTTGTTATGATTCTGTACTTGATTGTCTGTGGATAATAAGTGATGAGTCAGAAAAAATTTTAAAAGTTACAAAATCTGGTTCTGTAATTTCCGAGTGGCAAATTCCATTTTCAAAAGGGGAGGGTATAACACTTGTGAATAATAAAATCTATGTTGTACAAGATTCGAATGCAAAGATGTATATATTCAATAAACCTAATAGTTAAATGATAAATATTTGTGTTGATGTGAAATTCTTCTTAAACATTAATAATCATTCCTGTCCGTTTGTTTTTACGGTATGCAGCATTCAGTTACATAAATACAGAATGTTATTAAAGATTTCATTGTTATCGATTTGAAATTAAAATGTAAACTTAATTAAATTATTAGAGCGACAAAGTAAATCAAGGTCAAATAATATCTGCTCAAATTTTAGATTTTGCTTTAAAATTTATTTTTAATTCTTGTATTAAAATCACTTATAATAAAGATAGTAAAGAATTTGTCTACTATATTTAATTGATATAGATAGCCCCATTAAAAGACCTAATAAACAGCCTATAGAATTTAAAAAAGTTTTCTTACAACCTGTGGATGTAAAACTATCGAGTTTTAACTTAGCAAATAACAAACCTTATTTAATGGACTATAAATTAAACTCATGGTTGAACCAGATAATTTTAGAATAACAATTTAAAATCATACTGTAAATTTTAGTTGTAAACAGACCAGAGTTTTTAGGCTTTAATTTTGTTATAAGTTATTTTTACCAGAATTAAATTAGATAATAATTCAATACAATAATTATTTACGATAAATTTAACCTATAGTGGTATTATCTTTGAGAGAAGATCGCAGTAACAAATTATGCGTATCTTCCTTTTTTATTAAATCAAAATCATTTTTTTGTTGAAGGGAAAATGATTAGAAATACTTATTATCAAGATGCTAACTCTAACCTCGCGTAAAACTTTATTTTTCTGGATCATTCTGATAGTTATTATCATTGTTTTACTATTACTTCCGATAAAATTAAATTACAATTTATACGTTAAGGGTAAAATCCTTCCTTCAAAAGAATGGATAATTTATAAAGGTACAGATGGCAGATTAACATCACAGCTTATAAATTATAAAACAGGAATGAGCCAATCCTATGATGTAACACTTTTTGACAGAGGAGATGCAATGCAATTTGCATTTAATGAAAATCTATACTCTGGTTCCCAAATTATGACTAACGATACAATTGCGGTAGTTTATTCTAACGAGATAGAACGACAGATAGAAAATTTGAAGGGTCAGATTGTTTCAGCCAAAGCTTCACTTTCATTAAATCTTACCGGTGAAAAACAAGCAATAATTGATCAGGAAAATAAAACTCTTGAGTATGCAATTAAACAAGCAGATGAGCAAAAAAAAATTTTAGACCGCATAGAGGTAATGTATCAAAAGGGTCTTGTTTCTCAGGAGGAATATGAAATCACAAAAGGCACCTATGATCTTAGTAATATCAATATTTCAATTTCAAAAGCAAGGCTTCAATCAGTTGAGTCCGGAGCTAAACAGGAGCAGATTGGGCTGATTAAATCTCAAATAATTTCTTTAGAGAATGAATTAGCCGTTTTACAAAAAAGATTTAAAGGCTTTACATTAACTTCACCCATAACCGGTATTGTTAATCGAAAAACAAACAGTGATACGTTGATGACGATTTCGGATGTATCAGATTTTATTTTGATTAATCCTGTTAAAGTTAATGATAAAAAATTTATAAGCGATTCAGCATTAATTGATATTTATGCTGTCGGTAAAAAACAAAATGTTAATGCATATGTAATTGAAATCGATAACAGCGTACAAATTATAAACGGTTTGCAGGTTGTAACAGTTACTTCTGCGGTAACTGGGAAAGGTGAGGATATAATTCCGAACTTAATTGTTGATTGTTATATCCACACAGGTAAACTTTCCCCGTTTGATTATTTGCTCAGAGTTTGGCAAAGGATGGTTAACTAATATGAAGTTGATGCGACTTGAATATAAATTTCTTGTGCCAGCCGATAGGATTGATGAACTTCGCAACTCAATCAGTCCATTTGTTTTGCTTGACGAATATGCGGCAAGAGAGGATAATAATGAATACACTGTTCATAGTATTTATTTCGATACTATGAAACTTGATGATTATCATGACAAACTTGCCGGGCTAAAAATTAGAAAAAAGCTGCGCATACGAGGTTATAACGTAATAGATCGTAATAGTGTTGTATTTTTGGAAGTAAAGCGTAAGTACGAAAATCATATATCAAAAAATCGGGCACCACTTCTGCACAGTAATCTGGAAGAAATACTAAAAACCTCCGATTGTGAAAAATATCTGTTTAAAAGAAAAAATTTTCTTGATGCAAAAAATGACGCTTGTAAGTTTTTTTATTTAAGTAAAATAAAAAATTGCTCACCGGTTATACTTATAAACTACGAAAGAGAAGCATACTTTTCTAAAAATGATTCCACTTTAAGAATAACATTTGATAAAAAATTAAGATCGACTCCGTTTCCCAAAATATCTGATCTTTATAGTGATGAGCATTTAAAATACGGTATGCCTGGTAGTTTTATATTGGAGATTAAATTCTTCAACGGATTTCCGTCGTGGCTTCAAACGATTATCAGGAGATATGAACTAAAGAGACAAGCAATATCTAAATACACAATCTGTGTCGATACTCATCAGGAATTAAAAAGAATTGTTGATAAAAAACACTTATTGCTGCCTTCATATTTTACACACTTTAATAGCAACTATTTGAAAGAAGAAATTAAAAATGCTGGATGATTTTCAAAATGTCTTAAGTGTTTCTGTATCTATCGGTGAAGTTTTTGAGAACTTAGTAGTTTCACTAGTCTGTGGACTTTTAATTTCACTATTCTATCGGCTTACCTATCGTGGACCCGGTATGTCTTACTCTTTCCTCAACTCATTAATTATTCTTGCTTTAATCACTTCAGTTGTGATAATGGTAATTGGTAATAACCTTGCCCGTGCATTTGGTCTGGTTGGTGCTATGTCAATAATTCGTTTCCGGACAGCGATTAAAGAGACTCAGGATATTATATTTATATTTTTTGCCTTATCAATTGGGATGGCAAGCGGAGTCGGATTACATGCCTTAGCTCTGGCAAGTACAATTTTTATAGGATTAATTTTGTACGTTCTAACCAAAACCAATGCTGTAAATCCAAAGAAGAAAGATTTTCTTCTGCAATTTTCGTTTCAATCGAATGGTGGTTATG
Source organism: Ignavibacteriaceae bacterium (assembly GCA_041738675.1). Lineage (GTDB taxonomy): Bacteria > Bacteroidota > Ignavibacteria > Ignavibacteriales > Ignavibacteriaceae > IGN3. The sequence continues at coordinate 88,308 of JBGSPH010000010.1, forward strand.
AAGAAGCGCCTTTCTTAACTGTGTTTCAAAAGTTTTGTAAGGACAACAAATTAATTAATACAAAGGCTATGATGGAAGTTGATTCGCTTGAATTATCTTATCACGTCGTGCTCAAAGATCCAAAGTTTGTAACTGAGTTTGTGAACCAGTTAAAAAATTCAAAAGGTGTAAATAACGTAAATCTTTTCTTTGATGAGGAGAGTTTCTAGATCGAATAAAATGGTGTTGACTTCTCAAGTGGAATTTATTTTTATTTTATTTCTGCTTCTTCTATAGATGGGCAGAAGAATTTTAACAGTGTTAGAAAGATGACTTTGTTAAAATAGTTTTTGGTATAAGGATGATCGATTAAAATAGATTGTCTTCCATACATAAAAGTTCATTTCACACATGTGGAATGAACTTTTTTTTGCTAAAACCGTAAAACAGACTTAAGTCTGTTCTACAAGTAGAAAGTATGAAAACACTAAATATCTTTTGTAAAAGATTTTAGTCCAAACTTGATTGATATTGTAGAAATGATGATTGCCATTACAAGTAGCACCAAACTTGTGCTTAGAAGATTCCAGATTGAAATGTTTATTCCACGCTCCATTGCATAAAAATAATTTGAAACAGGAATGAATAGTATTACAATAAGCAGAACGAGATAAAGCAGTGTAAATAAAAATGTAATTGATGCTCCCTGTGATGAGGCTAATCGAATTGCATTCTTTTCCTTATAATTGGCAAAGATTCCACCCATACCAAAATTTAAACTTATTAAAGTTATTGTTGTAATCGCAGCGTTTATCTGGGCTACAATCGAAAGCATAACCGGAAATTGAAAGTTTGAAAAAAAGCTTATCACCTGCCCGATAAAAAAGATTAAAACAAAATAAATTATTAGTCGTTTTAAAAGCAGATCATTAAAATTTATTGGGGCACTTCTTATTTTCCACAATGCTTCACCTTCAAGACTAATTAATGGAAAAACAAATCTTAATGATAAAGACGCCACAAGAAATACATTAAATAGAGAAACAATGAGGTAAACTATAGTCTTTAAATATTCATTGTATGCTTTTAAGATGATGATATCTATACCTGAAATGCTTGAAATAAAAACAGTGATAAGAAATATCATAACTAAAAGATGAAGCCACTGACTTGGTTCTCTAAAGAAAAGTAAGAATTCGCGTTTTACAATTGATTCATCAAACCCATTTAAATAAGATTTTTTATGAAATCCTAAGATTAGATTCCTTTTCTTACCATTACTTTTTAGCTCTGCATTTACTTTTAGCGAAGTTAACCATGTTTCGTAATACCATTTCTTTGCAAGGAAAAGAGTAATTCCGAAAACAAAGATTGAAGTAACCAGGTTTGCATAAATAAATGGAATCGCTCGTTCAAATTTATTCTCAGAAATCCAATAAAGAGATTCTGCTATCCAATAATTTGGCAAAAATTTTACCAATCCACTTTCTAAAAAACCAAAGTATTGATTGATGTGCGGATAATAATCAAAAACTCTTTCAACAAGCTTAATTGGATTACTTATAAAGTAAAATGAAACAACGCTTACGAGGTATATCAATCCCACAGTAACTAACACTCTTTTTATTCCCCATTTCCCAGCCAATTTTAACACTATCAACAAAATAATTACGCCAGCAGAACCAGCCGTAAACATAAAAGGCAATACAAGAAAGAATAATGCAAATGGATAAAACCATAAACCAAGATTAAAATAAAAACCATAACCAAGCAGCACCGCGGTTATTATAAGCAATAATGTTGTTGAACTGTAAAAGAAATTGTCTAAAAATTTTATTAAAAATAATTTAGTGAAAGAAATTGGTTTGGTAATTAAATGAAAAACTTCTTTCGATTTGTAAAGCGTAGAGAATGATACTACCATGTTGCCAACGTTTATGGCAATAAAAAAAATAAAGAGTACAACAAGTACAAATCTGTGTAGCAGAAATGATCCTATCCTTACATTTACAAGTAGATACTCAATTGTATTAGAAGTCATTACAAAACAGCCGTAAGCAAAAATAGAGTAAACGATTCCCGAACCTATACTTTTTAAAATTGCGGAAAAATTAAAAGGGGAGTTTACTTTTAGAAAGATTAGAATCTTATAATAAAGTATGTGTATAACATCTTTCATCATTTTGTAAGATGGATAAACAGTGATTCTAAATTATGATGATCAGATCCTTTAATTGTTTCGAGCACTTCTGTTGTGTCGGAAAATATCATGTTACCGTCTTTAATAATTCCGATTCTAGTACAAATTTCTTCGGCAACATTTAAACTATGTGTGGACATAAAAACTGCCGCACCATTATTAGCTTTTTCTTTAAGTATGTTTTTAACTATCAAAGCACTTTGCGGATCTAATCCAACCATAGGCTCATCTACAACCAACAATTTAGGATCGTGGAGAAGGGAGGATGCAATTGTTATTCTCTGTTTCATTCCCTGTGAGTATTCTTCAGTTCGTTTGTCCACCCAATCACCAATCTCTAATTTTTCGATTATCTCATCGATTTTCTTTTTCAGTTTATTCTTCTCAATGGAATATAATCCACCGCTAAAAAAAAGAAACTCTCGGCCAGTGAGCTTCTCGTATATAAACGGCTGATCAGGAATGTATCCAATTAAAGATTTAGCTTTTATCGGTTCTTTATAGATATCAAATCCATCTATAAAAATGTTTCCGGAAGTAGGGTTGTATAAACCGGATATCATTTTGATTGTTGTGGTTTTACCGGCGCCATTTTGCCCAAGAAATCCAAAAAAATCTCCGGTTTTAACATGAAGATTTAAATTATTTACAGCGGTAAATGACCCAAATTTTTTAGTTACATTTTTTATTTCAAGCATTGTAATTCATCAATTATAAGAAAATAGAAATATAAGAAATATAAATAGGATAAGATCAAATATTAAATTCCTGCAGATCGAAGCGCAGTCAAATCTTCATAGGTTATCATCATAAGATCGGCTTCTTTGATATCTTTAATCACAAGAATCCTATCTTCCTGGTATGATATCGCTTTATTGATTAGTTCCTTTATTGTTCTCGAATTATAAAAATTTCTACGAGTTTCTTTTTTTAACTCAATTATTATTTCCAGCATTTGCTGCCATGCACCTTCATCAAGTTGATAATTATTTTTCTGACAAATGTTTAATCCAATCTCTAACAATTGTCTTGTTGAGTAAAGTTCAAAATTAAAAATATTTGGAAATTGATTTTCTAAAACCGGAAAGCTATTAATCAAAGACTCAATTTCGGAGGCAGTTCCGGATAATATTGCAATAACATTGTCATTCATTAGATAAAGCTTCTTTAAGAAGTACTGCAGCAACGAATCACTAAAATCATTAGAACATTGAAGTGTGGCAGAAGCATCGTTAACAAGAATCACATTCCCTGAAAGATTTTTGAATATTTCATCAATAGTTAGATAAGCATCTATCTTGCTCAATCCGTAAAAAGTTGAACTATCAATTTCAAATAAATGTCCGGTATCAATTCTACCTAATTCCTTTAAACTTTTAGCATACAATCTTGCTACGGAAGAAGTTCCTGCTCCTTGTTCAGCTATAAAAATTGCATTCAAATTTTTATGTATTGAAGAAATTGATCTATCTTTTTTGAGTCTTTCAACTTTAAGTGATGCTATAATTTTATTAAAATTTATTTTAACGTCTTCCAATCCGATAAGATTGTTTATTTCATTTAAATACTTATCAACTTTTTTCACGTGAACATTTGAATCAGTTCTGTTTTCAATTATCGAAAAGGCTATCCGGATATCTTCTTTGCTCAATGAATTTAATGCTGAAAAATCCTTCTCACTTTCTTCTAACATTTTATATCGTTTGCTCAATTCAATTTTGGATTGATTAAAAAGATTTCTTACAAATCTCGCATTTCCAAAAGTTTCATCAGACTTACTATTGTTCTTTTCCAAACTTTCCAATAGAAACTTCTCGGTTTCTTTTGATAAAATATATTTTTCTTTGCTCGCAAATATTTTATATATCTGAGTTAGTTCTTCAGAGGAATAATCATCAAATGTAAAGAAATGTGTAAATCTAGATTTTAATCCAGGGTTAGATTCTAAAAATTTTTCCATTAATAATGGATATCCGGCAGCAATAACAAAAAATTTGTTTTTATAATCTTCCATTCTTTTTAGGATTATATCTATTGCTTCCTGACCAAAATCCTGACCACTATCTTTTTTCAATGAGTATGCTTCATCAATAAAAAGTATTCCGCCTAAAGCTTGATTAATAACTTTATCAGTTTTTTGTGCTGTTTCACCAATGTATTCTCCAACAAGATCAGCACGATCAACTTCAATAACGTGACCATTCTCAAGTAATCCGATTGCCTTGAAAAACTTTCCAAGTAGTCTTGCTATGGATGTTTTTCCCGTTCCCGGATTTCCTAGAAATATACAATTTGCAGATATACTTTCTTCTGTTTCTATGCCACTCTTTTTTCTTTCGTTGATGAAATCCAGATAGGTAATAAAATCTGTTAGTGATTGTTTTAGATTTATCAATCCAACATAATTATCAAACTCCTCAAATAGGGTTGCAAGGGAAGAATTATCAATAAAAGTTTTATTAAAGTATTCAATCGATTTTGGTTGTTGCGTAATTAGTTTATTTGAGATTTCAGTAACACTATCTTCATCACCGGCAAAATCGAAAATCTCAGAATTTCCTATTCCAAAGAAGTGTTTAAGAACAATATTGTTTTCCAGAAGAACTTCTATTCTGCCTTCGCCATTTTTCCAGAAACCAGGGATATGTGTTCCCCAACTCTGAATGAATTCAACAATTTCCCAATCTTTTTTTATTTCAAGATTAAAATTATTTCTGCCAACTTCTTCATCTTCCAGGTACCAGATTGTTACTCCTCTTAATACAGAATCTTTATTTAAGCTGGGATTTTTAAGAGTTACTTCAGCAGCAATATAACTTGTTCTTAGTTGGTCAAACTGCAAAAGATACATGCGTTTTTGTGATTGCAGGCTTTCTTCAAGATTAAACATCTTTACTGAAAGTATTTCAAATTTACTTGGGATTAGGAATTTATTTCCTTTTACCTGATTAGTGAGATTTGAATTTCCTTTTAAGATTTCTGAAGATTTTACTCCCCTTGTGAGTAATTCTTTAGATTTCAAATCATTCGGCATATTTGATTTCATTTATTTAATACCAGTATGAATGATAAAAATCATTTTTTTACGGATATTTCAAATACCTTGCCATCAAAAACATTTGATTTAAAACAAAAAAGGCGAGGAAAAACCTCGCCTTGTAAATTTAACAGAATAAATTCTATTAATACATTCCGTCCATACCACCCATACCTCCAGGAGGCATTGCTGGCATTGCAGGCTCTTTGTCTTTCTTTTCAAATACAACTGCTTCGGTTGTAATCAATAATGAGGATACGGAAGCTGCATTTTCAAGAGCTGTTCTGGTAACTTTTGTAGGATCGATAACACCAGCTTTGATAAGATTTTCATACTTCTCAGTTGCTGCATTAAATCCAAAATCATCTTTACCTTCTTTAACTTTCCAGAGAACTACCGAACCTTCAAGTCCTGCATTTTCAACAATCTGCTTTAATGGTTCTTCAAGAGCTTTCTGAACAATTTTAATTCCGGTTGTTTGATCAAGATTTTCGCCGGTAAGTTTATCAAGCACGTTAGAAGCTCTGACTAATGCTACGCCGCCGCCAGCAACAATACCTTCTTCAACTGCAGCGCGTGTTGCATGTAATGCGTCTTCAACTCTTGCTTTCTTTTCTTTCATCTCAATTTCTGTAGATGCACCGATTTTAAGAACGGCAACTCCACCAGAAAGTTTTGCTAATCTTTCCTGTAGTTTCTCTTTATCGTAATCAGATGTTGATTTATCGATCTGAGCTTTTATTTCATTAATTCTTTTTTTGATGTTATCAGTTTTACCAGCACCCTCTACAATAGTGGTATTATCTTTATCGATTACAACTTTTTTAGCTTTGCCTAAATATTCTAAAGTTGCGTTCTCCAATTTATAACCTTGTTCTTCTGAGATTACAGTTCCGTTTGTAAGAACTGCAATATCTTCTAACATTGCTTTTCTTCTATCGCCGAAGCCAGGAGCTTTAACTGCAGCAACTTTAAGTGTGCCGCGAATCTTGTTAACAACTAAAGTTGCAAGTGCTTCACCTTCAAGGTCTTCAGAAATGATTAACATCGATTTACCTTGTTGTGCAACTTTTTCAAGAACTGGTAAAAGATCTTTCATAGCAGCAATTTTTTTATCGTGGATAAGAATAAACGGATCCTCTAATATTGTTTCCATTGATTCTGTATCTGTTACGAAGTAAGGGGAAATATATCCGCGATCGAACTGCATACCTTCAACAACTTCTAAGACTGTTTCAGCTGATTTACTTTCTTCAACTGTAATAACACCATCTTTACCAACTTTTTCCATTGCATCTGCAATTAAATCACCAATTGTTCTATCATTATTTGCGGATATAGAACCAACCTGTGCAATTTCATTTCTTCCTTCAACTTCTTTGCTAACCGATTTTAAATATTCAATAACTTTGGTTACAGCTAAATCAATACCTCTTTTAAGATCCATTGGGTTAGCACCAGCAGTAACATTTTTTAATCCTTCTCTGTAAATCGATTGCGCAAGAACTGTAGCTGTGGTTGTTCCATCACCAGCAACATCACTGGTTTTAGATGCAACTTCGCGAACCATCTGAGCACCCATATTTTCAATCGGGTCATCAAGTTCGATTTCTTTAGCAACAGAAACACCATCTTTTGTAACTGTTGGAGCACCAAATTTCTTTTCTAAAATCACATTACGTCCTTTTGGACCTAAAGTAACCTTAACTGCATTTGCTAATCTATCCACGCCGGCTTTCAATCCTGCGCGAGCATCTGCGTCATATACAATTAATTTTGCCATATTATTATTTCCTTTAATTTTTATTTTAAATAATTACTTGCCTAAAATTCCAAAGATATCACTCTCACGCATAATGAGATACTCTTCACCATTAATTGTAACTTCAGTTCCGCTGTACTTACCATAAAGTACTTTATCCCCAACTTTAACTTCCAGCTTAACCAATTTACCGTCATCTGCAACTTTGCCAGGACCAGCGGCAACAATAGTTCCTTCTACTGGTTTTTCTTTAACTGTATCAGGTAGAATTATTCCACCAGCTGTTTTCTCTTCAGCAGCAGCAGGTTTTACAACAACTCTATCACCAAGTGGTTTTAATTTGATTTCGCTCATTATTAGCTCCTATTATTTTGTTATTAGAATTTGATTAGCACTCTTAAAGGACGAGTGCTAATATACAGCCATTTTAAAATTTTGTCAAGAATTTTCTCATTTGATGTGATGGAAATTGCTTAATTTTGTTTTGAAAATAAACTTTTATAAAAATTGAATCAGTTTAACCTAAAAACAGAGATTAAAGAGCTTTTTGAAATAATTAAGGAGCTTGATAGAAAAGTTGTTGCTATTTTTTTATCCGTGGCTATACTTCAAACTCTATCTTTTTACTTTACTTCAAGACGTTTTTTTAGAGCAAATCTTTTTGAACAATTTCAAAATTACTCAGACCCGTATTTGCTGGAATATCTATACTGGTTTGTAGGAGATTTTTTTACATTCTTCATTCTTGGAATTGTAATTATCAAGTTCGGATTTAAAGAAAAACTTTCTGATTACGGATTGCAGTTAGGAGATTTTAAAGTCGGTCTAAAAATTTCTATTGTCTTCCTCTCTGTAATGATTATTCTCATTTGGTTTGTTTCAGCAACACCAGCCTTTGCTGAAAAATATCCGCATTTATCAAGTGCAAAATCTGATTGGAATACTCTTTTTATTTATGAAGCTGGAATGCTGCTTTATATGTTTGCATGGGAATTTATTTGGCGCGGTTTCATGTTGTTTGGACTAGAAAAAAAGTTTGGTGGTTATGCTGTTTTAATGCAAATGATTCCTTTCGTTATACTTCACAACGGTAAACCATTCTTAGAAACATTCGGAGCAATATTTGGGGGAATAGCTTTAGGTATTCTTGCTTTACGAACGCGTTCGATTTATTATTGTGTAGCTACTCATATTGGTGTGATGTTTTCCATAGATGTAATTTCATCTTTACGATTTAGAGTAAATGATTATGGAATTGGATTCACATCAATTATAAATTTAGTTAAACAAATTTTTTGAGGTTAAAAATGAGACTGTCACTAAATATCGATCACATAGCAACTTTAAGAAATGCCCGTGGTGAAACACAACCCGATCCCATTACAGCGGCATTATTAGCTGAGCAGGCTGGTATTGATGGAATCGTTGTTCACCTTCGTGAAGATAGAAGACACATAAATGAAAGAGATGTTAGATTACTTCGTGAGCTTATCAATACAAAACTTGATCTTGAAATGGCTGCAACGGAAGAAATAATTAGAATCGCTTGCGATGTTGGTCCTGAGCTTGCGACAATCGTACCTGAAAAGAGACAGGAACTTACAACCGAAGGTGGAGTAAATGTTATAGATAATATTACGTTAATGAAAAACACTATTGAAGAACTTCATAAATACGATATTGAAGTTTCACTTTTCATTGAACCGGACATTAGTCAGATTGATGCAGCTGCAGAAATAAAAAGTGACTATATAGAAATCCACACCGGCGTTTTCACTAATGCACTTTCTGAAGAAGAACAATTTGATGAGTTAGATAAAATCAGAGTTGCCGTAAAGCATGCAAAAAAATTAGGATTAGGCGTGAATGCAGGTCATGGTTTAGATTATCAAAACATAAAGATTTTTAGAGAGTTAACTGATGTTGATGAAGTTAGCATTGGGCATTCAATTATTGCGCGAGCGGTTTTTGTTGGGATAAAACAAGCTGTTCAAGAAATGTTTGAATTAATAAAAAAGGGTTAGTGACAGTCATCTTCACAGGAACAGGATAGTTTTATACTTTTGGATTTTTCAATTGATTCTTTTCCTTCTTTAAATGCAAAGTATGCTATCCCAAGTGATCCCGCTACATCTAAATATCCGATCTTAAAAACCTCATAACTTAAGCTTGAAGCTAAAAGTATAAACGATAAATAAAAGCATGTTTTAGTGCAGTTTGCATCTGCGATAATTGCATCAGAGTTTAACGCTCTTCCAACTTTTAATTTGTAATGTACCAACGCGTACATTGTTATGATTGAAATAATTGAAATTATTATTCCAATAATCGTCGTCTCTGGCTTCACATCATTTATAATTAATAATAATGAAGCAATTAAAAGTCCTGCACAGAGTAAGTAGAAACTAATTCCAGTAATCTTTAGAGCAGTTCTTTCAAATCCATCTCTTTCTGCTACTGGATCTCTTTTCATTCTAATAATCATATGTAGAATTCCAATACCGGAGATTACTTCGACAAAGCTATCCAAGCCAAATCCAAACAGAGCAAGTGTTTCATCATTCAACCCAAAGAAAATTGAAAATAGACCTTCTGCAATATTGTACAGAATGGTTATAGCACTAAGCAGCAATGCAAACGAAACTAAATTTTTAAATGATTTAGAATCAGTTGATTTATTTATTTCAGTTTGATTTTTACTCATTTTATTTGTCGTGCATTAATTATTTCTAAATATGATCTATTTTGGTAACAAGATCATTAAAAATAAAAAAATACTTTATTTCTTCACCAAAACTGTCTTGATTAATAATATATTCTGGTTTAAGTTTCGGGTGTCGCTAGCATAAGGTTCACCCCCAGACCTTTTGTTAGGACAAGCCCGGTAGCTTCGGTTACCGGGTTCTTTATTTTAAATACAATTTTGTTATTAATCACTTAATTATTTCTTAATTATCTTTTTTCAAACCTAAATGATATTTTTAATCCTATTATCTTAAATTTATTCAGATAAACTATGGAGTTTAATGTGCACTACAATCTAATAAATAAATCGGAATTTGATAAAGTAAAGTCATTCAACGGAAACTGGGCAGTTAAGATGAAGTTGTTTGCGGATATGTGCAGATACAACACTCTTGTTGCTGTAAAGAAAGCGGGTTCAGGCCATCTTGGTTCAAGTTTAAGCGCGATGGATATTACAACATATATTTACTTGAATGAAATGAATGTTTTTGATGTTGGATTTGATTCCCCTGATCGCGACATTTATTTCTCATCAAAGGGGCACGATGTTCCTGGATTGTATTCATTGTTTTATGCTCTCGGAATTATTCCTGAAGAAAAATTATTAATGTTAAGAAGATTACACGGACTTGATGGGCATCCCGAAGTTAGACAAAATGGAATTGAAGCAAGCACCGGCTCACTAGGGATGGGAATTTCTAAAGGGAAAGGATTTGCCTGGGCAAAATCTTATAATAAAAATAGAGGGCATGTTTATGTTCTAACTGGCGATGGAGAATTTCAGGAAGGACAGATTTACGAATCACTGCAAGCAACGGCTCACCAAAAAGTAAATAACATCACTGCAATTATGGATCACAATAAATATCAAACAGATATGCTGGTTGCTGATGTAAATAATATTGAAGATGTTGTAAAAAAAGTTGAAGCGTTTGGCTGGCACGTTGTGCGAATTAACGGACACGATTACAATGTTTTAAAACAAACTTTTAATGATCTAAAAAAAGTTACTGATATACCCAAAATGATTATTGCGGATACAATTAAAGGACGGGGAGTATCCTTTATGGAAAAGCCTCTTACTGAAACTTTTCAGGGCAAGACACTTTACAAATGGCATTCTGGTGCACCTGATGATGAAAGTTATGAAAAAGGACTTGCTGAGTTAACTGAAACTATCAACAAACTTGCTGATAAACTTGGAATCGAAAAAATTCAGATACCTGAAAATAAATCTGGAGGTAAACCAATTACTAAACTCGATAAAGAATTTGTTACTGAAGCATATGGTGAAGCTTTAGTTGAAATTGCTAAGACAAATAAAAAATTAGTTTTACTTGATGGCGACCTTTCTGCTGATTGTAAACTACGCAATTTTGAAAAGACTTATCCGGATAGATTTATTGAAAACGGAATTGCTGAACAGGATATGGTTTCTATGGCTGGCGGATTGGCAAGAATGGGATTGATTCCCGTTGTAAATACTTTTGCAAGTTTTCTTGCAGCAAGAGCAAATGAACAGATATATAATAATGCTGGAGAAAAAACTAAAATCATTTACACCTGTCATTTTTCCGGAATGATTCCAGCAGGACCAGGAAAATCTCATCAAAGTGTTAGAGATATTTCTTTATTCGGCGCATTACCAAATATTACAATCATACAACCTTGCAATGGTGAAGAAACTAAATGGGCCACAGAATATTGTGTTAATCAAGCTGAAGAAAATTGTATGCTTCGATTGGTAATCGGTCCTTCACCAGAAAAAATTGGACTTCCAAAAGATTACAAATTTAAATTAGGTATAGGCGCTGAATTAACAGAAGGAAATGACGCCATACTTTTTGCTTACGGACCGGTTATGCTGCACGAAGCTTTGGTTTCTGCTGATTATCTGAACAAAATTGGTTTTGGATTGAAAGTTGTAAACATGCCATGGCTGAATAAAATTGATAATGGTTGGTTGAAAGAATTAGTAAAAGATCAGAAAAGAATTTTTGTTTTAGAGGATCACTCTGCAATTGGCGGACTTGGTGACAGATTAGTGAATACATTAGTGGAAATTGGTGAAATTAGTGGCAAAGAATTTACAAATTTTGGATTGAAAGAATACCCTGAATGCGGAACTCCTCTTGAGGTTTTAGAATTTCATAAACTTGATGGAAAATCTTTAGCGCAAAGAATTTCAGGAGTAAAGGATATCAAAACTGCTGATGCTATTAAACAAAAATATACAGCAGATGCACCGCAGTAAAATAGAATTGTCATTGCGATCCCGACGATTCTAGTCGGGAGATTAATCTTAAGTATAAACAGATCACTTCGCATCACTCGTGATTACTTTTTTTATTAGATTCTTCAACTGAAACTCATGCCTTATCGGATGCATTACTGCATGTTCTAACATAGCATCAATGCAATACTCAACGCTCCAATTGGATTTATAGGCTTTATCTTCAAATAATTCCGGTGCAACATTCGCAAGCGGAAGTCTCCATCGTTCAAATAAATGTGCAAGCTGTTCAACAGCTTTTTTTTCAATGATTTCTGCGGGCGGAGTTTCTTTTATTTGCGGATCTTCTAGTCCTAACTTTTCACACATCCAAATCATATAACCTCTTGCCGAACGCAGAAGATGATATAGCAATGTGTCTAATGATTTATAATATGGATCATCTGTAACAGGAAGTTTAATGTTGAGTCGTTTGGCTTCTTTCCACGTTTCGTAAAATGATTGCAGATGTATTTCGTGAAGTTTTACTAAAGCAAGCGCACCTTTGCAGCGGTATTCGGGAAAATCATTCATGCTATTTACTCCTTTGTAATTGCTGGTAAATTCATATTAAAACATTTATCGCAGAACTCAGGATTCTTTTCATCAATCCAATCTTGTCTGAAATCCTGATATTCTTTTGTGTTCAGTATTTCAATCAATGGTTGTTCAAATACATTTCCAAAATGTTTTTCTTTTGGAAAAGGTTTAGCACAGCAGGGCGGAACAAATCCATCCCACGTGATATAAAAATAATTCCACATAAAGCGGCACTTCTTAAAACTTGCTGGCGATTCAAAATCGTAAAACGTTAATTCTACATTGGGATACTTTGAAGCAAGTTGCTTTGTTTTGAAATACTCATCTTTAAATTCTTTGGTGAGATAAAAATCATAGTATGAATTATCGAGATCGGTTCTTGCAACAATGTTCATTGGATTGATGTTTAAATACTTTACGCCGATTTCATTACAAAGTTTTAACATCTCCGACATCTGGTGATAATTTTCTTTTAGGACAACCATATTAAACATAATATCAGTATTACTGCCTTTAGCTTTTTCTAGTATTCCCAAAGTATTTTTAAGGAAGAAATTATAATCAGAAGTTTTCCTCACTTCATTATAAACTTCACCGATTCCATCAATTGAAATCTGAATCGTATCAATTTTGTTAATAAGCTTTTCTGCAATCTCTATGCTTTTTGGAAGATGTGCATTGATGGAACAGGAAATTATTATTCCTTTACTTTTGCTTTCGATATAATCGACTGCTTCTTCAATTCTTTTATAAAGGAATGTTTCACCTAGTCCGGTCAGTCCAATTGCATCTACGTATGGATGAATTTCATCAATAATGCTTTTAAACTTTTCGAAATCCAAAAATCCTTTATCCATTGCATCGCCGTAAGCATACTCCCGTGCACAGGTGATACATTTTATGTTACAATGATTAGTTAGTTCGATCATTATAGATGAAGGATATGAAACTTTTAGACTTTTTGATTTATCGAGCAGAAGTGTTTGAATTTTATTGCTGGAATATCTTAAAAGATTAATTCCTTTTGGTAAGTGCTGAATGCGCTTTAATGCTTTTAGTAATTTTCTTTTAGTCATAACTTAAAATAAGGTTTAACGCTAAAAACAAAAAGCAATTAAACCTTAACTTTAATCACGACTTTCTTCACATAAGACTTTTCATTTACTTTTATTCCCGGTAAATGAACATCGGTGAGGAAGAAGATTGCAAACATTCCTTCATCAACTTGTGTGAAGGATTTTTCTCCGCTGAAGAATGTTATATCGTTCTGCTCATTGTATTCATCAACTACTATTTGGTTTTCTAATGGTGCATAACCCATAAGCTCTTTACCTTTTGCTACAAATTGAACATCGATATATTTTTTGTGAGCTTCGAGTTTTCCTTCGCTTTCATCTTTAGTTTGATATTCATTTACCAATGCAAAAATGTTATCGCCATCAATTTCATATTTGCCTAACTCCATTTTAGAAAAATCAGTTTGTTTTAGGTATGCAAATGCTTTGCTAATTCTTTCACCAAGTCTAGAATAAAGATGCGAGTTTGAGAGTTTATCTATTATCATTGCAACTTTCTTTTCTGTTAATGTCATTCCCGTGAAAACGGGGATCCACAATACATTGAATAAATAGATTCCCACTTTCTCCCACAGAGATGCCTTTGGCAGTGGGAATGATAATTTATTATTAATTACATTAAAAAAATTTTTTACTAAAATAATGAATTTAAATTATGAACATACAATGCAAGTCCGGTCATTTTTGTTTCGCGCCAATCATCTGCAAAGTAATTGGTATTGTAATATCTAATATCTATGTGATCACGCAAGAAATCAGTAATTGGATCTTGAGCCCACAAAGCCCAGAGTTTAAATAAACCTTTTGTCCGTAGTTCATAGCCATTTGTTTTGCTTTCACCATATCCACTACCAGAAAAATTCCCTGTGCTGAATGAAACAGTTTCAAAAAGGTCAATCTTTAATCCGATGTGGGATACAATTTTTTCAGTGCCTTCAACGTTTATTAAGTTTTTTACAAACTGTAGATCGCTTAAAGTGGATTGATAATCCCAACCTGTTGAGTCTCTGTCAATTAAAATATCATCAGCTTCAACAGTTAAAGCAAAGTTTAATACTTTCATCTGGAAATTATCCCCGAGCAAATAGAATCCAGTTGTAATACCGTAACCTAATCTATCCATTCTTGGAAGCGGATCAGCCTGATCAGGATCGATATAATATACTTCATCTCCAATATTAGATTTAGAATAACCAAGCGAGAAATTAAAATCAGGTTTAAGCTGCATATCGCCTTCTAATTCGATGGCCATATCTTTGTCAATCAACTTAAATACAGGAACATTAATCAGTAAACCAAAATCCACAACGTTTGGTTCTGCTGTTCCTCTTCCTTGTTCTTCACCTGTGGGTTGATCTGAAAGAATAGAAGTAACACTTTTAAATGTAAACCCTGCATTAAACTGCCCGTAATAATCAATTCCAAATCCGAGAGAATAAGCATGATAATAGTCTTTGGATTCAAATGTTGTTGGTTCTGGGTTCGCAAAATTGAAAGTACCATAATTAAACTCAACATTAGAATATCCAAATCCAACACTTAGAGGAAAATCTATTAAGTCTTTTAGGTTATATCCTAAATTAAATGCTAATGCTTTTACTTCCCAGTCTGCATTTAATTCTGGAAGCCAATCAAGTTTTGATGGATAGAATATGAATGAAAAATTATTGTTCTGACTTGTATAACCTAGTTGTGCGGGATTCCATAAGAAACCAAATGGGTCTTCGGTTGGTAGGGCAGTGCCCGTTTGTCCCATTGCTGCAAGTGATGGTGATGGCTGAAGTAATAAAAATGGAACTGCGGCTTCTCCCTGTGAGTAGGTTATGTTTGTTAATGTTAGAAGTGAGAAAAGGCTGAGAAAAAAAATTTTAGTTTTCATAACTCTCCCTGAAAGATGATAGCAAAATTATATAAGCCATTGAAGATGAAATAGATAAAAATGTTTGCACTAAATTATTTCCTCTAGTTGAGCAAATCTTGTTTTGTCATCCCCGTGAAAACGGGGATCAATTCTAATTTAATTAAGAGTTTATTGGATTCCCACTTTCGTGGGAATGACATATTAGTGCACTCGTTTAAGACGAGGGAAATAGATTAAAACTATAAACTCACTCCAATTGAAAGTTTACCAATTGTTTGTTTTCTAAAATCACCACCGAAAAGATGTGAATCTGCAATTGCTAAATCGGCTGAGAAAATATCGTATTTAAATCTTAGGCCGCCAATCAGGAATAAAGCATTCATTTTATCATTGATATCAAAAAAGTCTTCATCAAAATTTTTATCTGTGTAGTAAAATCCAAAAGATGGAGCAAACATTTCATTAATTTTGTAAATACCGCTTGCAGAAAATTCTAGTTGGTTTTTTATGTAGTCGTTGTCTGCTTCCCACAAAACCCCTGATATCATTGCATTTAGTCTGAAGGATTCTGAAAGGTCAGCTGAAACATCTAAATTAAATTTATCAGGAACACTGCCTACAAGATTATATTTAGAGTTTATAACAGCTGGTATGCGTCCGGTGGAATCCGGATCATAGACATAAATTAAGTCATTATTGTATTCATATACTTTTTCAAAATCCGGCTCGATTTCATACGAAAAACCAACTCTTAATATTCTGTTATCTGAGATTTGATTAGAGTACTGCAATCCAATAGCATAACTTCCAATGTTGTCTGATTCATCAATACTCATTTGCCAAAGTTTTTCATAAAATTTTAAGTGATTGTATGAATATCTGAATCCAATCTCTAATGAAGATGATTCTGCGAATATTTCGGAAAAAGAATAGGATGCCGAAAGCGAATATGATTGAACACGAGTTCTATATTCAACAGTTATAAACTCTCCAGTACCATCCGGATCAGTGGTAGTAGTTATAGGGATTGGATCAGTGAATAATTCACCATTATACTTTTGTCCAAATCCCAATCCAAAAGAAAAATCATCAAGTTTTATAACAGCCCCTGCAGATTGAGGCATCAAATCATTAATCCTTTTTACTCCGATACCTGCGATCCAACCTTCATCTAGATTTGAATTAAGTTGATATGACAATCCAAAAGAATAATTATCAAAGCTTGATAGCGACGCAGGATTCATATACCCAATGTTAGAGATGTCATTATCAATTGATGAGTTGCCTTTAGAGTTAAGTAAGTTAATTCCAAATCCCTGCGGTGCTATAATAGCCTGTGTTTCATTGGTCTGAGGGAATACATTTGCTGAATAAATAAGAGCTAAAAACAAAACTAACTTTTTCATAACGCCCCTTATAAAATTATTGTGAAAAGTGTCAAACAGGAGAAGCGACGTGATCTGAAAAATAAACAGATTGCCACGTCGCTTCGCTCCTCGCAATGACTTATTTGATTATTTTCTTTTCTCTTAATACAGTTTCGATTGTTATAGCACCAATTTCCTGTAAATCATATTTAACACGTGTGCTTGGTTTTTTAATCTTAATATATCTGCTAAGATCAATCGGAGTTCCGATAACAACAGCATCACATTTTGTATTGTTGATTGTTGTTTCAAGATCTTTTAATTGTGCATTACCATATCCCATTGCAGGAAGAAGGACACCAATGTTTGGATATTTTTCAAATGTTGTAGTAATTGATTTTACTGTATAAGGTCTCGGATCAACAAGTTCTTTTGCGCCGAGTTTTAATGCTGCTACAACACCAGCGCCGTATTTCATTTCTCCGTGAGTTAGCGTTGGTCCATCCTCAACTACAAGAACGCGTTTACCTCTAATCATTTCGGGATGTTCAACTGTAACCGGAGAAGCCGCTTCAATTACTGTTGCTTTAGGATTTACTTTGCGAATGTTATCTCTTACTGTATTTATTCCTTCATTATCAGCTGAGTCAATTTTATTAATAACAACAGCATCAGCTAACCTTAAAGAAGTGTTGCCGGGATAATATTTCATTTCGTGTCCAGGTCTATGCGGATCAACAACTGTAAAAGTTACATCAGCTTTGTAGAATGAAAAATCATTATTACCGCCATCCCACAAAATTACATCAGCTTCTTTTTCTGCTTCACGTAAAATAGCTTCGTAATCTACTCCGGCATAAATAACTCCGCCTCTTGCAACGTGTGGTTCGTATTCTTCAATTTCTTCGATAGTACATTTATGTTTTTTAAGATCAGCATAAGTAGCAAAGCGTTGTACTTTTTGTTTTACTAGATCGCCGTAAGGCATTGGATGACGAACTGCAACAACTTTTTTTCCTGCAGCAGTTAATACTTCAACAATTTTACGCGATGTTTGAGATTTTCCGCAGCCGGTTCTTACAGCTAAAACTGCAATAACAGGTTTTGTACTTTTAACTTCAGTTTCTGCAGCTCCGAGTAAACGGAAAGAAACTCCGCAAGCATTAACGATTGAAGCTTTAGTCATAACATACTCAAATGGTACATCTGAGTATGAGAAAACTACTTCATCAACTTTTAGTTTTTTAATAAGGGTTTCTAATTCTTTTTCTTCGTAGATCTTTATTCCATTTGGATAAAGTGTGCCGGCAAGTTGCTTTGGATAAGTTCGGCCTTCAATATTTGGGATTTGTGTTGCGGTGAATGCTACAACATTGTAGTCTTTGTTGTCTCTGAAGAAGACGTTAAAGTTGTGGAAATCGCGTCCAGCAGCGCCCATTATCAACACGTTCTTACGAGCCATAGAAATACTCTCCTTTGTGCTTTTAGATTTTGTTGTTGTATAAAAATAATTTGATTCATTTTATATGATATTATTAAAATTTACTGTTACAAATCTAAGGGTTTTTTACAAGAGTTTCTTTGAAAAAATTAAAGGATAACACAGTATTAAAGGGGTTTAATTTAAAAAGTGCGTTTAAGTTAAATAGGGCTATAAAATAGAATTGAACCTTGAAAAAATAAATTTATTAAAAAAATTATTCTTACTGGATTATTTATAGATTTCGGGTAACCATACGGATATTAAAAATTTCAAAGGATAAAAAATGAAAAATCAAATTGCACATTCAGGTTCGATATTAAAACTTCATTCCCAAAAACATTTTGTTAAAAATCTTACTCGTAGTTTTTTAATCGGATCGGGTCTTATAGTATTTTCACTTGGTATTGGAGGAATCGGATATCACTATTTTGGTAATCTTGATTGGCTTTCTGCATTTCTAAATGCATCAATGATTTTAACAGGTATGGGTCCGGTTGATCCAATGATCAGTTCATCAGGTAAACTTTTTGCAATATTTTATTCTCTCTTTAGCGGAGTTACATTTTTAATTATTGCGGGAATTATTTTTGCTCCAATCTACCAGAGATTTCTTCACAAATTCCATTTAGATATTTATACCTCGGTTCAAGAAAATATTGAAGATAAAGAATAGATAAGTCTAAAAAGTGTAATGAATTTATTGTAGAAGGCTGTCTTATAACTCAAAATGCAGGATTGTCATTCCCACGAAAGTGGGAATCTATTTTATCTTATGGTTTTTTGGATTCCCGTTTTCACGGGAATGACAAATAAAACTCAACTTATGAGACATCCTTGTATTAGTTATTTGCTGCAGAGTTGTTTCGCAATTTTATTTCAACAACATCAACTTTAAGTTTTTAAATTGTTGATCTGCCTGGATTCTAACAAAATAAATTCCTGAACTTACATTATTCCCGGAATTATTCTTTCCGTTCCAGATTACTTCATACGTGCCGGATGATTTTTCTTCGTTTACTAATGTTGTTATTTCATTTCCGAGTATATCAAAAATTCTCAAGTTAACTTTCGTAGTGGACGCAAAATTTGCGTCCACTAAATTATAACGAATAGTAGTAACGGGATTAAATGGATTTGGATACGCACTCAAACTAAATTCAGTTGGTATAATCTCTTCGTCATCAACTGAAACAATATTGTTTGTTGCACCTGGAGTTGGGGACATAAATACCCATTCATTTGCTCCATCCGGATATCTTCCAAAAGAAATATCTGTTGTTTGCAAACCGAATGAAAGTGAATCGATAATTGAAATTCCATCTGTTTCAACCAACCCGATAAATTCTCCATCCTTGCTAAGCTTAAAGTTCGTATGTATACCTTGCTGTGTTTGTTGTTCATCGCACCAGATTAATAAATACTCGTTTGGATTTAAAACTAAATTTGGCTGAGTGAATTGATATTTTATTAAATTATCTTTTTTATCTGTTAAATATCTTCCAGTTAAATTAATCGGACTTGAAGTTGGATTATAAAGTTCAATCCAATCATCATACTCGCCATTTGGATCCGCAATTGTGATTCCATTATCGGCCATAAATTCATTGATGACAATTTCATTAGTAATTATTTGTGATGCTCTTATATCAATTGCTTTTTTCCTTGGATAGAACTGCGATTGATTTTGATTATCCTTTACAAAAACAAAAAACTTTCCTGAGTTACCTGCACCTAGCGGAGGAATAATCCCAATCCATCTATCTGCTTCATCCACGTTTTTTGTATTTGAAACTGGTGAATAATTCATCTGATAAATTTGTGTAGTTGATGATCCATTTTCCTGAAAGTGAATTGAAACTTCACTCAATCCATCATTATCAAATGCTGATGCGAATACATAAATTGAATCATTAGGACCCGGATTTTTTGATTCGTATTCAATTTTATACGCAATTGGTTTTGCGCTAAGGTATGACAATAATCCTGGAAGCTGTGAGTTTTTTAGATTAACAAATTCTTTTATGCCATACTTTACGTGTTGATTTGAATATCCTGATTCATTGTAGGAATTAAAAAAATCATTAGTATCAAAACCATAATCAAGTGTTCGGAAGGAATCGCTTAAAGCAGATTGTGCAATCATTGATCTTAAACTATTAATTTTATTTTCCCAGATTGAAAGTTGATAAACATTTGTTCTGTAAAATTCTAAAAAGTGGGTGTAAAGATTTCTGTACTGAGCATTCTGCATTAGTCTTTCTGCGAGCGGGCGATAACCGCCTGAAACTTTTGGGTAGTTATAAGGATTTGCATTTGTCCAGTTAATATTAAACCAATCTATTCCGTAGGTATTATCGTAATCATAAGGAATCAAATGAAAAATATCTTTGGTTGGTTCATGGTATAAATAATAATTATTCATCAACGACCAATAATCATCCCATTCACCGACAAGAATGTTCATTGCAAAATATTTTAATACTTCCGGAACTTCGATTACGGATTCAAGTGAATCTGCAAGTGAACCAGAAGGAGTGTTGTTAAGAATTGAAATGAATCTAACAAGCTTTGAAAAATCTCCAATAGATTCATTTGTAGTCAGTTCATATGCAGGTCTGCCATTGTTATTAAGATTCTTGTAAAGATTAGGATCACTGCCAAGATAATTTAAATCAGCGGGGTAGAGGCACTTCCAGAGATTTCCAGTATCATCGCCAAAGTTTTTGTTTAGAAATTCATCATCAATATGTTCAACTGAAATGTATAAACCATAATACTGTCCGTTTATATATACTTCAACATGGTTTGCACGGCTTGCTTTCATTCCAATTGTTTGAAAATGATCAAAACATAATTTGCTTCGGATGATGGATGGATCATTATGCTCGCCGTTAAGATTTAACTTATCAACTCCATAAAATTCTCTGCCGGAAACAAATGTATTAAAGGATACTTTAAAAGATTTTTTTGCTGCTTCGCGAGAAGTATTTCCTCTTAATCTAAAACCAATATTTTCAACAGTTTCATTTATGAAAGCATTTTGAAAATGAAATGTAGCAACAAATTCTGAATCACTTTGAACATTTTGATAAAGCCAATCAATTGCGGATGGATCTATTGAAATATCAACTCTGGCAACTTGTGAATCATCGTAAAGTTTCCAGATTTCATCTTGTTGGGCAAATGAAAAGACAGTGATAAAGAATAGTATAATTAATGTGCCAGAAAAATATTTTGTAGAAAAATTCATTTTATATCCAATTGTATTTATCGATAATTGCAGACCAAAGTTCACGAAAAGATTATTAAATTACTATCACAAAAAATTTAATTCGCTTAAAAATCCAGTGAGGAACGTATGAAAGCAATATTCTTTTTCTTAATTCTCTCAATTTCAATTCTAGCGCAAAGTAGTCCTAAGTTTGAAGAATACTTTTTGGATGAAACGCTGCGCATAGATTATTTTCATATTGGCGATGCAAAAACAGAAATGATCACGATTGACAAGATGTTTCGATATGGAATATGGGCGGGAAGTTTAACCCATCTTGTGGATAATCTGAATAACGGAAAATATTATGTTAAGATTTATGATTCAGCCACAAAGAAATTAATTTACTCAAAGGGTTTTGATGCACTGTTTGGTGAGTATGCATCAAGCGATGATGGTGTAAATGGAATTGTAAAGAGTTTCCACGAATCAGCAATTATTCCTTTCCCAAAAAACAAAATCATATTTGCGCTGGAAAAAAGGAATGACAAGAATCTGCTTGATGAATTTTTTAGAACTGAAATTGACCCTGCAAGCATCTATATAATTAAAGATAAGATATTTGATGCAACAGTTGAGATACTAAAGCCTGTTAACAATGGCGATCCACATAATAAGGTTGATATAGCTATTCTTGCTGAAGGATATACAAAATCAGAAAGAGAAAAATTTGAAATTGATCTTAATCGCTTTGTTGAGTTTTTCTTTGAAGAGGAACCTTATAAATCACAGAAAAACAATTTTAATATTTACGGAGTCTTCAAACCATCTGAAGAATCTGGAACAGATTTACCAGGGGCAGATATTTTTGTAAACACAGTTCTTAATACAACATTTTGGACTCTTGGCTCTGAAAGATACTTGATGACTGAAGATAATTTATCAATGCGTAATCTTGCAGCTCATGTTCCTTACGATGCAATTTATATTCAGGTTAATCATCCACGTTACGGCGGCGGTGGAATTTATAATCAATACTGCACGTACACTACAGATAATCAGTTTGCAAAATATTTGTTTGTACACGAGTTTGGTCATTCATTTACGGGATTAGCAGATGAGTATTACACCTCAGATGTCGCGTATAATGATTTCTTCAAACCGACTGTTGAACCAGTTGAACCAAATATTACTGCCTTGATGGATCCGCAAAATGTTAAGTGGAAAAAATATTTAAGTGATGGAATTGAGTTACCAACTCCTTGGGAGAAAGAAGAGTTTGATAAATTCAGTTACGAATGGTTAAAAGAACGAAATAGATTAAATAGTTTTGTATCCGAGTTAAAAAGAAACCGTGCCCCTGAAAGTGAAATAAAAGCTGCTGAAGAAGAATATGCAATGAAAGATAAAAAGCAATCAGAAAAAGTTGATAAATACTTAATGAGCAGTAAGTACTGGAATAAAGTTGGTGCTTTTGAAGGCGCTGGTTATCAGCCAAAAGGAATTTACAGACCGATGATTGATTGCATTATGTTTTCAAAAGGCGACAAACCATTCTGCAAAGTTTGCGACGAAGCGATTAAAGAAGTTATTAATAGTTATACTAAGTAGTAACTCTGCGTCTTGGCGTCTCTGCGTGAAATTGTTTTTCTGTTTCTCGCAAAGACGCAGAGACGCTAAGTTTATTTTAGTAATTCAACAATTGAAGAAATAAATCTTGTATCTGTACCGCAGCAGCCACCAAGAATTTTAAGATTATATTTTTTATTCAGGTCAACCATTCCCTTAGCCCAGTTTTTTGGAGAATCAGCATCCATATTTTCAAGAGTATCAAGTTCTTCTGGACTTTTACTTGAAGCATTAGCCTGAATACCAAATAATCTTTTCTTTAAAATATCATTTTCATCTTTAAGATTAAAAAATGACTTATGAAGTACATCGGGATGAATACAATTTGTTAAATAAAATAATGGCGGAGTTGAAACTGAATCATCAATAATTTTAATCGCATAAGTTAATAAAGTACCATCAAGTAATTTGCCATTATCTCTGATTACAAAACTTATAACATAATCTTTTTTGGTTTCACTCATTGCTTTTGCAATTCCAATTGCTTCTGTTAAAGAGGGTAGAGTAGAAGCAAAAAGAAAATCAACTCCAGCATCTGCAAGAATTAGCATTTGCTCTTTATGAAAATCGTAAGCGTCATTTTCATTCAATGCTTCTTCAGGTTTGTAAGCATCTCCTTTGCAGCCAGTTAATCCGCCAATAAAAATCTTTTCAGAAAAACCACCGTATGATTTTCTAATATTATCAACAAATAAAAAAGCATCAGTGTTGATTGTCTTCATATCAACATTAGCATTATTTGTTCTTTCTTTATTTGTCCGCCAGGTTGGAGTTAATAACATAATTGGAAAGTCTGATGATTCAGCAATATCAAGATATTCGCAGTAGATCTTTTCTAATAAAATTTTTCCCGCTTCATCATAAATCATAAGTGCATTTGATAAAGCATCATCAAGAGGATAGTTGAACTCACGTTTTAATCTTTCAATTATGGAACCCTCAGTTATGATGTGAGGGAAATGGTTTATTGCTTCTTTAAAGTTCATTTTATTGAATTTACAGATTATAAGTTGTTGAATATTTATTTAATTTCCTGATGTAATTTACAAACAATAAATACTGCTATGAAAACAAAACTTGATATCGCAAAAAACTGGCTGCCGCGTTACACCGGAACAAACATTGATGATTTTGGAGATTATCTTCTGCTTACAAATTTTCAAAACTACGTTGATAAGTTTGCAAATAGATTTAATTGCGATGTTACAGGTATCGGAAGACCAATGCAAACGGCAACTAACTCAAATGGTTTATCAATTATAAATTTTGGAATTGGTTCTGCAAATGCAGCAACGATAATGGATTTACTTGTTGCTCGTAAACCAAAAGGAGTTTTGTTTCTTGGTAAGTGCGGCGGTTTAAAGCGATCAACAGAAATCGGACATTTTATTCTTCCAACTGCTGCGATAAGAGGTGAGGGAACAAGTGATGATTACAAACCAAAAGAAGTTCCTGCTTTGCCTTCATTCAAGCTTCATAAATTTGTATCAGATAAAATTATTGAGCACGGAATGGAATATAGAACAGGAGTAGTTTACACAACAAACCGACGTGTTTGGGAGTGGGATGAAGAGTTTAAACAGTATCTAAAAAAACTTTCTACAATTGCCATTGATATGGAAACTGCAACTTTATTTATTGTAGGATTGGTTAATGAAATTCCGCGTGGAGCTTTATTACTTGTTTCAGATATTCCAATGATTCCTGAAGGTGTAAAGACAGAAAAATCAGATAAAGAAGTAACCGAAAAATTTGCTGAACTTCATCTTGAAATTGGAATTGAAGCAATGACCGAACTTGGTGACAAGGGAGAACCAATTAAACATTTTACTTATTGATTGTTTTGTTTGTAAAAAGTTTTTTTAAGTCAAACATTTACAATTCTGACTAATTTCGACTATAATTAGCACAATTCTGTTAATTCAATCACTTCAACTTGATTTTATCATCATAAATGTTATAATGTATATGCTTGACCTCATTATACAGAGAAAGAATATTTATGATAAATTCAAAAGGACTCTATATACAGCTCTATAGTCTTCATGGTTTGATCCGGGGAAGTGATCTTGAACTTGGACGTGATGCTGATACTGGTGGGCAGACTAAGTATGTACTTGAGCTTGCGAGTATTCTAAGTACTTATCCTGAAGTAGAAAAAGTTGAATTAATAACCAGGCTGATAAATGATAAAAAAGTTTCTTCAGATTATTCTGTCCCTATTGAAGCAGTTAATGATAAACTTGATATAGTTAGAATAAGATGCGGTGGTGGTAAATATATCCGCAAAGAACTTTTATGGAATCATCTTGAAGAATTTATTGATAAAAGTATTAAATATCTAAAAGCAAAAAAAAGACTTCCTGATTTTATTCATAGTCACTATGCTGATGCAGGATATGTTTGTGCTGAACTTTCAAAATTCTTTGGTCTTCCTTTTTTCCACACCTCGCACTCCTTAGGTAGAGATAAACAAAAGAAAATGTATGAAGACGGGCACTCTCCTGAAATGATTGAGAAAAGGTATAAGATGAGCAGGCGCATAACTGCAGAAGAACAAATATATTTTAATGCAGATATGATTGTGACAAGTACCAGCCAGGAAATTGAGAATCATACAAAGAATTATCCGGACATCTCACAATCTAAATTCCGGGTAATTCCACCGGGTATAAATCTCGAAAAATTTTTTCCGTATAATGAAGAGAGAAATTTCGATAAACAAACTGCTTTGTTAATGAAACAAATTAATAGGGAGTTTCTAAAATTTTTTGTATCAATTGATAAACCTTTAATTCTCACTCTTTGCAGACCTGACAGAAGAAAAAATATTTCAGGTTTGATCACAGCTTATGGAGAGGATAAACAACTTCAAAAGAAAGCTAATCTAGCTATCTACGCGGGGGTGCGAGAAGATATCCAGACAATGGAAGACAATGAACGGGAAGTTCTTACAGAAATTCTTTTGTTGATGGATAAATATAATCTTTACGGTAAGATGGCAATACCAAAAAAGCACGATACTGATATAGAAGTTCCTGAATTATATAGAATAGCTGCCCGAACAAATGGAGTTTTTGTAAATGCTTCTTTATCTGAAACATTTGGATTAACACTTTTAGAAGCATCCGCCTCTGGATTACCAATTGTAACAACGCAGGAAGGCGGACCAAGGGATATTATTAAAAATTGTAAGAATGGTATTGTCGTCGATGTTTCTGATCCAACTAATATTGCATCTGCTTTAAACAAAATTCTAGATAACAAAAAATTGTGGAAGGAATATTCTGTTAATGGTATTAATAATGTTCAAAGTTTTTATACCTGGCAGTCACATTCAAAAATTTATTTAAGTGAAGCAAAAAAAATATTAAATGAACAATCAAAAGTTCAAAATACATTTGCTGAAGTCGGAAGAAAACTTTTTGATATGAAAAAACTTATAGCAACGGATATAGATTATACATTGGTAGGGGATGATGTATCTCTAAACAAATTTGATAGTATAATAAAAAATATGCATCCGCGTGTTGGGTTTGCAGTTGCAACTGGGAGAGTAATTGACTCAACTATGGAAATATTAAGGAAGAAAAATATTGCATTACCGGATATTCTTATAACTTCAGTTGGATCTGAAATATACTACAACCACAAGGATCATCTCATTTATTCCAAAGGCTGGGATGCTCATATTTCACATCAATGGCAGCGCGATAAAATTGTTCAGCTTCTTTCAAGATTTGGTTTCTTAAAATACCAGGAACTAAAAAATCAAAGGAAATTTAAAATCAGCTATTACACTTTTAATAACAAAAAAAATATTAATAAGGTTAGAGAATTATTGATCAGGAATAAAATTAAATGTAACCTGATTTTTAGTCATGGACAGTATTTAGATATTCTGCCTTACCGAGCATCTAAAGGAAGAGCAATAAGATATCTTGCTTACAGATGGAATATGCCTTTTGAAGATATCCTTGTTGCAGGTGATTCCGGTAATGATATGGAAATGTTAAAAGGTGATTTACTGGGAGTTGTTGTTTCTAATTATAGTCCCGAACTAGAAGTATTAAAGGGATCCTACAGGGTTTACTTTTCTAACAAAGAATATGCCTCTGGAATCATTGATGGAATAAACCATTACAATTTTTTAAAAGAAAAAGGAGATATAAATGCAGTTGAAATCAATCATTGAATTAATTGGTGAAAACAAAACTGATTTTTTTAGTTACTTAAACGTAGTAGTATCTGCGCAAAAAAAACTTTGTGTTAAGGGTGATCATTTTAAATTTTTAATATCGTTTAAAAAAGAAACGAAAAACAATAATCATAACATTGTTACAGATATTGTTAAGCATATATCAGAATCAGTTACTCTTGAAAACATTGTTTATTTAGAAATAAGAGAAGTTATTGGTCGATCTTATCATTACTCATTTAATGTAGAAATGTATAGCTATGAGGAGGTTAGTTCTAAAGAATATCTTATCGCAAAAGAAAAGTATGTTAATCCTAAGTCAGAAAACAATTTACTGACCTTAAATTTTCAATCCTTTTATAGAAAAATGCCAAGCGTTGGGGATTTTAAAAGTATCGGAAAAGGTTTTGAGTTTCTTAACAGATATCTATCCAGCAAAATGTTTAATGAACCTGAAAATCTTAGAAAAGTTCTTTTTGATTTTTTGTTTGTTCACAAGTATAAATCACAGCAGCTAATTCTTAATGATAGGATTAGCAGTCACGATGAACTTATTAAACGCATTGATAAAGCTTTAACTTTTCTAAAGAATAAAAATGCAAATGAACCCTATGCAAAATTTAAAAACACTTTGCAGGAAATTGGTTTTGAACCGGGATTGGGAAATACTGCAGCAAAGATAACTGAAAGCCTTGAACAGCTTCGAGAATTGATGCAAACACCAGATCACGAGCTATTGAAAGGGTTTCTTACAAAAATTCCAATGGTCTTTAACATTGTTACCGTTTCGCCTCACGGATATTTTGGACAGCAGGGAGTTCTTGGAAAACCCGATACTGGCGGACAGGTGGTATATGTTCTTGATCAAGTAAAGGCGCTTGAGGAAGAAATGTTGACCTCAATAAAAAATTCAGGAATAAATGCAACCCCAAAAATATTAATTCTTACCAGATTGATACCAAACGCGGAAGGTACAACTTGTAATAAACGATTAGAGAAAGTTTTTGATACAAAGAACACTTACATTCTAAGAGTTCCATTTAGAGGTGGAAATAGAAATGTTACTGATAACTGGATTTCGCGTTTCGAAATGTGGCCGTATTTGGAGGACTTTGCAGAGGATTCATATCGTGAACTGCTTGCGGAGTTTGGTGAAAAACCGGATTTAGTTATAGGAAATTATTCTGATGGAAACATGGTTGCAACTTTACTTTCACGAAAATTCAAAGTTACTCAATGCAATATTGCTCACGCTTTAGAAAAATGTAAATATTTGTTTAGTGGATTGTACTGGGATAAAATGGATGATGATTATCATTTTTCAATTCAGTTTACTGCTGATCTCATTGCTATGAATGCGGCTAACTTTATTTTAACATCTTCCTATCAGGAGATTGCTGGTACTGATGAAGTTATAGGACAATATGAATCGTACTTGAATTTTTCAATGCCTGGGTTATATCGTGTAACTGGCGGAATTAATTTGTTTCATCCAAAGTTCAATATTGTATCACCGGGAGTTAATAAAAAAATATTTTTCCCTTATACCGAAAAGCAATCACGAATAAGAGAAATACAAAAAGAACTTAATGAACTTCTTTTTGAAAATATTGATGATCCGGAAACGATTGGTAAACTTGAAGATCCGAAGAAAACTCCAATTTTTACAATGGGTAGATTAGATAAAATAAAAAATATTACTGCGCTTGTTAAATGGTTTGGAGAAAATCAAAAAATAAATGAACAAGCAAACTTAATAGTTATTGCTGGTAAAATTAATCCTGAAGACTCCTCTGATTTGGAGGAAAAAGATCAGATACAAGTGATGCACGATTTAATTAACCGTTACAAGCTTCATAATAAAATCAGATGGATTGGAAAACTTTTAAGAAAAGATAAGTCCGGAGAAATATATCGTGTGGTTGCAGATAGAAAGGGAATATTTGTACAATGCGGATTGTTTGAGGGATTTGGATTGACGGTTATAGAGTCTATGCGATCAGGGTTACCAACATTTGCAACACTTTATGGAGGACCTTTAGAAATAATTGAAGATAAAAAATCAGGTTTTCTAATTGATCCGATAGAGGAAAAAGAAAGTCAGAAAATTATTTTATCATTTTTGGAACGATGTAAGAAGGAACCCGGTTATTGGAATCTAATTGCTGAAAACGGTATAAAGCGAGTGGATACAACTTACAATTGGGAATTACACGCACATAAACTTTTATCACTCGCAAAGATTTATGGATTCTGGAACTACTCAACTAATATTGAGATGACAGAAATGAATTCGTACCTGGATATAATTTATCATACAATATACAAGCCGAGAGCAAACGCTATACTTGATTTACACAAAAACAGATAATAGAAATTAAAGCAGTTTTAACTAAGCTGCTTTAATATTTTCTTTACTTACATACAAAGTCTGTGTTGGATAAGCAAATTCAATTTTTTCATTTTCAAAACTTTTGAATACTTCAAAATTAATGCTTTGCTGAATATCCATATACTTGTTGTAATCTGACCCTTCGATGTAGTAAACGAATTCAAAATTAAGACTAAAATCACCATAGGAGGCAAAATGTCCTCTATCAAACGAAGCCCCTTCTTGTTTTTCAATTATTTCATGTACCAAAGTTGGAATTAATTTTAGTTTTTCATAGCTGGTTTGATATATCACTCCAAGTTTGAAAACAACTCTTCTTCTTTCCATTTTTTTAAAATTATGTACTCTGGAATTTGTCAAATCAGTATTAGAAAAAATAAGTTGCTCACCGCTTAATGCCCTTATACGGGTAGTTTTTATTCCAACATACTCAATTACACCAAGTTTATTGTCAACAGTTATAAAATCACCGATAGTAAATGGTCTATCAAAAAAGATAACGAAGTAACTGAATAAATCACCAAGTATTACCTGCGCGGCAAGAGCGACTGCAATACCGCCAATCCCTAGTCCAGCAACCACTGCAGAAATTTCTACACCAAGATTATCTAGAAGAAAAACCCCTGCAATCACCCAGATGAGAACATTTACAAGTACTTTAATTCCTTTTAATTGTTTCTGGCGTTGTTCAAAATCATCGTACCTCTTTAAATATGCACGAGTCAAATGATTAAGAATTGATAAAATTACTCTAACAAATAAAAAAGTATATAATACTTTGTTTGCTATACCAAAGAAATAAATAAAATCATTCGAGAGATTTAGAGTTTTTATAGAGATAAACAAAACACCAAAAAAAAGTATCGGCAAAAGGGTTCGTTCTACTTCTTTAACTAATATATCATCAAACACAGTTTCAGTTTTTGCTGACCATTTTTTCAATTTAGCTAAGAATATTTTTTTGAATAAGAATATCAGGATTACACTAATCAGGAAAGTTCCAAATGCAATTAAATAATCCTGATATGAATTACCCAAAAAGGTTTTGCTTAATATTTCTGACATTATATACCTCATAGTTTAGTAAAAAATATAACACATGATATAAAAAATTTATTAAGATGCAACTCTATTTTAATTCGAGTTCTTAATTGATTTAGATTGGTGTTCTTATCGGATCGATAATAGGCAGTTAACTCTTCAAAAAAGATTTATGATCTATCGCAAGAAACATCTGTGCAAAAGTGTACCAGCACAATCCTAATGACCAGCCGGCAATAACTTCTGTAACTGTATGGCCTGAACCAATAAATCTAGTAATACCCACTAAAGCAATAAGTATTGTTGCAGAAATTAATAAGAATTTGTTTACTGGTTCATATTTCCGGTGTGTGCTTAAGTATTTTGCCATTGCAAGGTACATTACAGTTGCAATAAAAGTATGTCCACTTGGAAAGTTGGATAATGTTTCTGTTAGTATGGTATTGAAATTTATTTCAGCATGATTTGAGGTCATAGATTTGGTTACAAGGATAAACACAATTCCAAGTCCGACTGTAAAAATAAATTTTCCTGCTTCTGATTTTCCTTTCGTCATCTTTAAATAAAAAAACATAAACGTTGAAAAAATTAAAACTATTTCACGACTTCCAAGTGCTGATATATCACCAAGCATATTTACAAACCATGGTGGTCCAAATGAGTGCGACCACTTATTTGTATAACCCAAAGCATTATAAAGTGTTTTGAATACTATTGCAGATAAACCATCAAAAACACCGAAACAGCTTAAAAGGAAAATCAATAAACTGGATATAAAAATTAATATTAAAGTTTTATTGGTTCTAAAAAACATATTGCTCAATTGGTTTTAGATTGGCGGCTAATATACTGAATTGAATTATATTTTTATTGATTGGAATAAAATTAAAATATAGACACATTTTTGTGCGTCTCTATTTAGGAGTGTAATTTTTATTTTGCTTCAACTTCTTTTTTGATGATAATCTTCTTTACCTTTTTACCATCTTCTTCTTTTACATCAACATTCACTTCAATTTCATTTTCAGATTTCATCTTTTCTAAATATTCATCGGCAGCTTTGCCTTCATAAACTTCAATGGATTCTTTTCCGTCTTCATTGATAGTTATGTTCACGACTTTTTTATCACCTTCACCGGAAACAATAACTTTCTTTTCCATCGTTTTGATTTCCGCATCATCTGAATCAAAATCATTTTCATCGATAAAAACTATCATCTGTTTATTGGAATCTTCCGAATCATCACCAAATTCTTTGACAATAATCATTTTCCCCAAACTGTCGCCTTCATAAACTTTTCCATCTTTTGTAGTGAATGAAAATGATTTAACTTCCTTTTCTTTTTTCATAGCAGAAAAAAGTTTTTCTGCTTCATCTCCGTTAAACTTATATTCTTTCCCATCAGATTTGATAACAATTTCATCAACCTTGCCTTTAATGTCTTTGAGCATTTTCTTAACATCTGATTGAGCAAAGATAAGTATCGGGAAAATCGCGAGCATCACTAAAAGTATAATTCTTTGGTTCATCGGAAATCTCATTTTTTTATTAACACAAGTTTTGACGAAACGTTCGCAATTTTGTTCCCATAATTATTTTTGTGTGAATCTGAGTTAAATTCTTCTTCTAAAACCTTCACCCATTACTTCATGCACATTGCTAACAGTAACAAAAGCCCTGGAATCAACTTTTTTTATTATGGCTAGTAGTTTTGAAAGTTCTTTAAGAGTGACAACAGTAGTAAGCATTTCTCGATCAATGTTTCTATAAAGTCCGCGTGCTTTTATTGCAGTAGCTCCACGACTAAGATCATCCATTATTGCCTGAGCTATTTCATCATTCTTATCTGAAATAATATTTACAGAACGAGCGTAATCAAAACCATCCATAATTACATCAACCAATCTTCCAGATACAAAGAGTAAAAACAAAGCATAAAAAGTTAATGTAACTGCGGAGCGTTCACCAGATAGATCTTTAAAGTCAATAATAAATCCTGCTAGTAGAATTACAAAAAAATCTGTAAACATAATTGCCATACCGGGTTTTACACCAAAACGTTTTTGCATTATTGCCGCCACAATATCCGATCCTGCCGTTGTTCCTCTAAATTTAAATACAATTCCCAAACCTAAGCCGAGCAATGCTGCACCTATTAAAATTAAAAACATAAAATCATTTTGCTGCAGATTTGTTATTGTTACTGTATCTTGCAAACGAATGTAAGAAAACCCAGGAACATCACCTCTAAAAAAATCTATAAAGAATGAATTGAGAGTAAATCCAAAAAATGTTCTAACTCCAAATTCTTTTCCAAGTTCTTTTACTCCCCAAATGTAAAGTGGAATGTTCAGCACCCAAATCATCAACCCAACAGGTAAGCCCGTTAAATAGTGAACACTCATTGAAAGTCCGCTTACTCCGCCGGGAACAACTTTAGCATCAACTAAAAAAATGCCAATTCCTATTGCCATTATTGCTGCACCGAATGCGATGGCAATGTATTCAAATACTAATTTTAATTTTAGATTATCTAACATTTTGTACTCATTATTAAAATCTTATGATGTAAAGTTAGTGATTGATAATGATACGAAAAAAATCAGGTGAGTTTATCAAATAAAAAGTTTTATTTAATAATGTGTATTTGATTAAAAACGTACTAATTTTGAATGAACAAATATTAAATATCTGAGCCTGCTATGAAAAATATTATCTCCTTGTTTTTTATTGTCTCAATCCTTTCAATTTCAATACACGCACAGTATTTAAATGTTAGAGTTGATGCGGCTAACAGCAATCAACCGGAAGAAGTTTCGATTGCAATCAATCCAACAAATCCCAATTATATATCTGCTGCTGCAAACATAAATCACTTTTTCAGATCGAGTGATGGAGGATTAACTTGGCAAACGTCATTTTTAAGTTCATCATTCGGTGTTTGGGGCGATCCTTCTGTTATCTATGATGATCAGGGCAATTTGTATTTCGCTCATCTATCAAATCCACCTTTTCCTGGATACTGGATTGATAGAATTGTTGTCCAGAGATCAACTGATAATGGTTTTAACTGGAATGACGGTGCAGGTGTTGGATTTTTAAGCCCGAGAAATCAGGATAAAGAATGGCTTGGTGTTGATATGCATAGTCCACTGTACAAAGGAAATATTTATATGACATGGACTGAGTTCGATAATTATGGAAGCAGCAGTCCAAGTGATTCTTCTCGAATAAGATTTTCACGTTCAACTGATCGAGGTTTAAACTGGAGTAATGCGATTACAGTTAGTGATGTAAGCGGTGATTGCATTGATGAAGATAATACTGTTGAAGGTGCCGTTCCTTGTGTCGGTCCAAACGGTGAAGTTTATGTTAGCTGGGCAGGACCTTTAGGATTGATGTTTGATAAATCAACAAACGGTGGTAACAATTGGGGAACCGATGTATTCGTTTCAACAATTCCCGGTGGGTGGGACTATTCTGTTCCGGGAATTTATCGTGCTAACGGTTTGCCTGTAACCGCATGCGATACAAGTCAATCACCATTCAGAGGAAATATTTATATAAATTGGACTGACCAGCGAAATGGTACCGGCAACACTGATGTGTTTTTATCCAAATCCACTGATGGTGGAAATACATGGAGTACCGTAAAAAAAGTTAATGATGATAATACGACCCGTCATCAGTTTTTTACCTGGATGACAATCGATCAAACGACTGGTGTTTTGTATTTTGTTTTTTATGATAGAAGAAACACATCAAATAATTTTACTGATGTTTATGTTGCGCGTTCAACTGATGGCGGTGAAACTTTTACAAATTTTAAAGTAAGTGAATCATCATTCAATCCTTCATCAAGTGTTTTCTTTGGTGATTACACAAACATTGCTGCGATGAATAAAATGGTTTACCCGATGTGGATGAGATTGGATGTTAGTGCACTAACTGTTTGGACTGCAATCGTAAATGATTCTTCTGCAATAATTCCAGTTGAACTAACAAATTTTACTGCTAATGTTTCTGATGGAAAAGTAAATCTTGCCTGGGAAACATCGAGCGAGATTAACAATCAGGGATTTGATGTAGAACGCTGTGCGCTAAGCGCTGAGTGCCAAGGGTGGGATAATATTGGTTTTGTTAGTGGGAATGGAACTACGACTGAAACATCAGATTATAATTTTATTGATGAGCCAATTGAATCAGGTTTGTATTCTTACAGATTAAAGCAAATAGATTTTGATGGAAGTTTTGAATACTCAAGTGAAGTTGATGTTAATTTTATTTTTGCAAATGATTTTAGATTATCACAAAATTATCCAAATCCATTTAATCCAAATACAACAATTGAATATCAAATTCCACAATCATCTTTTGTAACAATAAAAGTTTATGATGCTCTTGGCAAAGAAGTTGTAACTTTAGTTAATGAGGAAAAGCCAGCAGGAATACATGAAATAAATTTTTCATCTGTTGAGAAGTTGCATGCAACGTCTTTACCAAGCGGATTATATCTCTACAAAATTAAAGCTGGTAATTTTGAACAGACGAGGAAGATGCTGCTTTTGAAGTAAACAGTAATTAACTAAAAGTTAAAAAAATTAGACTGCTTTAAAAGACGGACATTTACCCGTCTTTTTTTTTATTCGTGGGGTTAGCTTAATTTTCAATATGAACCTCAAACAAAAACTCGAACATCATTACATTACTTTTGATAGAACAAAGCTTGAACCTGATCCACTTCAATTTCTTCATATGTATAAAAGTGAAAAAGATATTGAAGTCGTTGGATTGATTGCTTCAATCTTTGCTTATGGAAATGTTAAGCAGATTGAAAATACGCTTAAGAAATTAATAATTATCTTTAATGGTGAACCTTACTCGTTCATCAAAAATTATAACCTTAAAGAAGATGCTGAAAAGATTTCCGGAATTAAGCACAGATTTTATTCTGTGGATGATGTTTCGAAGTTATTTATCATACTTAGTAAAGAGATAAATAAGCACAAATCTATAAAGCAAATATTTTTACAAGGTTACAATATTTCTGATTATAATGTAAAAAACGCCATTCTTAATTTCTCAAATCACTTCTTAAACTCTTTTTTAGAAACATTTGGAATGGTTTCTGATGGCATAAAATTTATGTTTCCCTTACCGGAAAAGGGTAGTGCCTGCAAACGAATGAATTTGTTTCTCCGCTGGATGGTTAGAAAAGATGAACTTGATTTTGGGTTGTGGAAGGAAATTCCAACCTCTAAACTTGTGATACCGGTTGATACACATGTTGCAAGAATTTGTAAAACTTTAAAACTTACAAAACGAAAAAATGTAAGCTGGCAAATGGCAGAAGAAATAACACAAAACCTAAAAAAGTTTGATGCTGAAGATCCAGTTAAATATGATTTTGCAATTTGCCATATTGGAATAAGGAAATTAAAATTTTAAGTTTAACTGTGAATAATGGATTTAATAAAAAATGAATAAAATTAATGAAGATCATTTTCCCTTCAAGTACTTAATCTATTTTATAGTTGCAGCAATCGCTATTTCTGTTGCAGGATATTTTTACTATCTGGATAGAAAAAATACTATTGAAGATGAACTTTACAGGCATGTTGCGGCGATAAAAGAAATTAAACTTGCACAAATTGAAAAAGAACAGCTTCAAAGGAAAAAATCCATTGCTTCTTTTCTTTTACTTCCCGATGTAAAAAATGATATTAAAAATTTATTTACGAGAAAACCATCTGCATTATTATTAAATAATATTAGTAGATGGACAAAAGATGTAAAAAATGATTTTGAATTTGTAAGCATTAACATCTTCAATAAAAATGCTGATCTACTTTTTTCGACCGACACCACAAATGGGATCTTTGATCATTTCTTGAAGCACGAACTCGCAGTTATGCTTCAAAAGGATTCTTCTGCACTTTCAAATCTTTACTTAGGTGATAATAAAAAACTTTTACAGGCAATTATTACTCCAATTAAAAATGGTAAAGAAATTATTGGTCACTTATGGACAGAAGTTTCTTTCTTCGAGTATCTTCACCCAATTATTTCTTACACCAAGCAGGAGACTGAAGATGTAGAATATATCATTCTTAAAAAGCAAAGTGATTTAGGATTTGTCTTAAAGGATGTTAAAGAAGAAAATGAGTTTAAAATCCGAACAATACCAATCAGTAAACAAGATAAAAACGAACTTGAATCATTTATTAAAGGAAAAGATTTTTTTAAAGACGCTAAATTTAAAGGCTCAAAAATATTTGCATCTGTAAATGATATTCCCGGAACAGATTGGATATTATTGGCAAAAATCAATCAGGAAAAAGTTTCTGAATCCACCAAGAACACGGCAATAATAGTTTCACTTGTTTCGGTTTTATTAATTATTCTTTCTGCAAGTATTACATATGCAATCTGGAAACGAAGCCGCCTGCACTTTTTAACGCGCACTTTCAATTTAAGAAAAGAAAAAGATGCATTAACAGAGCGTTACACATCCTTAACAAAGTATGCAAATGATATGATACTTAGTGTTGATAAGAATGGAAAAATACTCGAAGCTAATCAAAAAGCATTTGATACTTATGGATATTCAACAAATGAACTGCTAAAAATGGAATTGCTCGATCTTAGTTACGATAGAAAAAAAGATGTTGAGGTAATTTTCTCTTCCATTAATAATCCCGATGGAATTCTATTTGAAACAAATCATAAACGAAAAAACGGCACGATCATTCCCGTTGAAATAAGTGCTAAATTAATTAAGCAGGGAGATGAAGAAACTTTATTGGCAATAATTCGTGATAACACGGAAAGAAAAAAATTAGAGCTTGATTTGATACTTGCAAAAGATAAAGCCGAAGAAATGGATAGACTGAAGACTACGTTCCTTTCTAATATGAGCCATGAACTTAATACTCCAATGAGCGGAATAATTGGATTTTCAGAATTGCTGTTATCTGAAATGGATAATAAAAATCATCGTGAGATGGCAAAGATAATTCATAAAAGCAGCAAAAGATTAAATGAAACTCTTAATTCAATTCTTGATCTTTCAAAGATTGAATCGCAAAAACTAGATTTGAAATTTAGCAGTATCGATCTTGTAACAATGCTGCAGGAATGCAAATATGCTTTTTCCGATTCTGTAAACAAAAAAGGATTAAAGTTTACCATAGATATTGAACACGAAAAAGTTTTTATCAACTCGGATTCCAATATTATCTATAAAGTACTATGTAACATTGTTGATAACTCCGTTAAGTACACAAAGGAAGGCGAAATTAATGTTACACTTAGTGAGACAATGGAAAATGCAATTATAAAAGTAACTGATACAGGAATTGGTATTCCTGAAGAAAATCTTAATCAGATATTTGAACCATTTCGACAGGGAAGTGAAGGACTAAACAGAAAATTTGAGGGAATGGGTTTGGGATTAACTATTACCAGGAAATATGTTGAACTGCTTGGCGGTAAATTGAATATCGATAGCGAACACGGCAGTGGAACCAATATTGAAATAATACTTCCTAAGAATTCGTGAATTAAAAATTGTAAACTATTTTAAATTATCTTTCCAAAAAGTTAAAAAAGTGTTGAGAATGATGCACTTTCCTGCTTAACTTTATGTCACTATTTTTAGAGAAAATGTGGCTCTAACCACAATTTAATTTGCTCAGTAATAGGAGAAAAAAAATGGCAGAGCAAAAACCATTTGTTCCTTTTGTCTCACCTGAAACCAATATGGCGGAATTTACTATTCGTGCTCTTATAATCGGATTAGTACTTGCCGTTGTACTTGGTGCCGCAAATGCTTACCTAGGATTAAAAGCCGGAATGACCATCGCAGCGACTTATCCCGCTGCAGTAATTGGTATGGCTTTAATCAAAATTATGAAAGGTACTATCTTAGAAGAAAACTTTACAAGAACGGTTGGTTCAATTGGGGAATCAATCGCTGCCGGAGCTATCTTCACTTTACCCGCATTTTTTATTGCTGGTATTTGGGATCCTTTTTTTACCCCTGGTAATTACATGATTTCTGCAGCAATTATGGTTGCAGGCGGTATTCTTGGAATTATGTTCGTTGCATTATTAAGAAAAGTAATGGTTGAAGATGTTGAATTACCTTTTCCTGAATCAGTTGCTGCTGCAGAGATACACAAAGCAGGCAGACACGGCGGTGGCGGTTCAAAATTTTTATTCAGTGCAATGGGTATCGGTGCAGTTATACAATCATTAGGGCAGTTCAAATTATTTGCAACCTCGTGGGATAAATTATTCACACTCGGTAAGGGAAGTCTACTTTTTAAATCACCCGATGTTAGTCCTGCATATATGGGTGTTGGATATATAATTGGACCACGTTTAGCTTCACTTAACTTTTCTGGCGGTGTACTTGCATGGGGATTGTTAACTCCAATGATAGCATACTTCAAATTTTCGGGACAGGAGCTTCCTGTAGATTTTGATTGGGCAGCTACAATGGTAACAGTTTGGAAAGATTATGTCCGTCCAATAGCTATTGGCGGTATGTTGGTTGGTGCAGGTTTTACATTATTTAAAATGAGAAAAAGTCTGGCTACCGGCATAGCACGTTCTGTTGGCGATGTGAAAAAAGCCGCTACCGGAGAGCATACTACAATCAGAACAGAAAAAGATATTAACTTTAAATGGATTATGATTGGAATTTTAACAACAGCTGTTGCTACATTTTTCATTTATAATTACTTCGCACAAAACGTTGTTGCAGCTTTAGTTGCAACAGTAGTTATGATTGTTGCAGGATTTTTCTTTGCTGCTGTTTCAGGTTACTTAGTTGGTATCATTGGTTCATCAAATAATCCCATTAGCGGATTAACATTATCCACATTAGTTGTAGCCGCAATTTTAATGGTTGCGCTCGGAATGAAAGGAATGCAAGGCGTTGCCGCTGTTCTTGGCGTTGCCGCTGTAGTTTGCGTTGCTGCGGCTGTTGCCGGAGAAATGCTTCAGGATTTGAAAGCCGGACATTTTCTTGGTGGTACTCCCTGGAAAATGCAGGTTGGTGATATAATTGGTGTTGTTGTTTCTGCTGCAATTATGTTCATCCCACTTTTAGTTTTGCACGAAGGCGATATTAAAATGGGCGGAACAGGATTTGGCGGAGATAAACTTCCTGCACCACAAGCAAGTTTAATGGCAATCCTTTCAAAAGGAATTGTTGCCGGTGATATGGAATGGATTTTAATTTTTGTTGGAATGTTAATGGGTGTTGCATTTATTTTGATGAATGTAAAAAGTCCTATGCTAGTTAGCGTTGGTATGTATCTTCCTTTAGGAACAACATTTGCCATTTTTGTTGGCGGTATGATTAAAGGAATTGTTGAAAGAGTTAATGCTAAGAAAGGATTTAACGATGCTCAGAAATCCCGAGTTGAGAATAATGGTGTATTGCTTGCAGCAGGATTGATTGCAGGTGAGGCGCTCATTGGACTTCTGTTTGCGGGGCTTGCATTTGGAGAAATCAAATTGTTTGAATTCTTTGCACAACCATCTTTCTTAGTTAGCTTAGTTGTATTTGCGATAATAGCGTGGTTATTGATTCAGATTCCGGTTAAGAATGCCGGTAAACCTGATGATCCGGCACCACCACAGGTTTCTATGTAATTAGAAAATAGTTCTAATATTTATTTAATTTATTCGGGTAGCCGCAAGCTTCAGCTTGCGATTGATAAACAAAATCGCAACTTAAAAGTTGCGGCTACCTTTTTTTGACTATGGCGTTATCATTTAAAGAACGAAAAAAAATCTTAAAGAGTGTTAATACACTTGATCTTACTCCAATAAAACTTTATTCTGAAGAAGAAAATCAGGATGGATTGGTAACGGTTATAGTCCCAAAATTCAAAAACAAGATTGTTGTAAAATTAGTCTCACCAAAACTTAAGAGTGATCACTTTAAAATCAAGCTCGACAAATTTGGTTCAGCT
This sequence comes from Ignavibacteriaceae bacterium, assembly GCA_041738675.1. GTDB lineage: Bacteria > Bacteroidota > Ignavibacteria > Ignavibacteriales > Ignavibacteriaceae > IGN3. Next base: position 129,091 of record JBGSPH010000010.1, read on the forward strand.
GTTTGGTCAAAAATAAACGGCAAAACAAAAGTTGATCAGATAATAAAAGATCTTAAGAAAAAATTTGGTGAAGATATTCAGGAAGAACACGAAAGAACTACAAAATTTATTTTTCAGCTTTATGAACAAGGATTCATTTCATTTAAAGAAATAAACTAAAAGGAGTATGTTATGGGATCAGTATTAGGTCATTTAAAACCGGAATTGGTTTGGTATCATTTCGAGGAGATTTGTAAGCATCCTCGTCCATCAAAAAAAGAAGAAAAGATTGCTAAGTATGTTGTTTCTGTTGGTGAACGTTTAGGTCTTCAAACTGAAAAAGATAAGTTTGGAAATATTCTCATTCGCAAACCTGCAACTCCAGGTTTTGAAAACAGAAAAACCGTTGCATTGCAGGGTCATATTGATATGGTTTGTGAAAAGAACAGAGATGTTGAGCATGATTTTGACAATGATCCAATTTATCCATACATAGATGGTGATTGGGTAAAAGCTAAAGGTACAACGCTTGGTGCGGATAATGGAATTGGTGTTGCTTGCGCACTTGCTGTTCTGGAATCAAAAGATATTGAGCACGGACCAATTGAATGTTTGTTTACTCTTGATGAAGAAACAGGTTTAACCGGTGCATCAAGTTTAAAAAAGAATTGGTTAAAAGCTGATATTCTAATCAATATGGATTCTGAAGATATCGGTGTCATTTTCATCGGCTGCTCCGGCGGAAAAAATACCGCTGCAACATTTAAAGCTAAGTTAGAAAAAGCTCCAAGAAATTATTCTTCATTTGAATTAAAAGTTGCAGGACTAAAAGGCGGACACTCAGGTCTTGAAATTCAAGTGGGAAGAGGCAACGCCGTAAAAATTCTTAACAGAGCAATATGGAGTTATTCACAAGAAAATAATATTAGACTTGCGGAAATAAATGGTGGTAACAAACACAACGCAATTCCACGTGAAGCATTTGCCGTTGTTCTCGTTCCGAAGAATGATGAAAAGAAACTGAAAAAATTTGTTGCAAAGTATAATGAAACAGTAAAATCTGAATATGCTGCAGTGGAACCAGATTTAATGGTTTCCGTGGAAAAACATTCAACACCTGAAAAAGTAATGGATGAAAAAACACAGAAGCGTTTAGTAAATGCATTGTATGCTATTCCTCACGGTGTAATTAAAATGTCAAACGATATTCCTGGATTAGTTGAAACATCAACAAATCTTGCAGTAGTAGAAACTGTTGGTAAGAATGTAAATATCGTTACAAGCCAGCGAAGTCCTGTCTTTTCGCAAAATGTTGATATAACAAATATGGTATCTTCGGTACTAAAACTTGCAGGTGCTGAAATCACTTACGGCGATGGATATCCTGGATGGGCCCCTGATATTAATTCAGATATTCTTAAAGTATTTAAATCTACATTTACTAAAATGTACGGTAAAGAACCTGAAGTGACTGCAATTCACGCTGGACTTGAGTGTGGAATAATTAAGGAAAAATATCCTGATATGGATATGATCTCTTTTGGTCCGACAATGCGAGATGTGCATTCACCTGCTGAAAAATTACAAATTTCTACTGTCCCGGAATTTTTCAATCAACTTAAAACTGTATTAAAAAATATTCCGGCTAAATAAGTTTGTAAGTGTTTATTACATTAAAGGCAGATACTCTTTTTAAAGTATCTGCTTTTTTAATTATTATGCAATTGTTAATTCTATCTAAAAAATTATGTCATACTGAGCCTGTCGAAGTATGGCATTTGTTAATTAAAATATTCACGCTTCGACAAGCTCAGCGTGACACCGAATGAAATGATATTTTATGGATGCTAAAACAACTCTCAAGCCTCAGCCATCATCATTTTTAAGATGGAGTGCATTGCTATTAATAAGTTTAGCAATGATGGGCAACTATTATATCTACGATAGCATCAGTCCACTTGCGGATCTGTTAAAAACGCAGCTTGGATTTTCAGATTCCAATATTGGGTTGTTGAACGCAATTTATTCTTTCCCAAACATTATCATGGTTCTAATAGGCGGATTATTGATTGATCGGATCGGAACAAAAACATCAGTACTAATATTTACAACGTTAATAATGATCGGTTCTATTGTAACAGCCATTACAGGAAACATCTGGCTGATGTCTGCGGGAAGATTAATCTTTGGACTAGGAGCTGAATCGATGATAGTTGCAATCACTACTATTATTGCCCGTTGGTTCAAGGGTAAAGAATTATCATTTGCATTTGGATTAAATCTGACGGTTGCAAGATTGGGATCATTCCTCGCACTCAATTCACCAAGCTGGGGAAAAGGTTTGTACGAGTATTGGCAGTCACCGCTTTGGATAACTGTTGCAGGTGGAGTGTTTGCATTTATTTGTGTCGTGCTATATTTCTTTTTGGATATTTATGCAGCTAAGAATTATGATTTACCAAAAGAAGGTGAACAAGATGCGATTTTACTTTCCGACATTTTAAGAATAAATGAAAAAACACGCTGGTATATTTTTTCAATTTTAACCGCGGCAGTAATTGTACTAAGTTATGTTAATAACGAAAACTGGGCGATATATCTTATTGCATTAATTGTTTTAGCACTTATTCTTTTCTTAAAACCGAAATCATTTTCAACATCATTCTGGTATATTACAGCATTGTGCGTAACCTTTTACTCTGCAATGTTTCCATTCCAAACATTTGCAATTAAATTTTTTCAGGAAGCACACGGAACCAGCAGAGAAGTTGGCGGAAATCTTTCCAGCATTCTTACACTTGCTGCTATGGTATTTACTCCTTTGTTTGGTCTGCTTGCGGATAAGATTGGTAAAAGATCATTGCTGATGATGTTTGGGTCACTTCTGATTATTCCTGTTTACTTAATGATGGCTTACAAATTTGGTAAACCCGATGTAATGGGCGATGGTGATTTTATTAATCTTACTTTTTCTTTCTTTGATATTAATGCAGCTATTCCAATCTATTTAATTCTGCCAATGGCTATGATGGGAATTGCATTCTCCCTTGTACCTGCAGTTATGTGGCCTTCAGTTGCTTTAATTGTTGATTCAAATAAATTAGGTACAGCTTACGGTTTGATGACAATGATTCAGAACATAGGATTATTTGGTTTTAATTTATTAATTGGATTTACAAACGATTACGCTGGTGCAAGCTCCTCAAATCCCGGTGGTTACACCCCTGGTATGTGGATATTTTCAATTCTAGGTTTTTTAGGTTTGATCTTTGCGTTCTTACTTAGAAAATCAGAAACAGGACCAAATGCACACGGACTTGAAAAAGGGATGACAAAGTAAGTTGTTTCCCCAGATTCAGTTATCGGACTTTGTAAGAAAAATTGAGTTAAATAGTTATGCTTGAACAATTTCGAAAAATATTTTTTCTGTTTTTTATTTTTACTTTTCAGATTCTACCGCAATCATTTGGGTTTGGTTGTTTTGGTTTTGTGGGAGGTTATGCTGGATATAGTTATCAAAAGTATGAACCCGGATATTTAAATGAACAGATCAAAGGATTCAACATTGCTCTATCTGATGGTTCTGATCAGATAATTCCTGAATTTGGAACAGCACAAGGATATCGTTTAGGAATAAATTTTTTGCGCGCAAAGTTTTCTGATACTTTTTTTTCTGTTAAAGGCTATTATGAAACTCTAACTGAAAATCAAAGCTATTCTTATTCCGGAACTGAATCGTTAATTAATAGCGAACTTAACTTTAGTCTTAAAAGCTGGAATATTGGTATTGATTTCGGAATTCCTATCTCAGATTTATTTAGCTGGAAAATTATTGAAGGTGTCGTTCATTTTAATTCTGCAAAACTAATCCATAAGCCAAATTTGGATGATAATACAAGAGAAATAAAATACGAGAATGATGCCCCTGAAATTGGTTATAGTATTTCTACCGGATTTATCTTTTCAGTTGTAGAAAACTTTTTAAGCATTGAAGGAACAGCAGGATATAAATTCTTTAAAATTAATCAGATGACTACTGAAGATGGATCAGTTTTTTTACTTAGGCCGGAAGATAGCAGAGCAATAGAAGAAGAGGATTTTATTAAATCAGGTGGATTTAGTGCTGTCGTTCAATTAAATCTTGGTTTTCCACTATAATATCAGAGGAGTAAAATGAAAAAATTAACTAAACTTGATTCAGCATCAGCAATTGCAATTCGCGATTGTATGGGTACAAAAAAGAATGAAAAAATTCTTGTAATTACGGATGAGATGAAAAGAGAAATTGGAATTTCACTTCATGAAAATGCTGTAAGATTAGGTTACCTATCTTTACTTGTTGAAATGAAATCCGGAAAAATAAATGGCGAAGAACCATCCGATGTCTTAGCTGATTTAATGCAAAAGTTTGATGTGGTCTTTTGTCCTACTGCAAAATCTTTAACTCACACAGATGCTCGAAGATCTGCCTCAGCTAAAGGTGTGCGAATTGCAACGTTTCCTGGAATAACTAAAGATGTAATGATTCGCGGAATGAATGCAAACTACAAAGCAATTGCAAAAAGAACTATTGAACTTGCAAATATTCTAGAAACAGGTAAAGTAATTCGTGTAACTACTGCTGCCGGTACTGATATTACTTTTAAGATTGCCGGAAGAAAAGCTTACGCAAGTAAAGGACTTTTCCACGCTAAAGGTGAAAGCGGAAATCTTCCGACCGGTGAAGCGTTTTTAGCACCCGTTGAAGGAACATCAAATGGAGTATTTGTCGTTGATGGTTCTATGGCAGGTTTAGGTTTGATTAAAAATGCTAATATTAAAATCCAAGTTGAAAATGGTTACGCTACAAAAATATTAGGTGGGACATTAGCAAATAAATTAAAAGTGATGTTGGATAGAGTTGGAAAAGATGCACGTAACATCGCTGAGTTTGGAATCGGTACAAATGATTCCTCAAAACTTAGCGGTATTTTACTTGAAGATGAAAAAGTAATGGGAACAATTCACATTGCACTCGGAAACAATGTTTCAATGGGCGGCAGTGTAAATGTTCCAATACACTTAGATGGTGTAGTAAAAAAACCGACTGTTTGGATGGACGGAAAGTTGTTGATGAAGGATGGAAAATTGCTTGTTTGATTTTACTGTCATTCCAGCGCAGGCGGGAATCTACTTAGTAAATATCAAAATGGATTCCCACGTTTGTGGGAATGACAAAAAGTATATCTAAATTTTCATCAGATCTAACGAGTTAATAGTATTTCTAATTAGTTCCCCATTTTATATTTTTACACAATAAGGAATTAAGAATTGAAAAAGGAAAGAAATGCCAATATTGCCTATCACCGTTTGTGGTGATAAAATATTAAGAAAGAAAGTTGCAAAAGTTTCTAAGGTTGATAATAAAATTATAAAACTGATTGCTGATATGTTTGAAACTATGCACAATGCAAACGGAATTGGGTTAGCGGCAAACCAGGTTGGTGCTAACAAACAGATTTTTGTTATTGATATTTCTGCCGCTGAGGGATACGAAGACACAAAACCTATAGCTCTTATTAACCCTAAAATCATTTCGAAGTCTGAAGAAACTTCAATCTATGAAGAGGGATGTTTAAGTATTCCTGATCAGCGTGCAGATGTTATTCGCCCGGCTAAAATTGTAATAGAGTATCAGGACACAGATTTAAAGTCTCAAACAATAGAAGCTGATGATTTACTTGCAAGAGTGATGCAGCATGAGTTCGATCATTTGCAGGGTGTTTTATTTACTGATCTTGTTGATGAAGAGACAAAAAAGAAATTGAAAAAACCACTTAACAGAATTAAGAATCGCAAAATTGAGGTTGCCTATCCAATTAGTGCTTCTGCCGACTACCAGATTTTGTAACATCGTAAAAGGTGAGTGATGAAAATTGTTTTTATGGGCACTCCTGATTTTGCTATTCCTTCTTTAAAAATCCTAATTGAAAATAATCATCAAATCCTTGCAGTTGTAACTACTCCGGATAAAGAGCGGGGCAGAGGACAAAGAGTAACTTTCACTGCTGTTAAGCAATTCGCAATTGAGAACAACATACCGGTGTATCAACCAGAAAAATTAAAAGGTAATTTTGAGTTTATTGAACAAATGAAATCACTACAACCAGATTTATTTGTTGTTGTTGCTTTTAGGATTTTACCAAAGGAAGTTTTTGAAATTCCAAATTATGGTTCTTTTAATTTACATGGATCATATCTTCCAAAGTATCGTGGTGCTGCACCGATTCAATGGGCTCTGATCAATGGTGATAAAGAAACAGGATTAACAACTTTTAAACTCGCTGAGAAAGTTGATACCGGTAATATCTATCTCCAAGAAAAAGTTAAAATAAATGATGATGATAATTTTGAATCCTTGCACGACAGAATGAGTTTGATTGGTGCCGAACTTGTACTAAAAACAGTAACTATGATTGAAAAAGGAAATGTTGAATTAAAATCACAGGATGATTCACTTGCCTCACCAGCACCAAAAATTACAAAAGAAATTTGTTTAATAGATTGGAACAAATCTGCTTTAGAAATTCATAATCTTGTAAGAGGATTATCACCCCATCCGGCAGCTTATTTTAATTACAACGATAAAGTGGTCAAAATCTATAAAACAGAAATTATTCAAGATTCAAATCTTAAAGCATCAGAATTCTATCAGACAAAGACTGAATTAATAATTGGCTGTGCAAGTAGTGCTTTAAAGATTTTAGAAATACAGCAGGAAGGTAAGAAAAGAATGAGCGTTCAAGAGTTTTTGAGAGGGTTTAGTTTTTCTCACTTGGGTAAATTATAAACTAAACAATCATTGTAAGATAAATCACTATCATATTGATCTCTCTTTCAACATTCAAATCATTTCTTTAAAATTGCTTACACTAATCCAAAGAATGAGTAAGATTTGAAATACAAAAACAATATACTTGAGCAAATTGGTAATACTCCTTTAATTAAGCTTAACAAGCTAAACAGAGGATTAAAGCCTCAAATATTTGCAAAGTTAGAATCTGCAAATCCAGGTGGAAGTGTAAAGGACCGCATTGGCTACAATATGATTTTAGATGCTGAGCAGCGTGGTGAATTGAAGCCAGGCGGAACAATCATTGAAGCTACCAGTGGAAATACCGGAATTGGAATTGCCTTAACAGCCGCAGTAAAAGGTTACAAATGTATTTTTGTTGTTACTTCAAAAGTAAGTGAAGAAAAAATAAACTATTTAAAAGCTTTAGGCTCAGAGGTAATTGTTGTTTCAAATCTCGCTGATCCTGATAGTCCGGAATATTATGTTAATGTTGCAAAGCGTTTGCATAAAGAAATTCCAAATTCATTCTTTGCTTATCAGTATTCTAATCCATCAAATCCTGAAATTCATTATAGAACGACTGGACCGGAAATTTGGGAACAAACGGATGGAAAAATTACTCATTTCGTATCAAGTATTGGCACAGGAGGAACGATAAGTGGTACGGGAAGATATTTAAAAGAAAAAAATCCAAACATACTGGTCCTCGGCGCTGATCCCCTTGGATCTATCTTTAAGCATTACAAAGAAACAGGTGAATTGATTCACGGCTCACCATATCTTGTGGAAGGTATTGGTCAGGATTGTTTACCATCAAATGTACATTTTCAGTACATCGATAAAATTATAAACTTAAGCGATAAAGAGTCTTTTGCAGCCGCAAGAAGATTAACTAAAGAAGAGGGAATTTTTTGCGGAGGCAGCACAGGTACGATAGTTCAGGTTGCATTAAATATCTCCAAAGACTTGACTGAAAACGATGTTGTTGTATTTATTGTTTGTGATACGGGGGAAAGATATCTATCTAAAATGCACAACATTGAATGGTTAAAGCAAAACAGAATGCTCGATCCGGAGATTAGAACTCTGCGGGATTTATCTGATTTGAAAAAGCAAAAAGGATTTGAGGAAATTATTTTTATTAAAGAAACTGATAAAATAAAAGATGTACTTGAGTTGATTAGTAAAACAGGTTACTCAAATATTCCTGTTATGACTGGCAAACAATCAATCGGTGCAATAAGAGAAAATAGACTTCTGGCAAAATTGGTTGAGAATCCAACCTTGTACAACTCTGAAGTTAAAGCTGTTATGGAAGAATCACTTCCAATACTTAATGCAAAAACAGAAATTGAAGAATTAAAAAATCACTTGAAGAAACATTCGGCAATTCTTGTTGATGATTTTGGTTTAATTACTGATATAATTACGAGATATGATTTAATAAATTTAGATAAGTAAAAACATTGTCATTGCGAATCCCCGAAGGGGTGAAGCAATCTACCAAATTAATAGATTGCTTCACTTCGTTCGCAATGATGTTAAAGCGAAGGAAATACAATGGGCTTTTCAACAGACGCAATTCACGCAGGACAAACTCCTGATCCAACAACCGGAGCAGTGATAACTCCGATTTATCAAACATCAACATATGCACAACACGAACTTGGTAAAAGTACCGGCTTTGAGTATGCAAGAACGCACAATCTAACGCGGCAAGCATTAGAGAAAAATATTGCTACTCTTGAAAAAGGGAAGTATGGAATTGCCTTTGCATCGGGTTTGGCTGCAACTCACGCATTGATGAGCTTAGTAAAAGCCGGTGATCATATTGTCATTTCAAGCAATGTTTATGGCGGAACATACAGATTATATGAACTTAATATGAAAAATTATGGATTAGATTTTTCATGGGTTGATAGTTCGGATTTAAGAAATGTTGAAAACGCAATTCGTCCAAACACAAAAATGATTTATGTTGAAACTCCGACCAATCCAATGTTAAACTTATCTGACTTAAAGGGAATTTCGGAAATTGCAAAGAAGAATAATTTAATTTCTGTTTGCGATAACACTTTTATGAGTCCCTATTTTCAGAATCCATTAACATTTGGGATTGATATCGTTCTTCACAGCACTACAAAATATTTAAACGGACACAGCGATATAATAGGTGGGATATTGGTAACAAGCGATGAAAAAATTCACGAAAGAATTCGTTACATACAAAATGCTGCCGGCGGAGTTCCATCACCGTTTGATTGCTGGCTTGTCCTTCGCTCAACCAAAACACTAGCAGTAAGAATGAAGCAACACGAAGAAAATGCAATTAAGTTTGCAAAATTTCTTGAAGAATCTGATTATGCAAAAAGGGTTATTTACCCGGGTTTAAAAAATCATCCTCAACACGAACTTGCCAAAAAACAAATGCGAGGATTTGGAGGAATGGTATCCGCTGATTTTGGTACGCTTGATGCAGCAAAAAAAGTCTTAAACAACGTTAAGATATTTACTCTGGCAGAATCACTCGGTGGAGTTGAAAGTTTAATTTCCCATCCTGCATCAATGACGCATGCATCTGTACCCAAAGAGGAACGGGATAAAATGGGATTAACAGAGAGTCTTGTTCGTTTTTCAGTTGGAATAGAAGATGTTGAGGATTTGATTGCAGATATAGAACAAGCTCTGAAATAAAGTAATATAAGATCATCTCTGAATGATCTTATATTAACTAATTCGCTAAAGTCTGAAGATCAGCAGATTTCTCAACTTCTAAAATTCCATCATTAAGATTAATTGAATTACAAATACTTTATAACTTGATAGAGCCTAGCTTTTTATAAATCTCTCTTATATAAATTATTTACTCAGCTTTAAACAAGTTAATTGTATAATCAAGTAATTTTTTGTCGCCATATTCTCCGTGGCCTGGAATAACAATTTTAACATCCGGATATTCCTTTTTAACTTTTTCAACTGTGCCTGACCAATCCGCTACATTTGCATCACCTAAATAACCTTTAATTGCATCAATTTCTTTTATTAAACAACCTCCGAACATTACATTTTCACTCGGAAAATATCCGACTATATTATCTTTAGTGTGTCCTTCTCCAAAAAACTTTGCAGTAATATTTTCATCGCCAACTTTTAATATGAGTGAATCCTTAAAGCCATTTTCGGGAACAACTAAATTGTTTTCTTTTGCAAGTTCAATTGTTTTGTAATACGCATATGAAGGAATGTTATTTTTATGAAACGCTTTTAGTCCGCCTAAACAATCATCGTGGAAATGTGTTGGTATAATTGCGTTTATTTTGCACTTAAGCGTTTCTTGTATCCAGTTGATTAACTCTTCCGAATTTTTATCGTTGGTTGGTGTGTCGAAAATAATTGCTTCATTACTGTTTCTCACAATCAATCCGTTACAAGGAACATTTCCAAAATCATTGGTTTGTAAAAATGATACATGCACAAAAGAATTTTCTGTAATCTGAGTTACAATTAAATCGCTGGATATGTAAACCTCTTTAGGTTTGAATTCGATTTGTTTTTGAGCACTGCAATTTAATATTGTTATAGAGATTAAGATTGTTAATAAGGTATTTATAATGTTTTTCATTTTGTTTGTGCCTTTAAATTTCTATTAAAGAGTTTCGGAAGGGATTTAGAAAGAAAAAACTAAGCTATTCTAATATTTTCTTCTCCAAGGTTCTTTAGATTCATTCTCTGAAATTTCTTTAATAAAATCTGAACTAATTGGATTGCCTGTAAGATCTCCATAGTTGATCTTTGCACAAACTGGCCAATCTGGGTCGAAATAAATTATACTTCCATCTGAATTCAAAAGTTTCTCACCTCTCCATTCACTAGAAGTCCAAGAATAATCCAGATTCATCAAGATAATAAACAGTGAGCCAATTGCATCCAAGACATTGGCTAAATTGGCTTTTTCAAAAAATTGTTGCCGATTATGCTTTACCTCATTATAATCTTGATACCAGGACAATTTATAATCAGATTTCCAATTTGATAAAGGCTGACGATACAATATAGGATCAAAATGAAATCCGATCTTCCAATTTGCAAGTTGTCTTATTGGACCAACCTTAGAAATTCTTTTCAAATGTTCTTCAAGTTTGAAATAGTCTTCGATAGTTAATCTTTCTCTGTTTTTATTACTCAGATCATTCCTCATAATTTCATTTTTACAAACACTCTCAAATTCAGTGGATGCTCTTAAAAGCAGTTCGTAGTATCTCAGAGAATAAACACTTAAGTGCTTATTAACTGGTTCAATGAAACGAAATGTGGATTCCAAATCTGAATATAAATTGATAAATGCTGACCAGAATGTTCCTTTATATATTTTCTTTTGACCAATATGCATTTTTCATCTAAAATAATTTATTAACATTATTAGCTATCAAGGTAAATCTCAATACGGCAAAGTTTCGTGGTTAGCAGGATTTTCTACTTCTAAAATTTCTGTAACAATATAGTTACTATTGCCGCGCCAGGGAATTGCATTAAGATATTCTTTGTAACGAAGCTCAACAAATTTGCCGCTGTATCGTTCAAGTACCTGTGCAACCTGATCATCTAATATGCTGAATTCAAATTCATTACTTTGCATTTGATTTGGTAGTGGTGTTTTAAATCCTTCCTGAATCAATCTGCCTTCCCAGGTTTTAAAGACATAACCTTTCTTCACAACAAAGTTTAAGTTGCCGGCTTTTACACCTTCACCAAAAACAAAATAATATCTCCACCAAAAAACGATTGCCAGAATAATTATTAAAACCGGTATTCCTATCTTTAAAAATTTTTTCATCTTTAATTCTCTGAATTGTTGTATCTAATATTAAAAGAAACACGTTATATTTCAAATTAATCGTGTTCTCGTTTTAATGTCACAAATAAATAGAATCATTTTACTAACTTTGCATTAAGTTTAATAATCAATTAAGATCAATGAAAAAATTATTTTTATTATCAATTCTAATTACCTTCTTATTACAACCAATCTTTTCTCAGGAAGATTTTGAAACTCAATCAGATTCAATTGGTATGGAAGTTTTTTTAATTGATGCTTACGTAAAACAAGAACCACCTTATATTTTTATCTTATCATTCTATACGAGTGAAGTTTGTTTGAGCAATGTAATTATTGATAATAAATATGAGTACCTGGTTTCAAATGGATTGAGTGAAGCTCATTCCGCAAAGATTGATATAACTTCTCTAAGTTTTCTGGATAGAAATGTAAGCTTTGTAATTGAAACAATAGATTCATTGGGTAACAAAAGTCAATCTGAATCTTTTGAGTTTGATTTGCCGTATGAGCCAACTATTAGTGGTGGCTCTAGTTTATGGACATTGTGCTTGTTTGCAGGTTCTGTTTTTGTTCTGCCAATGCCAGGATATGTTTATGCGAATGGAAATAGTTATTACAGTTTAACTAAAGAAATTCCAATCGTTTCTTTTAGATCTAAGCGAGGGAATTATCCTTCCGGTTATTTTTCATTTGAGTACACTTACATTTTTGAAGCAGAAGACAGAAACTTTGCACGACTTGGTTACAAAAGAATTTTTCCTATCGATTTTATAGAATACATCTCTCCCGGCGTAACAGCATACACAAACTTTAACGGACAAAATGGATTTTCACCTGAACTTTCAGTCGGTTGGTTTACTTTGTTTGATACTTTCACTCTATACACAAGATATAGATACAACTTTAAACCAGGCGATTCAAATTCTGATTTCCATGAGATAAATTTAGGACTTTATACCCGCTTCTTCTCGCTTTATTTATAGCGCATTGATCTCAATCAAATGGAATGTTTTTCCGGTTTCTTATGTTTGTATTAGAAACTAAGAGAACTATGAAATTATTAGCGTTTACAATTTTTTTAATACTAAATATCAGTCTATCTGCCCAAACAGGTAGTTTATCTGGAAAAGTAAGTGATAAAAACGGTGCACTCCCATCTGTAAACGTATTTATCCTTAATACAAATCTTGGTGCAGGTGCAGATCAAAATGGTAATTACAAGATAATCGGAATTCCTGCAGGTGAATATGAGGTGAGATTTAGTGCGATAGGTCACCAAACAAAAGTTGTTGATGTTGAAATCTATCCTAATAAAACTACTGAACTGGATGTTTCTATGGAAGAGGCTGTTATAGAAATTGAATCAGTACAAGTAACGGGAATGAAAGTTCAGCAGCAAAATGATACACGAACAAGCTTAATAGATTTGAATCCGCGTAACGCAAAAATATTGCCCGGTGCTGCAGAAGATGTTTTACGAACACTTCAATCATTACCCGGTGTATTAGCTCCAAATGATTTTTCATCTCAGCTTGTTGTTCGCGGAAGTGGTCCTGATCAGAATTTAATTATTATGGATGACGTTGAGATTTTTAATCCATACAGACTCTACGGAGTTGTAAGTATGTTTAATCCGGATGCAGTTTCAGATGTCAACTTAATGTCAGGTGGATTTCCTGCAAAGTACGGCGATAGACTTTCTGCAGTGCTGGATGTTACAAATCGTGAAGGGGATAATTCAAAATATCTCAAAGGAAACATCAACGTATCTGTTGTGGATGCAAATATTGTTCTGGAAGGTAAAAATCCATTAGGTGTTAAAGGCAGCTGGTTAATCAATTCAAGAAGAACTTATTATGATCTGGTCATCGAACCATTTGTTAAAAGTGCCGGATTAGTTGATGATAATACTTCATTCCCAAACTTTTATGATTTTCAAGCAAAACTTGTATTCGGTCCCTTTAAAGGAAATAAAATTTTATTGAACGGAATTATTTCTCGTGATGGTGTTGATGTTGTTAGCGGTAAGGAGCGTAACACACCAGATAGTGTGGGTGTTTACAACATTACAAGAAATGATATTTTATCAGCGGCCTGGCATTTTGCACCATCAAAAAATTATTTGAATAAAGTTATTGTGTCCTGGTATAAAAATAACGGCACAACTGATTTTGATTCACAAATTCTTGATCCGTCATTGAACAGAGAAGATTTTGAAGAAACTATTCCGGACACATTACAACCCTATCTGCTGGGATTTAAATTCAATGGAGATTTTGATTACCGCAAAGTAACTATAGATGATAAATTTACTTACCTGTGGGGTGAAAATATTTTTGAAGCCGGTGCGGGTATAGATTTTATGGAAACAACATTAAATTTTAAATTCGATCTCGATCCATCTCTTGAAGCAATTTTTGCTGCGAATCCACAATTTAGAGCGGCACTAAGTGATTTAAAGGATGTTAAAAATTACAATCGTTACAGAGCTTACGCACAAAATAATTTTAAAGTAACAGATAAACTTTTTATCAATCCGGGTTTAAGATTTGATTATTATGATCTTCTTTTCAAAGGTTACATCGCACCAAGGCTTTCTTTTTCTTATGCAATAGATGAGATTACAACTTTGCGTGGAGTATGGGGAATTTATTATCAATCACCCGGTTATGAAAAACTACGTGATCAGAATATTCTTTTTGATCTTGCTGATGTTTATACAAAGCCGCTTGATGCTGAAAAAGCAATCCATTATGTGATTGGAATAGAAAGATGGGTAACCAATGAGTGGAGTTTACGCTTTGAATCTTACTATAAAGATTTTACCGATTTAATTGTGCAAAAGAAAGTTGAAGGCACAGCTTTTATGACTGAGCCTATTCCTGGAAGAGACCCACGATTGGCAAGCAGCTGGACGAATCCTGTTCCTATTAGTGGTGATTCGCTAACCCAGATTCCCGTTAACAATTCTTTTGGTGAAGCTTACGGATTTGAATTTTTCCTTTCCAAAAGAAATGTTATGAACAACAGCAGACTAAGCGGATGGATTTCTTATGCACTTGCCTATGCAAACAGATTTGAAGATGGAATAAAATTGCCTTTTCGTTTTGATCAGACACATACATTTAATTTTGTTTTAAATTATGATTTCAATACCTGGTTTAATGTTGGATTAAGATGGCAGTATGGCTCGGGATTTCCGTACAGCGAGCCGGTTGGTATAAGACCAAGAGTAATTTTAGCTGATAAAAATGGTGATGGTATTCCGGAAACGCCTACCATTTCAACTCGTACAAATTTCAATGATCCCAATGGTGAAGGCGAAGTTGTTTACGATGTAGATTTTGGAGATAATAAATTCAATTCCCGCAAACCTGCTTACCATAGATTAGATTTAAGATTTAATTTTCTTGCAGATTTCTGGAAACTTGATTGGGTTTTTTATCTTGATGTTGTTAATGTTTACAATAGAAAAAATGTTGTAAACTATGATTACTACGTAACTAAAGATTTAACTCTTGGAAGAGCACAGAACAATATGTTTCCTATCCTGCCAACGTTTGGTGTTAGCGTTAAATTTTAGATCTTATCCAACTATCACACCAGTTCATAGGATTTGTTTTACACTTTGCAACTATTTAAATAAATTTAATTTGACTTTGAATAATATTTTCTTTTGTTTTGGGTTAGTTATTTAAAGAAAGCTTATTGTGAAAATTTTCTTTATTGTACTTTTTTATTTACTCTCTTTTAACCTTAGTGCTCAAACTCTATTTGAAAGACAAATTGTACCTTTTGATGGAATCGATTTTGATTACTTTGGTAGTGCAATTGCAGCCGGAGATAGCTTTTTGTTTATTTCAAGTCCTCGACGTAACAGTGTTAGTGGTGAGGTTTATGTTTATAAAAAAATCGATGAGAATTTTGAATATGCTAACCAAATAATACCTAGCGATAGTAGAGCACAGGATTTTTTTGGGACTAAAATGATTTATGATGGTCATGAGCTAATAATAGGTGCATATAATAAGAGAACAAATAATTTAATGAGCGGTCCAGGTGCTGTTTTTATATTCAAACTTGATGGTGGAATTTGGGTTGAAAAACAAATGATACTACCACCTGAACCATATACATATGGCGGGGCATTTTCTAGTTCAATTGTAAAAAATGGTAAATTCCTTTTAATCGGTGCAGAAAGATGGAATAGTGTGGTGCAAAGTTCTGGGATGGCATTTATATATGAAAACTTCAATGGCAATTATGAGTTAATACATGAATTACAGCCCCCCGATGCATTGAAGTATCAACAATTCGGTTCCAGTCTATTTTTTAATGATAGCATAATTGTAGTTGGTTCAAAAAATGATAGTACTCTAAGTGGCATATTCTCTGGTTCAATTTATGTTTACAGTAAAAGCGATTCGAATTGGAATTTTACAAAGAAACATATACCTGAATCAAATTCGAATTTTTTATCATTTGGTACTTCGATGAGCCATAATAATGAAAATATTTTTGTAGGAACTTCAACTAATCTAGATTATTCATTCCCAGGTTCAGTTTATGTATTCAATTATTCAAGCCAGTCATTAGAATTAGATCAAATTATAGTTTCAGGTGATTATTATTCTAATGACAGGTTTGGTACTTCTATTTATGCGAAAGGAGACTCACTATTAATTGGAGCTCTTCTTGATACAGTCAAAGCTTATAATCCTGGGGCGGCATATCTTTTCAAAAATACAAATGGTAATTGGATTAGATCAAAAAAGTTCTCATCATCTGATTATACCGAAGCAAAATACTTCGGTTATAATTGCTTAATTACTGACGACCACTTTATTTTCGGTGCCCCTGAATCAAAAAATAATAATGTTTTTACAGGGAAAGTTTATTTATACAGTGACAACCTATCATCAATTCTTGATAATTTTAATCAGCAATTAAGTACATTCAATATTGAGCAAAATTTTCCCAATCCTTTTAACCCAAGAACAAAGATTTTATATTCAATAAAGGAAGAAGGATTAGTAACGCTAAAAGTTTACGATGTACTTGGGAAAGAAATTGCAACACTTATAAATGAAAACAGACCAGCAGGAAATTATGAAGCGGAATTCAATGCTTCACAGCTTCCAAGTGGGGTGTATATATATAAAATTCAATCAGGACAATTTTCTGATGCTAAGAAGATGTTGTTGACAAAATAACAGCATAATAATTTATCACAATTGTAGTTTAGTTTTATATGGGAATCACATTTGCAAATAAGTGACTCCCATTATTTTTAATTGAACACAATTTATTTAGAATAAAATAGTGTTTCCAATCCTGCCAAGGTTTTGAGTAGCGTTAAATTTTAGCTGAATTTATTCGTAAATTTCCCCACAAAAATTTTCAATAATTCTTAAGAGCAAGGATGAAAAGATCGATTCTATTGTGGATAATTGCTATTGTACTAACAGTGCTAACTGCTGCCTATCAGCGAATGACAGGGCCAACTTATCCACTTTCTGGTGAAACAACTTTAAATGGTAAAAATATAAAGTATGCTCTGGATAGAAGTCACGGCGGGGAAGAGGATCATCAAATAAAAATTAAAACTGATGATGAAAATATCAGCGGCGTTCTTGAATGGAAGCGATACAAAACTAACGATGAATGGCATCCTGTTGAAATGATATACGAAAATGGATTTCTAACCGGATTGTTACCTCATCAACCACCAGCAGGAAAATTAATGTATTGTATTGCTTTAGAAAAAGATTCTGAAAAAATATTTCTAAATAATTCTCATCCTGTTGTTATAAGATTTAAAGGTGATGTTCCAATTTTTGTAATCATCCCCCACGTAATTTTAATTTTTATGGCAATGTTATTTTCAACAAGAACCGGACTTGAATTTTTTAACAAAGAACCGAACTACAAAAAACTTGCGTACTGGACTTTTGGATTATTAATTCTTGGTGGAATGATCTTTGGTCCCATTATGCAAAAGTATGCTTTTGGCGAATTCTGGACAGGCATTCCCTTCGGAATCGATCTTACAGATAATAAAACACTAATTGCAGTTGTCGGTTGGATAATAGCATTGGTTGCAATAAAAAAATCAGGAAATCCTAAAAGATGGGTTATCTTTGCTTCAATATTAATGTTTATAGTTTATTTAATTCCACATAGTGTTCTTGGTTCTGAGTTGGATTACAACGAAATGGATAAACAGAAAAATAAAATCGAACAGAGTGCAGAATAAATTTAATGAGTGAAATTCAAGATCAAATATTTTCTGTAAGTGAAATTACTAAATCAATAAAGTTTATTCTTGAATCAACTTTTGAGAAGATCAGTATTGAAGGAGAAATTTCTAACTTCAAAGCACACGGATCGGGGCACTGGTATTTTAATCTTAAAGATGAAGGCGCAGTAATAAACTGTACAATGTGGAAGGGAGTAAACAATTATGTTTTCTTCACTCCCGAAGATGGAATGAAAATAATTGTTACAGGACGCGTTACAGTTTATCCTCCACGCGGCAGTTATCAGATAGATGTTCGCTCAATGAAGCCTGCGGGTGTTGGTGAACTTCAAGCTGCTTTCGAGCGACTAAAGAAAAAACTTTTTGAAGAAGGATTGTTTGATCAGGAGTTTAAAAAAGAGATTCCAACTTTCCCTAAAAAAATAGGTTTAATCACCGCGGCAGATGGTGCTGCTGTAAAAGATATGATTTCAGTTGCTGAGCGCAGATTTCCGTTGGTAGAGTTATTAATTGCTCCTACTAAAGTACAGGGAGCCGGAGCTGCAGAAAATATTGTTCAAAATATCCGCAAATTGAATTTTTTAAAAGATATTGATGTTATAATCCTGGCACGCGGCGGCGGTTCGATTGAAGACCTTTGGGCTTTTAACGAAGAGATTGTTGCTAGAGCAATTTATAAATCTAAAATACCAATTATAAGCGGGGTTGGGCACGAGGTGGATTTTACTATTGCAGATTTTGTTGCTGATCTAAGAGCTCCTACGCCATCAGTTGCGATGGAACTTGCAACTCCTGATATTGAAGAATTAAAGAATTTTATAAAAGATTCTTATTCAGTAAGTTGTGATATAATTGAGAGAACTTTAGAAAATTATCGATCAGAAATTGAAGATCAGATTTCATCTTATGCATTCAGATATCCGTTAGAAAAGATTCGCAAGTATTCTCAAATGGTTGATTTGAATTCATATAAAATTGTAAAAGAAATCGAGAAGAAAATTTTAGCTTTATCAAATAGAATTGCTCTGCTTTCTAAATCGATTGAATTACATGATATTGATAAGACATTAAAAAAAGGATTTGCACTAATCAGGCAAAATTCAAAATTTATATCGCGAAAGAATAATTTTAATTTGGCTGAACCTGCCACAATAAAGTTTTACGATGGAGAAATTGAAATAAAATGAGTAAGAAAAAATCATCAGATAATTTTGAGGATAAACTAGCAAGGCTTGAAGAGATTACTACATCATTAGAAAATAGTGAGATTGGATTGGAAGATTCGATTCAGCTTTTTGAAGAAGGTGTAAAATTATCTAAAGAATGTTTATCGGTACTTGAAAAAGCCGAACTTAAAGTAACTACTCTTAAAAAAGATTTAAATAAAATTAATAATTTAGAAGAAGATTAAACTTTGATTAACAATGGAGACGATTAATGTCTGATACAGTTAAATATCCTGTACTTTCAAAAGTAAATTATCCATCAGATATCAGGCAGATGGATGTAACGCAGCTAAAAGGATTATGCAAGGACATTCGTGAATATTTAGTTGATACGATTTCTGAAATCGGCGGACACTTTGGCGGCGGGTTAGGAACAGTTGAGCTCACAGTTGCAATTCATAAAGTATTTAACACACCTTACGATCTTGTAGTTTGGGATACCGGTCATCAGGCTTATCCTCATAAAATCTTAACCGGAAGAAAAGAAGCATTAAAGAAAATCAGAAGATTAAACGGTATTAGCGGTTTTCTTAAAAGAAGTGAAAGTGAATATGATTCTTTTGGAGCAGGGCACGCAACAACTTCAATTTCTGCCGCGCTTGGCATGGCTGCTGCTCGCGATTTAAATAATGAACCGAATAGAAAAGTTATCGCAGTGATTGGTGATGGCGCAATGACTGGCGGTATGGCTTATGAAGCAATGAATAATTCCGGTGTTCTTAAATCTGATTTAATAGTTGTACTAAATGATAACAACATGTCAATCGCACCAAACGTCTGGCAAATTTCAAATTACTTTACTGAAATGATTTCACATCCAGAATACAATAAGTTTAAAGGTCAGGTATGGGATCTTACAGGTAAGCTGGATAATTTTGGCGATAGATTAAGAAAGATAGCAGCACGTCTTGAATCAGGTATAAAAGCAGTTATAACTCCGGGTATGTTGTTTGAAGCTTTAGGTTTTAGATATTTTGGTCCTGTTAACGGACATAATATGCACCAGCTTGTAAAAATATTTGAACAGATAAAAGAATTAAAAGGACCAATTTTAATTCATGCTATTACGGAAAAAGGAAAAGGTTATAAGCCTGCCGAAGGACACAGTCAACGTCTTCATGCTTCAACTCCATTTGATAAACTTACGGGTGAAGCACTTAAAAAATCTGGCGGAGCTGCATCTTATACAAAAATTTTTGGTGAAGCTTTAGTTGAGATAGTGAAAAATAATCCCAAAGTAATTGGTATCACTGGTGCCATGCCGGATGGAACAGGGTTAGATTATTTGCAAAAAGCTGTTCCAAAAAATTATTTTGATGTTGGAATTGCAGAGGAACACGGAATAACATTCGCAGCGGGAATGGCTACTCAAGGTATCATTCCGGTTGTTGCAATATATTCTACATTTTTACAAAGAGGATTTGATCAGATCATCCACGATATAGCGTTACAAAAACTGCATGTAGTTTTTGTTATGGATAGAGCAGGATTGGTTGGTGCAGATGGACCAACTCATCACGGAGTTTTTGATATTTCTTATCTCAGGATGATTCCCGGTATGGTTATAATGGCTCCGAAAGATGAATCCGAATTGCGTGATATGCTTTACACAGCCATTGAATACAAGAAAGGACCAATTGCTTTGCGATATCCTCGCGGTAATGCACTTGGCGTTGAAATTAAGGAAGGATTCAATTCCATTCAAATTGGTAAAGCAGAAAAATTACTTGAGGGTGATGATGTTGCATTATTGGCGCTTGGCTCAATGGTTGATTACTCCTTAAAGGCTGCCGCCAAACTTAAAGAACAGGGAATTAGTTGTGAAGTAATAAACATGCGTTTTGCAAAACCGCTTGATACTGATATGCTTGATAAAGTGGCGGAAAAATTTCATAAAGTTATTACTTTGGAAGAAAATAATTTGCCGGGCGGATTTGGAAGTGCGGTTGCTGAATATTTCATTTCAAACAATTATAAAAATGATTTGCAATTTATTGGAATACCAGACAAGTTTGTTGATCATGGCACACAGGAAGAATTACATCATATATTGGAAATCGATCCTGACGGAATTGTGGAAAGAGTAAAAGAATTTATTCAACTAAATAAAATTAACCACGAGGTATCTCTCTGATGGAAAAAGTAAAAATCGGAGTTATAGGATTAGGCGGTGTTGCCCAATTAGTGCATCTTCCAAATCTTGCGAAAATTCCAAATGCTGAATTGACCTCTGTAGCAGAAACAAATAGAAACAGACTCCTAACTATATCAGATAAATTTAATGTTGAGCAAAGATTTTCTAATTATAAGGATATGCTTGAGAAAAGTGAGATAGATGCTGTAATTATCGCGACTCCAACGAGTACACATAAAGATATAGCCATCGATTGTCTTAACGCAGGTAAAGATGTTCTTGTAGAAAAACCAATGTCAAGAACTTATCTGGAGGCAAAACAAATTGTTGATGCAGCAAAAAAGAATAAAAGAAAATTAATGGTAGGAATGAATCTTCGTTACAGACCAGATACGATGTTATTAAGAAGCTTTATCAATTCGAACGAAATAGGCGAACCATTTTATGTTAAATGCGGCTGGATAAGAAAACAAAGCAGCAGCGAAAAATGGTTTACTAAAAAAGAAGAATCCGGTGGAGGCGTTATAATCGATCTCGGTATTCATATCCTGGATTTAGCGTTGTGGCTTCTAGATTATCCTGAGATTTCTTCTGTATCATCCCAAAATTTTCATCATTATACAAAAAGTGTAGAGGACACTTCAATATCATGTATTAAATGTAATAATTCTGCTGTTATAAATATGGAAGTAAGCTGGTCGCTTCCGGTTGAAAAAGATCATTTTTTCCTCGAGGTTTATGGAACGAAGGGTAGTTTTTCAATAAATCCTTTTAAATTGTACAAGAAGGTTGAAAATGATTACATTAATTTAACACCGACTCAGGTAGATAACCCGACTGTTTTATTTAAAAAGTCATATCTTAACGAGTTAAAAAGTTTCATTGGTGCTATAAATGGATTAAATCCTGTTTTTTCTCCCGGAGAAGAATCAATGCAGCGTATGAAAATAATTGAAGCAATGTATGAGTCCGCAGAAAAGAAGCATGAAATAAAATTATAGTAAGATGAAAAAAATTCTTTTAGTTGATGATGAACCGGATATAGTTGAGTTCTTAAAGTATAATCTTGAGCAGCAGAATTTTGAAGTGATTGTTGGACACAATGGGGAAGAAGCTTTGCAGAGGCTTGATGAAAAACCTGATCTGATATTATTGGATATAATGATGCCCAAGCTTGATGGTTTTGAAACCTGTAAACGAATCAGAGAAATAAAAGAATTTGAAAATGTACCGATCGTTTTTCTTACTGCTAAAGCCGGTGAGATTGATGAGATTAAAGGATTAGAATTAGGTGCAAGCGATTACATTCAAAAACCGATCTCGCCAAATAAACTAATTGCCCGTGTAAAATCAAATCTTAGAAAAGCTGAAAGTTCTAACCTTAGAAAATCAGGCCCAATAAAAGTTAAGTATGGTCCTATCGATATAAATAAAGAAAAGTATGAAGTTTTTATTGATGGTGAGAAAAAAGTTTTTCCTAGAAAAGAATTTGAAGTACTTTATTTCCTTGCTAATAATCCGGGCAGAGTTTTTGGAAGAGAAATTTTATTAAAAGAAGTTTGGGGTGCAGATGTTTATGTTGTTGATAGAACAGTTGATGTTCATGTTAGAAAAATTAGAGAAAAATTAGACAAGCACGCCGATTTAATTGAAACCGTTAAAGGTGTAGGATACAGATTAAAAAGTGTGGACTGAAATAAAATCCAATATCTCTTCTGCGTTAGTTTATTTTAGAGAGTTTATACTTTTCCTGGTTCTTATTGTCGTCATTATCTTTTTATTGATCGAAAGACTTTCCTTAAGTATTCCCCTAATTTTACTTTTACTTGTTGTTGGAATAATAATTCTAAATCTGATCGGTAGAAGAAGAATTAAAGAAATTGATGAAATAAAAAATATCATTTCTTCAATCAGACAAAGTAAATATCAATCACCCGATGAGATTGTTTTAACAAAACATCTTTCTGCACTTGAAAACGAAATTAAAGAAATGTTTGAAAAAGCTAAAAGTGATATTGAATATCTTGAACGATTACAAAGAATGAGAAGTCAGTTTCTTGGAAATGTATCACACGAATTAAGAACACCTATTTTTTCTATTCAGGGTTATTTAGAAACACTTTTAAATGGTGCGATTGATGATACAAAAGTAAACAAACATTTTTTGCAGAGAGCAAATCAGAATACTGTAAACCTCAGCAACTTGCTTAACGATCTCATTGATATCTCAATGATTGAATCCGGTGAAATGCGAATGAGTTACAGATACTTTGATATAAATATTTTTATCCAAAGTATAGTTAATGAATTTGTTCCAATGGCTGGTGAGAAAAACATTAAGTTAATTTTCAATCCAGTCAAAGAAGGATTACAGGTTTTTGGAGATAAAGATAAAATCAGACAGGTTTTTGTTAACCTTTTGCAAAATGCCATCAAGTACACAGATGAGGGAAGTATAGAGATTTTGCTGGATGAGGAGAAAAAATTTGTAAATATTTCTGTAAAGGATACGGGAATTGGCATTCCTGAAGAAGATTTAAACCGAGTTTTTGAAAGATTTTACCGTGTGGATAAAGCCAGATCCAGAGCTGTTGGCGGTACAGGATTAGGACTTGCAATCGTAAAACATATCATTGAGGCTCATAATTCGAAGATTATTGTGCAAAGTAAGCTAGGTGAGGGAAGTACTTTTTCCTTTAAATTGAAGAAATAGCTTAGATTTCTAAAAAAAATAATCCTCTTAAAAGTTTGACATAAAACCTTTGTTTTATTAGATTTACGCCCTCAAATTAGAATTTATGAGGAAAAAATGTTTGCAGTTGTTGATATTTTAGGACAACAGTTTAAAGTTTCCGAAAATACAAAATATTATGTACCACGTTTGAAACAGGAACCGGAATCAGAGGTTACATTTGATCAGGTTTTATTATTGAGTGATGGTAAAGAAACAAAAGTCGGTAGTCCCGTTATTAGAGGTGCTAAAGTAACCGCTAAGGTTCTTTCACATTTAAAAGATGATAAAGTTTTAGTCTTCAAAAAGAAAAGAAGAAAAGGCTATAGAAAACTTAACGGACACAGACAGCAGTTAACGAGAATTGAAGTTACCCAGATAGGATAAAAA
>JBGSPH010000019.1:0-46797 GCA_041738675.1 Ignavibacteriaceae bacterium
TTAACTATTAATTAAGCAGCAAGGGCGTAATTAGATTCGCCATTTATTGTTTTTTCCCAATTCATTTACGTGTATTCGGGGAACACGGTATGCAGTTCTAAGTCTCGTTAATCCCGTCGAAACCAAAATTCACCCCCGTAATCAGTTCTCAGTCAGCAGTCTTAAGTTTGAAAAAGAAAATTAGAAGTCAGCAAAACTTTAAAATTACGGAATCCATTTTGTGTCTGGAATGTTTGAGTACTTATTCTCAAAACGTGAAAGAACAAAAAACAGATCAGATAATCTGTTAAGAAATATAATAATGTTTTCACCGATATACTCGGTATTTTTTAATGCCACAACTTCTCTTTCTGCACGGCGCGATATTGTACGGCAGATATGTAAAAGCGCTGAACCTTTGCTTCCGCCAGGCAAAATAAAGTTTTTAAGCTCATCTAACATGGCTTCATACTTATCAATAGCTTCTTCAGTTTCAGAAATATAAGAATCTGGTAATCTTGTGGTTTTAAGTTTTTTATTTTTTTCTGTTTCAGGTGTCGCAAGATCCGATCCCAAAACAAATAATTTGTTCTGCAGATCATTAAGAACACTTTTAATTTCTGCATTTGTAACTTCTATAACAGCTAAACCTAAAAAGGAATTTAACTCATCAATACTGCCATAAGCATTTAATCTTAAATTGTTTTTTGAAACTCGCTCTCCGCCAAACAATCCTGTCTCGCCTTTATCACCGGTCTTAGTATATATTTTCATCTTCAAATTACTTTTTAAATGGAAGTTCGTGCACCAAAACTTCCATAGATTTAGTGCCATTTTTAGCGATTAATTTAGCACCTTGTACTGCCAATGATTTTTTTAGATATCCTAAAGCAATATTTTTCTTTCGTATTGGAGAATATGCTATTGAGGTAACAGCACCAACTTCATTGCTTTCTTCATCCAACAAAGTAAGGTGCTCATTAGTTTCAATTGCTTCCGGAAAACATAATCCAACTAAATGCTTTTGAACTTTATCATAAGTATCTAATCTTGCTATAACTTCCTGCCCGATGTAACATCCTTTTTTGAAATCAACGAGATTAATAATTTTAGCTTCGTGCGGATTATATAAATCATTTAATTCATTTGGATCAGAAGGGATGCCATTCTCAATTTTATAAACGTTATATGCATCTTCGCCAACCAGATTAAAATCAAACGGACCTTTATTTTCAATCATAGCGCTTACTAATTTCTTACCGTTTTCTTGTTCAGCGAGTATCCAAAATTTTTGTAATCCTTTTTCATCTATTAATCTGGCTAAAAAGAATAACAGTCCATCTGCACTTACCACTTTAAATGAGTTGCCTGGAATATTATTTAAAGCATCACCAACAAATAGAGATAAAAATGATTCGGATTGCGGACCAACAATTTCAAATAAATTAAAACGATGACTTGCTTCACTAAGTTTTACATCATCCCCGATTATATATTTATTTATCCAGCTCATTGTTTTTTGTTTGCTGTGAATACCCGTTATTAAAAGAATATAGCTTTCAAAATTCATTACTGAAGAAACACCGATTATTCTTCCCTTTTCTGATGTAAAAATTGTTTTCTTTACTTCTTCTTTGTTAAGATTTTTCATTGAGTTGGTTGAAATTCTATGAAGAAAATCAAGAGAATCAGTCCCTTTTAACTCAATAATAGATGAAGTATTCATATATTTTAGGGCAACTCCATTATTAAGACTGTAAACTTCATCATCAAGTGAAACATAATTCTTAATATGAGTTACCTCATTAATCAGCTCTGTTTTGGCACCGAGCGAAATGAAAAATGATAGCATATCTGAATTTGTATTAGTCAACTCGAACATTATTACTCCATTGTATATCTATTGTTTTTCGGATAAAAAATCGGGAAAATTCCGTGCGCAAAGATAAGAAAAAAATTAATAACGGCGAGTTTGTTTTTGGTTCCTTGTATTGATATAAAGCGTATCCTTTTCACTCCATTTGAATGCAACCGAATCCTTAGAATA
This sequence comes from Ignavibacteriaceae bacterium, assembly GCA_041738675.1. Classification (GTDB taxonomy): domain Bacteria; phylum Bacteroidota; class Ignavibacteria; order Ignavibacteriales; family Ignavibacteriaceae; genus IGN3. The sequence continues at coordinate 2,027 of JBGSPH010000019.1, forward strand.
AACTTTATCATTTAGATTGTAGAAGATATGTTCGTAGTAGTCCGGAAATTTATCATTGTTAACATTTGCCAATGTTCTTTTAAAGCTAGTCCCGGTGTAAGTCATCAACAAATGAGGATAATTGCGGATGTTATCAATTAAAAAGTAATTGTAATTTATATGACCAACGCCCTGAGCGTAATGGAAATAATTTTCCAGATAATAAGTTCCGTTATAATTCCATTTTTTTAGTGTAATGCTGTTAAAGCCGCCGTGGGATGGAATTGGTGCTTCCCATTGTTTAATAAGATTTTCACCACTGCACTCAAATAAAACCAAATATAAAAAAGGGGTGCCGAGTTTTGTACTATCCAGATCAATAAAACTCTGATCGTAGCCAATTACGTTTGTAGGTTCAATAAGTCGCTCCCCTGCTCTAGAAGTTGCAATTACAGTAAAAACGAATTTGCTTCCGTCTTTATCCGTAAAATAAATTATTGCTGGTTTGGGAATATTGTAAGTAGTTGTTCTGTCAAATTCAAGTAAGTAGGTGCCGGCTGGATAATTATCAAATATGTGCTCAATTACTGTTATTGTGTCACAGGGAAATCGGTTTTTAGATTCTTTTTTTTTTAACTCGAGATTGTATCGTTGAATTTCTGCATCTTTATTCTGATCAAAAGCAGCTTGCTCATTGTAGTTTATCCTTTTATCATCGGGTTTTGTTTTATGCTCACAGCTCAGTAACAATAACAAAATCAAGAGAATAATTGGATAAATAAGTGACGATAGTTTAATTTTCTTTAACATAGATGTATAAATTGCTCAAGATTTATGCCTCAGAAAAAATCAAAAAAAAGTCTCAGAATTTCATTAAAACAAACTCTGAGGCTTAAAAAAGTTAGATAAGTCTTATAATAAAACAGCTATTTAGAATATTCATCTAAAAAATATGCTGAACTTTTTATTCCAAGTTGAAAGTGATTTAGATTAAAATGTTCATTTGGCGAATGAAGATTTTCAGTATTCAATCCCAATCCCATTAACACGGGTGAAGCTTTTAATCTGTTAGCAAATTCAACGACAATTGGAATTGATCCGCCCTCTCTCATAAAAACTGTTTTCTTTCCAAATGCTAACTGCATAGCTTTCGCACCTGCAATAGTAGCTTTGTCATCTAAAAGTGTTATCACCGGATAGCCGCCATGTAAGCTTGTTACTTTTACACTAACTTCTTTTGGAGCAATTTTTTTAACGTGTTTTTCAAAAAGCTTTTCAATCTTTTTTGGATCTTGATGAGGAACAAGGCGCATACTAATTTTTGCTGATGCTTTTGATGGAATAACTGTCTTGGCTCCCTGCCCAGTGAATCCACCCCAAATACCATTACAATCCAAAGTAGGTCTTGCCCAGATTCTTTCCAAAGTTGTGTACCCTTTTTCGCCGGTAAGATGTTTTAGACCGATGGCTTTTCCCCATTCTTTTTCAGAAAACTTTAGCGCCTTAAAATTTTCTCTTTCCTTTTTAGATAATTTTAAAACATCATAATAAAATCCATCAATTTTAATTTTTCCATCCTTATCAACCAACTGAGCAATCATTTTTGTAAGCACGTTTATTGGATTAGGAACACCGCCGCCAAACGTACCTGAATGAAGATCGCGCGATGGACCGGTTACTTCAATTTCCATATAACACAATCCGCGTAATCCATACGTAATTGTTGGAACACCAGGCGCGAAAAGCGCAGTATCAGAAATTAATACTGAATCACATTTTAATAGCTCTACATTGTTTTTAAGAAATACCGATAAGTTTGTACTTCCAATTTCTTCTTCGCCTTCAATTAAAAATTTTACGTTCAGAGGAAGACTGCCGTGTGTTTTAAAATATGCTTCAACACTTTTTATGTGCATTAACATCTGACCTTTATCATCAGTAGCACCACGAGCAAAAATATTATCACCAACAATTGTTGGTTCAAATGGTGGAGATGACCAAAGTTCAATCGGATCAACAGGTTGAACATCATAATGACCATAAATTAAAACTGTTGGTTTTCCTGGCGCACCAAGCCATTCACCATAAATTAGAGGATGCCCTTCAGTTTGAATTATTTCAATTTTATTTAGTCCAGCATCTCTTAATTTATCTTCAACAAACTTTGCAGCGGTTTGCATATCCGATTTATTTTCAGCCAATGTACTTATGCTGGGAATTCTCAAAAATTCTTTTAGTTCATCAATGTACCTGCCCCTGTTATTTTCAATGTAACCAATTACTTCTTTCAATTATTTTCTCCTTAGGGTTGTGTTATACTGTATTTAAAAATTATTGGGATGTATTCTTTAAAGTTGCTAATTGTCTTTTTATCAAGTTTATCTAAAACTTCTTCTTCAGGAACAAATACTTCTTTCCATGGATCATCAACAATATAAAAATTATCATCATCATCCATTGTAATACTTTCGTATGATGGTAAATAATTTAAGTTGTGGTAACCGGGGATCAATGTTGTTCCATCAAATTTTGAAAAGCTCTTTATATTAAATTCCTCATCAAAAAGAATATGAAATATTGTTCGGTTGTTTCTGTCAATTCCCCAAAGTGAATAATCCTCATCCGAAAACAATCCGCAAATTGTATAAACACCCAAACTTTTTGTGCTAATTGTTTTAATAATATTCAAATATGATTTATTAGCTATAAAGATTAGTGTACTATCTGCAAACTGGTAATTATTTACAAATCCTTCTAATCCTAAATAAAAATAATTATCATCTAAAGCAAACCCTTCATAACCGGTATTCCAATTTGTGTATTTATAAAATTCTTCTGCTGGTTTAAAGTTTATCTTTTCTATAGAAATAACTTGTTTTGAAAGCACATCCTCATCTTTAAAGATCAACTTGTAAATGCCAACGTATTCATTAAAATCCTTCCCATTCCCTTCGATTGATAAATATACATAACCGGTTATTTTATCATAAGCTATTTCTTCAAAATCCAGCTTTGGAAAATTAGAAAAATAATTACTCACACTATCCGAGAATGTAACACTGTCTATGCTGAAAATAGAATCACTCTTTAAAGTTAATAGATGAATAAATCCAATGTCATCAGCGAGAAGAAAATATTTTTTATCACACTCACTTTTAATAAATGTTATTCCGGAGGTTTGATTAGTTCTTGATTGCTCAGTTTTAAGCCAAAGCGGAAAGTATTCATCCGGGAGTAAATTTATATTTTCATTTTGTGCATTGAGAAAAAAATCAAATGAAATTATAAAAAATAATATTAATACTCGGGTCATTATTAAAAATCAAAAAAGAGATAAAATTTGTGTTTCAAATATAAGTATAATCTAAATATCACACGGTAAAACTGGACTTCTTGTTAAACTTTTATTCGTTAGCTATCTTTGATCGATGATTTTATTCAGATACATATTAAAGGCTCATTTCATACCCTTCGTATTTTCATTAATCACACTAATGTGCATTTTTTTGCTCCAGTTTTTGATGAAATTTGCAGATAGATTAGTTGGTAAAGGATTGGATACCTGGGTAATAACAAAACTTATTGCTTATAATCTTTCCTGGATGGTTGTTCTGGTTGTGCCGATGGCTTCGTTGGTTGCAACATTAATGGCATTTGGAAATCTTAGCCAGAACAATGAAGTAACAATTATGAAATCATCCGGAATAAGCCTTTATAAAATGATGTTTCCACCTTTCATTGCTAGCATAGTTGTAGCAGTCCTTCTTTTTCAGTTTAATAATGATGTGCTTCCGGATGCAAATCATCAGGCAAAAATATTAATGAGTGATATTTCACGAACTAAGCCAACACTATCATTAGAGCCGGGTTTCTTCTCTCAGGAAGTTAACAACTATGCAATTTTAGTTCGATCGATTGATCAAAAAACTAATTGGTTATATCAGATCACAATTTATGATTATTCCAATGGTGCAAAGATTAATGTTGTAACTGCTGACAGCGGAAAAATATTTTTCTCAAGAGATCAAACAAAGTTACTTATGGATTTGTATCACGGAGAAATTCACGAATCAGATGTTCAGAATACTACGCTTTATAGAAAACTTGAATTTGAAAAACATATCATAACAATGTCCGGTGATCAGTTTTCTTTTCAGCAATCGGGTCCAACTTCCCGCGGTGAAAGAGAACTTAGTGTTAATGATATGAAGATCATAACTGATAGTATTAAAATAATTCTAAAAGAAAATACACTCACATTTAACAAAGAAGTTAATAGACATTTATTTGTTGATACTGCAAATATTAAAGATGTAGCCAAAAATAATTTGGGATCCAATCCTGAGCTGGTTTATCTGCGAGCAATTGAAAAAGTAAAAACCGCAAAAAATATTGTGCTGTCCAATTTCAATCGGGTCGAGTGGTCTAAACGTGAACTTGAGAAATATGAGGTTGAAATCTACAAGAAGTATGCGCTGCCGGGTGCTTGTATAATTTTTATGCTTATTGGTGCTCCATTGGGTGTAATGGTGCGTAAAGGTGGATTTGGTGTTGCAGCTGGTATCAGTTTATTCTTCTTCCTGATTTATTGGGCTTTTTTAATCGGCGGAGAAAAACTATCTGAACGTGGATTCTTCTCACCGTTTATAGGAATGTGGGCAGCTAATATTGTTTTGGGAATTGTTGGAATGATTCTAACTATCAAAACAAACAAGGAAGCCAAAACAATTACCTTTGCCTTCTTTAAGAAACTTATACCGAAAAAGTTCAGACAAAAAGATATTGCCGCTGTAGATGAAAATAATTGATAAATATTTAATCAATCAATTTCTTCAAACCATTGTCTTTGGTTTACTTGGATTCACATTTATTTTTATTGTAATTGATGCAATGGAAAACCTTGATGATTTTATTGATCAAAGCGTGCCTGCATTAAAAATCATTCACTATTATATTGTTTTTTCACCAGAGATAATAAGGTTAATGACTCCTGTTGCGGTTTTATTTGCGGCACTATTTACTGCAGGTAAAGCTGCCAATTTAAGTGAGCTAACCGCTATCAAAGCCAGTGGTGTTAGTCTTTTTAGATTTATGCTGCCGTTTATAATTACAACTATTCTGATAAGTTTATTCTCTATTTATTTTAGCGGTTATGTTGTTCCAATGGCTAATAAAACTAAATTAAACATCGAACAGGAATACCTTAAAAAGAATATTAGTTTTTCAGGCAGCAATATTTACTTTCAGGATTCTAAACAAAGGATAGTAAGTATTTCTTTTTTTGATTATAATTCAAACAGAGCAAATAGAGTTAGCATTCAGGATTTTAATGCAAAAGATCTTAAACAAATGGAATCAAGAATTGATGCTGTTAGCTTATCCTACGATACATTAAAAAATATTTGGATTGCAAACAACGGAATTAAAAGAGATTTCGATGGAATGCATCAAAGTGCAGATTACTTCACATCATTAGAAATATCAAACTTAAATTTCTCACCGGCTGATCTTCTGCAAAAACAAACCCGCCCTTCTGAAATGAATCTTTCTGAACTTGAAAATCTAATCATCTCGCAAAAAAACGCAGGCAATGATCCTACTTCTACATTGATAGAGTATCATTCAAGAATTGCTTTTGCGATGACAAGTGTAATTGTTGTTTTGTTTGGTTTGCCGATCTCGGCAAATAAAAGAAAAGGTGGTATTGCTTCACAGGTTGGATTAAACATTCTTGTAACCTTTTTATATTTAGTTTTTATGAAAGTAAGTCAGGCATTTGGAAAAAACGGAGCGCTAAATCCGGTCATCACGGCTTGGCTTGCCAATTTTCTATTTATGGCAGCGGCAGCGTTTAACCTGTGGCGTGCAAAAGAGTAATTAATTTTTAGTTTGCAAAACAAAAAAGCCGGCTAAAATAAACCGGCTTTAATTCAAAAAATGATCTGAAAATTTAGTTTACTTTTTCACTGCTCTTGGGTGGCACAAAACCAAACATCTGATTTGGTGCAGAATCAATCTTAATCTCACCAAACTTTGCTTCAAACTTATCAATGTTATCTATCAAAGCTTTCATCAACATTTTTGCATGCTGCGGTGTAGTAATAATTCTGCTGTAAACTTTTGCTTTAGGAACACCAGGAACAATCCGAGTAAAATCAATAATAAATTCTGCCGGTGAATGTGAAATAATAGCAAGATTGGAATAAATTCCCTCAGCTTCTTTTTCACCAAGCTCTATGTTTAACTGTTGTCCCTGCGGTTGTTGTTTATTGTGATCCATAATTTTTATTATCTCATCTCATCGGCTTTTTTGAAAGCGTTTGCAGCATCTTCCTGCATCCCTAGAACCGAGTAAACCTTTCCTAATAGCTCCCAGGTCTGTGCATTGGCATCAGACATTTGAACAGCTTTTTCTAGATAAGGTAAAGCCAGTTGATATTTTGCTTTATATTCATCATTAACTTTTCCTTCTTCGTCAGCTTTTTTGTTTAGATAAGTTCCCCATTTAAGATAAGTAACACCAAGGTTATAAATTGCGTTATCGTAAGCAGGATCTAATTCTATAGCTTTTTTAAATTGAGTTTCAGCGCCTTCAAAATCATCGGCACCCAATAAAAGAACACCATAATTATATCTTATGTTTTTATCATCAGGTTTAGCTTCAACAAGTTTTTTATATTTTTCTCTAGCCTCATTTCCTCTATCAGCACCAATATAAGCGGTTGATAATGTTACCAACATCTCTGCATTATCAGGATATATTTTTAACCCTTCCTCCAAAACTTCAATACTTTTGTTAAACTCAACTTTAGCTTCATCATTCTTTTCCTGTGCTCTAAGATTTGTTCCGTTTACATAATAAATTTCACCTAAAAATTTATATCCATCAAGAGCTTGTTCACGTGCAATTAATTGTTTAAGCGGTTCAACTGCTGCTTCATTATCACCTTTGCTTAAGTATACAAATGCAAGATTTTTATAAGTGTCTCCGGAGTCCGGTTCTATGTTAAGTGCTGATTTAAAATCTGCAATAGATTTATCATAAAAAACTTTTGCACTGTCAGGATCAGCAGACTTTACACCTCTTTGATATAGGCTAACACCGCGATTGAATGCCTGTGCCCAAAAATATTTTCTTGAATCGTTAATATTTTTTTCAAAATTTTTGCTGATTGCAAGTGATTTATCATAACTGTCAACCATCTCATCAAAATTTCCCTGTTCTCCCTGAACGTATCCTAATAAATAATAACCTTCATCACTTTTAGGATTTTTAGTAATTTCTTTTTGTAAAACTTCGATCGCCTTATCATAATTTTTCTGCTGTATGTATAATTTTGCGCTTGTAATTTCAGTGGAACCACATTGATATCCCACAAAAAGCATACTTAGCATAAGGAATGCTATTACGAACAATTTTGATTGTTTCATTTTTTCTCCGGTTATAAGTAAAACAAATAATTCCCTTATTTATAGAATTGTAATTTTATGCTTCAAAGATACAAACATTTTTTAAAATATATAGCCATTTCTTGCGTGTTTAATAAGCCTATTTAAATTGATTTTACTTGCTTAAAAGGATATTTTTGATAATAAAAAAGAGGTTTATTGTGACTACTGAACAAATTATCAAAACAATACCAAAAGTACTTCTTCATGATCATCTTGACGGCGGCGTGAGAGCACAAACCATTATTGATCTTGCAGAAGAACTTAATTACGATAAACTTCCCACAAAAAATCCAACAGAACTTGCCGATTGGTTTCATCGCGGTGCAAACAAAGGTAATCTCGTCGAATATCTTCAGGGCTTTGAACATACCACAGCAGTAATGCAAACTAAAGAAGGGTTAGAGAGAATAGCATATGAGATGATGGAAGACATGTTTAACGATGGCGTTGTATATGTTGAAACAAGATTTGCGCCTGTCTATCATCGAATGAAAGGTTTGTATTATGAAGATTCCGTTAATGCCGTGCTTGCCGGATTGGAAAGAGGCAGAAAAGATTTTGGCGTTGGTTTCGGTTTGATACTTTGCGGAATGCGTAATATGAAAGATACGATTGATATCGCAGAACTAGCAGTTAACTTTAGAAACGATGGTGTTGTTGGATTTGATCTTGCCGGTGAAGAAGGCGGCTACCCACCCAAAAAACATATCGATGCTTTTCAACATATACAGCGAGCAAACTTTAATATTACAATTCATGCCGGTGAGGCTTTTGGGAAAGATTCAATTTGGCAGGCAATACAATGGTGCGGCGCTCATAGAATTGGTCATGCAACAAGATTGCTTGAAGATATTGTTCTTGACTCCAATGGAAATGTTATAAGTTTTGGTGAACTTGCTCAATATGTACTGGATAAAAGGATTCCATTAGAGATATGTCTTTTATCAAATGTTCATACGGGTGCAGTTGATAAAATAGAAAACCATCCTTTTGGAATATTATATAAAGAAAAATTCCGTGTTACTCTTAATACAGATGATCGTTTGATGAGTGACACTACTATGACTAAAGAGTTTTTAACTGCTATCCAATATTTCAATTTGAACTTTGAGGATTTTGAAAAGATAACAATCAACTCGATGAAATCAGCTTTTATACCTTACAAAGAAAGACTGCATTACATCTACAATGTAATTAAACCGGGTTATCAAAAAATGAGAGAAAAAATATTATCATTTAATAATGTAAAAGGATAAAATGAAAAAACTGTTCGCTAATTATAATTTTGAGTTCGATAAAAACGAGAAAAAATTATTAACTAATTTTTGTAAGCAAGCATTAAAGCAGCTATCGGGTGATAACAGATTTTTTGCTGAAGAGAAAGCCTTCAATTCGATAATTGGGAAACTAAATCAAGGTGATGAAGTTGTTAAATTTACAAAAGATGAAAAAACAAGATTAACACACCAGCTAAAACAAAACTCTGAGTTTATGAAAAAGGAAATGAAGAAAAGCTGGTTCTTAAAAAAATGGATTTACAAATCTTTATTCAAACAATACGATAGTTTAATTGAAAAGTACTTTAAGGATTAAAAAATGATTTTAGAATTTAAAGACATAATTGCACCCACCGGAACAGAAATTGCTTGCAAAGGCTGGATACAAGAAGCTGCAATGCGTATGCTGATGAATAATCTTCATCCCGATGTTGCAGAGAACCCAGCTGAATTAATTGTCTATGGCGGAAGCGGAAAAGTTGCACGTAATTGGGATGCTTATCAAGCAATTATAAAATCATTAAAGGATTTAGAAAATGATGAAACACTTTTAGTTCAGTCTGGTAAACCTGTTGGAATTTTCAAAACACATACAAACGCACCACGAGTGATTATTTCAAACTCAATGCTTGTTCCCGATTGGGCAACGTGGGATGAATTTCGGAGACTTGAGCAGCTTGGCTTAACAATGTACGGACAAATGACTGCTGGAAGCTGGATATACATTGGTACCCAGGGAATTTTACAGGGAACTTATGAAACTTTTGCAGAAGCTGCTAAAAAATATTTTGGCGGATCGCTTAATGGCAGATTTGTTTTAACTGCCGGTTTAGGCGGAATGGGCGGCGCACAACCTCTTGCCGCAACTTTTAACGGTGCTGCTTTTTTGGGTGTTGATGTTGATCGTTCAAGAATACAAAAAAGAATTGATACCGGTTATACAGATGTAATTACAGATAACCTTGATGAGGCATTAAAAATTGTTCTTGAAGCAAAAGAAAAGGGTCAAGCAATTTCTGTTGGCTTGACTGGCAATGCCGGCCAAGTTCATCACGAGATTTTAAAACGTGGAATTATTCCTGATATTGTTACAGATCAAACTTCTGCTCACGATATGTTAAATGGTTACGTTCCAATGGGGATGAAATTTGAAGAAGCAGTTGAATTAAGAAAAACAGATCCTGAAAAATATATTTCACTTTCCCGTAAAACTGTTGTAAAACATGTTGAAGCAATGTTACAATTTCAAAAACGAGGCTCAATTGTTTTTGATTATGGAAATAACATTCGCGGCGAAGCAAAAGAAAATGGATTAAAAAATGCTTTTGATATTCCCGGATTTGTACCGGAATTTATTCGTCCACTTTTCTGTGATGGCAAAGGTCCATTTCGCTGGGCAGCACTTAGTGGCGACCCAAATGATATTTATGTAACTGATCAAGCAATACGCGAAGCATTTCCTGAAAATAAACAACTTCTCAACTGGATTGATATGGCGCAAAAGAAAGTTCACTTCCAGGGATTACCTGCGCGTATTTGCTGGCTTGGTTATGGCGAGCGCGCAGAGATGGGAAAGATTTTTAATCAGCTTGTTGCAGATGGAAAAGTTAAGGCTCCCATTGTAATTGGTAGAGATCATCTGGATTGCGGCTCTGTTGCATCACCAAACAGAGAAACTGAAGGAATGATGGACGGCAGTGACGCAATTGCTGATTGGCCAATACTAAACGCATTGTTAAATGCAATCGGTGGTGCAAGCTGGGTTTCTGTTCATCACGGCGGCGGAGTTGGAATTGGGAAGTCAATCCATGCTGGAATGGTAGTAGTTGCAGATGGAACAAAAGATGCTGAGGCTCGACTTGAAAGAGTTTTAACTTATGATCCGGGCATGGGTATTATGCGTCACGCTGACGCTGGGTATAAGCAAGCAATTGATAATGCAAAAAAATGGAATGTTAAAATTCCTATGATTAAATAAATTTACGTCACTCTGAGCGAAGTCGAAGAGTGACATCTACTTTTAATTCAGTAATATGATTTAGAAAAAGTAAGATGATAAATTTTAGAATGTCTTGTCTAACGGAAGCTCTCTTAAAAGTCAGAAGCAATAATTTGTCATTCCCACGAAAGTGGGAATCTACTTTTTATTATACTTTTGGGATTCCCGTTTTCACGGGAATGACAAACATTTCTCGACTTCTTAGACAACCTATGAAAAATCTGATTCCAAATTTAAAAAACAGATTTCTCTCTTCGTTCGAAATGACATTACTAATCTTTCTATGTTTATCTTTTAGTGAGATTTCATTTCCTCAAGACAAAAGCAAAATAGATTTTGAAAATTGTACATTCAACGGTTTTCCACTTTACGGTAAAGTAAAAATTGTAGAATCATTTCCGGATATTAAAGTTCAAATTGTGGATGCATTTCCTGATCTTAAAGTACAACTTGTAAATTCATTTCCAGATGATTGTGGGGAGTGGCAGATAGTTGAATCTTTTCCTGATGTAAAAATTAAGATAGTTGATTCTTTTCCGGATATAAAAATAAAATTTGTAGAATCATTTCCGGGTGAGCCATAGGAATTCACACTAATGTCACACTGAGCGTAGTCGAAGTGTGACCTTTGTTCATTAAAGGTAAGTCATCCTTCGACGGAGTTGATCTCGATTCATCGGGGCTCAGGATGACAATTGAAAATAAATAATAACAAAGAGGTTAAAATGAAACTTAAAGTATTAGTTGCAGACAAATTTCCGGATAAATATATCCAGCAAATGAAAGATCTTGATCTTGAAGTAATCTACAATCCTAAACTTGGAGAAAAAGATCTACCTGAAGCAGCAAAAGATGTTGATATAATTGTTGTTCGTTCAACTATTGTAAACGAAGAAACAATTAATAAAGGAACCAAATTAAACTTGATCATTCGTGCTGGCTCAGGAGTTAATAACATCAATATTGCGGCTGCAAATAAAAAAGGAATTTACGTAACAAACTGTCCCGGTATGAATGCAGTTGCTGTTGCTGAACTTGCATTTGGATTAATGATTTCACTTGATCGTTTTATTCCTGATAACGTTTCTGATTTTAATAAAGGTGTTTGGAATAAAGACAAATATTCTAAAGGTAAAGGATTAAAAGGTAAAACGCTCGGTTTAATTGGTGTTGGAAATATTGGTAAAGAAGTTGCAAAGCGTGCGCATGCTTTTGAAATGAATGTTTATGGAAAAGATATTACACGAATTGAAGGTGTACAGATAAAAGATTTTAGTGAAATGGATCAGCTTCTGCCTTTATGTGATATTGTTACAATTCACCTCCCTGCTACTCCACAAACGAAAGGATTGTTTAACAAGCAGATGTTTAGTTATATGAAAGATGGAGCTTACCTCATCAACACTTCTCGACAGGATGTTATTGTTGAGGATGATCTTCTTGAAGCAGTTAAGGAAAAGAATATTCGTTACGCCTGCGATGTTTTTAAAGGTGAACCAGAAGGAAAGTCCGGTGAAGTTTCTTCAAAACTGCAAAATAATCCTAACATTTATGTAACGCATCATATCGGTGCTTCTACAGAGCAGGCACAGGATGCCGTTGCTGAAGAAACAATAAACATAATTAAGAAATTTGTCCACAGTGGAGTTATAGAGCACTGGGTTAACAGAGCAAAAATAACTGATGCACACTACCAGCTTGTTGTAAAGCATTATGATAAACCCGGTGTGCTTGCAAGTGTACTTGATGTTATTAGAAGCGGACACATAAATATTGAAGAAATTGAAAATATTATTTTTGAAGGTGGTATTGCAGCTTGCTGCACAATGAAATTACAATCTGCCGCAACTGCAGATATGCTAAAACAGATAAGTGAAAATGCTAATGTAATTAGTGTAAGTCACGTAGAGATTTAAATATTTTACACGGCAGTCACGAACCATTTCGTGACTGCTATTAATTTGGCGAAAATAAAACGTATTGCCACCAAATGGTTGGTGTCAGCCTCATTTTCACACAAACTTATGAAAATATTAATTACACTTTTACTATTCATAATCTTAGCCGTCGCAGAAATTTTATATCCACAACCACTTACAGAAAGATACTATCATCTTGGTCAGATGTTCGTTCCTCAATTCTCATCAGCACCTTTTCCACATCCAAATAGAATAAATGGACACGTCTATGATGATAAAACGTATTCTGCTCAAGAGCATTATAGCGACAGCAGTGTGGCGATATTTATTCCTAAAGGATTCAAGCAATCAGAAAAAACAAATATTGTGGTTTACTTCCACGGATGGAATAATAACATAGATAGTTCTTTTGTTCAGTTTGATCTTATCGAACAATTTTGTGAAAGTAATAAAAATGCAGTTTTTGTTTTTCCAGAAGGACCAAAAAATTCTCCCGATTCTTTTGGCGGAAAGTTAGAAGAAAAAGATGGTTTGAAAAACCTGATTGATGATGTGTTAAGGTATTTAAGTGAAAATGCAAAGTTTAAATCCACAAAAGTTGGAAGCATTATTTTAGCAGGACACAGCGGGGCTTATCGTGTAATTTCATTTTGCTTAATGCGTGGTGGCTTAACATCAAATATTTCTGATGTAATTTTATTTGATGCTTTTTACGGACAAGCAGAAAAATTTGTTCATTGGATTGAAAAGTTTAAGGGAAGATTTATTAATATTTATACAGACTATGGCGGAACCAAAGAAGAAACTGAAAGCCTGATGAATGATTTGGATGGCTGGGAGATCTCTTATTTCAAAACTGAAGAATCACAATTAAAGATAAATGATTTAAAAAATAATCGATTGATATTTGTACACACGAACTTAAATCATAATGAAGTTATTTCTTACAGGAATCAACTCAGGGATTATTTAAAGACTAGTAAACTATCGTTAATTAAAAATTGAAATTTCAATCATATCACACAAACTTAATATCTATCATATCCTTAAGAATCCCATGAAAGTAAGGTAACTGCATAAGTGATTTTATTCCTTCAAGATCCTGATCCTCAAGATCGAAAACTATATGCTGGATATTTACTGAAATAAAATCCATAGAAGTTTGAGTAATACCTGTAAGCAGTTTTGAGTAATCCTCTGTGTGTCCATTCAACAATTCATCTCTGTGTTTTTCAGCAAATTCTTTCAGCAGAACTTCTGATGAACCGGTAAGAATAAAATTAACGTAAGGTGCATCCAATAATTCTATTATTTCCTCAGCAAAACTTAATCCATTTAAAAATAATTCCTTCTCATAATTTTCATCACCAACAATCAGTGTGTTATCATTTATATGAGTTGCATCATCTTTCACTAAAATCGGTGTAACATCAACATCATAAAATTCTTTAAATAGAATTTTACTCAGAATAATTTCATTAGTTGTTACATCACCTTTAAGAAATATTTGCTCTAATGTTTCCTGTCCTTCTTTAAAATGAATATAGGAATTTGAAAGAAGAGCATTGAATGATAACCCAATTTTTGATGAGACAAATAAATCTTTAAATGTAAGCAGATCTAATGTTGGAATTAATCCTATTGAATTTTCTTCCTGCAATAATTTTTTAGCAATTATAGATGCCGGATGAAATTCAACAGCAGTGTTTTCACCAAGACTTAATTCTGATAGAAATATCTTAGAAAAAACATTTTTAGGAAGTAATATTTTTGTCTTCATGAAATAAAAAAGCCGCTGAGTTTAGCGGCTTCCAAAAATATATTTATTGTTAAGATTTTTTGCTTTTAATTCTTGCAGCTTTACCCGAAAGATTTCTAAGATAGAAAAGTTTTGCCCTTCTAACATCACCTTGCTTAAGTACTTCTACTTTTGCAATTTTAGGTGAATTAAATGGGAAAATTCTTTCGACACCAACACCGCTAGACATTTTTCTTACGATGAATGTTTTGTTCAATCCTGAACCGCGAATACTTATTACATCGCCTTCAAAAGATTGTAATCTTTCTTTATCGCCTTCAATAACCCTAACCTGAACACGAATGTGATCACCAGGATTAAAATCAGGCATATCAGTTTTAATCTGATCAGGTGCTATGTTATTTAAATCAATCATTTGTATACTCCACTAATTATTAAAATTTCTCCACTTTTCAGTTAAGATTTTAGATTGTTCTTGTTTCCATTTTTTAATTTCTTTGTCATTTCCTGAAAGCAACACTTCCGGCACTTTCATTCCCCTATACTCTGCAGGTCTTGTAAAGTATGGTGCTTCAACAACATCACCATCCTGAAACGAATCATCAAGAGCTGCTTCGCTGTCATTTAGAACTCCCGGTATTAATCTTACAATTGCATCTGCAATAATAAGTGCAGGAAGTTCACCACCCGTCAAAACATAATTTCCAATTGAAATTTCATCGGTTGCAAAATATTCTCTAACTCTGTCATCAATCTCTTTGTAATGCCCCGCAATTATTAAAACATTTTTTGCAAGAGATAATCTATTTGCATATTTCTGATTAAATAACTTTCCTTTTGGTGTAGTAAAAATTATATGATCAAATTTTCTTTCGCTTTTTAACTTTTCAATACACTCAAAGAACGGTTCAGGCTTAAGTACCATACCAGCACCGCCGCCGAAAGGCTTATCATCAATTTGTTTGTGCTTATTAAATGCATAATCACGAAGATTATGAATTTCTATTTTAACTTTTTTCTTATCCTGAGCTCTTTTTAGAATGCTTGTATTAAGCGGACTGACAAGAAGCTCCGGTACCGCAGAAATAATGTCAATCTTCATCATCAATTCCAAAATCAGAATTTAAAATCAATATTTTATTCTCAGGATCGATTTTTTCAAAGACAGAATCAACGTACGGAATTAAAAAATTACTTCCACCTTCTTTGCTAACTTCAATAACCGGATTCGCCGGTGTTTCAAAGTAATCACTTACAATTCCTAAAAAATCCTGCCCCTTATAAACTTTACTCCCAATTAAATCCTGATTAACAAAAACATCATCTACAACTTTTTCATAATCATTTTTACTAATAAAGACATTCCTGCCAATAAAAACTGACGTATCTCTATCATCATCAAAATTTTTGAACTTAAGAAAAACAGATTTCTTGATGTTTAAAATTTCTTCAAGCTCAATTGCTTTTTTTTGATCCCAAAAATCCAGATACACAATCTTAATTGAATCCAGATTAATATTTAGTCCGGGAACAAATTGAACTTTAACGAATCCATCCTTACCGGCAGAAAGAATTTTTGCTATGAGATAATATTCATCCAATTAAAATACTTGAATACTTAATCTTCAATTTCAAGAACTGCTCTCTTACCTTCTTTAGCTGAAACAGCGGTTAATAGTGTACGCATAGCCTGAGCAGTTTTGCCTTGCTTGCCTATTACTTTGCCAATGTCATCAGCTTGAACTTTTAAGGATAAAATTATCTTTTTTTCTTCAGATAATTTTTCTTCAACTACAACACCATCTGGATTATCAACCAGTTGTTTTGCAATGAACTCAATGAACTCTTTCATAATAGAAGCCTCCTATAATGAACCCGGGTCAATAAGTTGTTATGTACAGTCACAATAATTTTTTAGAATTATTAAATGACTATCTCAGAAGTTGAACCCGTAACCTCTGCCGTACCTCCATTCCATAATTAAAACGAAAAGTGATTGAGCAGAAACTATTCGGCTTTAGGTTCCTGTGTATCAGCTTTTTTCTTTTTCTTCACAGTTTTTTTCTGCGAAGCCGCTTCTTTATTTGCTTGCCAATTCTTTAAAAGAGCTTCAGCTTTTTCTTCAGGAAGTTTGCGCTTAGCAATGTCTCTCTTAAGGTTTATGCCTTTTTGTTTTAGCAAGCTATTTACTGTATCTGTTGGCTGAGCACCATTATCTAACCAGTAATTTATTCTATCTTCTTTCAAATCTATTGTATGCGGATTTGTAAGTGGATTATAAATACCTACTGCTTCAAGAAATTTTCCATCTCTTGGTGAGCGTGCATCTGCAGCAACAACTTTATAAATGGGTTGTTTCTTTTTTCCCATTCTTCTCAATCTTAACTTAACGGCCAAATTATTATCCTCCGGATATTATCTCTATTATCAATTAAATTTAAAATTACGCATCGAATTTGGTAATCCTTTTTTAGAAAAACTACTCATCATTCTTTGCATTTCACTAAACTGCTTAACTAAACGGTTCACATCTTGTATAGATGTACCGCTTCCTCTTGCTATTCTTTTACGGCGATTGCCGTTCAAAACTTTTGGTGTACTTCTTTCTTCCTTAGTCATTGAGTTGATAATTGCTTCTACTTTAACCAATGCATTATCATCGATTGGTGTATTTTTTATCTTAGCACCAAGGCCTGGAATCATTCCCAATAAGGAAGATAAAGAACCCATTTTCTTGATGACTTTAATTTGCTTAAGAAAATCATCAAAATCAAATTTATTTTTTCTTAGTTTCTCTTCTAATTCATCGGATTCAAAGTCCTCAAAGGATGCTTGCGCCTTCTCTACAAGGGATATAACATCACCTTTGCCCAAAATTCGGGAAGCCAATCGGTCCGGATAAAAAATTTCTAAATTTTCTAATTTCTCACCGTTACTGATAAACTTGATAGGTTTGCCAACAACAGACCTGATTGAAAGTGCTGCGCCACCCCTTGAATCACCATCCAGCTTAGTAAGAACTATACCATCAAAATTTACTGTTTCATTAAAAGCTTTTGCAGAATTAACTGCATCCTGACCTGTCATTGAATCAACAACAAACAAACTCTCATTAGGATTAACAATACTTTTAATATCTGAAACTTCAAGCATCATTTGTTCATCAACATGAAGCCTTCCTGCTGTATCAAATATTATCGTATTGTAGTTTTTCTCTTTTGCATAAATTAAGGATTCAGTTGCAACTTTTCTTGCATCTTTCTCTTCAATCGAAAAAACTTCAATCTCAATCTGTTTCCCCAGTGTTTTTAACTGTTCAATTGCGGCAGGTCTGTAAATATCTGCTGCAACAAGCAAAACTTTTCTTTTTTGCTCAGTTAATTTCTTTGCGAGTTTTCCGCAAAAAGTAGTTTTACCTGAGCCTTGCAAACCTACAACAAGAATAGTTGTAATACCCGATGGATTAATCTGCAATTCCTTATGACCCCCGCCAAGTAGTTCAGTTAATTCATCATAAATAATTTTAGTAATTAACTGTCCGGGTGATATAGAAGCAATTACTTCTTTACCAAGCGCCTTAACTTTTACATTCTCAATGAAATCTTTTGCAACTTTATAGTTTACATCGGCATCAAGAAGAATTCTTCTAATCTCACGCAAAGTATCGGAAATGTTAGCTTCTGTAAGCTTACCCTGACCTGTAACTTTTTTGAGTGCGGTTTCTAACTTTAGAGATAATTCTTCAAACATAATTTCAACTGATCAACTTTATAAAAACCAACTCTAATTTTCTTTCAACGCATTTGCACCGGATACAATTTCAAGTATCTCTGTGGTAATTGCGGCTTGTCGCTTGCTATTATAAGTAAGACTAAGAGTTCTGATTAATTCTTTTGCATTCGTGGTTGCATTATCCATAGCCGTCATACGTGCGGCAAATTCAGATGCGTTAGATTCCAATAAAACTCTCCACATTTGTCCTTTAAGATGTTTTGGAATCAAGTACTCAAATATTGCTTTTTGATCCGGCTCATAAATATAATTTACAGATTCTTGTTTATCGTTTTCGTTTTCAGTACCGGATGCTATTGGCAAAAACTGTTCTACAACAATTTTTTGCTGTATGATAGATTTAAATTCATTAAAGATAATTATTACTTTATCTATACTGCCATTAAGATATTTGGGAATTATTTCATCGACTAATTTTTGTGCAATAGCATAATTTATGTGAGAAAAGATTCCAGGATAGGCAGCAGCTAAATTATAATTTCTCCTGCCAAAATAATCTGAACCTTTTTTGCCTAAACAATAAAGTTGATAATTTAATCCTTTTTGATTTACTTCCTCTTCTAAATATCTAACAGCTTCTTTTATAATATTTGTATTAAAAGCGCCGCAAAGTCCACGATCTGCAGTAACAACAACAACAGCAACATTTTTAACTTCTCTATCAGCAAATAAAGGATTAGCCTGTTTTTCATCTTCATTTACAAGACTTGAAAGCAGCACAGATATTTTTTTAGCATAAGGGCGCGCATTCAAAACTGATTCCGTTGCACGACGCAGTTTTGCCGCTGCAACCATTTTCATTGCTTTGGTAATCTGTTGAGTGCTTTTAACACCTTTTATTCTAAGTTTTATATCTCTTAATGTTGCCATTAGTAACTAAGTAAAAATTCTATGCTATTTAAATGTTGCTAAAAATTCTTGTCCTGCTTTCTTGAGCAATTCTTCCGTTTCTTTACTAACGTCTTTGTCTTTTTTTATCGAAACAAAAATCTGCTTGTATTTAACTTCTATAAATTCCAAAACTTCTTTTTCAAATCGCTTTACATCTTTAACGGGAATCTCATCCATAAAACCTTTTGTACCAAAGTAAATGCTTACTACTTGTTTTTCCACAGGTACCGGAGAGTATTGCCCTTGTTTTAATAATTCAACTAATCTTGCACCTTTAGCTAAAGTTCTTTGTGTTGATTTATCAAGATCAGAACCAAATTTTGCAAATGATTCTAATTCCCTGTACTGTGCTAGATCGAGTTTTAAACTTCCGGCAACTTTTTTCATTGCTTTAATCTGAGCATTACCGCCAACACGAGAAACTGATATACCTACGTTAATAGCTGGTCTTATACCTGCATTAAATAAATTTGATTCAAGGTAAATCTGTCCATCAGTAATGGAAATTACGTTTGTAGGAATGTAAGCAGAAACGTCTCCCTGCTGTGTTTCAATTATTGGAAGAGCAGTTAAACTTCCGCCGCCTTCAGCATCACTAAGTTTAGAAGCTCTCTCAAGTAATCTTGAGTGAAGATAAAATACATCGCCAGGATAAGCTTCACGTCCGGGAGGTCTTCTTAACAGCAAAGATAATTCTCTGTAAGCTTGAGCTTGTTTTGAAAGATCATCATATATGCAAAGTGCATGTTTACCGTTATCTCTAAAATATTCACCTAAAGTTGCTCCGGAATATGGGGCAATAAATTGAAGCGGTGCAGGATCTGATGCGCCTGCATTAATTACAGTTGTATATTCCATTGCACCGTTTTCCTGAAGTTTTGCAACAACCTGAGCAACGGTAGATTCCTTTTGACCAATAGCTACATAAACACAATATACCGGGCTCATACCTAATGCTTTTGCTTCTTCAGTATGTGTAAATTTCTGACTGATGATTGCGTCAATAGCAACTGCAGTTTTACCTGTTTGCCTATCACCGATAATTAATTCTCTTTGTCCTCTTCCTATTGGAATCATCGAATCAACAGCAACTATACCAGTTTGAAGTGGTTCTTTTACAGGTTGTCTTTGAATTACGCCGAGTGCTTTTCTTTCGATAGGTAAAAACTGAGTTGTGTTTATTGGTCCCTTGCCATCGATCGGAAATCCAAGCGGAGTTATTACACGACCAAGCATTTCATCACCAACCGGCATTGAAGCTACTCGTTTTGTGCGCTTAACCGTATCGCCTTCTTTTACCAAAGTTGTATCTCCGAATAAAACGCAGCCTACGCTGTCTTCTTCAAGATTTAATACCATTCCAAAAACATCATTTGGAAATTCAACTAACTCGCTCGACATAACTTGAGAAAGTCCGTAAACGCGTGCAATACCATCACCAACCTGCAGTACGGTTCCAACATCATAAATGTCAACTTCACTTTCAAAACCGGAAAGTTGTTTTCTTAATATCGCAGATATTTCATCAGGTCTAACTTCTGCCATTTGTAATTTCCTTTATTAAATTCCTTTGAATTAATTTAATGTAATGCCGTCTTGCAATAATTGTTTTCTTAATAAACCAAGCTGATGAATCATAGAAGCATTATAAACTGTATCGCCAACCTTTGCTACAAATCCACCAATAATATTTTGATCAACTTTATATGTTAATCGAGCTGTCTTTTTTAGATGTGATTCAAATTTCTGTTGTAATTGAATTTTTTGTTCTTCATTAAAAACAAATGCTGTTGTTACATCAATCTTTACAGCACCAAGGTGCTCATCTTTTAGACTAACAAACTTTTCTAAAATTTCAGTAAATAGATCTTCTCTGCCCTTTACAATAACAAAATTCAAAAAGTCCAAACTGTCTTTGCTGATTAACTTTCCAAAAATTTCAGCAAGTATTGATTGTTTAGTTTCTGTTTTAATAACAGGACTTTTAAATGCTCTTAGTAATTCATTACTTTTGTTAAGGCTTTCATAAACCAAATCAAAATCTTTAGTTACTGTATCAAGAATATTTTTCTCAATAGAAGTATCAAGAAAAGATTTAGCATATCTATTTGCAACTTTTGATAAGGCCATAATTAATTTTTAGATATATCGCTTATGTATTTATCAACAAGTTTTTTATTTTTTTCTGCATCAAGATTTTCTTTTAAGATTTTCTCAGCAGCCTGAACAGAAATTTCAGCAATTTGATTTTTTAGTTCATCAAACGCTGCATTTTTCTTTCTATCAATTTCAGCCGAAGCTTCTTCGATCAACTTTTTTGCTTGATCTTTGCTGTCTTTAATCATTTGATCCTTAAGATTCTGAGCAAATTGTCTGCTCTGCTCAATTATCTTTTTTGATTCATCTTCAGCTTTAGCTAAGCTATTTTGATTTTCTGCCAAAATTTGTTTCGCTTCATCTTTTGCTTTTTCTGCTTGCTCAAGCGAATCCTTAATAGCATCTTCTCTTTGCTTTAATGCCGATAAAATCGGTTTCCAGGCAAACTTTGTAAGAAGAATAAGAAGCAGAATAAAAGTGAGAGTAGTCCAAAAAGCTAATCCGCCATTAACGGAAAGCAATCCACCACTGCCGCCTTCAGCCTCAGATACAACCAAAGCAATAAAAGCAAATGTAGTATTTGCAATCATAATCTTATTGTTAAATTTGTTTTTAAATAACGGAGTGCAACCCACACTCCAGTTAACTAATTACTTACCAGCTAAGATAAAGCAGATAACCAATGCGAATAGAGAAATACCTTCAATCAACGCAGCAGCGATGATCATTGAAGTTCTGATAGCACCGGCAGCCTCTGGTTGTCTTCCGCTTGCATCCATTGCAGCAGCAGCTAATTTGCCAATACCTAAAGCACCACCAAAGATTGTTAATCCAGCACCTAAACCGGCAGCTAAATATGCAAAGTCCATTAACGTTCTCCTTTAATTAGATTTAATGTAATAAATTATCTTAATGATCCTGATGAACTGCCATTCCAATAAACAAGGAAGACAGCATTGTAAAAATATATGCCTGCAATAAAGCAACTAAAACTTCAAGTCCGTAAATAAATAAAGCCATAGGAATTGCTAATCCTGCCCAACCAATGCTCTGCATTACAAAGATCAAACTTATTAAAGCATAAATAACTATATGCCCTGCTGTCATATTTGCAAAAAGACGTATAGCCAATGCAAATGGTTTTGCAAGCAATCCTAAAAGTTCAACAACAATCATAATTGGTAATAAGAAAACCGGTACACCGTGAGGAATTAATCCTTTGAAATATCCGAACGCACCATTATTTCTCATTCCACCAAATTGAATTACCAAAAAAGTAAAAATCGCCATTGTTGCTGTAACAGCTATATTGCTTGTAAATGTTGCTGAGAAAGGAATTAATCCCAGAAAATTTCCAAAGAGAATAAAGAAAAAAGCTGTTAACAGATATGGTAAGAATTTCTCAAAACCTTTCCCGATCGTTGGCTTAGCAATTTCATCTCTAACAAATACAATAAATATTTCCCAAAAATTTGTAAATCCTTTAGGAACCATAGATGATTTATAAGCTTTAGCAACTCTTGTCATCACAATAAAAAGCAAAATGGAGCCAAGCCACATAAAAAGTACGTGTCTGGTGATAGAAAGATCTAGCCCAAATAGCTCAAAATGTGGAAGATATAACTTAAAAAACGGCGAAAAATCAAGATAATCCCCATCCATTACGTGATGGAGAATCCAATCGCTGCTAGAAGCCGATTTGGTATTTTTGAGGCTATCAACAACCAATTGTGTTGAAGTGGAGTCAATCATTGCTTAGTCTTGATTATAAAATTCTTTTTCTGATTTAGTATAAAAATCTCTACTATGAGATAGTAGAAATAGAAAATAAAGGTTGTAAAGATAAAAGAATTGAGCCTAACAAACAAGAATTCTAAGGCTATCACAATGAGGATAAGCATCAAAAATAAACGAATAATTAATCCACCAAAGACGACAATTAAAAAGATTTTATCGCTTTTTTCAAATCCAAAATGAATTGAAAGTACACCCAGAAGGAAGTTGAAAGTGGAGAAAATAAATCCGTAAAAAAGACTAAAAAAAAGATCTGAATTAAGGTTTTTGTCGATAAAAAAAATAACCAGACTGATAAAAAATAAAACCGGTATTGTGCTGAAAAAGTAAAATATTCTATTTTTTTGCATTCTTAATTTTACTTCGTTTCTCTAAATAGGTTACAGTTCGTATCAGGTTGTATAACCCGATTCCTATCCCTAACACTCCAGCAATTAGAGTGAAGATATAATTCTTAGAGAACTTATCATCAAGCCAGCTTCCTATAAGAACAAAAGCAACAATTGTTACTGCAAGTTGAAGACCCAAGCCAAGATATGGACCAACGTCCCGCAATGATTTGGCAATCCCGGAATCATCTTCCGGTTTTAGAGCCACTTTATTCTCCTTTGCTAACAGGCTTAAAGGAAGATTGGCTGCTCATTGAACTTTTTCCTTCAAACATTGCTCCGGCTTCAACCACAAGTATTTTTGTAAGAAGATCGCCCTTTAAAACTGCTTTGGATTCCAAAACAAGTTTTTCTTTGGCATTTACCGTTCCTTCAACCTTACCACCTATCGAAACTGTTTCTCCGGTAAGTTGCCCTTGAATACTTCCGTGCTCACCAACTGTAAGATTGCCCTGTGCTGTAATGTCACCTTTAATAGTTCCATCAACTCGAACATTACCGTTGCTTGAAACTTTTCCATCAATAACAACACCGCTGCTTATAATTGTTACTTCTTCCATATTACTCCTGTTAATATTAGTTTTCAAAATAAAACTCCTAAAATTTAATTAAAATTTTTGATGGATCAATTGGTTTTCCATCTTTCCAAATTTCAAAATGCAAATGCGGACCTGTGGATTCTGTACCAGAATTTCCACTTAATGCGATCAACTCTCCTTGCCTAACAAAGTCACCATCTTTTTTTAATAATGATGCACAATGAAGATATTTAGTTATGTAATTTTCTTGATGATTAATTATGATAGTGTAACCAAAATTTGTGGTATAATCCGCAAACACAACATAACCACCTGCGGATGCAAAGATAGGGCTATTTTCTTTCATAGAATAATCATTTCCATTGTGTCCGCGTTCCGGATCAAATGATCTGCTTACAAAACCTTCAGCGGGTTTAATAAAAAATATATCCTCTTTTTGATTATAGAATATCTTATCAAAAAACTTAACAAACACACTTAAAATATTTCCCTCAGCTGGTACTTTTGCAATTGTGGAGTCTTTCCGTAGAATCGGTTCATTAAGAAGGGTTGAATCCCCTAACATTATGGCAAATTTTAATCGTTTGTTAACTGATTTTAATGATTCAATTTCTTTTGCGAGAAAAACAACTTTACTATTTAAAATTTCCACTTTCTTTTTATCTGATTCTGTTAACCTCAACGAGTAAGGAAAAAGAACTTCACTAACAGGAGTAAAACTTATTATATAGAAACCGAGAAGAAAAACTATAACGCTGTATATGCCGATAAATGTCATCATTTTTGCGAATGAAATCTTAATAGATCTTGGTTCACTCGATGTTTCTTCGGGCAAAACGATTATAGAGAACTTTTTTATTTTAAATAACTTTAGCATCTCTTTTTAATTTTGATGGTATAATCTAATTCAGCTTTTTCATTATTTCCACAAACTTAATTTTACCCTCTCTTATGAGAACCGGCTCATCATTACTTAAATCAATCAAAGTAGAAGCTTCAAAAAAAGATTTCTTATCAGAATAGAAAATCGCATCCACCTCATTTGCAAATTCTTGAATAATTTGAGAAGGATGATTCAACGGCTCATTGCCGGTTCTGTTTACACTGGTTGAAACCAGCGGCATTTTTATTTCGCTAATTAATTTCTGACAAAATCTGTAGTTAGGAATTCTAAAAGCACCTGTTTCCGATTGAAGTAATTCCTGATATCTTTTATTCAGTTTAAGAATCACTGATACAGGATTTGGCCATATTGATAAAAGAAAGTCTAAATATTTTTCCGAATCTATATCGGTATAATTTTTTAACATTTCAATATCAGATATCAAAAATATGTATCGTCGCCAATTAGTTTTTCCTTTAACCTCGCTGATTTTTTTTATTGCGGTTTCATTAAATGGATTTCCGCCAAATCCATAAATTGTATCAGTAGGATAAATAAAAATCGAACCATTTAGAAATAGTTCATAAGCAAGTTTAATACTTTCATCAAAATTTTCATCAATATTAATTAGGACAGATTTTTTATTTTTTATCATGTAACATTTCCTCCACTTTTAATATTACTTGACCAGGTAATAGTTTCATCGCACAATCAAAAGTTTTAATAGGACACACATCATGTCCATGAATTCCACATGGTTTGCATTTCAAATCATCAAAACTTATTGATGAACTTTTTTTATTGTAAGGATAAAATCCAAACTCCGGTACAGTTGAACAGTAAATTGTCAAAACTTTAATATCAGCACACATGCCCATATGAGTTGGGGCGCTGTCATTAGATACTAATATCTTTGCATACTTCAGAAGCTCAATACTTTCGACAATTGAAACACTACCTGCTGTGTTAATAACATTTGCAGAATATTTGGCAACGATATTATCAGTAATTGATTTATCATTTTCGCCGCCAATTAATACAACTTTATATTTTTGATCTACTAAGTGTTTAATAATTATTTCGAAATAATCTGATGGATATTTTTTTGTATTCCAAACACTGCCCGGTGCAATTGCAATAAATCCATTTTGTAAATCATTTTGCTTGATTAATGAGTTTATCTTTTCCAACGATTCTTTATTTGAAATAATTTCCGGAATCATTCTCCAACTTTGATCGTCATATTCATATCCAACTAAATCAAAGTTTCTTTGAACTTCATGTTTAGATGAATTATATGGTATAAGATTTTTGTACACATGCATTAGCATAGAATTATCAAACCCATAAGTTTCTTTTACTTCAAGCAAAAGTACAATTAACGATGTTCTTAAAGATCTATGTGAGGAATAAATTCTTGTATAATTATTCTGCTTTAACTGCTTGATAAATTTGTATGTCCTTATTAAAGATTTGTGTTCGCCTTTTTTGTCGATAAAAATTGCATTATCAACATAAGGAGAAGCAGTAAAAATATCTTGAGTTGCAGGTATGCACAAAACCTCAATCGTATTTTCAGAGTAAAAATCTTTAAGCTTTTTTATTGCGGGTAATGTAAGAATTGCATCACCGGGAAACGCTGTTTGAATAAATAAAATTCTTTCTCTATTCATATCAATGTTTCCATCTTTTATGCATCCATAGCCATTGATCAGGATTTTTTCGAATACTTTCTTCAAGATACATTAATAATCTTTCAGAGAGTACTTTTACTTTTCCCTCATAATCATCAGGTAAATCTTCTCTACTAATTTCTGTAAAGTCAACTTTGTATGAGTAATCTGGCTGTCTAACTGTTACACCATAAATTATGGGTGAATTCATTTTAAGTGATAAAATTGCCGGACCGGTATAAACAGACGTCTTGCGTCCAAAGAAATCTAACTTTATACTTTCTTCAGGACCTCTTTGATCTGCGACAAGTGCAATGATTTCTTTTTTTAAAAGTGCTGTATAAACATTTCTAATGGAAACACCCAGAGGTACTACTTCATTAACTAAACTGCTGCGGTATTTATTCATCCAATCATTTACGTATGGATTGCGCTGTGACTTAGCAACTACAAATATATTTTTGTTAAGATTTAATCCTGCTGAAATTCCAGAATACTCCCAATTACCAAAATGTGCTGTTAGAATAATTACTCCATTTTGTTCTTTCTCTCTTCTTTTTACTAATTCCAGGTTATTAATTTTAACAACATTTTTTATTTGCTCTTTATTGATTCTGGGTAGATATAAAATCTCAACAAGAGTAATTGAAAAACTCTTATAACTGCCGTAAGCAACCTCATTAATTTGTTTTTCAGATAACTCAGGGAACGCATGTTTAAGATTATCAAGCACAACATCTTTGCGTATTGGGATGATATAAAAGAAAATGAAGGCAATGAAATTAGAAAATTTTCTGGATAGCCTCAGTCCGAGTGCCTGGCAAAGAAAACTCAAGAATAAAAATAGTATGTATTCGAGAATATTTTTCACATCATTTTAAGATTCTGATGTGTAAAAATAGTGAAATGAAAGGATTTATTAATCAATTTAGTATCAACAAAAAAGCCCCAGTTTATGGGGCTTAAATAACTCAAAAGCAGTTATCACCTAACAACTATGCGTCTTTGCCAGTTATCATCCCTTAATTCGCCTCTCTTCGTAGAATGAATTAACGTATAATCTGAAAAACCAGTTAAATCTGCAAAAACAAAAAATACTCCGCCCTCAATTTCAGTGTATTGCCAGATCTCATAAGGTCTTGTTTCCAATTGATTTGGATATCTTTCAATTTCTGTTGGCTCACCATAAAGTAAATATACTCTGCCTCTATCGGTTTTCCATCCTTGTTTACCCATTGTATCATATCTCTGATTGCACAAATCTATTCGTTGGAGATATATCTTATAAAATTCATTATTACCCTGGGCAGAACCAAAAGTTTCTTCCTTCACTTTCCAAAATTCAAACATAAATTCCCGCTTACCTTCAACATTCGATAACCTTTCAAATTTATCAATCTCAGTTTTTGTTGCAAGATATCTGGACTTTTCAAACAAGTCATCTAATTCATCTTCAGACATTGAACCAAAAGTGGAGCTAAGAACCGGAGTGGTTGAAGTTTCAAAAGTATCAACAACAACTATATCCGGATTGTAAACAAAAAATTTTTTAACTGTAGAAATTCCCGCATTACCAATACTATCAATCAATGCAATTACAAAAGTGTAAGAATCAGTAGGATAATTTGATAGTATCTGTGAACCTACCTCTACACGTGTATCGGAATTTCTTGAAAGATACTTGGATTTTTCTTTGATCAGTTTTCCTCTGCTGTTATAAAGCATCATATTCATTTTAATAGATTCACTTTTTATCAAAGATGATTTAAGATTATAAATTTCAGTATAGAAAAATGCAACCGGCTGAGATTTGCCAAATACCAAATTCGGAATTGGTAAAACTTCATAAGTGTTTTTGTAAAAGATGGAACTTGTGTTCTCACTTCCCTGAATCATTTTAGATGCAAGTTGTATATCGCTTATACTTAATCCTTCATGAAGATAAGGTTTAATTTTAAGCTGTTCTTTGATCTCTTTAAACATTTCTGGTTTATTAAGATCAGAGGCTGTAAATTCACAATCGAATGTTCCAGCTGGAATTACAAAACCTAAAGTACCAACTAGTATTTGATTAGTTGTATTGGATGTATCCACATCGTGTTTTACTCTCCACTGATTATAAACTATTGTATCACCAGTTTCGATGTTTTTTATAAATATTTTTAGCAATCCTTCCAAATTAGGATTTGAAGTATCAGTTCCTACAGTTAAGGTAGCTTGATTGAAGGAGTAATAAAACTCAACGTAATTAGATGTAGTATCATATCCGAACTGCGCATAGTCAAATTCAAAATCAAATTGTGACTGTGAGATTATTGGAGAGCAGAATAAAGCAAAGAAAATTAATATTTTTTTCATTTTTACAATTCTCATTAAATAAAAAAGCGTCTATTGTTGTGCAATAGACGCTGAAATAAAAACTACTTTTGATTATTGAAAAGCTAATTTTACTGTGAAGATATGATTAGCAGTTGGAAAATCTTTTACATCTCTAAATGCGTAATCAAAAGTTATTCCGATTCCTGATCCAACCTGATAATCAACACCTGCACCTGCAGTAAATCCATAAATGGAATCATCACTATTTTGAAGTGCAAGATTATATCCGCCGCGTAAAAAGAACATTTTCATAAATCCATACTCTAAGCCTAAATTAAGCGCATCTTCTAACGAATTGTTTGCAACAAATGTTCCTCCAACTAAGAGATTATTTTGTTCATCCATATTATAATTGTAAGATGCACTAAGTTCGAAATAGCTCGGTATCTGAAATTCCTCAGCAACTATTTCATAAGTTCCATTTGGTGAACCAGGAAATGAACCTGGAATATCTGTGGCTTGCTGTAAATCTGCACCGGAATATCTCATATTTCCGCCAATATTTTTTAGTGTTGCACCGATCGATATACTTTCATCAAATCGATATTGCACACCAAAATCAATTGCAAAGCCAGAAGCACTGGTGTTTTCGATTGTTTCATTTATAAATTTAAAGTTGGTTCCTACAGAAATTCTATCGGTAATAACTTTAGAATATGTAAGACCAAATGTTATAAATGCAGGAGAATAAGTTGTTCCATCACCATCCGGAAAATCTGATGTTGTAACAGGAATATCTCCAAAATCAATAGATTTAAATGTCAAGCCTATAGATCCAAGCTCACCTAGACTTGTACCCGCCCCAAAGTACGAAACATTAAGATCAGCTATATAATTCATATAACTAAATATAGCTTCGGCTCCTTTAGAGCGATCTAACCCTGCCGGGTTATAATAAATAGATTCTAATCCAATTAGGTTAGAGATAAAAGCACCACCTGTTGCAATACCTCTTGCACCAACGGGAATTAGCAGTTGTTCAGCTCCTGTTGTACCCTTTCTGGCAACATCACCTGCATAAACTGATGCAGTAAACATTACTAAAAGAATTATTGTGACAATTTTTTTCATTTTCTAATACTCCTAAATTTTTTCAAAATTTACTGGGCGGTATAAACCGCCCAATAATCCTAATATTTTTGAATCTGTTTTTGAGGCATAATAATAGCAAACTTCAGTATTTTTTCACCATACTTTGGTGAGGTTACAATCGCAAAATACATGCCTGAAGCTACTCTTAATCCAGATTCATTTTGCAGGTTCCATGTTAAGAACGGAGAAGTTGGTGAAGGTTTATCTTCAACACCTAAAGTTCTTAACAACTGACCAGACAAAGAATAAACTTTAATCGAAATCTCTTCAGGAAGATTTGAAAATGTTACAAATGGTTCATCCGCTGCACTATTATTGTAACTTGTCGCAACATTGAAACCATACAGAGGATTAGGATAAACATTAACCTTCTCAAACAAAGCTTTTTGCTGATCTTCATTTAACGTTGTTGAAGAAGTGGTAAATTCATAAATATCTTCATTGGTATATGGATATACCGTAATATTTGTACTTAGAACATCTCCATTATTGAAGAATAACGAAGCATCTTTTCTTTGTAATCCAACAACATACATTGCATTAAACCATGGAGATAAGAAAATTTTTCTCTGTTCTGGGCTAAATCCAATAGCATCTGTTGGTGGTGATTGCAAACCAGTTGTGGATCTTATTAAATCAGCCCAAACTGTTACCGGACCGCCAGGAGTATTAAACTCACCACCTGTATATTCAAACTGCTGTCCGTTTGCATCATAACTTGCATCAAAAATAATTATAACTTCACCAGATGTATTAAGGGAATCACCCGGATCCCAAATTCCATCAGGGGTTCCACCAGGGAAATTATTTGAATTTCTTCTTTCAACAAATCCAACAGCAAGTTGTCTGGAATCATTTGGGTATCTATCATCTACAACCCAGGCTGTAAAAGGAACATCAACAAATCCATTTGCCCGATCTGTTGCGGTATTCCAATTGCCAATGGTTCCTTTACCAACAGTATCAGCTGCTGTAATGGCACCAGCAAATGTATATGCATTTAGTCTTGAAAGATTTGAACTCCCAATATAATTATTCATATATCGATAGGCTTTACCTTGGGTTCCAAATCTTAGCTCCACTTTTCTCAATCGATCAGCTGAGATATAATCTGAGGTTCGATTTCTGAAATTAAATACAGCTGTACCCTGCGGAATATCATTTCCAACATAAAATACACCGGTGGCAGAAGCTGCATTAAAATTATCATACCAAACATTTGAACTTGGAGAGTAATTAGGAGCTCCTAATGTTGCAGTCTGACTGTCTATTTTGGTTATAAAACCATCAGTAGCTTTAGTTGCGATAAAGTCAGGTTTTGAGTACAAGTAATCACTTGAAGAATCAATCAATGTTTGACCAGTAGTTAAATTCTTCAATCTCCAAAAAGTAGAGTAACTTGCAGATGATGAATCTATAAAGAATGAAACCTGATATTTATTATTGGTCAATTTAGATTGATCCACAATGTCATAACCAACATCACCTAAAGCTGGTCCAGCCACCTTATTTGCTGGTTGGATTGTTAATGGCGGTGAGTACATATTTTCACCAAGTACTACAGTAAGTATTCTTGGTATATTTTCAACTTCTGCTACAAATCCTGCAGTGGAAAGATAATAATCCCCTTCGGTTCCATAAGGATCACCGGCTTTATTTACCAATGACTCATAATTTATTGCTGTTGAAGTAAATGAAAAATAATATGGTTTACCCTTAATTAGTGGACCGTTCGAAAACGGATCCTGAGTAATTCTTAATCTAATTTTTCCAGTTACAGAATCTGAAAAAACTGTGTAATCGAGTTTATTTGGAGCTTCAGGATAAAGCAACTCAATTCCGCCAGTTTCACCATTTTCTTTGTAAATGTTTTTAATAAAATAGTCTCTTTGATAACTGGTTAATAATTTGCTGTTCTGTTCTCCTGATACCACATCCTGAGTAGAGTTAACTCTAAAAGCATAAACGTTTGTGCTATGGTATTTATCATTCCAGGCAGAAGTTGAATCAACAAAGCTAACTTGATTGTTAATAGGAAAAACGAAGTCTATAAAATCTTCTCCTGATTCAACAATCGGGTTAATTGATGGTGGAGGTATAGGTGCTCTAAAATTACCATCAAATATGAACTGCGCACCATCATCAATTTCTCTTGCTTTGGTAATAGAGCTTAGTGCGTCTGTTCCTTGACCAATTAGATAAGCAACTACGATTTCAATTTCTTCATCTCTATTTAATGTAATGGGACCAACATTGGTCATTTGTCTCTGATCTGTACCAGTTCTTGATAACCAGCCGGTGGTTGTAACCGGGTCACCAGAATACCAAAATCGTGGATCAATAGTAGCACAATTAACTCCGCCAAAAACTCCTCCCCAGGGATCGGGTGGTGTTGTTGCACAAGGGTCAAAAACTTCACCAAGTTTAAGTCTTCCATTCATGTAATTTCTTGCTTCAAATTCATCATTCGGATCACCTCTGAGTGGATCTGACTGAACATAATGAACAAAAGAAGAAACATCGAGATTTTTAGCTCCGGGAAATTCCTGTATACCTAAAAATTTACCTCTATAACTATATGCAGTATCCAATGGTGTATCAATACCATCATCATATATATTGTTACCATTGTTGTCAATGTAGGTTTCACCTGCTATGTATGACTGTGGTCCTGAAAAGAAATCTATCATAAAGCAAGGCTGTGCAGCTCCATATGCACCATCAACCCCATCTTCATTATAGGTAAATCCAGCATTCCTTGGTCTGTCAATACCAACCAGATCATTTTCAAAATCAGTACCCACATCCGGATCAGACCAGACTCCAAAAATTACGCTGTCAAGTCTTTCAGCAACAAGTCCGGTATTTTTAAGTCTATATCTTATAAACATTATATTTCCAAGTGCACCTTTTGATGCAAATGCGAATACAGTTTGACGGACCTCGATTCCCTGAGGATTAACTCCGGCAAATCTTGTTCTTTGAGCACCGGGTTGTCCATCCGTATAAACACACCATGCGGTCTTATCGCCTAATAGATCAGGATGATCTTCATCAGCATCCCATACACCGTTACCATTTTTATCGACCGGATTATATAATCCATCGCCATCGCCATCATAAAAGTCTGCATCAAATTTATCAACTGCCGTTTTCCAATCTATCCAGCTTTGCCCAAATGCAGGGTCTTCTCTATCCAGCACATACATTACTGCATCCGGATCATTTGGACCAGAAGCTACGGTACCAGGAGTCATGTTTTCAACCAATGAAGCTGATGCCTGACCAAAGGCCCATAAATTTCCATTGGTATATCCGCTCATAAAGAATCCACCAGAAAATAGAAATGTTCCAACACCAAAGCGTCCCAAAGTTCCATCCGGTGGGATATTTACGTCTGCAATTGTACCAACTCTATTAATAGGAATATTAAGATTATTAATATCCATCCTATAAGCATCACCTTGTTTACCAGACTGAGTGGTTTTTAAAAGTTTATAGCTTTTATTTTCTTTAACTCCCTTTTTATCCCCTTCTATAAAACCAAGGGAAATTAATCCTACGGCTAATAGAAATAAGATAAGTTTGGGAAAAAATATTTTTTGATTTCTCATTTTTACAATCCTGATTATATTCTATAAATCTCTTTGAATTAATTAGAAAGTAAGATTACCAAAATTCATTTTGAGGCCTAAACGAATTTGTCTTGGAATACCGAAATTAACCGGATCTTCTTCCAATGATTTGTAATCTTGTACGTAACCTTCTCCGTTAGTTATGGCTGCATTTTTACCATTTTGAGTATTTAAAAATCCAGTTGTATAAGGATCACCTGTGGATCTCCAAACATTGGTAATATTATCTCCATCCAAAAGATTTTGGATCCAGAGATATGGAGTAATGAGTAAATTTCCAATTTCAAAGGATTTTTCCAGTTTCAAATCTATTCTAAAAGTACCGGGTGAATTTCTGGAGTTAACATATCCTACCGTGCTAGGACCGCCATTATTTCCGGTAAGAATATCAAAATAATCAAGCGGAGTGTAAGGTCTGCCACTTGCAAATGATACTAACATATTGGCACCTGTCATCTCAAAGAATCCTAAATCACCCTTTGGTACATAAAAATCAATAGAGAGAGTACCTGTATGTGTCTGATCAAAATCCAAAGGAGCAATAACTTTAGGAGCCTGACTATCTAAGTTTCTAAATACAGCAGTCTGACTCGAAGAAGTTGAAGATCCAGTACCTTCTGCAATAGAAAAAGTATATTGCAGTGAAAGACCAATATAACTTAATCTTGTAACATCCAATGAAAATGCCAAACCTTTTGTGGTTCCAAAATCTGAGTTAACAGGAGCGATATATGTTCTGAGTTCTCCACCTTCAACTCTTTGGAAAAAGTTTGTCTGTCTGTTTACAAGTCCTTTAATATTTTTATAGAACAGTGTAATATTCATTGCAGCATTATCACCAAGAAGCTGTCTGAATCCTACTTCGTATTGGATTGTTTCTTCTGATTTAATAGTTCCATCCTGAACATACTGAGGATCAAATGATATGAATTGATCGAGATCAAAAGGACCTGTATATAAATCAGTTAATGCAGGTATCTGAATAAATCTTCCATACTGTGCGTGGAAGACTGTTGTTTCGGTTACAGGGAAACCTAAACCGATACGAGGTGAAAATTCTAATTCAGATTCTTTCTCAACAAAATCACCAGCATCAAAATCATTTGGATTTGAACCACCTGCAAAAGGCAGACTTGGATCCTTTAATATATCTGTCCTGGTATCAATGTAATCCATTCTTAAACCAAGATTTAATACAAGATCGTCAAGTTCAAATCTATCTTGCAAATAAGCATAAGCAAAAATGGGTTCTTTGGGTGCAAATTCACCATCACCAGAACCTGTTCTGTTTCTTCCTGTTATATCATAACCAAAAACAGAAGGTTGTAAAACTTCAAACTTCTCATATTCAGTTAAAGTATCTGAAAGCGCCGCCAATTGAACTGGCCCAACAAAGTAACTTCTTACAACGTTATAATTGAATCCACCACCAATCTCAAACAGATGATTGGATATTTGGGATGTAAAATCAGCATCAATATTAAAAACATCATTTTCTTGTTTTTGATAACCATTATTTATTCTGCCATATGCCCAGAATACATTGTTTCCGTCTTTTTGAATTCGTTGACCGTCTCTTGATAATGTTACGCCAAATGTATTGGCAAAAATTGTACTATCACCATAAGCGTATAAATCATCTTTAAAGTGAGGATCATATTGTTCAAATCCGTCTTTTCTATAACCAAGATTAAGGTTCCAGAAAGAATTATTGCTGATCGTCTGAGTCAATCTTGAGCTGAAAGAAAGATTATTTTGTTCATTATCGGGATTAAATTCAGCATTGTTTTTTGCGTAGGTATGAACATAAGATCTAAAATTTCTCACATTATAATTTGCGCCTAAGTTTAATCTGAAATCACCAAAAGAGTGTGAAGTTTTACCGCTAAATCTCCAGTTTGAAGCATCCATATGTTCCTTAGAAGTAACGGTTTTAGTCTCTAGCGGATCAAGATTATAAGTAAAAGTTCGATCTATTGCTGTTGGGTCAGAATCAAGAAACCAGCCTCTTTCAGCAGATAGAAATATTGTATTGTTCTGATCACCTGGAATTATCGGCCCACTTAAATTAAAAGTATATAGATTATAGCCATAATCATCCAGATATTTTGAAGTTACAACATCAGCAAAAAGGTTATAAACCGGTGACCCGGATTTTGTGGTAATATTAACTATACCAGACTGTGCCTGTCCGTATTTAGCTTCATAGCCACCAACCTGGAATGAAACCTGCTCAATAGAGTTATCACTAACCTGGCTTCTATTTGCGCCTGTATATACGTTGTTTTGGGGTACACCATCAACTATATATAGAACTTCTGTACCACGACCACCTCTTACGTTAATTGTTGCATTACCTTCAACACCACCGCTGCCATCCTGAACAACAACTCCTGATTGCAAGGATACTATATTAGTTACACCTTTAACCGGCAGTCTGGAAATCTGATCTGAATCAATTACCTTAACCGTATTAGTAGATTTAGATTCAAAGAATTTTCTATCTATTACAACAATTTCATCAAGAGTAAAATCTGTTGATAGTTCGACATCCAATTCATAAGTAATACCAGAAACAACACGAACATTTTCTAAAGTTTTTGGTGCGTAACCAACGTAACTTACTTTAACCGAGTAAGTACCCGGGTTAATATTTAATATAAAGTAGTTACCATCAATATCTGTAGCAGCACCTGCTTGAGTTTCAAGGACAACTATATTTGCTCCTATCAGAGGCTCTTTTGTGTCAGCATCAATTACTTTTCCATTAAGCTTACCAACACCGGATTGTGCATTAACTGCTGAAACAAAGACCGTTAATAAAAATATAAACAGAAACTTTGTAATCGAATTTTTCATCTGTTCTCCACTAAATTAATTTTGAGATTAGATTTTTCATCTCATCGATTTAAATCAAAAAAAAGCGGATGGGTTATTCATATTTCAGAATAATTCGCCACCCGCTTTGTAAAAGAACTATATTACTTTAACAATACCATTTTCTTGGTAGAGGTAAAGTTCTTTGAATCCAATGTATAGAAATATATACCGCTTGATAGAGTAGAAGCATCAAATGTTGCTTCGTAAACACCAGCAGTTTTTTCACTGTTCAATAAAGTTGCAACTTCCTGGCCCAACAAGTTAAATACTTTTAAAGTAACCAATCCTGATTCAGGTATACTGAATTTAATTGTTGTTGATGGGTTAAATGGATTAGGATAATTCTGTCCTAATTCGAATGCAACTGGAACTAAATCAGTAATTTCTTTAACATCAGTTGTGATATCTGCCCAATTATTCCAAAGTGTAATAAGTGGTGAATTATCAGACAGAACAAATGTATGATTGAAATCATTTGGATTTTCATTATCAAGCGGAGATGAACCACCGTTGATCGTATCAGCACCCGGATACATTGCAGCAAATTTGTATGCATACTGACCTGCATTTTGACCTGCTGGAGCGGTTACTGTTATTCTCCATAAGTTACCGCCAATGTTTTGCAATACTTTCATATTACCGGTAGTAGTATCTGAAGGAGTCCAGTTACCACCGCTAGCCCATGAGCCTAAGAAATCTGCAGCGCCTCTCATACCAACAAATTGTAATTCATTTAATGGAATTGTTAATCCATTATATCTGTTTGTTGCGCCAGTCATATCAACTGTAATTTGTATTGAAACATCACTGTTGATTGGTCCGAATAAAGGAAGAATGCTAGGAACGATAGTTGGCAAATCAATGGTAGAACCATTAGCTTGATAGATGTGCCATCTGTCAGGTGTGGTTTCCCAGCCTGTATTTGCAAATCTTCCATCAGGATATGCTTTGAATTTCCATTTTGTTGAATCTCCAACACCATTAGCAGCAGCGGAACCAGATGTAACTGTTAAGCTAGCATCATAAATTCCAGGATTAAACGGATCGTTGTTAAACATTCTTCTGTTTCCAACAACGTCTTTACCTAAGTTATCCCAATCTAATCCCATAACTAATAATGAGTCAGTAGCGGGATCGAATGCACCGCCAACACCAACGCCAAGTATACCGCTTATATCAGCAGTAAAGTTTATTGTGTTAGTTACTTCATTTACTACTGTATAAATGTTATCATCATTAAACCATACAACTGGAAGTACAGTTGATGGAGATGTAACTGTAAATGGTCTGTCAGGAGTAGATTCCCAGTTATCACCAGCAGGTGGATTTACAATAACAAATTTAAATGCATAATTGTTACCAGCAAGAGCTGAGGGAGCGTTAAATGTACCAGTATAAATGGTATCACCATCTAGATCTGATAATTGGAAGAAATTTCCTTGCCAGTCTCCACCCGGATCACCAAAAGCAGCCTGGAAACTACCACGTACAACTACGTTAGCGCCAGCCGGGAAGTTTCCTTCAAACGCCTGAACACCCATATCAACCTGGAATGTAACAGGAATATCTGCGCCAGCTGTTCTTACAGGAACTGTTGCCATATATATTCCATGAGGACCTGTTTGGTTAACAATCGGAGTTGTATTTCCAACTTCATACCAGAACATTGAGAATATCCAATCTGAACCACCAGCATTAGCCATCATAGGTGCGATATGTGAACCATCTTCGTTCATTGTATTTGTTTCAGTTAAGTTGGTTGCACCTGACCAGCTTGCATCGCCTAACGCTCTTGTGTGATAATAAAGATCACAAAGTGTGTCTGCTGTTTCGGGTGAGCCAATAGAATATTGAACTGCAAAGAAATCACGATCTAGATTTGTAGCAATCATAATCGAAGGACCTGTTTGACCAAGACCTGGAGTGTTAGCTTCATAACCATATTTAGATTTGTCGTGAGCTGCTGCAATTATTTTAGCATCCCAAACATTAGGAGCTGTTTCAAATAATTCAACAATTGCGTTTGTTGCGGTTACTGAATCTGTGAATCCGGTAACTAAATGAACTAATCCATTAGCATCTACCTGAATATCACCTGAGTAACTAACAAATGCATCTGCTAATTTCCAATCCCATAATTCTGTAAAATTAGCTGTAGCAGGAATTGTTCTCCAATCCGGAACAAACCAATCGGTCCAGGTTGCACCGTTATCTGTAGATTTTGAATAACCAATTTCCCATCCACCAGCACCAATTTCTTCAGTATAAGAACCAATAGCACCGACATAAACAGTACCATTATGAGCAACTCCACCCAATACGATGTTACCATTTGTCCATCTTGTTGTTGCCCAAGTAGGAGGATCTATTACTTCAATAGTAGAATAATCCTGTGTTCTCCACAGTCTCAATGAGTTGTCAGTCTGATTATCTGAATACCAATAAACATACTGGTCATCAGAGAATGTAGGAACGTTTGAACCATATGCCGGAGGACCTTGATCGATATCAGCAAAAGCTGATTCCATCAATCCCTCAGAAACACCATAACCAATCCAACCAAAAGCTGCTGGATTTAATTCTGGCCAGGCGAATGCACCTAATAATGTGGACATGTCAGTAGAATTAGTATAATTAGCAATTGACATACTTGGATATCTTCCTGCATTTTGAACGGTTGTGCCATTCTGAACAGATGTAAGACTTCTATTCCAGGTAGCGCCGAAGTCTGTTGACCAATTCCACCACATTTCTCCACTTCCAACAGCGTAAGAAGAATACCCACGATGGACAACAGCCACTACATTTGCGTAGGGATCAAATGCTACTGGATTCAAAGTGTTACTTGCAGGTCCAAAAGCATTAGCCATTGTATCTACAATTACATAATTAGCCGCGGTGCGCGGTGCATCATTTCCTAAAGGAATATAGGATTGAGAAGCATAAGAACCATCATCAAATTTTAACGGTGCTTTTTGCTTAACAATTTCCTGAGCAAAGGCAGTACTAATAAATGCCACTGCTAGAAACAAAACGGAAAGTTTTCTGATCATTACGATCTCCTTTTTTTGTTAAGTGTTTTTGTTAATTAAATAAAATTACTATTTAGTATAAATCTTAAAATTCTTGCTCAAATTACAATTGTTTGTGATTTTAGTCAAGATTTTAAGTCTTTTTATTTGCTGTTGTGAAATAATATTTTTTGGTTTTAATGTCAAGAGATTCTATTTTCCTCTAAAATTCATTCTAAACCACTTAAGTAAGAATCTTACCAATCGAGTATTACCTTAAGGGTCTGCTGCAGAATTCTGAATGGGTCATTTTACTTCTGCAACAGACCCTTATGTTTTAGACAAAAAGTAATCAATTACATTTTATCAATTAGATGTAACACTAAATTTAGTTTAAAATGCTGCTTCCAATTTTTGCTTGAGCTGCACTTTTGGAACGGCACCAATTATTGTATCAACAACCTTTCCACCCTTAAAAATCAATACTGTAGGAATGCTTCTCACACCGTATTTTATGGCACTCTCCTGATTGTTGTCAACATCGAGTTTTCCAACTTTTGCTTTGCCTTCTAATTCAGATGCAAGTTCTTCAACAAAAGGTGCAATCATTTTACATGGACCGCACCAGACTGCCCAAAAATCCACAAGTACAGGTTTATCTGATTGTAAAACTTCGGTTGCAAAATTATCGTCAGTAAAAGTTATGGGTTTCATTTCAAGTTCCTTAAAAAATTATTAATAACATTACTAGTGAACCACTAAGATTTTTTTCCTTGTCCAACGTAGTTAACTACATCTTCGCCGCCATCAGCATGAATTAAACCGCCTGAAATCCATTCACCGCCATCTTTGCAAAGCAGCGAAATTACTTTTGCCACATCTTCGGGAGTGGTTAATCTACCGTGTGGATTTTTCCTTTGTGCGATATCAATCATATCTAAATTACCGGGAATTTTACGCAGAGCTGGTGTATCTGTAACGCCTGCCATAATAGAATTAACCGATGCTCCAAATCTGCTTCCAAGTTCACCAGAGAGTTGTCTCACGTGAGATTCTAAGGAAGCTTTTGCAGCAGATACAGCTCCGTAGTATGGTATTGCTGAATGACTGCCGGAGCTGGTCATTGCAAAAATTCTTGCACTTTGTGAAAGCAGATTGTTTGCAACTACATCCTGCACCCAATAAACAAGTGAGTGAGCCATTACGTCAAGTGTCATTTCCATCTGCGCTTTAGTAATTGCCTGTTCGGTAGCACTTGGCACAAATGGTTTTAAAGTTCCAAATGCAAGTGAGTGCATTATAACTTTTACTAATGGTTTTCCATTTAGTAAAGACTTTATTTCAGTTATGATTTCATTTCGTTTAAATTCATCAGCGGCATTTACATTGTAAAATATTGCTTCAACACCTGATGATTTTATTTCATTTATAATTCTTTCAACATTCGGCATGGTTGCCTGTCGATCCAGGTGAACGCCAAGAATATTAAATCCGTCTTTGGCTAATTTTAATGCTGTTGCTTCACCAAATCCGGATGAGGCACCTAATATAAGCGCCCAGTATTCTTGTTTTTCGTTACGTCTCATATAAATGTTTTCCTATATGTTTTGTGTTTATAACGGGAACAATAATACAAAATCGAACAAAGTGAAACAACAAAAATTAATTTGGAATTTACTTTGATTTTAGTATCAAAGATTCCTCACCTAATAAGTTTGTTAAAGACTTTAGTAGTTCAGATGTTATCTTTACACGAATTTGCTGAAGTGAAAATAGTTTACCTTTATCAATTCCATTTTCTATAAGATTGATAAAGACCGGAATGCTTCCTTCGTGATTCATTAAGATATTTTTCAATTCACTAAGTTTTTCGGTTGAGATTTTTTCTTTGCTGATCTGCAGCTTTAAGCTTTCCGTAAGTTCATTTGCAATTTTTTTCATTGGAATAACTTTATTTACCTGCATCTTTACTGCGTCCCCGCTGCTTTCAAGATTACCAATTGCAAAAATTGCTTCCTCATCTTCAACAAACTTTCCAAATTCATCATATGCTTTTGAGAACATCAAACATTCACAGCTTCCTGTTAAATCATCAAGTTTAAAAAATGCCATCGTTCTACCCGCTTTATCAAACTTTGTTTTGAGCTCAGTAACAACTCCGCAAACTCTCACATCACTTTTTTCAATTATGTCTTCAGTTTCACCAAGATG
Organism: Ignavibacteriaceae bacterium; assembly: GCA_041738675.1. Taxonomy (GTDB): domain Bacteria; phylum Bacteroidota; class Ignavibacteria; order Ignavibacteriales; family Ignavibacteriaceae; genus IGN3. The sequence continues at coordinate 43,678 of JBGSPH010000019.1, forward strand.
AATTGTTGAGAATGATTTATACTCTAATTCATATCTTCTAAGCGGATGATCTGTTAAATAGAAACCTATCACTTTTCTTTCCTGTGCAAGAAATTCTTTTTCCGTCCAGGGTTTAGTATTTGGCAAAGCAGGTTCTTTTAACTGAACATCTTCAGCTTCGCCAAACAGTGAATCGCTTGAAAGCATTTTTGAGTTTTGAATTTTGTGGGCATAATCAAGCGCAGTTTCAACAGCCTCAAAAAGCTGAGCACGATTTGTATTCATAGTGTAAAATGCACCCGCAAGAACCAATCCTTCTAATGCACGCTTGGATACAATTCTGTTATCAGTGATTGCACAAAAATCGTAAATGCTTTTAAAATCTCTTCCAAGATTATTTCTTGCATTAATAATTTCTTTTACTGCAGGAACACCGACGTTTTTAATTGCAGACATTCCAAATTTTATTTTTCCATTATCAGCTTCAAAATGTAATGATGGATTATTAACATCAGGTGGCAGAACTTCAATTTTTAATTTTCTGCAGTCTTCAAGAAACTTTGTAACCTTGTCTGTGTTTTCAAATTCGTTTTTTAAGTTAGCTGCTAAAAACTCTGCCGGATAATGTGCTTTTAGATAAGCTGTTTGATATGCGATGAAACTATATGCAACTGCGTGACTTTTGTTAAATCCATAATTGGCGAATTTAAAGATAGTTTCAAAAATTTCGAGTGCATTCCTTTTATCAACACCGTTTTTAATCGCACCATCTACAAAAACTATTTTTTGATCTTCCATTACTTTAAGATCTTTTTTACCCATCGCTCTGCGCAACAAGTCTGCATCGGCTAAACTCATTCCGCCAACTTTGTTTGCAAGCTGAATAACTTGTTCCTGATAAACTATTATTCCGTAAGTTTCCTTTAAAATTGGTTCAAGAATTTTATGCGAATATTTAACTTCTTTTCTGCCAAACTTTCTATCAATAAAATCATCAATAAATTCCATTGGTCCCGGTCGATACAAAGCGTTCATTGCAGCAAGATCATTTAAACTTGTTGGATGAAGCTGTTTTAAGTACTCACGCATCGGACCAGATTCAAACTGGAACACACCAGTAGTTTGTCCCTTTGCAAAAAGCTGAAAAGTTTTTTCATCATCCAGCGGAACTTCATCAATATCAATTTCCACTTTATGATTTTTCTTTATCATATCAATTGCGTCACGAATTATTGTAAGTGTACGCAATCCAAGAAAATCCATCTTTAACAATCCGGCATTTTCTATATCCTTCATCGTATATTGTGTAACGATATCCTGTTGAGACACCGCATTAGCAAGCGGAACATATTTGCTGACCTCATCGGGTGTAATCACAACTCCAGCTGCATGCTTGGAAGCATTACGATTCATTCCTTCAAGCACACGTGCATACTTAATAAGATTTTGTATATCAGTTTCGTTAGACTCTTTTACCCATTTCAGGTCAGGCACTTCTGCCAATGCCTGATCAATGGAATAAACTTTACCAAACTTTGATGGAATAAATTTTGTAATCTTATTTACAGTTGGAATTGGAATTTTTAAAACACGTGCAACATCACGCAACACTGCTTTTGAAGATAATTTGTTAAAGGTAATAATCTGGCTAACGCATTCAGGACCATATTTTTCCCGCACATAATCAATTACATCTCCGCGCTGATCATCCGCAAAATCAACATCAATATCGGGCATTGATCTTCTTGCAGGATTTAAAAATCTTTCAAACAATAAATCATATTTTAATGGATCTACATTTGTGATACCTAAAGCATAAGCAACAATACTTCCTGCAGCACTTCCTCTTCCCGGACCAACCGGAATGTTTCTATCCTTGGCAGCATTAATAAAATCTGCAACAACCAAAAAGTAACCGGGAAAACCCATTTCATTTATTGTTTTGATTTCAAAGTTAAATCTGTCTTCAATTTCTGGAGTGATGTTTTTAAACTTCTTTTCCAATCCTTGTCTTGCAAGCAATTCCATATACTCATCAAGATTTTTGGCTATGGACTCTTTTGGAATTGGAAAATTTGGAAAGTGATGACCTTCAAAATCAAGTTTTAAATTTATCTTCTCATCTATCTCAAGTGTATGCTCAGAAGCACCTTTAAATTTCTTGAAGATTTTTGTCATCTCCTCTGCAGATTTAAAGTAAACCTGGTCCGTGCCGTATCTCAGTTGTGTATAGTCTGTACCATTTTTATCCGATAAAAGTAAAAGAATATTATGAGCGATTGCGTGATCAGGTTCAATGTAATGGCAATCGTTTGTTGCGACAAGTTTGATTCCCAATTCTTTAGAAAGTTTTGGCATTCCTTCAAGAATCGGTTTATCAACATCCATTCCGTGATCTTGAATTTCTAAATAAAAATCATCTTCAAAAATATCTTTAAACTTTTTTGCAACTGTTCGAGCTTTTTCATAATTGCCGTTAACAAGATGAGTTGAAACAACTCCGCCGGCACAAGCTGTGGTACATATTAATCCTTCCTTGTACTGTTCAAGCAATTCCATATCAATGCGCGGTTTGTAATAAAATCCTTCTGTATGCCCAAGTGTAGAAAGTTTGGAAAGGTTATCATAACCTTGTTTATTTTTTGCAAGTAGAATTAAGTGATTGTAGTGTTTGGATTTTTTTTTGTTGTTTGCTTCTTCAGCTTTTGCTCTATCAAAACGGCTTCCATCAACAACAATATAAGCTTCCATTCCAATGATCGGTTTGATGCCGGCTTTTTTTGCTTTGTTGTAAAACTCCGCTGCGCCATACATAACCCCGTGATCTGTTATTGCTACAGATTTCATATTATGTTTTTGAGCTGCGTTTATTAAGCCATCAACCGTGCAGGCGCCGTCTTGTAAACTGTAATGAGTGTGATTATGAAGATGAATGAAATCCGACATCGTATATCAATATTAAAATATCATTAGTAAAATATTTAATAACACAATGTCATCCTGGGCATAATAGTCATTTTGTGTTGCTAAAATTAAATTGGTTTTAAATAAAAATACCAGTTAAAATAACTTTTTCTTTTTTGAGGAGATAGTCCTCTATGTACTCTATACTTTTGTTTTAACCTTCCAAAATATCCTTCT